>DAOUBK010000100.1:0-76582 GCA_034432635.1 Roseiflexus sp.
TCGTCAGCGAGGCCCCGGAGGGCCTGCCAGCGGCGCGCCGCGCGGTGTTGGGCGGTGTGCCCGGGCAGCGCTGCCGGCGTTCAGCTCGATACCTTTTCGATTGCGTTCAGCGATCCTGAATTCGACGAAAGCTCTTTTCAGCGCCAGATGGCGCAGTTTCTCGGAACCGACCACCAGGTGGTGTCTGTTACTCACGCCGCTATCGGACGTATCTTCCCAGAGGTGATCTGGCATACCGAAATGCCAGTCCTGCGCACCTCACCGGCGCCGCTGTTCCTCCTCTCGCAACTGGTGCGTGACCGGAACTACCGCGTGGTGCTGACCGGCGAAGGCGCCGATGACTTCCTGGCATGGTACGACATTTTCAAGGAAGCGAAAGTGCGCCGCTTCTGGGCGCGTCAACCGACATTGCGCCTGCGACCGCTCCTGTTTCGCCAACTCTACCCGTGGATCGCCGGGTTTGCCAGCAGCAACACTGCGTACCTGGCGGCGTTTTTTAGCGAAGGATTGATGGACACGCATGCGCCAGACTACTCCCACCGTCCACGCTAGCGCACCACCAGTTGCATCCGCCGCTTCTTCAGTGACGAAGTGCGTCAGGCTGCCGATGCGCTGGCACAGCTGGAGGATCGCGCACCGTTCTACCCGGAAGCGTTCAGCGCCTGGGATCCGTTGCAGCAGGCGCAGTACCTGGAAATCACCACCTTTCTCCCACAGTACCTGCTCGCAGCCCAGAGTGACCGGATGCTCATGGCGCATGCGGTCGAGGGCCGCTTTCCCTTCCTCGACCATCGCGTGATCGAGTTTGCCAACCGACTGCCGTCGCGTCTGAAACTGCGCGGTCTGACCGAGAAAGTACATTCTGCACCAAGTCAGCCGTCAGTGGCTTCCTGATGCTATCTGGCGACGTGCGAAGCAACCGTATCGAGCGCCGACTTCCCCGCGCCGCTGGCGTCGGCACAGCGGTGATCGTGTGCTGATCATGGGCGCCGGTGAAGCCGGTGCGATGATTGTGCAGAGTATGCGTCGCACCCGACAGAACAGTGGCATTGTGGGCTTTGTCGAGGATGTGCATACCGACCATACGCCTGAGCTTGCGGGCTTGCGCGCGCTCGCAGTAGGTGGGTCATAGTGGATCGAACGCCCCGGAAGATCAACGCATTCTTCTGGATGGCGCAATGTTCCGCGTTGCAGAGTGATATCACATCCGGTGTCATAGACGTCATGGCACGCGATCGCATTATCACCCTGGCGCCGCACCTGAGCGACGCGCCGCTGTGCACAGGAGCTGGTATGCCTTCTGGGAGCTGGGAGAGCTGAGCCGGGAGCGCGAGCCTCCGGCGCAACCAAAACATGGAACCGAGCCGGGAGCGCGAGCCTCTGGCGCAACCAAAACGTGGAACAACACACCCTGCCGCCCCACGCCGATCAGGGTACTCCTGCCCCTAGCCGGAGGCGGGTTTAGGAGCGGACAGAATATATGAGCGAATACAACTTCTGCCGCATTGGAACGCCCTAGCGCGTGGTTCTGGTCTCCCTTCTCCCGCATGCAGGAGAGGGGCAGGGAGTGAGGGCCAACCAGCGCATCCCAATGCCGTAAAGCTCCTTGACGCTCATGTGTTCTGTCAGCCCTTGAACCGGAGGCGGGCGGGGGTGGGGACCTTAGGCGCGCATGTACCTGTGTCAAACGACAGAGCTAGGCTCAACACTGTTCCTGCATTGGTTGGGCGAAGGCTGTGCCTTTGATCATAGCAGTTGGACAAAACCGGTGAGTCGCGGTACGCTAGAGCAGCAGGAGACGGTGCAGGCAGGGGGAGGCAGGTCCGTGCGCGTTTTCGTTACTGGCATCACGGGTCCGGTCGGCAGTGCGCTTGCCGACTATCTGGTAACGTTACCCGGCGTCGAAGTCCACGCTTTCAAACGCTGGCGTAGTGATACACGCCCGATTGCACATCTGCTTGGACGGATCACTGTGCACGAGGGAGACATCGAAGACCCATACTCGGTGGCGCGTGCAGTGGAACGAGCGGCGCCAGAGCGCGTGTACCATCTGGCAGCACAGAGTTATCCCAGCGAGTCGTGGGATGCGCCGATCGTCACCATGCGCACCAATGTCGAGGGGACGATCAACCTGCTGGAGGCAGTGCGCCGTTACGCGCCACGCGCACGAGTGCATATCGCCGGCACCAGCGCCGAGTATGGCTGGGTACGTCCAGAAGAGACGCCGATCCGCGAAACGCATCCCACCCGCCCCCTCAGTCCCTACGGCGTGAGCAAGGTCGCGGCTGGATTGAGCGGCTTGCAGTATGCCGCCAACTATGGGTTGCACGTCGTCGTCACCCGCTCGTTCAATCACGTCGGTCCGCACCAGGGCGATCGGTGCGCCATTCAGACATTCTGCCGTCAGATGGCGCTGATCGAGCATGGTCGTCAGGAACCGGTCATTTACGTTGGCAATCTGGAAGCGCGGCGTGATTTCACCCATACGCGCGATGTGGCGCGCGCGCTCTGGCTGTTGCTCGACCGTGGCGAGTCGGGTGAAATCTACAATCTCTGCTCAGGTGTGGCGACGCGCATCGGCGATATTGTCGCACTGGTGCAACGTTCTGGTCGCGTTGCGACGGAAGTTCGCATCGATCCGGCGCGCCTGCGTCCGTCGGATGAACCGCTGCTCGTGGGCGACAATACGAAACTGCGGCAGGCAACGGGATGGTCGCCCCAGATCGATGTGCCGATGATGGTGGAAGAGTTGATGGCATACTGGCAGGAGCGGATCGCTGCAGGCGGGTGATGGTTGACGCAGCAGGAGTGCGTTGTTTATCCCTGCGGTGCGGGCGCCGGCTCCTTCAGTTCGGCGACAGACGGCGGGGCAGACGGCGGCGCAGCGATCTGGTAGAAGGCGACAATTTTGTCGCGCGCTAATCCGGCGAAATCGCGTGTTATCGGTGTGCCGCCAGCGATTGGGAAGATTTGCACACTACGAAGCGGCAGAAAATCCTCCATGAGTCGCTCAAGTGCCTCGGTCAGCGTCAGATTCGGACGGACGTAACACGTCCCGCGGACGACGAAGGCGGTTGTGAAGAACATCGCCGTCAACGGCACAACCTCGCGCCGTTGTTCTTCGAGGGGGTAATCGGGCGGCGGCGGCGCTTCCGCCAGGGTTGCCACCAGCACCGCCTCTGATCGGTCACAGAAGAGTCGCGGCAGACGCTGCGTGGGGTGGTGATGTCCCAGCGGTACGATCGTCGCTTCGCGCAGGCAGAGGTATCGGCGCTGTTCGCCGTTAATCGCGTCACTGACGCGCCGATAGATAGTGAGATCATACGCCCCTGTAATAACCAGACTAGTGGTGTAGATCTCGATCTGATGGGTGTAGACTGGTGTCAGATTACGCCTCGCACATCACTATCGTTCTGCAACGCGCGCCAGTACGCTCCAGAACTCCGGATACGACACATCGACCGCTCCGGCGCCGTGCAGCGTGGTTTCACCGGAAGCCACAAGCCCGGCGATAGCCCACGTCATCGCCAGGCGATGATCGCCATGACTGTCGAGCGAAGCGCCGTGTAGCCGGGCGCCGCCTGAAATAACCATGCCATCACCGGTTGGCTCCACCGTTGCACCGAGCGCCGTCAGACCAGACGCTGCAGTTGCGATGCGGTCGGTCTCTTTGACACGCAGTTCCTGGGCATCACGGATGATCGTCTCGCCTTCTGCGCATGCCGCGGCGAGCGCCAGCACCGGCAGTTCATCGATCAGGCGCGGGATAAGCGCGCCTTCGATCGTGATGCCACGCAACTGCGACGAACGCACTGTTACGTCCCCGACCGGTTCACTCCCCTCGACACGCTGATTTGTCACCTCGATCTGCGCACCCATGGCACGTAGTGCATCGAGCGCGCCGGTGCGCGTCGGGTTGAGGCAGACACCGGTGGTTGTCAATTCGGCGTCAGGGTGGATGGCTGCCGCGACCCACCAGAAAGCCGCCGATGATGGATCACCCGGCGCCCGCAGCGAGAGGGGACGCAGCGCATCGGGGTGTGCAAGCGGCGTCAGACGGATGACCGGCGCATCGATTGTGATCTCGACTCCCATCGCCGCCAGCATCCGTTCGGTATGATCCCGCCCATCGGTGCGACCGCTCAGCATCAGAGGAGTATCGCCGAACAGGGCTGCCAGGAGCAGCGCACTCTTGACCTGCGCCGACGCGATTGGCAACTCGTATGCGCCGCCATGCAGGTGTGCACCGCGCACTGCCAGAGGCGCACAGTTGCCCTGCTGCCGACCGTCGAGGCTGGCGCCGAGTGCGCGTAGCGGTGCAACAATGCGCTGCTGTGGACGGGAACGAAGCGACGCGTCCCCCGTCAGCACGGCAAACATTCCCGCCTGCCCGGCGATCATGCCCGCCAGTAGGCGCAGCGTCGTACCGGAATTACGGCAGTCCAGCACATCGACCGGTTCCCGGAGACCACGCAGCCCTGCACCATCAACGCGCACTGTAGTTCCCTGGCGTTCGATGTGCACGCCGAGCGCCTGAACACAGGCAATCGTCGAGAGACAATCGGCGCCGGTGAGAAAGTTTGTAATCTCAGCACTTCCGGTAGCAATCGCATTCAGAAGAATCGCCCGATGCGAGATTGACTTATCGCCGGGGAGTTCAATAACGCCACGTAATCGACGCGGAGGGGTCATGCTGTGTATCATCCTCGCCACTTTCAGAGCAGGACTCGTCACTGGTCTGGCTGAGTGACCAGTTTGTACCCGAACCCACGAACGGTCACCACGAAGCGCGGATTGCCGGGATCGGATTCGATCCGCTGGCGCAGGCGATAGACCAGCGCATCGATAGCATTGTAATCGTACACTTCATAATCCCACACATTTCTGGCAATCTCGTCTTTGCTCAGCACCTGACCTTTATGGGTGTAGAGCAGTTCGAGCAATTGAAACTCCTTTACTGTCAGTGGCGGATCGAGGAGTTTGCCGTGAATGTAGACCTCCTTGGCGCGGCTATCGACGCGCAGCGCCTCTTCGTGCGCGCGCACACGCTTGAGAATCTCCAGCGGCAACGGACCTTTCTGAGTCGCTTCGGGATCGTTGAACACTATCTCGGCATCGGCGATCCAGATGCGATCCTGGTTGTGCAACGTCTGGGCGCCCTCAATACGTTCGCCATTGACATAGGTTCCATTTGTGCTATCGAGATCACGGATCAGATAGCCGTTCTCATCACGCTCAAGACGTGCGTGGCGGCGCGACGCGAGCGGGTGATCGATCACAATATCATTTGCCAGGTCACGACCCAACGTAAGGATCGGACGATCCCATTCGATCTGCATAGTTGCAGCATCCTGACGCCTGATAACCAGGATCGGTACCGGTCCCGACTGCATGGAATATCCTCCGAATTCCGTTGTATTGACGCCATCTGTGCCATTGGCGCGCGATGTGGTACAATCCTCGTCGGGTACTGTAAGCGATTATACCATTGACGACAAAACAGTGACAAGACGAGGGAAGGTCGGATTTCGGACGCACGCTGGCACAACGCGGGAGCGGCAATGACCCGTCTTATCGGCCAACACCTTGGTCGCTATCTGGTGCAGGAAGAGATCGGACGCGGCGGCATGGCGCGCGTCTATCGCGCGTTCGACACATCGTTGAAGCGCACCGTTGCACTCAAGGTCATGGCGCCGCATCTCGCACTCGACCCGGAGTTCGAACGGCGTTTCGAGCGCGAAGCGATAACGGTTGCCAACCTCCGCCACCCCAATATTGTTACCGTGTATGACATTGGTGAAGCAAACGGTTTACGCTACATTGCAATGGAATATGTGCGCGGGCGAACGCTGCACGCAATCATCCGCGAGCGCGGCGCGCTGGGGCTGGCAATCGCCATCAGCATTATCGCTCCGGTCGCCGATGCGCTCGACCATGCTCACGCTCAGGGGGCGGTGCACCGCGATGTCAAGCCGCACAATATCCTGATCGATATCGAGGGGCGCGTGCTGCTGACCGATTTCGGCATTGCGCAGGCGCCTGATGGCGAGCGTCTCACGCGCACCGGTATTTTTATGGGGACGCCAGAATATATTTCGCCGGAACAGGCGTCGGCGCAGCGTGTCGATAGGCGTAGCGATCTCTATTCGCTGGCGATTGTTACCTACGAGATGATCACCGGCGTTGTGCCCTTCTCCGGTGCAACACCGCAGTTGATCATGGCGCACGTGCAATCGCCTCCGCCGCCCCCCTCGTCAATTGCACCCCAGGAACCGCCCGAACTCGATCTGGTGCTGGCGCGCGCACTGGCGAAGCGCCCCGAACAGCGTTTTGGCAGCGGCGCCGCCTTTGTCGAAGCATTGCGGATCATTGCCCGACGTAACAATATCGCTCCGGCGTCGAAGAACGACATCGCCGATCTGGCGCTGCCCCGCGCTGTTTCGCAACCCACAGCGCCACCATCGGTAACCGTCAACGGTCCGGCGGTGCGCCCGGTGTCGGGCAATGCGGATCGGGTTGTATCAGTGCGCGGCGATCAAACACCGATCGGCGATCCGCTCCGGCGTCCACCGCTCTATTCCGCCCTGGATCACAGCGCGTCGTCAGGTACATCGTTGCCCCGCCTGCCCGAACAACGCGGCATTCGCTGGTCACTCGTCGCACCGATTGGCGCCGGGATGGTGGTTGTGGTGCTGATCGCAGCGCTCTTCGGCGCCGGGGTGTTTGGTGCTGCCGGGCAGTCGCAACCTGCTCCACCGCCGGTGACAGTTGTGCTGACCGAAACGCCGCCGCTGCCACCAACCTGGACGCCGGTGCCCTCACCGACCTTTACGCCGACACCGGCGCCAACCGATACTCCCACACCAGAACCGCCAACTCCCGTACCACCAACCCAGGCGCCGGTGTTCGTGCCGCCGCCACCGCCGCCACCGCCGACGGAGACGCCTACGGATACTCCTGAGCCGCCAACGGCAACGTCGACAGCGACACCAACCGAGGCAACCCCATCGGCAACCAGTACACCTGAAGCAACGTCAACCGTCACTACTACAGTGGGAACTGCCACGCCAGCAGTGACGCCCACTGCCTCTGCAACTCCGTCTCCTGCTGCAACAACAACACCGACCCCGGATACAACACCGACTATCACGTTCACGCCAACATCCGGGGTTACACCGACCGCCACAACCGGCTCGGCAAGCAGCGAAACACCGCTGGCTGAGGCTACTGCTTCGCCAACAACTTCATCCACACCGGAAACATCGCCGACCGTTCCTTCTTCTTCGCCGGAATCATCACCAACCGCTTCACCGACGCCTAGTTGATGACCGGCATCTGCTCTGCGCTGCAGTTGACTGTTCGTCGGGAAGCCAGCGCTGTGCAGGATACAGCAACGCAGACCTATCACGATCACATGCCGCTTGCCCGATGTCGCTGAAGCGTGGGGCTACTGGACGGGCAGAAGCGAATACGCAACCTCTAATCCTCCGCCTTTTTTTCCCTCCCCAATACCGCCAGCACATCGCACATGACCTCGATCCACGCTGGATCGCCGTTTGTGTGGTACACACGCCGATCGAGACGCACGAACTGCGGTCCGATGCGTATGCCCCTGGCGCGGGCAAAGCGCCGTTCCAGCCTTGCGCGCACATGGTCGTTCCCTTCCGGCAGGCGAATGATAAACTCGGCGTCGGTGGTGACGACCGATGTTACGCCGGCAGCCAGCGCCAGCGCCTTGATGCGCAACCAGATCAGCAGTTGTTCTGCCGGTTCTGGCAGTGCACCGAATCGGTCACGCAATTCCTGGCGCAGGTCGCGCACTGCTTCCGGCGTTTGCGCTTCTGCCATACGCTGGTATACCGCCAGCCGCACCCGATCATCGGGAATGTAATCAACCGGCAGGTGGGCATCGAGTGGAAGATCGAGCGTGACCAGTGGTGAGATCAGCACCTTTTCGTCCACCCGTACCGCCGGTCGCCTGGATGGAACAGACGGAGGTACAGATGGCGGCTGTCCGTCGGAAGGTTGCGCCGGCGTGCTCCGGGAAGCGCGCATTGTGTCTGTACCGGTCATCATGTTCGTTGCGATCAACCGCTGTTTCAATGTGCGCACTGCCTGCTCGAGCAGACGCGAATAGAGATCGAAGCCAACTGCGGCAATATGTCCGCTCTGCTCGGCGCCCAGCAGGTTTCCTGCGCCACGAATCTCGAGATCGCGCATGGCGATGCGGAAACCAGCGCCGAGATCGGTCGCTTCCTGAATTGCCTGTAAGCGCTCCTGCGCCTCTGGCGTTGAAGGACGTTCCGACTTGTAGAACAGGTATGCATAGGCGCGCTGCGTGCTCCGTCCCACCCGACCGCGTAACTGGTACAACTGTGCCAGACCAAAACTGGTCGCATCGTCAATGATAATCGTATTGGCGTTGGGCACATCCAACCCGCTCTCGATAATCGTCGTGCAGACCAGCACATCATCTTTGCCGGTGAAAAAGTCGAGCATGACCCGTTCCAGTTGATGTTCCTCAAGCTGTCCATGCCCAACGGCGATTCGGGCTTCTGGCACTAACTGGCGCAGCCGGTCGGCAACATAGTAGATGCTCTGCACCCGATTGTGCACGAAGTAGACCTGCCCACCGCGGTCGAGTTCGCGCAGAATGGCTTCGCGGATCAGGCGCTCATCGTAAGGCAATACATACGTTTTGATCGGAATACGGTCCTCTGGCGGCGTGTCGATCACGCTGAGGTCGCGAATGCCTGCCAGCGCCATATGGAGTGTGCGCGGTATCGGCGTTGCCGTCAGGGTCAGCACATCCACATTGGTGCGCAACTGCTTGATGCGCTCTTTGTGGCGCACGCCAAAGCGCTGCTCCTCATCGATCACCAGCAGCCCAAGGTCTTTGAAGACCACATCTTTCGAGAGCAGACGGTGGGTGCCGATAATGATGTCGATTGTGCCATTCGCCAGGCGTCGCACAATCTCACTCTGCTCCTTTGCCGAACGAAAGCGGGAAATCATCTCGATCCGGACCGGAAATGCCGCCATACGCCGGCTGAAGGTATCGTAGTGCTGCTGAACCAGCACGGTCGTCGGCGCCAGCACTGCCACCTGTTTACCGTCCTGTACTGCCTTGAACGCTGCCCGCAGCGCCACTTCCGTCTTCCCAAACCCGACATCGCCGCACACCAGGCGATCCATCGGTTGCGGCTGCTCCATATCGCGTTTAACATCGATGATCGCTCTAAGCTGGTCGGGTGTTTCGACGTAGGGGAAACTGGCTTCGAGTTCACGTTGCCATTCGGTATCCGGGCTGAATGCGTGCCCTTCCGCCAGTTGACGTTGCGCGTAGAGGGTGATCAGTTCTTCCGCCAGGTCCTGCACCGCCGCGCGCGCCTTGCGCTTGGCACGTTCCCAGTCCTGCGTGCCCAGGCGGGTGAGTTGTGGTTCGGCATCGCCGGCGCCAATATAGCGCGACACACGATCGATCTGATCGACCGGCACGTAGAGCCGGTCGCCTTCGGCATACCGCAGGTTCAGGTAGTCGCGCTCGATACCGCCGACACTCCGCCGTACCAGACCTTCATAGACGGCAATGCCATGCTCGATATGCACCACATAGTCGCCCGGTTTCAATCCGCGCAGAAAGGCGGCGCGATCTTCTGTGCGGCGATCACGATGACGACGACGCTCGGTAGTGATGCGTCGCTGCCGCCAGCCAAAGATCTCGGTATCGCTGTAGAGGGTCAGGTTGAGCGCTGGCATACGGAAGCCCTCGTCAAGCGTACCGTGGAGAACGATCAACCCGGACATCGCGCTCTCCACACCATCCGATGCGTCGCGCTGCAACGCTTCGGTGACAAGTTCCTGTAACCGCGCCGCCTGTGGCGTAACGAGAACCACCCGCTCACCGGCACGCAGCCGCTCGACAACATCGTCGACCAGTCGCCGGATCTGTCCGCCAAACAGTTCGGCAGGCGTGAACAGGCGCTCCGGCAGGAGATGAACCTGAAAGCGACCACCGGAGGGAGGCCCGCTGCGGACGTCGGTCAACGGCGCAGGATTGACGTGCTGTTCCTCGCAGGAGAAGGAGGACGGAAGCCGCACAGGATCGGGCAGCAACACATCCCAGAAAGGACGTTCGTTGTTGCTGAGATTCACCAGTGTGTGTTCCTCCGCCAGAGCCACCAGTTCGTGCCAGCGAACATAGGGGCGCGGGAAGGTTGCCGGTAATTCACCGGCATCGATCTGCTGACGGCGGCGCGTTTCCGCCTGGAGATCGAGTTCGGCTGCGTGCTGCGCCAGCAGCAGCGCTTCGCTGAGAACCACCGGCGCCCCTGGCGGCAGATGGTGCAACAGTGTGCCCGGCGCCTGCGGGTTCGTGCGAAAGAACGGCGCAAACAGCGCGCGCCCCTCGAAACGCTCCCCACTCCTGATATGCTCGAACGCCTGCAACCATTCATCGAGCGCTTCACGTCGCAGCATCGAGGTATCGATAGCGCGCATGCGTTCCAGCGCGCTATCGCGCTGCCACAGTGGGAACTCGTGCGGTGGACCGATGATTGCATCACGGATCTGCGCCTCACTACGCTGCGTCAGCGGATCGAACCGCCGCAAACTATCGATCTCGTCGCCAAAGAACTCGATCCGCAGCGGAAGATCATCCCCCGGCGAAAACACGTCGATGATGCCGCCACGTCGGTTGACTTCACCCGGCTCCTCAACCGTCGGTGCGTAACGATACCCCATATCGATCAGGCGCTCGATGAGATCATCGAGCGCATACGCCCTGCCTCGCTCCAGGCGTACACTGGCACGGCGCAGTTCATCAGGCGTCAGCGATGGCTGCATCAATGCCTTGACCGGGGCGACGATCACGAATGGCATCACATCTGCATTACCGGCGTTGAACGCTGCCAGGCGATGCAGCACGCGCAACCGCGTGCTCAGAATATCGGCGCCGGTTGACATATGCTCATACGGAAGCGCATCGCTTGCCGGAAAAAGGAATACCCGGTCTGCCCCGATCCACTGCCGCAGATCTTCATGCGTGCGCAGTGCCGCGTCGGTTGTGTTGACAACGTACAGCAGTGGCGCACCACTGTGGAGGATCAAGGCGGCAACCAGCGGCGTCCGCGCCGCGCCTGGCGTCGGCGCGACATGCAGACGCGAGCCCCGCTGAACGCGTGGCGTTGCCATCAACTCCTGCACCGGCGTCATCGCGGTGATTTCTGCAAGCACAGCAGCACACGTAATCACTGACATCACAATCACCAACACAGAAACGGAGCGCAGTCACGTGACCGGCTCCTCACAGAACATGTTCCATCCGTTTGCGGGCATAGGACGTAAATGTGCAGTAAGACACGTCTCAGCCCTGCAAAACGATGCCAGAGGAGTTATACCATGAAGCGCACTGCAACACAAAAGCCGCAACGTTGCGCGCGCCCCCCTTCGTGCTATAATACACAAGAATTGCTTTACTTTTCTAGCCCCTGGAGTACGATCGGTGAAGGTCACAACCGAAAAGAAGCCGCGCAGCATTCTCGAACTCACTGTCGAACTCGACAAACAACAGATCGAAAAGGCGCTGGATCGCGCAGCGCGGCGCATGTCGCAAAAATACAACATCCCTGGCTTTCGTAAAGGCAAAGCGCCACGTTTCATCGTGGAAAACTACTTCGGTCGCGAAGCGTTGCTCGAAGAGGCATCCGAAGACCTGATCCAGAAGGCGTTCCGCGAAGCGCTGGAACAGGAGGGTATTGAACCGTATGCCCAGGCGCACCTGACCGATGTCAACCTGACCGAAGCACCATACCGTTTTACCGTTGAAGTGCCGGTTGCGCCAACCGTTGTTTTGCCCAATTATCGCGCCATCCACGTGCCGCTTGAGATCGACGAGGTGACCGACGAAACGGTCAATCGCGCGATGGAGATGCGTCGTGACCGACACGCAGTGCTGCGGGCGCTTGACGAACCGCGCCCGGCGCAACCTGGCGATCAGTTGACCGTCCAGATTGAAACATTTGTGGACGGTGAGCCGCTCAATCCACGTACCGAGGGCGAAGATATACCGCAGTCCACACTGGTGCTTGACCCTGAGCACATCGTACCCGGCCTGTACGAAACGCTGGTTGGCGTGGCGCCCAACACCATGGTGGATGTGACCGTCCGCATGCCGGATGACCACGAAAACGAACGGGTTCGTGGCAAGGATGTGCGCTTTGTGGTTAATGTGCTCGACATTCAGGAGCGACTTCTGCCGGAATGGGACGAACTTCCTGCGCTGGAGAACTTTGAAGGCACTCTCGACGAATTGCGCGCACAAACGCGCAAGGAACTACTCGATGCAGCGCGCAAGAACGCCGAGGATCGCGTGTTTGTCGAGTACGTGCGTCAGGTTGTCGCCGCAACCACCTTCGATCTGCCCGACGCTCTGATTGTTCGGGAGGCGGACAGCATCCTGCGCGAGCGCGAGTCGGAGTTTGAGCGATACGGCATCAATCCTGCGCAGATCTACGAAGCCCAGGGAAAGAAGCGCGACGACCTGATCGAAGAGTTGAAACCGGCGGCTGAAGAACGCGCTAGACGCGGTCTGGTATTACGCGAGATCGCCAAAGCGGAGGGTCTCGCGCCCGACGAAGCGGAGATTGCGCAAGAGATCGAAGATATTGTTAGCAGCATGGAGGAGGAGCGACGCGATAGTGCGCGCATCCTGCTGAACAAAGAGTTGCGCCCCTTCGTCACAGCCAGCATTGTTGATCGCAAACTGCGGCGTCGCATTCTTGCCATCGCAACCGGCAATCCATCATTCGAGCAGGCTGCACCTTCCGAAGCTACTGGCACGGCAGAGGCAGCTGCCGGCGATGAGGCGCAGATGGTTGATACGCCGACCGAGAGCGCTCCCGTCGATGACGTTTCCACTGAGACGCCCATCGTGTCACAGGCAGAGAACGTAGAAGTAGTCGAGAACCAGAGCGTCGTCGATGTGGCGACGCCCGAAGCAAGAACGGAGTAACCTATGGGCATCTGGCAAACGAATCATCGGATTGACTGGACATCGCCGCACGTGAATGCACTCATCCCGATGGTGGTCGAGAGCACCAATCGCGGCGAGCGCGCATACGATATCTACTCGCGGCTGCTGAAAGAGCGCGTAATTCTGCTGGGGACGCCGATCGATGATCAGATCGCCAACCTGATCGTCGCACAGTTGCTGTTCCTCGAACACGAAGACCCGGATCGCGACATCTGGCTCTACATTAACAGCCCTGGCGGTTCGATCACTGCTGGTCTGGCAATCTACGATACCATGCAGGTCATCCGTCCCGACGTGGCAACCGTGTGCGTTGGCATGGCGGGCAGTATGGCGACGCCAATCCTTGCCGGTGGCGCAAAAGGGAAACGCTACAGCCTGCCGCATTCGACGATCCATATGCACCCGGCGGGCGGCGGCGCACGCGGTTACGCGCCCGATGTCGAGATTATGGCGCGTGAACTGCTGCGTGAACAACAGTTGATCCGCGAACTGCTGGCGAAGGATACCGGTCAACCGCTCGAACGCATCGCTCGCGACTTCGACCGCGACCTGTTCATGGATCCGCAACAGGCAAAAGAGTACGGTATCATCGACGAGATCTTGACCCGCGAAGATTTGCCGGCTGCCGGCGAGCGCCGCTGAGCGGCTACAGGAGCGCGTATGTCTCGCACACGCAGCGGTAACGCAAACTCGTCGAACAATCGCGGCGCATACCTCTGTTCGTTCTGTGGACGGGGACAGGAAGAGGTGCAGCGCCTGATCGCCGGTCCCGGCAATGTGTTTATCTGTGATGAGTGCGTCGCGCTGTGCAGCGCGATCATTGCTGAAGAGACCGGGACGCGCCCGACACATCGACGTTCCTCGGCTAGCCTGCCGGCGCGGCTGCCCACGCCGCGCCGCATACGCGAATGGCTCGATCAGTATGTCATCGGCCAGGATCGCGCGAAAGTGGTGCTGTCGGTGGCGGTCTATAACCATTACAAGCGACTCCGCGCCGGGCAGAACGCCGATGACGTTGAGATTGGCAAGAGCAACATTCTGCTGATCGGTCCAACCGGCAGCGGCAAGACGTTGCTGGCGCAGACGCTGGCGCGAGTACTCGATGTTCCGTTCGCTATTGCCGATGCCACCGCGTTGACCGAGGCAGGGTATGTCGGTGAGGATGTCGAAAACATTCTCCTGCGGTTGATCCAGGCTGCTGACGGTGATATCGAGCGTGCACAGACGGGAATCATCTATATCGATGAGATCGATAAGATCGCACGGAAAAGCGATAATCCCTCGATCACCCGTGATGTGTCGGGTGAAGGGGTGCAGCAGGCGCTGCTGAAAATCCTCGAAGGGTGCGTGGCGCACGTGCCGCCGGTTCCCGGTCGCAAACATCCGCAGCAGGAGTATATTTCGTTCGATACAACCCACGTGCTGTTTATCTGCGGCGGCGCCTTCGAGGGTCTCGATAAAATTATCAGCCAGCGCATCGGCGGCAAGCGCGGCATCGGTTTTCGCGCCAGCGAAACAACCGATGCTCCAACCTCGTTGCTGTCACAGGTCACACCGGACGACCTGCTGCGCTACGGTTTCATCCCCGAATTCATCGGGCGTCTGCCGGTAGTGGCAGCCCTCGACCCGCTCGACAGGCAGGCAATGATCCGCATCCTGACCGAGCCGCGCAATGCGATCATCAAGCAGTACCAGAAGATTCTGGCGCTCGATCATGTCGAGCTCGAAGTGACGCCTGATGCGCTCGAGGCGATTGCCGACCGCGCGCTTCAATCGAAGACCGGTGCACGCGCACTGCGCACGATTGTTGAGGATATTCTGCTCGATGTCATGTACGAAGCGCCATCCCAGGAGCATATCGGGCGGTGCATCGTCAACGCCGAAGTGGTCGAGCGGCGTGCGCATCCGATCCTGGTGCCACGCTCCGCTGAACGGCAGGAGTATCGCCGGCGTATGGACGAGGCAGTGTGACGTTCCCAGGAGGAACCCATGACTATGCCGCAACCTGCAGAACCTCGCGCGACGATTGGCGTTATTGGCGGGAGCGGACTGTACGCCATGGAGGGGCTTGCCGACGTTGAGCATGTGACGCTGGAAACCCCGTTTGGTGCACCGAGTGATGCTTATGTGATCGGAACCATCGCCGGGCAGCGCGTCGCGTTTTTACCGCGTCACGGCGTCGGTCATCGCTTTTCGCCAAGTGAAGTTCCGAGTCGTGCGAACATCTATGGTTTTCGCATGCTCGGCGTGCGCTACCTGATCGCCGTGAGCGCCGTCGGCAGCCTGCGTGAAGAGTACGCCCCCGGACATATCGTCATTCCCGATCAGTTGTACGATCGCACCAAGGGACATCGCCCCGATACCTTTTTTGGTGGAGGGCTGGTGGTGCATGTGCAGTTCGACCGTCCATTCGACGCCGGGCTTGCCGATCGTCTGGAGCAGGCGGCGCGCGCCGCCGGCGCAACGGTGCATCGCGGCGGAACCCTGGTTGTGATGGAGGGTCCTCAGTTCAGCACCCTAGCAGAAAGCACAGAGAACCGCCGACGCGGGCACGATCTGATCGGTATGACCGCACTGCCCGAAGCCAAACTGGCGCGCGAGGCAGAGATCGCCTATGCGATGCTGGCAATGGTAACCGACTACGACTGCTGGCATCCGGGACACGATGCCGTGACCGTCGAAATGGTTGTGCAGGTGTTGCGCGCCAATGCACGCCTGGCGCAGGGCGTGGTGCGGCATGCAATTCCCCTGATCGGCGATGGCTTCGATAGCCCGGCGCACCACGCGCTAGCAACCGCGATCATTACCGACCTCGCTGTTGTGCCCCCCGAAAAACTGGCACAGGTTGAACTGCTGGTCGGGAAGTACATGCACAGGGATGCGTAGGGTCGTATCTTCTCAGCAGTGTCGTTGGTCCTCCATTTGCCTCAGACCAGATCGCGGGGTGTTCTGTATCGAGGTGGGGTTGAGACATGACGGTAGATGACTCGCCCCCCCGCCTCAGCAGAAAGTATGACCCTTATGATCAACGGCAGTATCTGTGAGAAACCTGCCGAACAGCTTCCTCTCCTCTTCATGTGTGAAGAACGGGGAGAATATGTCCGTATCAGGACGCCGTACCTCTACCCCGATGGAGAGTCATCGATCTGTTCTGCAAACAAGAAGGCGATGTCATCGTTGTCTCAGACCTGGGAGAGACGAGTCGCTGGTTACGTATGCAGAGCGCATCGCCAAAACGCACCCTGAAGCAACGGGCATTCATTGGCGATATTTGCCCGAACCACGGGGTAGAGTTCTTCCGGGGCATACTGATGGCGCGTTGCCGTCCAGGCGATGATCTATCGAACGTCGTTACACGGGTGGCTCAGGCAGCGCTGCGCATGTCGGATCTCTGGTTCCTTCAGCGCACACAGGCGGTCGAGTCGGTAACGGACGAAATGGCAGAGTTTCTCGCCGGGCTGGAGTTTCGTTTCGATCGTCGTGTACCGCACACAGGACGATCAGGACGCATCTGGAAAGTTGATTTTCACGTGCGAGCCAAGCAACGAAGCTCGCTCGTGTATGTTTTGAGCACCGGCAGTCGATCGGCAGCCTCCCGTGTGGTCAACACCGTTCATACCGCCTTCTACGCTCTGCTCCATCTGAGCACAGGTCCTGAGTCATTCCAGTTCGTTTCGTTGTTCGACGACACTATCGATGTCTGGAATGAACAGGACTTTCGGCTCGTAGAGCAGGTTTCAATTCCTGCACGCTGGTCGCACCCAGAGAAGTTCGCCTTCCTTTTGCGGGAAGCCCCATGGCAGCCAGAACCCTTAACAATGTTCTAACGAACACCTCTTTACGCGCCGCTCATGATCGGTTATAATACATGCTGTCTGGGGATGACTGGTCTCGACAGGGAAGGATGTCTCAGGTTGCAAGCCGAGCCGCCCAGTCTCGTTAAAGGGGCAACGGCATAACTGCCAACACCAACAAAGTCGTCGCCTTCAAGCCGGCGATGGCTCTAGCTGCCTAAACAAACCGCAGCCCGCTCCCTTACTCTCACCCCGATGGAGTAAGTCCGAGCGTCAGCAAGTCGGGGCGCTCCCAGCGAACGCCTGCGGCGCCGGGCTAAGATCAGCAGGATGGCTCAAAAGTTGCTCTGTTCATCGTGCGACTGCGAGCGACAGCAAACGATGAACTAAGCTTGTAGACGCCTGAGTCTAACTTTTCTGGACGGGGGTTCGACTCCCCCCATCTCCACCAACAGAAGCGCCCGGGGTTGATCTCCGGGCGTTTTGCATTTCGTTGAAAGCAAGTGGTATTGAAACGCTGCGTTAATTAATTTTTTTGTAAGTTTAGGACCGATGTATGCGATATACAGCGGTTGATCAGGATTAATTGGATAGGTGAAGTTAATGCGATACTGTCGGCGTTTGATCTTGCTGTGCCAGAAACATTCAATTTCGTGACCATCTGGATCAGAACGGAAATTCTCACCTCCTCTCAGCACTCAACGTGCTGCAATACACGGTGCAATGCGTTGGTCACGTTGCGCAAGACCTACTGCTCCGAGACAGGACATAATAACCGGCAATACATGACTCAGCCCGTATCCAACATTTGCGGTACGGTAGAAGTCAGTTGCAGCACTGGTGGGTATCCGCACAACGTCGGCGGAGAGTCGGGGAGGCACATAGGTTCAGGAATAGTCAGGCCTGCATGCTCGTAGACGAACCACGGCATGTACTCTCCACGTGCACCTATTCCACTTTGTTGGGTGGTGCTACTCGCTGGATAGGTCTCACGAGGACCGATCCGATCTGCTGAAAGATAGGTCAAAGTATTCAATGTCTGTATAAGTGGTTCAGGAATCTCTTTCGGTTTTTCCAGAAAAGGTGCTACCACTGCACCAGACTTAACCTGCATGCGCCAGAATGCATGCCCTGAACGATGTTCGATTCCTATGGCAAATTGATCGCGCCCGCTGATCTTATCGACCAATTCATCAGCACCACCTAGTGCAAGCTCGCGTCCATTTAGCACTAATGCGTCACCGAGCGGATACTCTCCCAGATCGAAGGTGTTCGCGTCAAGCCCTTCAACATCTTCCTCCACGCATACCTCCTGCTTTGCTCAGGCTATCAACCAGCGTTATCCGTAGAGGAGAACCTACTGGCACGGATACCCTGAAACCCTAAGGACAGACAATCTATATCGTTATGATTATACTATAACGCTTACTCCTCACGCTTGGTGCAATGCCCCACTGCTCAACGGCGCTACTTCTATGGGAATATCGGTTTCCCGGAGCAGTTGGGTCGCAATGTCGCCGCTGATCCAGTGTCGCCAGGTACGCGGGCGTGGTTTGCCGATGATGATCCGCTGCACGCCATGCTCGTGCGCATAGCGGAGAATCGAGTCGACCACACGGTGACTATCGATAACGGTAACGTGCGCACCTAGATCGCGTGCCAGACGCAGATTGCGCTCCAGTTGCTGTGCGGTATGCGCCGGGCGTCGTGTGGCAGCTCCCGGCGGTTCAACATGCAGCGCCAGCAATTCTGCGCCAAGTTCTACCCCTACACGCGCTGCGTACCGGATAACCGCCTGCGATTGCGCCTCTTCACTGATACATACCAGAATGCGCACCGGTGCAGAATGTTGATCGGTCACAGATCACTCACCGTGCTTCAAAATGCAAACTGCACCACCTGATGGCGGCGTTGCCACCATTTGAAGATTTCGTCCGCCAAGAGCATAATGCCCGGGAAGCACGCCAGCATTATCCAGTGCTCCGGTTGGGGCGGCACAAAGTTGAACAGTGTTGCTAGAGGTTCGATATAGACCAGTGCCAGCATCAAGACAACCGAGAGCAATGTCCCGACCACCAGCGCACGATTTGTGAACAGACCGATCCGAAAGATCGAACTCCGGCTCGTCCGACTGGCGAACGCTACACCCACCTGCGCCATAACGATCGCCATGTAGGTCAGAGTCGTCGCCTGGGCATAGATCTGGCCGCTGCTCTCCATCGGCATGCCGGGTCGCCATCCGGCGCTCCAGTATGCCGCGAAAAATGCCAGTAACGCCAGCGCGCCTTCCAGCATGCCGAGTACTGCAAATATGCGTAGCAATATCTTGCGATCAAGAAGCGGCGCGGTGCGTGAGCGCGGTGGTTGCTCAAGCGTGCCCGGTTCGGGTGGTTCGGTGCTCAACGCGACCGACGGCAGCAATTCGGTGCCGACATCGATCGCTAGCACTTGGAGCACGGTGAGTGGCAACGGTATGCTAGCAATGACGCTTGCGACGATAACGACGGCTTCAGCGACATTGTGCGCAAAAATGTAGGCGGCAAGTTTCTGGATATTGGCAAAAATGGCGCGTCCCTCTTCGATAGCCAGCAGCAGACCGGCAGGGTGTTGTGCATTGAGCACGATATCGGCGGCAGCCAGCGCAACTGCCGTTCCCGATGCGCTGACCACCACACCAATTTCCGCCTGTCGCAGCGCAGGCGCATCGTTGATGCTGTCACCCAGAAAAGCGACAATTTCGCCGCGTTGCTGCAACGCTTCGACGATTCGCCGCTTGTGCGTTGCATCCAGTTGCGCAAAGATCACATCCTCCAGCGGTGCGAGGAGCAATCCGAGGTTGGCGCTGCTCATGGCATCGAGATCCGCACCGGTGACGATCTGGATATGCGGCGCGTCGATCAGCCCAACCCGCCGTGCAATCGCTTCGGCGGTCAGTCCGTATGCGCCGGTCACGATGATGACGCGGATGCCAGCCTTGCGGCACCCTTCGATCAGTTGCACGACTTCTGGTTGCGGCGGTTCCTGGAGCGCAGCAAACCCGAGGAAGGTGAGATCATGTTCAATATCTCGCGCGCGCCACATGATCCCTTCGAACGGATCTTCGACGGAGCGTGTAGCGAAGGCGACGACCCGCTGACCCTTGCGGGCGTACTCATCGATGGCATGCTCGATCTCCTGCCTCATTGTTTCGTCCAGGTCCTGGACGACGCCGTGATACTGGATGCGGACACAGATTGAGAGTACTGCGCGACCTGTGCCACGCACATACGCAGCTAGTTCACGTTTTCCATCGCGCTCAGTGGCAACCACCACACTGCCGAGTTGCCGGCGCGGTTCGTATGGGAAACTCTGTAAGCGGACGATGTGCTGACCAAGTGATGCTTCATCGATGCCGCCGCGCGCCGCAGTCGCCAGCAGCGCCCCCTCCAGCGGATCACCGACAATGTACCAGTCGGGGTGGCTTGCATCGGGTGGCATCAGGCGCGAATTGTTGCACAGCACCGCAGCGCGCAGGACTGCGGTCAGGTCAGGTTCAGACGCGACCCGTACCAGGGCGCGTTCGTACAGGAATGCGCCTTCTGGACGATACTCACTGCCGGTTGTGGTGTAGACGCGCCCACCAGCCCAGATGGCGCTAACGGCGAAAGTTGTGCTGGTCAACGTCTCGACGCGATCAGCGCACAGAACGGTCGCCGAACTCAAACTTTCGACACCCGCCAGTCGCCGAACCAGTACTCCATAGCGTGCCAGTCGTCGCCGCGCCAGCGCCAGCGCTAGGGTAACCGTCGGCAGCAATCCTTCTGGCACAAAAGCGATGATCATGCCGATAGCGAAGATGATGCCGGCTTGAATGGTAAATTGTTGCCCCAGAACGGTCAGCAGGAAAGCGCCAATACCGGCGACAATCGCCACACGGGTGATGGTGGCAGCCAGTGAGTTCAACGTCTGTCCCAGCGGGCTGGGTTCTGCCCGGAGCGCTGCGGTGCTTTCCGCAATTGTGCCAAGCAAGGTTTGCATGCCAGTATGAATGGCGACCAGACTGCCCTGTCCCTCGAATACGACAGTCCCCGCCAGCAGAATGTTTGGTCGCTCTACCAGCGCCAGCGTCGGATCGGGCATCGCCCCGGCTACCTTGGTTACCGGCGCTGCGTTGCCGGTCAGCGCCGTTTGCTTGACCCGCAACCCCTCACTGGAGATCAGGTAGCCATCGGCAACAACGACCGTTCCCGGCTTCAGCGGCAGAATATCGCCAGGAACAACATCCGTGGTCGGAATCTGGCGCACCTGCCCGGCTCGACGCACATACGCAGTTGCGGGCAATAACTGACGGAGCGCGGCGATGGCGCGTTCAGCCAGATATTCCTGCCACGCCGTGAAGATGCCATTGAGGAACGCAACCACGAGGATGACCCACCCGATCACCGGTGTGTCGCTGAGGAAAGCCAGCAACCCGGCGATCAGCAGGATCAGCGAGATCCAGTTGATGAACGAGGCAGCCAGACGGCGAAATGTGGAGAGCGGTAACGTATCGGCAATCGCATTCGGACCGTAGCGTTCACGGCGTTTGCGTGCCTCCGCTTCGTCGAGGCCCTGGGGAGCGGTCTGCAACGCGGCGCAGACCTCGAGCGGCGACATTGCCGCAAGCTGATCCAGCGAGTGGTCCGACACGACGCTCCTCGCGCACAGATTACCGGTCTGCGTAGCGTCCTGAAATGCTGAGTTGCTCGCCAGACTCTGCACGCTGGCGGAGCATCGCCAGCACCTGTTCCACCTTCTCCGGCGTCGTCAGGTCGTGGTAATACTCCAGATTTGCCTGTAACACCGGCGCATGATCACAGTCTGCCAGGCACTTAACCCGTTGCAGCGTGAACATACCGTCAGGCGTTGTCTGATCAACGCCAATCCCCAGTTTTGCCTGGAGCGCTGCGATCAGTTCCTCGGCGCCACAGAACGCACATGGAACATCATCACACACCTGAAGCACCCATTTGCCCACCGGCTGATCGTAGAGGAGCGAGTAGAAACCGGCGACCTCGAACACATCAGTTGGCGGCATATCGAGCAGTTCAGCCACTTCGCGCATGGCTGCGTCGGTAAGGTAGCCATACTCATCCTGTGCGATGAAGAGCAATGGGAGCACTGCACTCCGCTTGTGCGAGTAGCGCGCAATGATCGCTTCGATCTCGGCGCCATGCTTTTCGATCAATGACATACTCGATCTCGTTTACGTTCAACATTTATCGATCAACTTCTCCGAGTACTGGGTCGAGGGACGCAATCAGCGCCACCAGGTCGGCGACCAGATGCCCACGTGCCATGTGTGGCAGCGACTGCAGGTTGACGAACGAAGGCGCACGGAAGTGAACACGATAAGGTTTGGCGCTGCCATCGCTGACGATGTAGGTTGCAAGTTCACCACGCGGTGACTCAACCGCTGCCAGTGCGTCGCCACGCGGCGGTTTGAAGCCTTCCGTCCACAGTTTGAAATGATGGATGAGCGCCTCCATGCTCTGCGTGATTTCGCTCTTCGGCGGCGGCGCGATCTTGCGATCCGACGTCATGTAGGGTCCAGGGCCCATGTCGCGCAGGCGTTGCAACGCCTGGCGGCAGATAGAGACACTTTCGCGCATCTCTGCGATCCGTACCAGGTAGCGGTCGTAAATATCGCCGTGGGTGGCGGTTGGAATGGCGAACGAATAGGTCTCGTAGCCGCAGTACGGCATCGTTTTGCGCAGGTCCCACGCCACCCCGGTAGCGCGCAGGCCCGGTCCAGTCAATCCGAGGGCAATTGCTGCTTCGCTGTCGATTGCGCCGATCCCCTGCGTGCGTTCGATCCACAGCGGATTGTCGGTCAACAGCGCTTCGTATTCATCGATCCGCCCTGGCATGATCTGCAGGAACGCCTCGACGGCTGCATCGAAGCCGGCAGGCAGATCGTATGCCAGCCCTCCAACCCGGAAGTAGCTGGTCATCATCCGTGCGCCTGAGACCAGCTCAAAAATATCAAGAATCTGTTCACGTTCGCGAAAACCGTAGAGGAAGATACTCATCGCCGCCAGATCGAGCGCATGCGTGCCGAGCCATACCAGGTGGCTGGCGATCCGTTGCAGTTCCACCAGTAGCACGCGCGCAACGGTAGCGCGCTCCGGAACCTCGCAACCGAGCAGTTTTTCGACCGCCAGTACATAACTCAGATTGTTGGAGAGCGGCGCCAGATAATCGGTGCGATCGGTCAGCACTACCGCTTTCTGATACGTCTTGCTCTCCATCGTTTTCTCGATGCCGGTGTGCAGGAATCCGACGTCCGGCGCAACATCGACCACCGTTTCGCCATCCAGTTCGACGACCAGTCGCAGCACACCGTGGGTGCTTGGATGATGGGGACCCATGTTGAGCACCATGGTCTCTTTCTCTCCCGCAAGCGCCGGGCGCGTGATCTGACTGGGTGCCGGAATGCTCAGGTTGCGTGTGCGGATTTCGGCGACGGTCATAGCGGCTCACTCCTTCGCAAACGGTTTATGCGCATAGATTCGGTCCTGGTTGAAGGTGAATGCCACTTCCTCCGCACCGAGCGGCACATCTTTGCGCAGTGGATACCCTTCCCAATCTTCCGGCATGAGGATGCGGTCTAGACACGGATGGCCGGTAAAAACGATGCCAAACATATCGAACGTCTCGCGCTCGTGGTAGTTAGCGCCGGGCCAGAGACCGGTCAGTGATGGGACGGCAGGGTGACGCTCATCGACGCCAACTTTCAGGCAGATACGGTTGCGATGGGTAAATGATAGCAGATGATAGATGACCTCGAAGCGCGGCTCACGACCAAGATAATCGACGCCGCACAGGTTTTCGAGGAAATTGAACTGCAGTTGCGGGTCATCATGCAGAAAACGCGCAACATCGACGATCCGTTTCGGGCGAACGTACACGCTCAGGTCGCCACGAAACTCCGTCGATCCGAGGATTGCATCGGGCAATGCTGCCCGCAATCGCTCCAACACGGTTGCATTGTCGAGCGCCATCTTGAACTCTCCAGGCAAAGGTTCGGCTGAGATGTTCCTACGAGAGGCGAACCGGCTCGCGCAGTTCGCCGTTAAGGCGCATGCGTTTCACCTTCTCATGCAGATGGATAATGCCATCGATCAACGCCTCGGGACGTGGCGGGCATCCGGCGACGTAGACATCGACCGGAATGATTTCATCGACACCCTGAACGATCGCGTAGTTGTTGAATACTCCGCCGCACGCGGCGCAATCACCCATAGCGATCACCCATTTCGGGTCGGCCATCTGGTCGTACAGACGGCGCACCACCGGTGCCATCTTCCGCGAGACGCGCCCGGCGACGATCATGAGATCAGCCTGCCGCGGTGATGCCCGGTTGATCTCCATGCCAAAACGCGACAGGTCGTAGTTAGCGCCCTGCGCGCCCATCATTTCGATGGCGCAACACGCCAGGCCAAACAGCAGGGGCCACATCGCGCTCGATCGACTCCAGTTCACCAGCTGCTCGAGCGATGCAGTGACGATCCCCATATCGCCCGCTTTTTGCTCTATTCCCATCGCAGTGCTCCTCGCCGCCACTCATAGATCAGTCCAATTACCAGCACCACAAAGAACACCCCCATCGCCGCCAGCCCTGGGATGCCGAGTTGTCGGTAGACCAGCGCATACGGGAACAGGAAGATGATCTCGATATCGAACAGAATGAACAACATCGCCACCAGATTAAATTTTATCGGAAAACGACGCTGTGCGGGACCAATCGGCTCCATGCCCGACTCGTAGGGCATCAATTTGCGCCGGTTGGGTCGCTGCGGTCCCAGGTAGCGCGAGAGAACGATCACAAAGACCGCAATGAACATTGCGACCAGAAACAGCGTCAGGATGGGCAGATAGTCGATCAGCATCTATGGCGCCTTCGTCTCGAATGGAACAAACGGGGCGCATGCCTGGCGGAGCAGCGCCGCATGCATGGCATTATACGACCTTCCAGATTTGTGTCAAGATGCACAAAGTTGAACGTGTACTGCTTCATGCGCCAGCAGCGCGCGTTTCCGTTCAATCCCCCAGCGGTACCCACCCAGAGTGCCATCGGCACGCACGACGCGGTGACACGGCACGATCAGCGCCACCGGGTTGTTGGCACATGCTCGTGCCACAGCACGCACCGCATCTGGACGTCCCAATCGTTGCGCCACTTCCTGATAGGTCTGTGTTGCACCGTATGGAATTGAGCGCAACGCCTCCCAAACCAAACGCTGAAACGGCGTTGCCTCCACGTCGAGCGGCAGGTCGGGATGTTGCCGGACGCCGTTCAGATAGTCTAGGATCGTGCTCGTCCAGTGGTCGCTCACACACCCGGTATGCCGGATGACCGCAGAACCAGACCTGCGCTCCAGATCGTTCCGCAACATATGCGGGTCATCACCAAGCGCCACAGCGCAGACCCCGCGTTCCGTTGCGGCAACGAGCAAGTATCCAAACCTGCAAGGCGCAAGCGTTACCATCATTGTGCGTAGATGCTTCACGTCAGAGTCCTGGTCTGAATCGCAGCGCCAGCGCAACGCCTGCCAGCAACAGCGCCGCTATGATCATCCATACGAAATGATCCGAACCGCCGGTGCGCGGCAACGTTGCGGGTGCGGCCACGGTTGGCGTTGCGGCAACCCCTGCGGCTTCAGGTGTCGTTGTGACTGGAATGTCAGGAGCCGCTGTCGCCGTCTCGGTTGGTGTTTCTGTTGGCGTTGCCGGCACAGGCGTATCACGCGGTTGTGGTTCCTCACGCGGAACCGGCGTCGGGGTTGGTATCGCTGTGGGGGTTGCTTCCGCCGGTCCGGGAATGATGCGGATGGGAACTTCCGCCTGGCGCGGCGCCTGAACTTCGTCGTCGAACTCGTCGCGCACGCCCAATGCTTCGGCGCGGTTAATGAATGCTATCTCAACCGAACGCAGCGCAGTGAAGACAGTCGTGACGGTAATGATCTCACCGGGTCGCAGCCGGGTCAGTCCAAGACCGGGCAGCACATCGTCCCATTCCAGCACCCCTTCTGTGATCGTCGATGTCGCGGTCAATGTCGGTGCTGGTATAGCGCTTGCGAATTGCAGGTAGGTCAGGTCGAACGTATCGCGCAGCGGAATACGGGTCAGATCGGCAGCGCCGTCGTTGCTGATCGTAATGGTGAAGGTGAGCGGAAGACCACTGGCGGCAACTGTATCGGTCACGAGTTCTTTTCTCACAATGACCTGCCCGCCAATCGCATCGCCGGTACTGCTCCGTCCATCGCCGACATATTCCTGCCCACCAAATCCGACGGCTGCACCGATACGCGCCCGGTTGACGGTTGCCACACGTGGCGCAATTGCGCGAAACACGGTGATGATTTCGATCGATTGTCCCGGATTGAGCGGACCAAAGAGGGTATCCGTCGTCAGATCGCTCCAGGTAATCAACCCGCTGCCGGTTGCCGGCGTCACGATATTCGTCGATGACAGCGGAATGGTGCGTTCGAGTTGCAGAATGCTCGATTCATACTCATCGATCAGCGGCAGGGTGGTGATCGAGATCGTTCCGGTGTTGGTGATTCGAATGGTAAAGGTCAGCTCCTGCCCGACCTGAATGACATCCGATCCCTGCAGGCGTTTTGTGATCTCCATGCTCAACGTGCCGGTCTGCGCGGGAGGGGCGGCTGCCAGATCGGAGGGCGCAGCAATGTAGCAGATCGCGACGGTTGCGATAGCAACGATAACTGCGGCGATGAACGGACGCCAGCCGGTTGATGTTGTCGATGATGGTATTATAACGCCTCCTGTGCCTGCGTGAGCGGTTTGCGCTACTCACGCGGTCGAACCTGCCCGCCACGTCCCTTTTCAGCAGCCGGAGGATTGGTGACCGCTGCCCGTTCACGTTCCTGTTGTGCCTCCCGGCGCGCCTCGGCATCCGCGATCAGGGCAATGGTTGCACGGAACCCCCACACCGCCAGCAATGCCGGTGCAATCAGGAGCAATAAGAAGAATGGCGGCAGGGTTGCCAGAAACACGATGATGCTCATCAGCGCCTGTGTGACGATGGTGAAGAGTGGTCTGCCGAACGCCAGTACCAGCGCATTCCGCAACGCAAGCAGCAGGCTCTGACGTTCCTGCAACAACGCCAGCGGACCAAGATAGATCAACAGGCTGACCCATGCCACCAGCAGATATGCGAACAGCATCATCAGGTAAATGCCGGGCGTTGCGTCCATCTGTGCATAGAAGACCACATTCACCAGGATGATGAGCAACCCGGCAAGCCAGGCGCCGTATATCCGCCATCCAAAGCGATAATGCTGTCGCGCTCCGGCGATGAAGTCGCTCAGCGAGACGGTGCGCCCCTCGTGGATCCGTTGCGCGATCACCGTCAACCCGGCACTCGCCATTCCCATCGGCAGGGTGGTCAACAGCAGCAATGCGGCAGCACCGACTAGCGTCCCGCCAATCGCAAAGCCGGCTGCCAGGAGCGGCAATGGAAGCGTGACCAGCAGCCAGACCACGCTGATTAGCGTGAGCGACAGCAGGTCCTCGAAGGTATCGCGCGCCGATTGCCAGAAGATACGAAATGGGTTCATATATCTCATTGCGCGAATGTTTTCGATATGGAACTATTGTAGCAGGATTTCACGCAGAACGATACACCTCGTCCGAATTCTCATCGGCCGCGGAGAAGGGCGTCGAGGCGGCGCACTGACTGCAGGGTTCGCCATGGCACCGGTGATGGTTCGAGCCAGGCGGCAAATGCTGCTTCCGGTACGATGCGCCGCGCCTGGATCACACGACGCTCATCCAGGAGTTGTGCCAGGTCGCGCAGCGCCTCGATACGCCCAGCGATGATTGCCGGCTCACGGGTAAGTGCAGCGTATGCCAGCGTCATTATGTCGTATGCCAGAATATCCGACAGGCAGGAACGCAGAACACCTGCAGGAAAACAGCGAATGATCGCACGCAACCGGTTGCGCCCCAGCAATCGCCGCTTGAGCGGCGATCCGTGACCGCCGGTAGCAGAGTAGATGTGCCGCGCCCGCGCTGCAGGAACGACGAGGCATTCCCATCCGCGCAGTTGTGCACGCCATGCCAGATCGACATCTTCCAGATAGCTGAAGAAATCCGGCGCCATCAAGCCGGTGTCGTCGAGCATCGTCCGGCGATAGAGCGCCAGTCCACCGCTTGCCCCCATCACCGGTTGCGGTGTGGCAGGTAACGATTGTACCGCGCGCCCTGTCCACAGATCGAGCGCCAGACCGTTGCGGCGTGCAGTGATACCGGCGGAAGCCACCAGATCAGGGCGATGATCGAAGGTCAACACCCCGGCGACTGCACCAAGGCACGGATGATCCATCAGCGCCTCAACGAGCGTCGGCACGCATCCAGGTTCGACAAACGCATCGTTATTCAGCAGCAATAGCAGATCACCGCGCGCGATTCGCAAGCCGGCGTTGACGCCACCGGCAAACCCCAGATTTGCCGGCAGCGCCACCAGACGCACTGTAGGCCAGGCATGTCTCAACCACACGGCGGTGCCATCGATAGAACCGTTATCGACGACGATGATTTCGTCTTCAGAGCGAAGTTGCGCCGTAACCGCGCGCAGACAGGCGTCGAGGAAGCGTCTGCCGTTCCAGCTCAGAATGATGACAGAGAGCATAAGGCGTCCACGATGCAACAAAACCGGTTACAAGAGCGTACAACGTTGTAGAATGCAGCGACGCCGTAGAACGTAAAAGGAAGGAACAATGAACTTTGTGTACGATAACCGACGTTCAGTCGTGGTGGGTATTGGTCTGATCCTGTTGGGTTTCATCTGGTGGCTGAACCTGTGGTGGCTGTTGCTACCGGGTCTGTTGATTGCCGGTGGAGTAGCGGCATACGTCCAGCAGCGCACGCTACGAATCTCTGAAGCCGTACAGGCTGGTTTGTGGGGTATCGGGCTTGGGTTGCTGCTGCTGGTTGACTTTCTGTTCCCCGGCATCCTGTTCCTAGCCGGCATCAGCCTTCTGATACGCAGGCATGAAGACGGGATCGACGCGCAGATCCAGCACGGCATCAACAGATTGCATCGCCCACGCCAGAACACACATCCAGCGAAGACGACCAGCGTTCCGATCACCTTTCATCCTGGTGATGCAACACAAACGCCCTTCACATCACCCGATCACGTCGCGACAGGTGAAACGACGCGCCTGCGCGAGTAATAACCACACCAAAGAGTAGTCAATACGAGGCGCCTCTGACGCAAATGTCAGGGGCGTTTTCTGTAACGTTCGCCGTCGCCTGAAGGTTGCCGCTTCTCAGTCAGTGAGTAGCACGACTGCCCACATTACCGGCTGATCGCCCCGTCCAGGCGGAGGTTATGGCATACCCGGCGCTACACTTAACGCCTGGATCCACGCCCGCCAGTTGAGTTGCGGTTCAGGCACAGGGAGCGGTACCGGCGTCGGCGTCACCTCGTTTGCCGGACGCTCCTCAAAGGTTGGCAGAATGACCGTATCACCCTCGGCGGCGAGTCCCAGCTGCTCCCGCGCAATCTGTTCGGCGTAAGCGGGAGACTCGGCATACTCCACCTGACTGAGCAGCGCGCGATTGGTCGCCTCGATACGGGCGTTTTCGGCGATCAACGCCGCACGCCGTTGCTCGAGTTGCGCGCCGGTCGTGATCTGCCCGACGAAACTTGCCATCATCCACAGTGACAGCACAACCATCGCCAGCGTAAGAACATGCACTCCGGCGCGTCCTGGACTCAGACGTTCGCGCAGTGTGCGGTTGCGTGAAGCAGATACATGCCGACGACGGGACATACGCCTGAACTCCAGAAAAGACAGACACCGGAGAGCACAGAGCGACCTCTATTGCGATGTCTCTGTACGATCCGGCAACGACGATTCACGCCTTCTGCTCATCGCGCCGGTCAGGTCGCGGCGCTTCGAGGAGCAGAGGCTCATCGATATTGGTCATCATCGAACTCTGACCACGGAACAGACCGCCTGGCTCGATATGCAGCGCAGATGTGGTAATATCGCCCCAGACTTTGCCTGTCGGTGAGATTTCGAGCTGTTCGATGGCCGTAATTTCTCCCTTCACTGCGCCAGACACATGCACATTCTGCGCCTTGATTGTTGCGATAACCTGCCCTGTCTCGCCGATGATCAGATTCCCCAGAATCTCGATATCACCCTCGACTCTGCCATCGATTCTGATGTTGCCATCAGACTTGAGGGTGCCGACAAAACTGGTGTTGGCGCCAATCACCGTCTCGGGCTTGCCGTTGAGATTAGCAGCGGGAAGAGCCTGAGACTGTTTTCTGTTGCCGAACATTGCTCCTCCTCTAACGGCGGTGTTACTCGCGCGATGATACTGGGCGCGACGGGCGACACGCCTGATTGCCAATACCGCCAGAATTATCGCCAGAACGGCGATTGCGGCAATTATATAAGACGTTTGACCTTCGATCAACTTTTTGCCGCAGCGGATTGCTCCGCTCCCTCCGCTACCGGCGGATCGCGCCATCCCAGCGTGCGCAGATACGCACGATCCGCTTCAGTCAACGCCGCACGCGCCAGCAGATCGGGGCGGCGTTCCAAGGTACGCCGCAATCGCTCACGCCGTCGCCACCGTGCAACCTCGCCGTGGTGACCGGAGACCAGCACCGGTGGCACTGCGTGCCCTTCCCATACCACCGGTCGGGTGTACTGCGGGTACTCCAGCAATCCATCGCTGAACGATTCATCAGCGATAGACTCAGCATCGATGACTCCCGGAACCAGTCGCGCGACCGCATCGATAACGACCATTGCTGCTAGTTCACCTCCCGTCAGCACATAGTCGCCGATCGAGAGTTCGCGATCGATCAGTGTTTCGCGCACGCGCTCGTCCACACCTTCATACCGCCCGCACACCAGCACCAGACGTGGATAGGTCGCAAGTTCGGCGGCGATACGTTGCGTGAACGGCTCACCATCGGGCGTCATCAGAATGACCGGCGGCTTCGACGGTTCTTCCATCCCGGTCGCCATCGACAGTACCGCACGAATACACGTGGCGAGCGGTTCGGGTTTCATCACCATGCCCGCCCCACCGCCGTATGGCGCATCGTCGGTCGTCCGGTGACGATCGGTGGCATAGGCGCGAATGTCGTGCAGCACAACGTTGATACGCCCGGCTTGAGTCGCCCGCTTGAGAATGCTCTCGTTGAGCGGACCGGCGAACATACCCGGAAATAATGTCAGAACATCAAAGCGCATGTCTGCATTGTAGCACAGACCGGTTGCCCTGCCACACCTCCGGGGTAACAATCCGATCACGTAGAATTTTGACAAAATAAATCAAATAACACAACAATTGTTGAGTCCATCACCTGCAACGGCTGAATGCCAACGAACTCGCGAGAAGGCACGCTCTCTCCTTCGACTTCGAGACACAACTCGATCGCTTCACGTATTCGTTTCATCAAGGTATCGAGCGATCTAGCCTGCGTATGACATCCATGCAGTTCAGGGACGCTGGCGATATCCTTTGGAGTCGCGTTCAATAATGACGCTAAAGACACGAGACATGCTTTAATTTCCTGGCGCGTAGGTTTATAAGCGCGATCTATCATCGGAAAAGTTTTGAGTACCAGACCCGTAGGCGGTGTAAGAGAATAGTGACAGCAGTTATGTTGTATGTACAATGTCGTCTCTTAGATACCTCGACTATAAGATAATAAGTGTCCCTGGTCAACTTCTGCGCGTCACTGCTTCGGCACGGTGCATGCTGCCGTTCACACACCAACGTCTGCCACGCGATGCCCTCCACCGGGAGTGGTAGGATGAATGGCAACAGGTTTCCTGACGCAGCATCCGTCTGCGGCGTGGTTGCGTTAGAACGATTGACAAAGCAGGCATAATCTGTTGTGGAGGCAAACGCATGGCTGAGCGACCGCTCAACGTTGGCAATCAGGCGCCGGATTTTACGGCGCTAACCGATACCGGTGCGACGATCAAACTGTCCGATTTTCGCGGAAAGCGGGTGATCCTCTACTTTTATCCAAAGGATGACACATCGGGTTGCACAACGCAGGCGTGTGGTTTTCGGGATGCATATCCGCAGATCGAAGAAAAGAACGCCGTTGTGCTCGGCGTCAGCCCCGACGGCGTGAAGTCACACCAGAAGTTCAAAACGAAGCATCACCTGCCATTTACTCTGCTGGTCGACGAGGATCACGCAATCGCAGAGGCATACGGCGTCTGGGTTGAAAAGTCGATGTATGGCAAGAAGTACTGGGGGATCGAGCGCAGCCACTTTGTGATCGACGAAAACGGTACGATTGTTGAAGCGGCAGTGAAAGTCAAACCCGAGGAGAGTGTCCGGCGCGCTGTTGCAGCGCTGGATATTGAACGCTAGAGCACAGTTCAGAACAGTCGCGTGCCGGGATCGTGCATATCGTGCACCAATGTGAGCAGGGTACCCGTGCACCAGACTGCAGTCACCGGCACTGCGCTGCAATCAGTGTTCTCTCCGGATCACAGATTACGCCAGCGACCCTGATGCTACACGGTCGTATCCGGCGCTCCGGTGAAGAGGTCGGCGACGCAGAAGGCGATGTCGGGCAGACAGGCGAAGGCGACCTGATCTGTAGCATTGGCGACAACCGGCGCTGCGTAACGTCCCGGCGCTTCGAGCAGATAACGACGCGCCTGGCGCGTTTCCGGGTCTACGATTGCATACTCCGGCACGCCAGCCGCTGCATAGGCTGCCAGTTTCACCCGTTCATCATACGCATGCGTCCCCGGCGATAGCACCTCGATGATCAGGTCGGGGACGCCGTAGATCCGTCCATTTCGTATGATCCCTGCGTTTGCAGTGCGGATGAAGACCATGTCTGGTTGAACCGGATCGCATCCAGGCATAATGACGCCGATCGGCGCCATAAACATATAGCCAAGCCCCCGTTCCTTTGCCGGCAACCCGACGAACTGGATCAGTGAGAGAATGATCCACTGGTGAAAACTGTACGGCGCAGTGGTCATATAGAGCACTCCATCGATGATCTCGTAGCGGTTGCCGTCGTTCGGGAGCGCCTCCCAATCCGCCAGCGTCCAGTGCCCCTGGCGCGGACCGGCGACGACCGGCGCATCGGTTTTGATCACGAGTGCGGTCATGGTTTTCCCCTTCGGTGAGCGGTTTTGCACCTGTGTGACGATACGCGCCACCCGCACCGCACGAATGGCGCGTGCCTTCGTTTGCATACCGTCGATCAGCGGAACACGCTCAACGCCATGTAGAACGACACACACCAGTTTGGTGCATCCACAATCTGGCTGATCCGCAGGTCGCCTGCCAGACTGCACAGGATGTAAGCATCTTCGCGGCTCAATCCCTTCTCGCGCCCCAGCCAGTCGATCATATCACGCACCGCGTTCTGCGCATTCACCATCAAGTCCGGTCCGATTGCCGTGGTGACGAAATAGCCCTTTTCATCATACGCCTGCTGGATCGGTCCCGGCGGCGTGAAGAATTGATAGCTCCACGGGCGCAGACTCCGCCCTTTGATGACGTTGAAGCGCAGACTGAACTGCATAGGGCATTCGATACCGGTCACGCACACTTCACCATCACCCTGCGCCGCGTGGCAGTCGCCGGCGGAGAAGAGCGCACCCCGCACGAAGACCGGCAGGTACAGTCTGGCGCCGACGTTCAGGTGGCGTGTGTCGATGTTTCCCCCCGCCTTACCGCACGGCAGCACATCGAATGCGCCTGGTTCATCAAGCGCGACACCCATCGTGCCACAGAAGGGCTGGATCGGAATATGAATGTCGTCGCGGAGTGGCGCTGCCACACCGTTGCTCAGGTCGAAATGGCGAATGTACGGCGCGGTGAAATCATTCGCCAGCAGACCCAACTCCGGAATGATGCCGGTCCACCCCCAATTGAGCGTCAGCATACGCAGGATCTCGACTTCGAGGATATCGCCCGGTTCAGCACCTTTGACGAAGATCGGACCGGCGAGCGGGTAAAGTTGATCAAAATCGAGGTTTGTCAGTACCGACGCATCGCAACCGGGGGTGACCTGGTTGTTGGTCACCTCGGCAGTTTCGCAGTGCACAATGTCGCCCGGTTCGATCTCGATGGCTGGCGGCAGGCTGTTGTCCCACTTGTGGTGGATCTGGTCGGGACGAAGCACGTGTTCCGCCATGGCATGCTCCTTCCTGGTTCTGACATGATAGTTCGGGAGGATCGCCATGATACCACACAACGCACGACGCACTCGACGGCTCTTGAGACCCTGCAAATGAGGCGGTGCCGGCGGCATAAGCGTCTATCCGAATAACCCATATCAGGGTCTATACCAACAGGCAGGCGAAGACAATGCTGCGCCCGCTCCACCCGGTCGGATGAGATCCAGATACGCCGACCGGTTACCTGTTCCCCGATCCGGCGTCAATCGCAGGACTCCTGGTATACTACGTGCTGTGACTCCGCCCGTCTTTGCAGAGGACCAGACCATGAGTGTCGTCCACGATACCCCGTCGTACTGGCAGGCGACTGCGCCCGTACCGGTCATTCCGACCGATCTTCCCGCGACTGCGCAGGTCGCTGTTGTTGGCGCCGGTTTCTTCGGTGCGGCAACCGCATATTTTCTGGCGCGCGCCGGTGTTGCACCGATTGTGATCGAGCAGGTTGCGCCAGCATACGGTGCAACCGGACGCAACGGCGGTTTTCACGTCGTTGGAACGGCGGAAGGGTATGCCGACGCTGTGGACCGATTGGGGCACGAAACGGCGCATGCTGTAATGCAGATCACTCTCGATAGTCGTGCGTTGCTACGCCAGGCGATCGCCGAAGAGCGGATCGCCTGCGACTACCGTGAGCCGGGGCATCTGAACCTGGCGTTGGGCGATGCGCAGTATGCCGATCTGTGCCGCCATGTTGCGGCGCTGCACGCCGACGGTTTTGCTGCTGAACTGCTGGATCGCGGTCAGACGCAGGAGTTGATCGATACGCCCCTGAGCGACGAGATTACAGGTGCGCTGTACGGTGTGGAGGATGCGCTGCTCCATTCAGCCCGCCTGGTGTATGGGTTGATCGCAGCGGCGCAGCGCCACGGCGCACGAGTGGCAATTGCGCGGGTCGAGCGTCTGGCGTCGCAGAACGGTTGTGTGCGCGTGGTCACCAATCGCGGTGTGCTGGAAGCCGGTTCAGTTGTCGTGACTGTCAATGCCTGGACACGCGATCTGATCCCGGCGCTACACGGGGTCATAACGCCGGTTCGTGGTCAGGCGCTGGCGTATACACCGATTCGCCACGTTTTTCACGCCGGCATTAGCGCCACGGTTACTCCTACCGGCGAGTACTGGCATCAAACGCCAGAGGGGGCAATTGTGATCGGCGGATGTCGCGCCTGTGTGCCGGAGTATGATGTGGGAGTGACGGATATGGTTCCAACCCCGGCAGTGATCGCGGCAATCGAACAAATCCTGCCGCGTCTGTTTCCGCGCCTCGACGGTCTGATAGTTGCCCGGCGCTGGGCGGGGCTGATGGCGTTCACTCCCGACTACACACCGGTTGCCGATGCTGCGCCAGAGATGCCGGGAGTGTGGGTGGCAGGCGGATTCTGTGGTCACGGGATGCCGTTTGGGATGCGCTTCGGGCAGTTGCTGGCAGAAGCGGCGCTTACCGGCGCGACTCCATCGGCGCTGACGCCGTTCCGCCTGGCGCGCCCGACACTGCAATCACTGCATCCTCAGCAATGACAAAGACCTGATCGCCTGGTGCAGGGGCGATAACCTTGGTGCCGGTGAAACTGCCGAACGCCGGCAGGACGCCGACCCGGACGCCAAACCAGAAACAGGGCAGGATCAGGCGCTGCTTTGCTGCACCGATCAGTCGTACTGCCGGATGGAGATGCCCGGCAAGCGTGTAGCCCATCCCGGGCAATTCCGGGTGATGACACAATGTGAACGGCGCCATGTCCCACGGTTCGTCAACACACGTCACCCTCCAGGAGGATGGCGGGTCTCCGACGCGCGTGTCGTGATTGCCACGCACCAGCACAATGTCGAGACCGCTATGACAGGTGCGCCATTCCTCAAAAGCGGTCATGGCTGTGGGAGTACGCCCGCTTCGTGCATGCAGCAGATCGCCGAGCACAATGAGTTGTTGCGCACTGCAACGCCGAATCGCCGTGCTGAGCCGCTCGAGGTCGGCGATGGTCGTTCCTTCTGGAGCTGCAATTGCTGCAGCACGAAACGCACCCGGCTTGCCAATGTGTGGGTCCGCAATGATCAGCGTGGCAGCACGCTTCCAGAACAGCGCACGTTCCGGGAGCAACCATACGTCCTCTCCTGCGAGCGCGCAGGAGGGTTCGGTCTGATCGGTCAGTATAGCAACAGGCGTCATTGAGAGCATGTCGAAGTCGCACTCCTCTTTCTGAACGAACGTGTCCGCGTGACTTTCCCGGCATGGTATCATACACACACAGGTGATAGACAGGGAACGTCCACAATGACGACACCAACAGTCACTCGCCACCGGTTCACGGTCGAAGCATACTCTCGTATGCGTGATGCTGGTCTGCTACACGAAGATGACCGGGTTGAGTTGATCGACGGCGAGATCTACGAAATGAGTCCGGTTGGCGCGCGACATGTGAGCCTGGTGAATCGACTCACCGCTTTGCCGGTACATCTTGCCGGTGATGCAGCCATCGTCAGCGTGCAAAACCCGATTCGACTGAATGACTACAATGAACCTCAGCCCGATCTCGCATGGTTGCGTCCACGCGACGATTACTATGTCAATGCGCTCGCAACGCCCGACGATGTGCTGCTGGTAATCGAAGTCGCAGACACGTCGCCTGTGTACGACCAGCAGGAGAAACTGCCGCGCTACGCTCGCGCCAGCATCGCCGAGGTCTGGCTTGTCGATGCTGGCAGGCAGGTTATCGAGCAGTGTACGATGCCTGTGGGGGAGAAGTATACACTGCTCCAGAAGATTCTGCCGGGTCACCGGGTCACTGCAGTCAGGCTGCCGCAGATCAGTCTTAAAACAGATACACTCTTCTTACAATGATCGAATCGCCACCACAATCACCTTCTCGCTGGCACATGGCGCGCAGCCTGGTGTTGCGCTGGCTGGTGACCTCATTGGCGATCTTTGCAGCCATCCAGGTTGTACCCGGCATCGAATTCGTCGGTCCTGGCTGGGAGATCGGGCTGGTCGCACTAGTGTTTGGTCTGGTCAATATCGCCCTGCGCCCAATTCTGACATTGCTGACATGTCCGCTGGTGATTCTGACGCTGGGCTTGTTTACGCTGGTCATCAATGCGTTGTTGCTCTTGTTGACCGCCTCGATCGCCAGCAGTCTGGGTGTGCAGTTTCGCGTCGATAGTTTCTGGTCGGCGCTGCTCGGCGGTCTGGTGATCGCAATTGTCAGCACGCTGCTCCTCTGGCTTGCTGGCGAAATGCCGGTACGTGTCATCATCCATACCAACAGACCGGATCGGTAGTGCTTACCTGGAAGATCGAAACATGCGTCTGACAAGCGATGAATGCCTCTTCCGGCGACTGGATGTACATGATCGCTCGTGGTGGCAGGCATTCAACAGGTGAACATCCTGCTATGAACGCTGGCGCGTCTTTGCTCCTTATCCTCCCTGCCCTCTTCTCCCACCGGAAGAGAGTGGAGACTCCTGACGCCTGAATGGAGGAACGATACGCGCGATCCCCCTTGAAGAAGCTCAGGTCTCTGATGACTGAATATCGCCGGGATGCACGGACAGATTCGCCTCTGTCCAGGAACAAATGGGAGTTGAGTTGCTCAACAGGAAGGAGTCGTCATGGGCGAACAGGGTTACCGCGAGTTTCTCGCTGCCGAAGGTATCGATGACTGGGTTCTGCTGCATGGAGGCGCAACGGCTGTCTTTCGTGTCGGTTCGCTGAGTGAAGCAGCACGTTTAGCCGGGGCTGTGGCGAACATTCCTGGTCTCGAGAACACAGGGGTGCTGCTGACAGTAGGGGATGGCTTTCTCACCGTTCGTCTGACACGCGACCTGTGGCAGCTCGAGCCGCGACACATCGATCTCGCACGGGCAATCTCGGCGGTTGCGCGAGCGTACAACGCCGGCGCAGATCGTTCAGCAGTCCAGGAGGTGCAGGTTGCAATCGCAGCAAAGCGTGATGAGATAGATGTTGATTTCTGGCGCGCCGTGCTGGGCTACCTGCCGATGGCGGAAGACAATGCGGTGGACCCTCTTGGGCACGGATCGACGGTCTGGATGCAGGAGATCGAGGCGGTCAAGCCGTTGCGCCATGCGATGCACATCGATGTGTCGGTCGCGCGCGAGCAGGTGCTGGTGCGGCTCCAGGCAGCGCTTGCTGCGGGTGGACGCATTGTCGACCACTCGCATGCACCGGCGTACTGGACACTTGCCGACCGCGCCGGCAACCGGGTCTGTATCGTTGCATGGCCTGATGGGTCCGACCACAAACTGCCGGAAGGTGTTGAGTAGCCTGAAACAACACGCGACGAACACATGCCCAAAAAAAGAGGAAACCGGTCGTCTAACGACGACCGGGGAGGATGAGAGAGGAAGAAAGGGGGCGGCGTTGAGAGGGTGTCCGGTCGGGCGTCTGCCACGCCCTGGAGACGACCGCCGCTGTCGTCTTTCTCTTGCACTAGTATAACGTGCGGCTCTTTCGGAAAGTTGCACGATCCGATGAATTTCTGCTGAGAAATGGATGAAATCCAGATGAAAGCGGCTTCTCTCGTTGGTGCAGCCTTTACGCCTTTGTCGGCTGGAACGATCCGCCCCCGCGGATGGCTTGTCCATCAGTTGCGTGTACAGGTAGAAGGGTTGAGCGGTCACCTCGATCAGTTCTGGCGCGATATAGCGGAGAGCGCCTGGATCGGCGGCAGCGCAGAGGGGTGGGAGCGCGGACCATACTGGCTCGATGGCATGGTTCCGCTGGCATACGTTCTCGACGATGCCGTTCTGATCGCCAGAATCACCCGCTGGGTCGATCATATTCTTGAACGACAGCACAATGATGGCTGGCTCGGACCGGTGCACGATACCAGCGACGCTCGCCGCAAGCCATTCGATCCCTGGCCCGTGTTCGTACTGTTCAAGGCGTTGAGTCAGTTTTATGAGGCAACCGGTGATCAGCGGGTACTGCCCGCAATGGTACGTTTTTTGCGTCGCCTCGACACACTGCTCGATGAACAGCCCCTCTTCGATTGGGGGCGCTACCGCTGGGCGGATCTGGTGGTAACAATCCACTGGCTCTATGAGCGCGTCGGCGAAGCATGGCTGCTGACCCTGGCGCACAAAGTGTACCGCCAGGGGTTCGACTGGCGCGCCCATTTCGAGCGCTTCCCCTATGTATCTCGCCAGCGGCGCAAGGATATCTATCCGCCTGAGCCGCTTCCAGGGTGCACCTTTCGCCTTGACATGGCGTCGCATGTCGTCAACAATGCCATGGCGATCAAGGTGCCTGGCGTCTGGTTCCGGCAGTCGGGCGATCCACGTGACCGTGAAGCCGTCTGGCAGATCATCGGTGTGCTCGATGCGTTCCACGGTCAGGCAAATGGCGTTTTTAGCGGCGATGAGCATCTCGCCGGTCTCAACCCCTCCCAGGGAACAGAGTTGTGCGCTGTGGTCGAATATCAGTATTCACTCGAGGTGTTGATCGCTATCCTTGGCGATGCGCGGCTGGCAGATCGATTGGACCACGTGACGTTCAATGCGCTGCCGGCGCCGTTTGCCCCCGATATGTGGTCGCATCAGTACGTGCAGCAGGTCAATCAGATTCGCTGCACCATCCTCGAAGACAACATCTATACCAACAATCGCGCCGATGCCAACACCTTCGGTCTGGAGCCAAACTATGGCTGCTGTACGGCGAATATGCATCAGGGATGGGCAAAATTCGCCACCCACCTCTGGATGCGCACACCCGACGATGGGTTGGCCGCTGTGTCATACGCTCCCTGCGAACTGACAACAGCCGCAGGGGGAACGACGGTTCGAGTGATGGTTGAAACGGACTATCCCTTCCGCGAGGCAGTACGGATTGTCGTTGCGTGTCAGACTGCAACTCGCTTTCCGCTACTGCTGCGCATTCCCGCCTGGGCTGATGGAGTGTTGCTGACTGTGAACGGGAAGAGCATGACGCCGCTTCCCGGGACATTTCATCGTACCGAGCGCATTTGGGAAGGAACCACGGAGATCGATCTGCATCTGCCAATGCGTCCGGCAGTGATACGCCGTCCGTCCGGCGGCGCGGTCATCAGCAGTGGTCCACTGATTTTCGCGCTTCCGATTGGCGAAGTCTGGCAGCGCATCGTTCCCGATCCACAGGGACGGTACGCCGCCGGGGAGCGGTTGCGTCCCTTCTGCCCGCCGCCGATTGCCGATCGTCTGGGGGATTGGGAAGTGCTGCCGGTGACGGCGTGGAACTATGGGCTGGAACTGGATGACAGGCACCCTGAACAATCGATCCGCACCGAGTATCGACCAGTTGGCGAGCGTCCTTTCACCCCCGAAGGCGCACCTGTAGCGGCATATGTGCCCGGTCGTCGTATCCCGTGGTGGGTCGAGGAACATGGCGCTGCAGCGCCGCCGCCATCGTCACCGGTCTCGTCTGACGCACCGCTCGAAGAACTGCGCCTCATCCCGTATGGATGCACCAACCTGCGCATTGCCGAATTTCCTCTCGTAAAATCTCGAGCGTCTGCGGGGTAGTCCGGCAAACTATCAGTTAGCGATCCCCGGATTTGCGCTGCGCGCGCTGTTTTGCTGCCAGCAACCGGGCGAACTGCTCTTCCGCCGCTTCTGGGCGGGTTTCGGTCGGTCTGGCGCGCCGTTCGGTCGTCCGCGTTGGTGGTGCAGGTGCGCGACCCTGTGACGCCTGATCGGCAGGAACGACGGTTTGTGGTACGGTTGGCGGGTCGATTCCAGAACGTTCCGCACCAATCGGCGACGGACGCGTGACGGTTGCGCGCCGTTTCGCTGCACCGAGTCGCGTCATCGTCGCCGATGCTTCTGGTGAAGCGATGACAGCAGGACGCTGCCGGCGGAGTCGTTCGAGCCACGGGACAACATCCGCCAGACGCAACATCACGCGCCGAGCGGCGACGTCGAGGGGCCACAGGATGAGCGCCAGCCAGAGAAGCGAAAACCCAATCTCACGCACCGAACCGACATCCTGGTTGGGTGAGGCAAACACCATCTCCGGTGGCGGGTCGATCCGTCCTCTGGTGATACCAGCAATCTCTGTCAGGAGCGGCTTGTTCTCGCGCTGTGCGCTGTATTCGAGTGAGTAACTGACGACAATACCCGTGACCGCAACGCCGATCTGACGACCGTCTGCATCAGTAGCTGCAACCTGCGCCAGGTATACTCCTGGCGACGGCGTATCGACAGTAGCGCGGTATCTACCAGGACCTATCTGCTGGAACTGCACTGTTGCATCCTGATTCTGCGGATCGACAGCGCGCCCGTCGATTGCCAGGTTGTTGCGTGGACGTCCCTGTTCGTCCTGTGCGATCAGTTCCAGAAAAGCGCGCGGACCGGCGGCGGTTGCCTGGAGCTCGAGCAAACCGCTTTCACGTGGCGGGAGGAGCAGGTCTGCCAGACCGCCGGCGAACTGTGGAAACCAATCCGATGTAATCCAGTCACGCGCCCAGCGTCCCTGGGTATCACTCGTCCAGGCGACCACCCGCCCCAGACCGTACTGCCACTGCGCGAGCAACGGTTTGCCATCCGGTGTCAGGAGCAGGGTACGCGCCGCCTCACGCACCTCTGTACCATTGTAGCCGTAGAGCAGCGGCAACTCTCTCAGATTGCGGATGATCGGCGAAGACAGACCCAACTGCGGTTCGACCGGCTGTTCAACAATATCGCGCCCGGCAGCGATGATCGTTTCCTGCAAGAAAATACGCGGCACTTCCTCGATGCTGGTCACGCGATAGGAACGTCCACCACCAGCATTCGCCACATCGACCAGATTGGGGTTGGCGTCCAGACCGACTGCAACCGTAGAAATGGTGATGCCGGATTCACGCATCTGTGTAATCAGGTCGCTGTAATTACTATCTGCAATACCATCGGTAAGCAGGATGACATGTCTGATTTTCGCATCGGTCTGCGCCAGCGCCAGCGCTGCCTGTTCGATGCCAGGGCGAATGTTGGTGCCGCCGCCGAGGCCAAATGATCCAAGCGCTCGCTCGATTTCGACCATCGACGGTAACGGTTGTAACTGAAGCACCCAGTTTGCCGTATCGTCGAAGACAACCAGCCCGACCTGATCGATAGGGGTCAAACCGAGACTCGCCTGATACACTGCTTCTTTGGCGAGATCGAGTTTATTCCGTCTGCCGCCGGCTACCGGTTCAGCCATACTGCCGCTTCGGTCGATCACCATCACCAGCGCCAGATCGGGTTGTTGTTTCGTGTCGAGCGGATCGAGCAACACCGGCAGCATCGGCTCCACCGGTGTACGCCGGTAGCCACCGGCGCCGAACGAGTCGACGCCCCCGACCATCGCCAGACCGCGCCCAAGTTCGCGCACGTATGCCGGCAATGCCTCGAGCAGCGCACGTGGCATCTCACGTGCCGGGGTATCGACGATAATGACGCCGGCGTATGCACCGAGTTGAGCGAGTGTGGCCGGCGCCTGATTGGGGGGAAGCAGATCGACACGCACTTCAGCAGCAAGCAACGCATTGCGCAGGTTTGCTGCGCGTGATTCGTCGGAAGCGATCAGCAATAGACGTGGCGGTCCCTGCACTTCGGTGAAGGCAGCGCCCCGGTTATTCTGTGGCTCGGTATCACCGTCGGCATCGAGCCGGACCTCGAGACGCCGGAATCCGGTTTCGCCCGACGGCACCCGAATATCGATAGTGCTCGCACCTTCGGGAATGGAGAGGTCCTGCTCCCCGATCAGTTGTCCATCAACGAAGGTTTGCAGCCGACCGCCGGTTGCATAGTTGGACGATATATTCGCCTGCAACGCGATCTCCTGTCCTTCGCGCACAACCGCAGGCGCACTCAGACCGGCGACAATGACGTCGGGACCACGTTCACCGGGCAGATACACGACATCGATCGGCACCCTGCGGATCGCAGCCAGTTGCGCGGCATCCGCCACTCTCCCCGCATTCTCGCCCCCATCCGAGATAAGCACCAACCGCTTCTGCGTCTCAGCAGGGAACAACGCCAGACCCAGTTGTACCGCCTCCTGTAAATTAGTGCGCGTGGTGATCGGCGTCGATGACAGACGACTCAGTGCGCCAATCGAACCGGGGGCACGCTCTACCAGCGCATTTTCACCGAACACCACCACTGCTGCCCGGTCACCGGCAGGCATCGCAGCCAGCGCATCGTTGACATACTGCAAGGCGCGTTCACGTTGCGCCGGCGTCATCGAGTCCGACATATCGACCAAAAAAACGGTTGTCACCTCACGCACTGGTAGCACGATCTGCGCACCGGCAATTGCCAGCACAAGCGCAGCAAGAATGATAGTGCGGAGCGCCAGACTCGACCAGAAACGCCACGGAGCGAGACGGCGCGGCGTCAACAGGGTAAAAGCCCACAACGCCGGAAGCAGCGTCAGGAGAATGAGCGCAAGCGGTGTGATGAACGAGAGGCGAATCATGGTTTCAGTATACCATGCCAGGTCGGTCAATGGTGGGTTGTCGCCTGTTTCTTTCCGATAATCAAACGTTCCTTACACGGCTGTGCAAAGTGTGGTATAGTGACCAGGCGGGTAAAGACCCACCATATGTATCGACGAGGATACCGCCATGGCTGCCACACGCTTTCAGCCCCCTGCCTCCGATCAGACGTTGCACCCCAGCGGCGACAACCGCTTCAAGTTGCTCGAAGCCACGATGAAGAAGCACCAGTACCGTCCTGACGCGCTGATCGAAGTGCTGCACCGCGCGCAGGAGCTGTTTGGTTATCTCTCGACCGATCTGCTGCTCTTCATCGCCAACAGCCTGCATCTTCCGCCAAGCCGGGTGTACGGTGTTGCCACGTTCTATCATTTCTTCTCACTGGCGCCGAAGGGAGAGCATTCGTGCGTCGTCTGTCTAGGAACGGCGTGCTACGTTCGTGGCGCTGCTGCAATCCTGGCGGTGGCAGAACAGGTGCTGGGCATCAAAGCCGGACATACGACACCCGATGGTCGTCTATCGCTCGAAACGGCGCGTTGTCTGGGAGCGTGCGGCATTGCACCAACCGTCGTTTTCGATGGTACGGTCACCGGTCATCAGACGCCGGAGCAGGTGCAGGTCTGGCTCGCACATCTGACAGAGGAAGGGTTGAAGGCGAAAGGTTGAAGGTTGCAAGTTACGGGCGACCTGTGAAACAAGGGGGTACGCGGTCAATCCTTGAGAGCGACCGCAATGAAAGCAGACGTTGTTGAGGGGGTGCGTATTGCCAGGTGCGGCAGGTTCTCAATTCTCAGTTCTTCAACAGGCACAGGTATGGATCTGAATGAACTGCTGGCGATTGCCGAACACGAAAATGCGATGCGTCGGTCGATCTGTATTCGTTGCTGCACCGCGCTCGGATGTCAATCGGCAGGCTCACTATCGCTCAAGCAGCGGCTCGAAGAGGCGGTTGCCGAAGTGGATCGCACCGATATCGAGGTCATGGGAGTCGGGTGCATGGGATTGTGTGGTCACGGTCCACTGGTGCGGGTTGATCCGGAAGGCATCCTCTACGAGCATGTGCGCGCTGCGGATGCGCCATCAATCGTGGCGGTGCTTGACGGCGGCGAGGCAACCGCACCGATGGGCGATCCACACCATCCCTTTTTCACCTTGCAGAAACGCATTGTCCTGGAAAACAGCGGCATTATCGATCCGGAGCGCATTGAGTCGTACATAGCGGCTGGCGGTTACCAGGCGCTCTATCACGCACTCCACGAAATGACCCCCGCTGAAGTGATCGATGTCGTGACTCGCAGCGGGCTGCGCGGACGCGGCGGCGCCGGATACCCGACAGGGCTGAAGTGGGCGACCGTTGCCAAGAGTCATGGTGATCGCAAGTATGTCGTCTGCAATGCCGACGAGGGCGATCCCGGCGCGTTTATGGATCGCAGCATTATCGAAAGCGACCCGCACAAGGTGCTCGAAGGCATGGCAATTGCAGCATATGCCGTCGGCGCAGACCAGGGGTATGTCTATGTACGCGCTGAATACCCGCTGGCGATCCAGCGGTTGCAGCGTGCAATTGCACAGGCACGGCGACACGGCTTGCTTGGCGCACAGATTTTCGATTCGGGATTCACCTTCCGGATCGATATTCGTGTTGGTGCTGGCGCATTTGTGTGTGGTGAAGAAACGGCGCTCATGGCATCGATCGAAGGGCGGCGCGGGCAACCGCGTCCCCGTCCGCCCTACCCCGCCGAGAGCGGTCTATGGGGTCGACCAACGCTCATCAATAATGTCGAAACCTTTGCCAATATCCCGCCGATCATCCGCAACGGAGCAGAATGGTTCGCTGCGATCGGCGCGGAGACGAGCAAAGGCACAAAAGTCTTCGCACTGACCGGCAAGATTCGTCATACCGGTTTGATCGAAGTGCCGATGGGCGTCACGCTGCGCCAGATTGTCGAGGAAATGGGCGGCGGCGTCCCCGACGGCAGGGTTAAGGCCGTGCAGACCGGCGGACCATCTGGCGGATGCATCCCGGCTACACTGCTCGATACCCCGGTCGATTACGAATCACTCCAGCGGGTTGGCTCGATCATGGGGTCGGGTGGCATGGTCGTGATGGACGACGCCACCAACATGGTGGATGTGGCACACTTCTACATGGAGTTCTGCAAAGACGAATCGTGCGGCAAGTGTATTCCGTGTCGGGCTGGTACAGCGCAAATATTGCACATGCTCGACCTCATTCGTGCCGGGCGGGCAACCGCAGCCGACCTCGCGCAGCTCGAACAACTCTGTGTAATGGTGAAGGAAACCAGTCTGTGTGGTCTCGGTCAGTCTGCACCAAATCCGGTTCTGAGCACGATGAGGTATTTTCGCGAGGAATATGAAAGACTGATGGCGGATCGGGATACCACAGATGTGGTGACGGACAAATAGCAGGATTCACTGGAAGGAACACCAATGGCAGCGCGAACGTTCACCATCGATGATCAACTGATCAGTGCGCGCGAAGGTGAAACGATCCTTCAGGCAGCACGGGATCACGGCATCTTTATCCCGACGCTCTGCCACCTCGACGGGGTGAGCGATGTCGGCGCATGTCGGCTCTGTCTCGTCGAGATCGAAGGGAGCCGCATGCTGCGCCCGGCATGTGTGACGCCGGTGGTGGAGGAGATGGTGGTGCGGACCAATACTGAGCGGCTGCGTGAGTACCGTCGCATGATTGTCGAACTTTTGTTCGCCGAGCGCAACCACGTCTGTGCAGTGTGCGTGGCTAATGGTCATTGTGAACTGCAGGACCTGGCTGTTGCTGTCGGGATGGATCACGTGCGCTTCGATTATGCCTTCCCACACTGTGAGGTCGATATTTCCCATCCGCTCTTCGGCATTGATCACAATCGATGCGTGCTCTGCACACGCTGCGTGCGCGTTTGTGATGAAGTGGAAGGAGTACATACGTGGGATGTAGCAGGGCGCGGCGCCGATGCACGAGTGATTACCGATATGCGTCAGCCATGGGGCGAGTCGCGCAGTTGCACATCGTGTGGCAAATGCGTCCTCGCCTGTCCCACCGGCGCCATTTTCCGTCGCGGCGCCACAGTTGGTGAGATGGAGCGTGACCGAAACAAGATTGCGTTTATCGTGGCAGCGCGCGATCAGCGCTGGTAACTGGCGAGGTTGAACCGTGAACAAACTGCGTCTGGCGACAGTCTGGCTTGGCGGATGTTCGGGATGCCACATGTCGTTTCTCGATCTCGACGAGTGGCTCTTCGAGCTGGCGCGCCACATCGATCTGGTCTACAGCCCGCTCGCCGATGTGAAAGAATATCCAGATCGCGTCGATGTTGCGCTGGTGGAAGGCGCTGTGGCCAATGAAGACAACCTGCATCTGATCCGTCAAGTACGCGAGCGGACACGCCTGTTGATCGCATTTGGCGATTGCGCGGTCACCGGAAACGTCACTGCACTGCGCAATACGCTCGGCGACCCTGACATGCTCTTGCACACCATCTACGTCGAACGCGCCGACACTGCCGGTCACATGCCACACGCCCCCGGCATCGTGCCACGGCTGCTCGACAGGGTCTATCCGGTGCATAAGATTGTTCCGGTCGATGTCTATCTACCGGGGTGTCCACCGCCTGCCCAGCGCATTCGTACATTACTGGAACAGGTGCTTGCTGGCGGCGACATCCATCTGACTGGGCGCGAGATGATCAAGTTCGGTTGAAAAGGTTCAGGACGCCTATGACCCGTCACATCCTGATTGATCCGGTCACCCGAATTGAAGGACATGCCAGAATCAGCATCCATCTAGACGATGATGGAAGCGTGGCGGAGGCGCGTTTCCATGTAACCGAGTTTCGCGGATTCGAGCGCTTTTGCGAAGGTCGTCCGTTCTGGGAAATGCCCGGCATTACGGCGCGCATCTGCGGCATCTGTCCGGTTAGCCATTTGCTGGCATCGGCGAAGGCGGGTGACGCGATCCTCTCGGTGATGATCCCGCCAGCAGCAGAGAAACTGCGCCGCCTGATGAACCTAGGACAGATCGTGCAATCGCATGCACTTAGTTTCTTTCACCTCAGTGCGCCCGACCTGCTGCTGGGTTTCGACAGCGATCCCGCCACACGCAATGTCTTTGGATTGATGGCCGCCGATCCGACACTAGCGCGCGCCGGAATCCGGCTTCGCCAGTTGGGACAGGACATTATTGCTCTGCTCGGTGGCAGCAAAATCCATCCGGCGTGGGCGGCGCCCGGCGGCGTGCGTTCGGCGCCAACAGCGGCACAACGCGCCGGGATCATCGAACGGTTGCCCGAAGCGCGCGCCACCGTGCTCGATGCGCTGCATCGGTTCAAGGCACTCCTCGATACCCATGCCGAAGAGGTTGCGACGTTCGGCAATTTCCCGTCGCTCTTCCTGGGACTGGTAGGACCGAACGGCGAATGGGAGCACTACGATGGGCGCTTGCGTGTAGTTGACTCGGGCGGCGCCATCATCGCGGATCAGGTTGATCCATCGCGCTACCACGACATTATTGCCGAAGCAGTTGAGCCGTGGTCGTACCTGAAGATGCCGTACTACCGACCACGCGGCTACCCCGGTGGCATGTATCGTGTCGGACCGCTGGCGCGTCTCAATATCTGCACCCGCATCGGCACGCTGCTGGCAGACGCCGAACTGGGGGAGATGCGCCAGCGTGCGGGGGGTATCGCTACATCGTCGTTCTACTACCACTACGCGCGCCTGATCGAAATTCTGGCGGCGCTGGAACGCATCTTGTTACTCCTCGACGATCCCGATCTCGACTCGCCACGCCTCCGCGCTGAAGCAGGAGTCAACCGGTTTGAGGGCATCGGCGTCAGCGAAGCGCCCCGCGGCACTCTCTTCCACCGCTACACCGTCGATGCGCATGGCCTGATCCAGCGCGTCAATCTGATCATCGCCACCGGACACAACAATCTGGCGATGAACCGGACTATCGCCCAGATTGCACGGCACTTCGTGCACGGCGACCGCATTAGCGAAGGAGCATTGAACCGGGTGGAGGCAGGTATTCGCGCCTACGATCCATGTCTCAGTTGTTCAACGCATGCTGCCGGGACGATGCCGTTGAGTCTCACACTGGTTGCCGCCGATGGCACCGTGCTCGATGAGGTTGCACGTTGAATGTTGGACGTTGAACGTTGCGCGTTCTATAGCAAGAGGCTGATAGATAGCGGAACCTGGTTCTCAGTTCTCAGTTTTCGGTTATCAAGACCATGCACTACCTCATCATCGGATACGGCAACGACCTGCGCGGCGATGATGCAGCCGGACGGGTTGCAGCCGACATGATCACCGCACTGCATCTGCCGGATGTCACCGTCCTTTCGATGCACCAGTTGACGCCAGAACTCGCATCGCTCCTGGCGCAGGTACGAGAGGTGGTCTTTCTCGACGCCGATGCGAGTGGGTGTCAGGTGGTGCGCGTGACGCATATCCTGCCCGCACCCGGATGCCAGTGCGACGGTCACATCGCAACGCCCGAAGCATTGCTCGCACTCACCAGAGCAGTCTACAGTTACTCGCCGGATGCCTGGCTCATCAGCATTCCGGCTGTCGATTTTACCCTCGGCGCGCCACTCTCGCCACAGGCGCACAACGGCGTCGTTCAGGCGGTGCATATCGTGCAACACCTGCAGGTACGCACCGACGAAGCATCTGCTGCGGAACCGTAGAGACGACTCGCTCGATTCTGGTACAATAGAATCGAGAGTGTGCACGCCACACGCCGCGCATAATGGCTCTTCTCCGATTGCCAGGATAAGGTGGAGCATGAATAGACAACTCTGGCACGCCGTTGTTGCATTTCTGACCTGCCTGCTCACTGTCATTCCGCTGACGCAGAGCGTGGTGCAGGCGCAGAGCGACGCCGATCCGCGCGGGCTTGGCGATCCCAATGCGCCGCTGGTCATCATTGAGTACAGCGACTATGAATGCCCGGCATGCGCCTCGTTCGTCCGCGATACCAAACCCCAGCTGATCGCCGAATATGTCGAGACCGGCAAAGTCTACTACCTCTACCGCGATAACCCGCTGCCACAGCATCCGGCTGGACGTATTGCCTCTGCATATGCGCACTGTGCTGCGCAACAGGGACAGTTCTGGTCAATGCATCGGCGTTTATTCCAGGGATACATCGATGGCGAATGGGGCGGCAATCCGTCGTCTTCAGAACGTATCTTTCGACAGTACGGCGATGAACTCGGGCTGAACGGTGATGCGCTTCAGGAATGTGTGCGCGATTCCGCGACGGAACATGCCATTGCCACTGACATCGAAGAGGCGCGCAACCGTGGATTGCGCGGCACACCTGCCTACATTCTGCGCTGGCCCGGCGGTCCAGAGCACGGCGATGTGCTGACCGGAGCACAGAGTTTTGGAACGTGGCGCTACCTGCTCGATGAGCGTCTCAATCAGCAAACTGAGCCGTCTGTATCGGTGTCGGAGGGATCGATGTCGGCGCTGTTCTATCTGACACTGGGCGCAGCCGGTGGTCTCGGCGTTCTGGTCATCGGCGGCAGTGTCCTCTGGTGGCTTGCTGCACGAAACCGTCGCCCGCGTATGTGAAAGAAAACGCACAGCATGCGTATGCACAAGTTGACCGAATAACCCGATTTTGCTATACTCGTGTTGCTGCCGCATGCCCTGTATGCAGCGGCAGTTTTCGATGCATCAACGCCTGGTTTGCGGTAGCATGATCGTTGCTCTGCCCCTGTAACGATCCATCGGATGCCACGTCGCCGCTGTTGGTGTTCGCAGTTCTGTTGTTCTGCAATGTTCCTGGCATCCGAGGTCATCCATCCTTATAACATTCACAAGACACGGGAGCAGTCACCATGAGCACCGACACAACTTCTGACCCGACGACGCTGCTGGCAGAAAACAGGCGCCTGCACGAACAGATAGCACAACTGGAACGTGATCTGGCGCGCTTTCGTTCTATTATCGAGGGTACTAGTCTGCTTGTTACCGAAGTAGATGCCGATGGTCGGTTCATCTATGTGAATCAGGCGGCGCATCACATCTTCGGGTATTCACCGGAAGAATGTATTGGTAGAGTGTCACTCGAGTTTGTTCATCCGGATGATCTCGAATATACTCAGCGGGCATTCGTTGATTGGGTACAGCGCCGCGAACGCGGAGGAGTTATCGAGAATCGGATTGTGAGCCGCAACGGGGCCGTGGTGCATCTCCTCTGGTCAATCACTGTGCACTACGATGAGCAAGGGCAGGTGCAACGCGCGACATCGATTGCATATGATGTTGGCGCACTTTATCAGTTGCGCAATGAACTGCACGAGAGTCGCACCATGTTGCAACTGGTGATCGATAATCTGCCGCAGGCAGTATTCTGGAAAGACTGCGAGTCGCGCTTTCTCGGCGGCAACCGGCGTTTGCTGATGGATGCCGGTGTTGCTTCATTCGATGATCTCATTGGCAAAACTGACGCCGATATGCCGTGGAAGGACCATGCAGCAATGTATCAGGCGGATGACCGCGCGGTTATGCTGCACGGTCCGAAACTGGACATCGCAGAACCTCTGGCCCGCAGCGACGGTTCGACTATCTGGCTGAGCACGAGTAAGATTCCACTGCGCCGCGACGGCGAGGTTATCGGCGTTCTGGGCATGTACGAGGATGTCACCGAGAAGCGACGGCAGGAGGATGAACTGCGCACCTTCAAATTACTGGTGGAAAATGCTCCTGACGGAATCGGCATTACGGATACCAATCTGGTGTTGACGTATGCCAATCCTGCTCTTACATCCATGCTTGGATACTCCAGTTTGATTGGGATGGATGTACCGACAATCACGCATCCTGATGATTTGGAGCGATTAGGCGCCATTACCCAACAGGTGATTCTGGGTAGTGCGCCACGCGAGATGCTCCGCTATCAGCGTAGCGATGGTTCAATCGTCACGGTGCAGGCGTCGGTGCTGGCGCTGCACGACAGTCATGGCAACCTGATCGGCTTCGCGTCGATCAACCGCGACATCACCGAACAGTTGCAGGCGGAGGAAAGCCTGCGCACCAGCGAGCAGCGCAATCGCGCGTTGCTCAACGCCATCCCCGATCTGATGTTTTTACTCACCCCCGATGGCGACTTCCTAGACTACAAAGCGGATAGCAGCAGCGAGCCCTTTCTTCCTTCCGAAGCATTCCTCAACAAGAAGGTTACGGATGTGCTGCCGCCGCATATGGCGGAACAGACTGTCATGCATATGGAGGAGCTCAAACGCACCCACGAAATTCAGACCTTTGAATATCAGATTGTCAGCAACGATCAGATCCGCGATTTTGAAGCGCGTATGGTGTTGAGCAACAACGACGTTCTCGTACTAGCACGTGATGTGACGAAGCAGAAACGTGCTGAGCGTGAGCGGCAGGCAATGCAGGAACAGATTATTCAGGCGCAACAGGCTGCATTGCGTGAATTGAGCAGCCCGCTCATGCCGATTGCCGATGGTGTGGTTGCCATGCCGATTATCGGCACGATCGATACCATGCGTGCGCAGCAGATTATGGAGGCGCTTCTCCAAGGCATCGCTGAATATAATGCCAGTATTGCCATTCTTGACATCACCGGCGTGAAAGTGGTGGACACCCAGGTTGCCGGCGCCCTGATCCGTGCGGCGCAGGCGGCGCGCATGCTTGGCGCTCAGGTCGTGCTGACAGGCATCAGCCCAGAGATTGCGCAAACTCTCGTCCACATCGGCGCTGAAATGCGCGAAATGGTGGCAAAACCAACCCTTCAGCAGGGGATTGCCTACGCGCTGACTCAGCGCATATCGTGATACTTCGCAGGTACCAGAGCCTGAAGTGGCGCGGCTTCCTCGAGCATTGATGACAGGGTTGAACACTCCACCGGCAGCGTACAGGCCAAGGCAGTGCCTTCGCCTATCCGTTTCGCCTCCCCACGAGGATCGCGCACGCTGGAAGGCACGGGGCGTGTTCTTTGGGGTACAGACGTGTGCATCCGCGCGCTACCGGTCACAGGCGAGGAGGATTGTTCTGGCGCGCATCGACAGGGACGACGCATGTGTTAGACCCTCACCCCCTGCCCCTCTCCCACGCACACGGGTTCAAGGGCGAACAGGACTTGCGAGCGCTTGCGGGAGATAGAGCTTGGAGATGCGCTGAACGCCCTTACGCCCGGCCCCTCTCCCGCACAAGCGGGAGAGGGGCTAGCAGAAGCTTAAGTTGGGGCATCTTGATGCGGGAGAAATTGCGTGAGCTCATAATTTCTGTCCGCCCCTGAACGCATGCGGTAGAGGGGAGACCAGAGCCGCGCGCTGGGGCGTCCCAAGAAGGCAAAATCTGTCTGCCCTTGAATCGTTCCTCTAGTGTCCTTTGGTGCGCGCGACTCTCGGCAGCAAAGCGAGCCATGCATGATGGATGAGGCAGACAGGCGTTCGCGCGCCTGGAATGCGCGCTGCGGCGTGAATGTGATCAGCAGACGCTGCATCCATCAGAAAGCATGACACGCTCTAATGTGTCCGAGAAATCCTGGATCGTAGACCGAAATCCACTTCATTCATTATGTCGATCTATCCGCTATATTGAACACTTTTCCCCAGGCGCCTGTCAGGAATGTCCCTGCCGAGGCGTGTTGCAACCCGGCGTACAACTCGTATCATGAAAGCCGGTCTGCAACCTGAGCAACGCGACATGGGAGGTGCGCAATGGGCGATATTGGACGCCTCTTAATAGGGATGGGCGTGCTCCTAATTGTGGTCGGCGTGGTGTTTCTTGTCGCAGGTCGAGTGCCGTGGCTGGGACGCCTGCCGGGTGATATTCTGATCGAGCGCGAGAACGTACGCATCTTCATACCGATTGGAACCATGCTGATCCTCAGCCTGCTGCTGACGGTGATCGTCAATCTGATCGCGCGCTTCTGGCGCTAGCAACGCATGCCACGTCGTACCAGATCTGGAGACCCGATTTCGCTCACCCGTCTCGCCGGTGCCAGATGATCGCAGCGTACTGTTCATAGACCGACTTTCATTGCGCTCGCCCTTGAACCCTGACAGAGCGCAACAGTGAAGATGAAGCGTATACATCAGTCGTCACATGTTCCGGCCGTCGGGCTGAAACCCTCGGCATGCGGCGCCGAGCCTGCCGTTGCGGACCGTCGCCACAAAGAGGCACAGTGGACGCAGTGAGCGATTGATGGAACAGGCTACGCGCCGGGCATCTCGGCAATACGTTTTGACAGTGGAGCTCAATCTCGACTAGTATGCACTGATCGCTTCCGGGAGCTGGGTCATCAGAACGGTACAGTGACCAAAACAAAAACCCCTGAAGTTTTCAGGGGCCCGCATGTGTGGAGCCGGCGGCGGGATTCGAACCCGCGACCTACTGTTTACAAGACAGTTGCTCTGCCAGCTGAGCTACGCCGGCGCACCGCTATTGTAGCACGAGCGCACCGTGCGCGTCAATCGACCTGGCACAGTGGTATAATGGTTCTGCCAACACGATGATGTTGTCGGAGAATATGTATGTCTGCTTTGCTCGCATCGCGCAATGGACTGCCATCGAGCATCGAGCCGCCGACTCCCGAGGAAAGTTTGAACGATGCACGGCAGCGCATGGCGCGCACCTTTCGCCGCGACGAATTTGTCTGGATTATTAACGAACGGTATGATGAGCACGCCGCTGCGTGGTTGATCGACGTGCTGCGTCAGGGAGCGGAGGGGCGCTGGATGCGCCAGCGCTACCGCTACGATGTTCCGGCGGGGGTCCTCTACTTTCTGGGCGAGAGCGCAGTTGACAGCCAGACCTTTTGTGCCTTGCGCCGCTCCTCTACACTGTTCGACGTCCCTGCATGGCAGGATCGCTAGTGGCTGTCGAGCGCCCGCCTGCGCATTGGTGGCAGCAGCATCGCGGTTCGAATTGGTTCCCAAAACGAGTCTTGAACGAATGACCTGTTACAGGAATCTTCTGTGTCGAAACATGCCTTTCCGTTCACTGTCGAAGATCTCTATCGCCTGGGCTGGCTGGAAGACCCGCAGGTCCGTCCGGATGGGCGTGAGGTTGCGTTTGTGCGCGTCACCATTGACCGTCCGGCAAATACCAACCGTCGTGCAATCTGGATTGCACCTACCGATGGGGGGCCGCCACTCCGGCTTACGTCCGGTATGAATGACACATCGCCGCGCTGGAGTCCCGATGGCCGTCGGCTGGCGTTCGTTGGGAAGCGCGGCGATCAGACGCCACAGTTGTATGTGATCCGCCGCGACGGAGGTGAAGCACGCTGCCTGACCTCACTGCCACAGGGGATCAGCCATCCAGCGTGGAGTCCCGATGGGCGCCGAATCGCCTTTCTTTCCCGGTTGAATGCAGCCGAACGCACCCGCGAAGATGCCGGTGAGCCGGAGCCAACGCCACCCGATGAGTTTACCCGCAAGCAGATCGTCGAGCGCCGTAAGTACGAAGAAGAGCGCCGCTTCGACCCGCTGGTGGTGCGTCGCCTGCCCTACCGCGCAGGGGTCGATTTCTTCGACGACCGGTATGCGCAGATCTATCTGATCGATGCGCCGGAAGACGATGATGCTCCGACGCCGACGCCGCGTCGCATCACCGATGCCGATCTCAATTTCGGTGCGCCGGTGTGGATGCCTGATGGACAGGCGCTGCTCACAACGGCGACACGCGACCCGGAGGGCGATTCGCAGTTCTTCTTCTTCGATGTGCTCCGCGTGCCGGTAATGACCGAAGGGCGTGCCGAACCGCAGCGCCTGACCGCTCCCGGCTTTACGTACCGAGATCCGCGTCCCTCGCCGGATGGACGCTGGATTGCGTGTCTGCGTGTGCCGGAGGGACAGCCCTTTGCGGCTGGAACATCACTGGCAGTGATGGATGCATCTGGTGGTACGCTGCGCGATCTGACGGCTGCGAGCGACCTGAACATCGAAGCCTTCGACTGGTTGCCAGAAGGTAAAGAATTATTGTGCCTTGCCGGGTATCGCGGCGCACAGCCCCTGTGGCGGATCGCGCTGGACGGAAGCGGGTGTCAGCGCCTCGATCAGATGCCCGACGACCGTCTGATCGCCGAATGCAATGTCGGCGCGGATGGAACGGTCGCGTTCGTGGCCGGTGATGCTGCCAACCCGTGCGAGTTGTATGCCCGTGATCCGCAGGGCAATGAACGTCGGTTAACCGCGTTCAACACACCATTGCTGGCGGAGCGGATCGTTGCGCCATATGAAGAACTGGTCTACACTGCACCCGATGGTCAGGAGGTCCAGGGATGGGTGATCTATCCCCCCGACTTCGATCCCGCACATCCGGGAGGGTATCCGCTCGCCGTCTACATCCACGGTGGTCCGCATCTGATGTGGGGACCGGGGGTGCGCAGCATGTGGCTCGAATGGCAGGTCGCCGCCGCTCGCGGGTACGTTGTGTTCTTCTGCAATCCGCGCGGCTCGGATGGGTACGGTCATGCCTGGCGCCTCGCCACCCAGGCAAACTGGGGGGCTGCCGATGCACCCGACATCCACGCCGGCATCGATGCACTGCTTGCGCGCGGCGCCATCGACCCGCGTCGCATCGCTGTCACCGGCGGTTCGTATGGCGGTTATATGACGGTCTGGCTGATTGCGCACAGTGATCGGTTCGCCTGCGCTGCGACAGCGCGCGGTGTGTACAACCTGCTGACACAGCACAGCACTAGCGATGCGTATGAACTGGTCGAACTGACATTCGAAGGACCCCCGTGGGAAAACCATGCGTTGCTCTGGCAGCATTCACCGCTGGCATACGCTCATCGTATTACGACGCCGCTGCTTATCCTGCATGCCGAACGCGACTATCGCGTGCCGATCAGTGAGGCGGAGCAGTTGTTCGCATCTCTTCGTCGGCGCAGGCAGATCGTCGAGTTCGTGCGCTACCCGCGTGAGGGGCACGAACTGACACGCACCGGCGAGCCAGACCATCGCGCCGATCACATGCGTCGCATCCTGGAATGGTTCGATCGGTTCTGTCAGATGCGCACCGATACCGGCGCATCGTCTCGTAGGGAGAACATCGATGGCTGAGCATCATCGGGCGTCCGACTCGCATCCCTGGGCTGAATTGACCGCAGCGCAGGCGCTGGCGTTGTTGCTGCACGAACTGTACACGCCGGTCAGCGCCCTCGGTGATCAGGTGAGTCGGCTGGCATCCGACTCTCTCGATGATCTTGAACGCGCCGTGATCATCGGCCACATGCGCGCCCGGATTGATGACCTGAGCCGCCTGGTCGTACTGCTCAAGCGGTATCTCGATGAACAGTCGACGCCCGATGCATAAGTGAGTACCGGCATGATGCCATTCCTTACCCGCCGCTCCCTGCTGACTGAGCGCCAGGAAGCGCTGATCGAGGAGATCCGCGCGGCGCTGACAGCGTTACGTGCTGCACTGCACCGCTTCGGGGTCGACGTCGCGCCGGGAGATATGCGTATTCTGGACGATACGATCACGCACCTGGATGAACTCTTTTTGCTGGTGGTGGCGGGCGAATACAATTCCGGCAAGTCGAGTTTCATCAATGCGCTGCTTGGGGCGCCGGTAGTGGCAGAGGGCGTGACACCCACTACCGACCGGATTACCATCCTGCGCTACGGCGACACGCCGGTGGAAATGGTGAGGGGTGCGTTTCTGGTAGAGCACCGCTTCCCGGCTGATGTGCTGCGCCGTATGGCAATTGTCGATACGCCGGGTACGAACGCCATCATCCGACGCCACGAAGAACTGACGCACAATTTTATCCCACGTGCCGACCTGGTGCTGTTCGTCACATCTGCCAGTCAACCTTTTTCCGCCAGTGAACGCGCCTTCCTCGAACTTATCCGCGATTGGGGAAAAAAGGTCGTCCTGATCATCAACAAAGCCGATATGCTCGATGATACCGGTCTGGCGGAAGTCGTCGCATTCGTCGGTACGCATGCCGAGGATCTGTTCGGTATGCGCCCTGAGATCTTTCCGGTCTCGGCGCGCCTGGCACGTCAGGCGCGCGACACCGATGATCAGGCGCTGTGGGAAGCCAGTCGATTCCCTGCCATCGAGCGCTACATCGTCACCACACTCGATGAAGAGCAGCGGGTGCGGCTGAAACTCCTCTCACCGCTGGGGGTGGCGCGTCGGCTGGCGGAGCGGTATCTCCTCGCGGTCGAGGATCGCCTGGCTGCGTTGCGTGACGATGTGGCTGCCATCGACAACATCGAGCGGCAACTCGACCTGTTCCGCCGCGATCTGACCGAAGATTTCCAGCGTCACCAGGCTGAAGTCGCCAACATTCTCAACGAGTTCGAGTTACGCGGCATCCGCTTCTTCGATGAGACCATCCGTGTCAGCAACCTGTTCAACCTGGTGCGCCATCAGCAAGAAATCAGCGAGGCATTTGCGCGTGACATCGTCGCCGACGTGCCACAGCAGATCGAAGCGCGTTTACAGGCGCTGATCGACTGGATGGTGGAAAAGAATCTGCGCATGTGGCAGGGAGTGATGGATTATCTGCGGCGGGAACGGGCAGTGCAGCAACGTAGCGGACTGATCGGCGAGATTGGCGGAACATTCGAGTACAATCGCACTGCGCTGATCGAATCGGTTGCCCGCGAGGCGGAAAAGGTTATTGCCACCTACGACCGTGAAGCCGAGGCGCAGGCATTGACGGCGGAAGTACAGGCAGCAATCGCCAGTTCGACGCTGGTCGGCGCGGGTGCGGTGGGGGTCGGGACTCTGCTCGTGCTGCTGTTGCACGGCGCCATGCTGGATGTCACCGGTGTGCTGGTCGCCGGATTACTGGCAGTTGGCGGGTTGTACCTGATTCCCAACAAACGTCGCCAGATCAAGCGACAGTTCCATCAGCGCGTCGCCGATCTACGCGAGACGCTCGCTGAAACGATGGAACGCCAGTTCAACACCGAACTCGACCGCATGATCGCACGCATCCGCGATGCCATCGAACCCTATACCCGTTTCGTATACGCCCAGCACGAACTCCTGTTGACGACCCAACGCGACCTCTCTGACGCGGAAGCGGAGATCAGTCGATTGCAGGCAGAGGTTGAACGCCGTTGACGAGGTGGGGTATGCAGCCATCGGGGATCATTACATTGACAACCGACTTTGGTCTGTCGGATAGTTATGTCGGCATCATGAAGGGTGTCATTCTGGGAATTGCGCGCAATGCAACAATTGTAGACATCACGCATCAGATCGCACCGCAGGACATCCATCAGGCAGCATATATCGTTCAGACATTCGGAGCGTTTTTTCCGCCGGGAACGATCCACGTGGTGGTTGTCGATCCAGGAGTGGGGAGCAAACGACGCCGCATTATTCTGACGACGCCGAACGCCATGTATGTGGCGCCCGATAATGGCGTGCTGACGTATGTGTGGCGTGAAGCGATCACGCAGTGGGGTATGGAGCACTGCGCCATCTACGATCTGACCGAGTCGCGCTACTGGTTGCCCTACGTCAGCAGCACGTTCCACGGGCGCGATGTCTTTGCACCGGTCGCAGCGCATCTGGCGCTTGGCATAGCGCCGGCGCAGTTTGGCGAGCGGAGTGCGGAGATCATCGAAGCCGCGCTCGAACAACCGTCGCGCGGACGGCATGGCGAACTAGTGGGACGCATCATTCACATCGACCATTTCGGCAACTGCATCACCAACATCACACTCAGGCACCTGCAGGAGGCAGGCATCGGCGAGCGCATGACAGCCCAATTGATCGGGCAGCGCATCGAAGGATTGTACCGGACCTACGCCGATGTGGCGATTGGCGCGCTGGTTGCATTGATCGGCAGCAGCGATCATGTGGAGATTGCGGTGCGCAACGGCAATGCTGCGCAAACACTGGGCGCCGGGATTGGTGATGTTGTGCGCGTGTTCCCCGCTGCGCACCAGACAGCGTAGCAGGCTGGCGAAAATTTGTTTCGCGACATGCCAATTTTTCCCATTCCATCCCTTGACGCTCGATAGACGGATTGCTATAATGATCAACACCTGGAAAACCAGGCCTCCTACCCGCCCCCTGAGATGTCTAGCTGTACAGGTGCAGCAGCCAGCGGGTGCATATATCTGCGGTTAGCCGCATCTCTTCGTCGGGGCAGCGCACCATATCTACAGTTCGGAAGTCAATGCACATTATCAGGACCACAGATACCCGACCGGCGGCAATAGCGTACACTATTGCGATCGGTCCATTGTGCCGCAAGCATTCGCAGGCGATGCGAAGCGCGGTATCAAACCAGGAGGATCATTCATGACAATCCAGAGCGGCGTTTCACTGCTGCAGCGGGTGGTCGAGCTCCAGGATCTCAAAAAGTTCCGTGAACTGAACTGGACCGGCACCTTCGGCGATTATCTGGATATCGTTGCCCGAAACCCGAAGGTGACGCGCAATGCATTCCAGCGTATCTACGACATGATTATGTCGTATGGGTACGAAGAGTTTATCGATGCCAAGAAGAAGTTGATCCGGTATCACTTCTTCAGTGACCCATCGTTCGATGCCGATGATGCAATCTTCGGTCTCGAAATCCCGCTGATGCGCCTAGTCAACTTTTTCAAAGCAGCAGCACAGGGGTATGGCACCGAGAAGCGCGTGTTGCTGCTCCATGGTCCAGTTGGTTCGTCCAAGTCCACCATCGTCCGGCGTCTGAAGCGCGGGCTCGAGCACTACTCGAAGACGGAAGCCGGCGCGCTCTACACGTTCGACTGGTACATGGGGACGATTGACTCCGAGAATTGGGACTGGCGCCAGGTGCCGGAGTCAGAGTGGGAGAAGTGCCCGATGCACGAGGAGCCGCTGCGTCTCATTCCAGCTGAGACGCGCGAGCACTTCATCGAGGAGTTGACCGACGGGTACGACGGTGACTATTCCATCCGTATCGAGGGCGATCTCTGCCCGGCGTGCCGCTTCAACTTCCGCGATCTGATGCTGCGCTACCAGGGTGATTGGAGTCGGGTGATCCGCCACATTCGGGTACGGCGTCTGGTGTTCAGCGAGCAGGACCGCATCGGTATCGGCACCTTCCAGCCCAAGGACGAGAAGAACCAGGACTCGACCGAGTTGACCGGTGATATCAACTATCGCAAGATTGCGATCTACGGATCGGACTCCGACCCACGCGCGTTCAACTTCGACGGCGAATTCAACATTGCCAACCGCGGCATTATCGAGTTCATCGAGATGCTCAAACTGGATGTCGCCTTCCTCTACGACCTGCTGGGCGCATCGCAGGAGCACAAGATCAAGTCGAAGAAGTTCGCGCAGACCGATATCGACGAGGTGATCATCGGGCACACGAACTCGCCGGAGTACCGCCGCCTCGAAAACAACGAGTTCATGGAGGCGCTGAAGGATCGTACCGTCCGCATCGATATTCCATACATTACCCGCCTGCGCGATGAGATCAAAATCTACGAGCGCGACTTCAATAAGAAGCGGGTCAAGGTGCATATCGCACCGCATACGCTCGAGGTGGCGGCGATGTGGGCGGTGTTGACGCGCCTGGAAGATCCGAAGAAGCCAAACCTGACTCTGTTGCAGAAACTCAAACTCTACAACGGGCGCACCCTGCCGGGCTTCACCGAGGACAATATCAAAGAACTACGCAAGGAAGCGCCCAATGAGGGCATGCAGGGCATCAGTCCGCGCTACATCCAGGATAAAATCTCGAATGCGCTAGTCAATTACCAGGCGGACGGGTATATCAACCCGTTTATGGTGCTGAACGAACTGGAGAATGGTCTGAAGAACCACGCGCTGATTACCTCGGAGGAGGATCGCAAACGCTACCGCGACCTGCTCTCAGTGGTCAAAGAAGAGTATACCGAGATCGTGAAAAACGAAGTGCAGCGCGCCATCAGCGCCGACGAGGAAGCGATCAAGCGCCTCTGCGCCAACTATATCGACAACATCAAAGCCTACACGCAGCGCGAGCGGGTGCGCAACAAGTTTACTGGGCAGTTCGAGGAGCCTGACGAGCGGTTGATGCGGTCGATCGAGGAAAAGATCGATATTCCCGAGAGCCGCAAGGATGACTTCCGCCGCGAGATCATGAACTACATCGGCGCGCTGGCGGTCGAGGGCAAGACGTTCGATTACAAGACGAACGAGCGACTCCACAAGGCGCTCGAACTCAAACTGTTCGAGGATCAGAAAGACTCGATCAAACTGACATCACTTGTCTCACGGGTGATCGATAAGGATACCCAGGAAAAGATCGATGTCGTCAAGGCGCGCCTGATCCGCGATTTCGGCTACAATGAGCAGAGTGCGACCGATGTGCTTAACTATGTTGCGAGCATCTTCGCGCGCGGCGATGTGAAACGCTGAACGACGTCGGGGCAGGCGCCAGAAAACGGCGCCGGTGGCGTCCGGCGGGACGCTGGCGGTTATCCTGGGGAGCAGGAAGGTGGCTGCCTGCAGCAGTTCCTTCCTGCTCCGGTCTCTCTTCAAAAAGGTGCACGCTATGTCGATTCACCGCGTTGAGCGCGATCTGAACCGCTTTCGCCAGATTGTGCGCGGCAAGATCAAGAAAGACCTGCGGAAATACATGTCGCAGGGCGAAATGATCGGTCGCCAGGGGCGTAAGTATGTCTCGATCCCGCTGCCGCAGATCGACCTGCCGCAGTTTCGCTACGGCACGCGCCAAAGCGGTGGCGTCGGGCAGGGCGATGGGAATGTCGGCGACCCGATCGCACAGGGCGATGGGCAGTCGGGTCAGGGTGAAGCCGGATCCGAACCGGGGCAGCATATCATCGAGGTTGATGTTACCCTGGAGGAACTGGCGCAGATCCTCGGCGAGGAACTGCGACTGCCCAACATTCAGCCGAAAGGCAAAAAGAACATTATCTCACAGAAAGACCGCTACTCCGGCATCCGTCGCGTGGGACCGGACTCGCTGCGGCATTTCAAGCGCACGTACCGCGAAGCGCTCAAACGCCAGATCTCATCGGGCGAATACAACATCGCCGATCCGATAGTCGTGCCGATCCGCCAGGATATGCGCTTCCGTTCCTGGAAGGAAACGCTGCAACCCGAGTCGAATGCCGTCATCATCTATATGATGGATGTGAGCGGCTCAATGGGCGCCGAGCAGAAGGAACTGGTCCGCATCACGGCATTCTGGATCGAAACCTGGCTGCGCTCGCAGTACAAGGCGATCGATATCCGCTACATCGTGCACGACGCTGCAGCGAAGGAGGTCGATCAGGAGACGTTCTACCATATTCGTGAGGGCGGCGGCACGAAGATCAGTTCGGCATACAAACTGTGCAATAAACTGATCGACGAGCGCTATCCCGCCGATGAGTGGAACATCTATCCGTTCCACTTCTCCGATGGTGACAACTGGGGCGGGGGCGATACCCGCGAATGTATCGAATTGCTGCGCACCCAACTCCTTCCCAAAGTCAATCAGTTCTGCTATGGTCAGGTGCGTTCGCTCTACGGATCCGGTCGCTTTGCCCATGACCTGGAGGAGCACCTGGGCAAGCACGATGGACTGGTGATCTCGGAGATAGCCGATCGCGACGATATCTACGACGCGATCAAGGACTTTCTCGGCAAGGGAAGGTAGTGCAGATCAGGACACACAACATATCTATGAAGAGTACTCGTCTTCCACCAGAGTTGCAGGCTGCATGGGAGGAGATCGAAGCCTATGCGAAAGAGTATGGGCTTGATTTCTTCCCCATCATTTATGAAGTGCTCGACTACCGCACGCTCTACGAGACGGCGGCGCTGGGCGGGTTTCCCATCCGCTATCCCCACTGGCGCTTCGGGATGGAGTATGACCAGCTCATGAAGGGCCACGTCTGGCTTGGCTCGACGATCTATGAGATGGTGATCAATACCAACCCATCGTATGCGTACCTGCTCGAAGGCAACGAGATGGTGACGCAGAAGATGGTCATGGCGCACGTTGCGGCACATGTCGATTTCTTCAAGAACAATATGTGGTTCGCGCATACGAACCGCAAGATGCTCGACGAAATGGCGAACCACGCCGCCCGCGTGCAACGCATGATCGATCGCTATGGCTATGAGACGGTCGAAGAGTTCATCGATATCTGCCTCTCGCTCGAAAATCTGATCGACTACCACGCGCCGTATATCAAACGCCCCGAAGCGCAGACCCATCAGTCGGTGCTGGCGGACGACGAGCCGCCGGTGGTGGAAGGGTTGCCGGTCGAGCGCAGTTACATGCGCGATTACATCAACCCGCCAGAGTTCCTTGAGCAGCAGCGTAAACGTCTCGAAGAGGAACGTGCCCGCCACAAGAAGTTCCCGGAACATCCGCAGAAGGATGTGCTCCTCTTCCTGATGAATTATGCGCCTCTGGAACGCTGGCAGCATTCCATCCTCGAAATTGTGCGCGATGAGGCATACTACTTCGCTCCTCAGGGGATGACGAAGATCCTCAATGAAGGCTGGGCCAGTTACTGGCACTCGGAGATCATGACACGCCGGGCGCTGCGCGACGATGAACTGATCGATTTTGCCGACCACCATTCCGGTGTGGTGGCGGTGCATCCCGGTCGCCTCAATCCGTATAAGCTCGGTCTCGAATTGCTGCGCGATATCGAGCATCGCTGGAATACCGGACGCTTCGGGAAGGAGTATGAGGAGTGTGAAGACCTGGCTGAGAAATTGAACTGGGATAAGCAACTCGGTCTGGGACGGCAGAAACTGTTCGAGATACGTCGCCTGTACAACGATGTGACGTTCATCGATGAGTTTCTGACTCCTGAGTTCGTGATGCAGCAGAAGCTCTTTACATTCCGCTACAATCGTGATACAGATATGTATGAGATCGCGTCGCGCGAGTTCAAGGAGATCAAGGAGAAACTCCTGTTCCGCCTCACAAATTTCGGACAACCGTTCATCTATGTCGAGGATGGCAATTACAATAATCGCGGCGAACTCTACCTACGCCATCGCTACGAGGGTGTTGAGTTGAAGATCGATTATGCGCGCGATACGCTGCGCAATATCCAGCGTATCTGGACGCGCCCGGTGCACCTGGAGACAGTGGTCGACGAAAAGCGGCGGTTGATCACGTTCGACGGACGCGATTTCGCGGAACGGAAGATAGATTGATGACTGGAGAGGAACCATGATGTCCGGGAAACAAACGGTCGACGCCTTGAAGCGCCTGGCGAGCGAGGGTCCGCACGCGGTGAACGCGCTCTCCTGGACCGATGACGGTCCTAAAGTCGTCGGCGTGTCCACCGGGAGCGCCGATGTCCGCATTGAACTTGCCGATCTGGATCGCTTCAGCGTTGCATTGTGCGAACTTGCAATGACCTGCCGCGCTGTGCCGGTCATCGATGATGCACGCGCCTGGCTCAGCGACCATGCAGCCGCAACGATCCGGTCGTTAGGGTTCCTTGAGGAGCCGCTGGCGGTCTGGGAACTCGACGGTGATGAGGGCATGGCACAGTTGCGTTCGTCGCCCCCATTGCGCGAAGGTGACGATGTGACCTACTGGGAAGTCGTGATCCGCTGCAATGAACGCCCTTCTGCTGCGATTGCCCGCTACCATTGGGCGCCGGGTTTGCCTGAACGCGAACGGGTGATCTATCCGGCGACCTTTGCGCAGATCGGGCGCATGGTTGCTGCACTTGAGCAGGCGTTGATCTGTGAGGAGTAGCGGTGACGGATCCTGCCCGCCGCGTCACGCTTGGTGACGCTATCGCCTGGGCGGTTGAAACGCTGCGCAACGCGAGTGAGACGCCACGCCTGGACGCTGAGGTGCTGCTGGCGCATACGCTGGGATGGTCACGTGCGCGGGTGCTGTCCAGGCTTCAGGAAACCATCACCAACGAAACGCTGCATCAGTTTCGCACGTTGACGCTGCGCCGCGCGGCGCGTGAACCGGTCGCCTACCTGGTTGGGCGGAAAGAGTTCTATGGTCTTGAGTTTGTTGTGGACCGACGCGTGCTCGTGCCGCGCCCCGAAACCGAAACGCTGGTCGATGCAGCTCTGGAATGGGCAAAACAACGCCCTGCCCCGCTTGTAATCGCCGATGTCGGCACGGGAAGCGGATGTATCGCTGTCGCGCTGGCAGTCCACCTTCCCCAGGCGCATATCTATGCCATCGATCTCTTCTGTGAGGCGCTGGCGGTTGCCCGGCAGAATGTCATGCGTCATCGCGTTGACGCCAGGGTCACGCTCCTGACTGGCGACTTGCTGGCGCCGCTGCCGCAACCGGTCGATCTGCTGGTCAGTAATCCCCCGTATACCATTCTCGATGAGGTCGATACCGGCGTGCGTATGCACGAACCGCACGTAGCGCTCGACGGCGGGCACGATGGTCTTGCCGTCTATCGTCGTTTGCTGGCGGCAGCGCCGGCGGCGCTGCAACCCGGCGGCGCGCTGATGCTGGAGATTGGCGCAACTCAGGCAGGCGCCGTCGTTGCACTGGCGCAGCAGGCGTTTCCTGGAGCACTCATTCGTGTCCGACAGGACCTCGCCGGACGTGATCGGGTGGTGGTTGTCTCGTAGGGGTAGCATCGGCGAGTGAAAGTGCCGGTCAGAGACGGGAAGTCTTGTGGACTGAGCGGGATCCCTGCGAGAAGATGGTTTTTTGTCGATCTCTTGTGAGTCACGGAATTCAGTACACTGGATAGACCCCTATGCGCTTCCGATTAATTGCCCTCGATCTCGACGGCACGGTCATTGATCGCGATCTGGTCATTCATCCCGATGTGCGCGAAACGATTGCCGCAGTTCAGGCGCGTGGCATCTATGTGACCCTGGCGACTGGGCGCATGTTCAGCGCAGCGATGCCGTTTGCGCGCGAACTCGACATTCGTGCGCCGATCATCTGTTATCAGGGGGCGCTGGTGCGCCATCCACTCACCGGTGAGACGCTGTACCACGCGACGATGCCCGCCGATCTTGCCGCTGCGGCAGTACGCTCATTGCTCGATGCCGGCATTTTTGTGATCGCCTACATTCACGATGTGCACTACATTGCTGCGCGCCGTGCCGAACTCGAAGCATACTTGGCATTTCACCCGGAGGAGAACGAGATTGTCGTCACTCCTAATCTGGAGCAACTGGTTGCACGCATGGCGCCGACCAAACTCCTGTTTGTAGCAGAGCCGCAGATTGTCGAATGTGAACTGGCGCGACTGACAAAACAGTTTGGTGAGGCTCTGGCGATTGTGCGTTCGCACGCTATTTTTGGCGAACTGACGGCGCCGCACGTCAGCAAGGGGCAGGCACTGGCGAGGCTGGCGCAATCGCTGGGTGTGACGCGCGAAGAGGTGATGGCAATCGGCGATCAGGAGAACGATCTCTCGATGATCACCTGGTCCGGGTTAGGTCTGGCAATAGGTAATGCTATTCCTGCGGTGCGCGCGCAGGCGCATGCGGTTCTGCCGCCGGTTGGCGAGGCGGGCGTCGCCTGCGCTTTGCGGCGCTACGTGCTGAATTGCACGTCCTGACCCTATCCGCTATAATGTCGGGCGTTTTCATGCCAGCTCGGTAACGAAAAAGGCTGGCATCGCAGCGCGACGCCAGCCTGAGTAGTCAGCCGAACGATACTCAGCGCGCCCGGTACATCGTGCGCAGGCACCTGGTGCAAACCTTGATCTGCACTTTCCCGCCATCGACCATGATCGTGGTTTTCTGCACATTCGGCTTGAAGGTGCGATTGGTCTTCGGTGCACGCCGCGCCCAGCCGCCCGACGCTTTGTGCCGGATGTTCCGTCCAAAACTGACACTCTTGTTACACACCATGCACTTTGCCATACCAGCAATCACTCCCCTGGCTGCGCCAGGAACTTCTCGATGTCGTTGACACACTAGCTGGAGACTATACCATATTCCGAAGGAAGACGCAACCTTTGCATCAAGGATACCAGCGTTATGCACAATCGATCTGCCGTTACCATTCCCGCCGGACGCGCAACCGTCACCCCGCGCGCTATTGCATCGATTGTCGCCGCCGCCGCTCTGCACTGCGACGGCGTTGCAGGGCTGAGCGATCCGCAGGGTCCGCCGCTCATCCTGCCACCGGTCGATGCGCGACGCGGTGTTGAGGTGCATCTGCACCAGAACACACTCGCCGTCGATGTGCATCTGATCGTGCAGACCGGCAAACCGATTGCCGATGTGGCTCACGCTGCTCAGTCGGCGGTACGCGCGGCGTTGTCCTTCGCGCTCGATCTGCCTGACCCAATTGTCAACATCCGCGTCCAGGGAGTGGGAGGACGACCATGACCGGCGCATGGAATGGTGAACACCTGCTGGAGGCGCTACGCGCAGCCGCGCGCGATCTTGAGCGCCATGCAGCGTCGCTCAATGCGCTGAATGTCTTTCCGGTTCCCGATGGGGATACTGGCACAAATATGGCACTGACGCTCAGTGGGGCATTGCGCGAGATTGCGCCGGATCCATCGTGCGGTGTGGTGGCGGAACGGGTCGGATACTGGGCAACCCTGCGCGGGCGCGGCAATTCGGGCATCATTCTGTCGCAGATGCTGCGCGGCGTCGCTACCGCACTCGCCGGGCAGCACCTGATGAGCGGGCGTGAAATGGCAGCAGCGCTGGTCCACGGAAGCGCGCGCGCATATGAAGCAGTGCTGCGCCCGGTGGAAGGCACAATGCTGACCGTCATTCGCTGCGCCGGCGAAGCAGCACAGCGCGCAATCGCGGCAGGTGAAGCGTCGCTTGGCGCAGTGCTCGATGCTGCGGTGCGCGAAGCGCGGGCGGCGGTCGCGCGAACGCCGCAGTTGCTGACAACCCTGCGCGAGGCAGGGGTGGTCGATGCCGGCGGTCAGGGTATGCTGGTGCTGCTCGAAGCGTTGCTGCGCTACGCGCGTGGCGAACCAGGCGAAACCTCCACACCGTCGGTCACACCGCGGGTATCGGTCGAAGCGCTTGCAGATGCCGCCGGCTACTGCACCAGTTTCGTGATCCATCAGGTGGCGGCATCGCTGGACACGATCCGGCAGGTGTTTGCAACCCTCGGCGACTCACTGGTGGTTGCGGGGGATCAGGCGCTGGTGAAAATTCATCTCCACACCCTGCGACCGGGTGATGCGCTCAACCAGGCGCTGGCGTATGGCGCTCTCGACCAGATCGAAGTCGTCAATATGGATCTGCAACGTGCAGCGTTGCATTCCAGCCTGTTGGTTCCAGTCGAACAGGCGGAAGTGTCTGCCGCACCCGAAGCGGTTGGAATCATTGCGCTAGCGCCGGGCGCCGGTTTTGCGGCAATCCTGCGCGATCTGAGCGCCAGCCTGGTGCAGGAAACCGCAGCGACGCCGACGGTCGATGAGTGGCTGGCGCTCTTCGAGCATATGGCAGAGCGCAGCGTGATCGTCCTTCCCAACGATCGACAGGCGCTGGAGACCGCACAGGCTGCGGCGCAACAGGTCAACCGACGGATAGCTATCGTACCGGCAACTTCGCCGCCCCAGGGGATTGCCGCACTGCTGGCGCTGAATTTTCAAGCCGGGATCGATCAGAACGTTCAAGCGATGAAGGCAGCAGCAGAGCGCGTGCAGGTGATCACACTCGACATGCAACAGGACGACGATCAATCCATGCCTGCAGAAGCGCCGCAAGATGCGTATAATGTGTGTCATGCACTGCGCCAGCATGGGGCAGACGCGGCTGAGATTGTAACCCTGTACTATAGCCTGGGAGTCGATGTCACCCGTGCTGAAATACTGGCGGAAGCGATTCGCATCGCCTTCCCTGCGCTGCACATCGAAATACACGCCGGCGGGCACCCCGGCAATAGCATCATTATTGCACTCGAATAGATGCCGTCGGAGGTCCTGCAATCCTTGCGCATGTGAAATGAGAAACGTATGGCAAGCATCAAAATCGTGACCGATAGTTCCTGCGACATCCCGTTGAGTGTTGCGCATGAATTAGGCATCGAAATCGTACCGATGCAGATCGTCATTGGCAATCAGAGCTACCGGGCTGGTCTCGATATTACCGCCGAGCAGTTCTATCAAGCCTTGCAGGAGAACCGAACACAGGTTGCAGTGCAACCGCCGCCAATAACGGCTTTTGAGCACCTCTACCGGCGTTTGACCCTGGAGTACGAGCATATCTTCTCGCTCCACCTTTCCGGTCGTCTCGTGCCTGCCTATCACGTGGCGCAGCAGGCGAGCAACCGTTTGCCGGCGTCGTCGAGCCGGGTTGAAGTTATCGACAGTAAACTCCTCTCGATGGCACTGGGTATGGTCGCGATCCATGCAGCACGCGCAGCGCGCGATGGCGCCACCCCCGAAGAGACAGCACACCTGATCAACCTCCTGATTCAACACTGTCATTTCGTGTTCTTCGTCGATACTATCGAGTATCTCGAACACAGCGGTCGTCTGGCGCTGGCGACGACCGTTCTTGGTTCGATGCAGCGTATCAAGCCGCTCCTCCTGCTCGATGACGGCGAAATCGTCCCCTACGAGCGCACCCGTACCCGCGCTAAGGCTATCGAAGGGTTATACACCTTCATCGAGGATTTTCCGCGCGTCCGTGAAGTGACCGCACTGTACGCCACAACGCCGGAAGATGTCGAGAAGTTACTGGAGAAGGTCGATCCGATCTTCCCGCGCGACCGGGTGCAGACGATGCAGTTTGGTCCGAGCGTTGGCGCGTTCCTTGGACCGGGCGCAATGGGCGTGGCGGTGTTTGAAGGGATTGATTGACGTATGCCAGCAGTCCACATTGTTGTCGATTCGACAGCCGATATACCCGCCGATGCCCATGCTGCGTACCACATTCATGTTGTGCCGGTGCTGTTGCATCGGCAGGGCAAGACGCTGCGCGACGATATCGATATCAGCCGTGACGCCTACTATCGCTGGATCGCCGAACACGACGAACTTCCGACCACCTCGGCGCCATCGGTTGGCATGTTCGAGGAGGTGTTCCGCGAGTTGACGCGCAACGGCGACGCAGTGCTGTCGATCAGTGTCGCAGCCGGCTTGAGCGCCACGTACAATGCTGCTGTGCAGGCAGCGCGGCTTGTCGAGGGGGCACGCATCGTCTGCGTCGATAGTCATTCGATTGCCATGCCCATTGCCTATCTGGCGCTGGCTGCTGCGCGTCGCCTGGCGCAAGGCGCAACCCTGGAAGAAGCGGTTGCCCTGGTGGAAACATTGCGTGAGCAGACGGTGGCATATGTGGCGCTTCAGACCCTGCGCTATCTGGAGCGGGGTGGGCGGATCAGCCGCACCCGGGCGTTGCTCGGCACACTGCTCGATGTAAAGCCCATTCTGGAGGTGCGCGACTCGCAGGTATTGCCGGTCGAACGGGTGCGCACCTGGCGGCGCGTTCCGGCACGATTGCTCGAACTGGCGCAGGTGCGCGGCGCATATCAGGAATTGAGCGTTGTGTATACAACGAACCGTACCGAAGCCGAATCCCTGGCAGACGCATGCGCTGCCGCAGGGTTGCTTCCACGCGACCGCGTCCGCACCGTGCAGATCGGCGCCGTGCTGGGAACCCATATGGGACCCGGCGCACTGGGGATTACGGGGTTGTTGAACGCATCACCCTGAAAGCGTATGGATGGGAAAGAGCAGATCATTCGTCTTGGCAAATTGCTGGCAGAGGAGGAGCGTCGCGGGTGCGACAACAGTACCGTGGCAGGCGGGTTGGAGCGTTTTCTGACAATGTGGCGTCTGGAAGCGGATGAGGCGCTGCGCTACGAACCGGTGCAGCAGGCGCTTGAACTGCTTGCCGGATACGCAGTGCTCGATCAACCAACCCGGCGCGCGCGCGTCGGCGTTGCCCTCGAAGGTCTGCGCTCGCTGTTTCGTGCTCGAGCGGCGCCGCATCCCTCAGCAGATCCCCCGGTTACGAAGCCGACGCGCGCGCTGGTGCGTCGCTCCTCCCGTCCCACTTCAGCGCCGGCGCGTCCTCTCACACCCGACTCGCCGCTCGAAGATGTGCCGGGCATCACCCGCATCATGGTGCAATCGTTCCGGCGGCTTGGCGTGCGCACCGTGCGCGACCTGCTTTACCATTTTCCCCATCGTTACGATGACTTCACCTCGCACCACACCATCGCCGAACTGCAACCAGGCGCGGTCGAGACAATCGTTGTCGAGGTTCTGGACACGCGCACCGTGCCGATGAAGAGTGGCGGCACACGGCTCGATGTACTGGTAGGCGACGAAACCGGCACACTGAAAGTCGTCTTCTTCCGTCAGCACTGGCTGGCGCAGCGCTTCACCGTGGGCACGAAGGTGGTATTGAGCGGCAAGATCGGCATCTACGAAGGGCTGCGCCAGATGGCATCCCCCGAATGGCAACCGTTCACCGATGATGACCTGATCCACGTCGGTCGTCTGGTGCCGGTGCATCCGTTGACCCGCGGGCTGGTCGAGCGCAGCGTGCGTACCCTGATCAAACACGTGGTCGATTGGTGCGCCCCGCTGCTGGAAGACCATCTGCCCCCGGCGGTACTGGAACGTACCGGCTTGATGCCGTTGTCCCAGGCGATCGCTCAGATCCATTTCCCCGAAAGTCACGAGATGCTCGAACGGGCGCGCCGTCGACTCGGATTCGACGAGTTCCTCTTTATTCAGCTTGGCGTCCTTCGACGCCGGGTGATATGGCAGGCGCATCAGGGGTACGCGATTACACGCCGCGACGATGTGCACGAAGCGTTTCTCAGGCAGTTGCCATTCGAACTGACCGGCGCACAGGTGCGCGTATTGGAAGAGATTTTCGCGGATATGGCGCGCCCTGTGCCGATGGCGCGCCTGCTCCAGGGTGACGTGGGCAGCGGCAAAACGGTCGTTGCCGCCGCAGCCGCGCTTCAGGTCATTGCCTCCGGTTTCCAGGCAGCGATCATGGCGCCGACCGAAATCCTGGCCGAGCAGCACTACCGCAGCTTGCGGGCGCTGCTCAGCAAAGTTTCCATACCGCGTGATGAGCATCACGCCCCGGCGGATGATCTCGATCCCGAACAGCGAGAACGGCTGGAAGAGATCAGGCGTATTCTGGGGATGAGCAGCGATGATGATCTGGATGGACGTGGCGTGCGGGTGGCGTTGCTCACCGGCAGCCTTGGCACGAAAGAGCGCCGTCGCGTGCTGGAAGGTATCGCACGTGGCGACATCGACCTGGTTGTTGGAACGCATGCCCTGATCTCCGAGGGGGTACAGTATGCTGCGTTAGGTCTGGCAGTCATCGATGAGCAGCATCGCTTCGGCGTTGAACAGCGTCAACGCCTGAAGGACAAAGGGTACAATCCGCATATGCTGGTGATGACCGCAACGCCGATCCCGCGCACGCTGACATTGACGATCTACGGTGACCTCGATGTATCGGTGCTCGACGAACTGCCGCCGGGACGTCAAGAGATCAAGACACGCTGGATCACAACTATCGAGCGCGGAAAAGCCTACCGCCACATCCGGCGCGAAATCGAAAAAGGGCGTCAGGCGTTCGTTATCTGTCCGCTGGTCGATGAGAGCGAGAAGGTCGATCTTCCGTCCGCCGAGGAAATGTATGCAACCCTGTCGCGTGATGTCTTTCCCGACCTGCGTATTGCCCTGATCCACGGCAAAATGCCACCCCGCGAGAAGGACGCGGTGATGATCGCCTTCCGCAACCACGAATACGACATCCTCGTCGCCACTGCCGTGATCGAGGTCGGTATCGATGTTCCGAACGCTACCACAATCCTGATCGAAGGAGCGGAGCGGTTTGGTCTGGCGCAGTTGCACCAGTTTCGCGGGCGCGTCGGACGGGGCATTCATCAGAGTTACTGCATTCTGGTCTGCGACAAAGACCAGAACGATGTCACGCGCCAGCGTATGGCAGCGATGGAGCAGATCAGCGACGGCTTTCACCTGGCGGAGATCGACCTGCAACTGCGCGGACCGGGCGAGTTCTTCGGTACCCGGCAGAGCGGCACACCTGACCTCAAAGTGGCACGACTGGCGGATACACGCCTGCTGCACACCGCATACCGCGAAGCGCAAAAAATCCTCGCTGATGATCCATACCTTGAACGTCCAGAACATGCGTTGCTGCGCGCTAAAATGGACGAATTCTGGGTCGATGTAGTATCGACAGGGTAATGCTTGCCGGCTACCTCATATCCCTCGTGCACGGATATGCGCGCCGTGCTTTTCTGTGCATCGGTGCACCCTTCTTTTCCCCTCGTAGCGAAGCGTAGAATGATTGTGAAGCGTATCTGTTTGGGCGTAGAATATATCTTGCCTTCTTTTCCCCTCGTAGCGAAGCGTAGAATGATTGAACCACGTGCCTGCCGGGTGCGCAGGCAGCGTGTCCGCAAGCAGCGGTTGACCCGACAGTGGAGCAAGGACAGGATGCCCTCCGCCAACCGGGAGAGCAGAACGACCCTGCTCTGTAACCCGCAGCACAGATTGGGAACGAACACCGATGTCCTGCGGCTCAGGGTTCTAGAGGCTGTTATGGACGTTGGCGCCCGACCGAACCATCATGCAAGGCAAGGCAGACGACGGCAATGCCGTCGCCTACCTCCGAGGATCGCGCACGCCGGAACGCGCGGGACTCATCCTCTGGCGTTTGGAAGCCATGCGTCCGCATACTACCGGCCACGAGCGAAGAGGATCGCCCTGAATGCGTATCGCCAGAAGCAACTCATTCGTCGCTTCTCTCCGTTCCCCTGACGTCCATTGGCACTGCGATTCGCGGCAGCACAGCGCGCCACGGTAGATGGCGAGGAGCAGCACTCACGTGCCTGGGAGGTACTTGACGAGACCGGCGTGCTGCGCTGACTCGACGAGCAGCGCTTGCGTGCCTGGGAGGTACGCTGCGGCGTGACCGTGATCAGCCGATGCCGCATCCATACAGGAAGAAACGTTCATAACCGGCTCTGCCAGATACGATCGCCTTCCTGCCCGCTACGAAGGGCGAGGAGTGGGCAGCACATTGCTTCGCGCCACGAAGGATAAGACGCAGCGATTGACCGGTTCTCTTTGATCGGACGCGCTTGCATGATTCTATACTGTTGAGATTTCGTTGAAACTGGTGTAATATGGGAGCACACACCTAGAACCGGCTACAACATCGCACGCCGACACCCACCTCGATGTTCAGAGATATCTGTCGATGAGCGCGACGACCGACATTCCGGGCATGGATCGCCCGCTCGAAGCGTATGTCGAACGCCGGCGCAGGCGTCTGGCTACCGCATGCGTATACAACCGACGTCTGGTGCAGCAGGCGCGGCAGGATGCCGGACATATCGCGGCTTTTCCCGTTGATCTGAAACCGCTCGAAGCGCTGGTTCCTCATGTTCGAGATCGCATTCTGGAACACGGAGTAGATGTATAAGCGATGCAACCTTTTTCGCCGGAACGTTTGCGCGGCATTGCTGCCGACATCTGGATCGAACGGAAGCGCTTGCAGCGTCTGGCAGACGACATCGCTTTCGTGCAGGGAGCGCGCACGATCCCGGGCATGCCCGGCTGTTCTACGAAAATTTCGCGCTTAAACTACACAATTTCTACACCGGCTGCGAGCGCATGTTTCAAACGATAGCAACCGAACTCAACGGCGCTCCGCCAAGCGGTTTTGGCCGGCCTCGTCGCCTGCTCGAACACAAGGGAATGGATTGGGGAGATCGTTCTGTCATCGGTAAGCACAGAAGGGTTGCGCGAATATCTGGCATTTTGTCATATTGTGCGACATCTGTATGGCTTCGAACTCAACGGTTGGAGCGGTTAGTTATCCGAATATCTCGTTGTCTGGCAACAGGTCGAGACCGATCTTCAGCGATTCGGCGCCTGGCTGGAAGCGCTCGCCGAACAGTTATCGTCAGGCTGATCCGTTCGTTGTCGTCCATTTCCGCCACATCTTGCCTGTCCGTTGTTCGAATCGAAGTATTGAGTTATGCATTGTAATGTCAGGAGGGATGATGCCGCGAGTGATCGTTTTCGATGTGAATGAGACATTGCTCGATGTGCGTGCGCTCGATCCACTGTTTTCCCGCACATTCGGTGTCGCGAGCGCGCGCCAGTCCTGGTTCGGTCAGGTGCTTCAATCTGCGTTTGTAACCACAATCACCAGCAGGTATGAGAACTTCACGCGCATCTGGGCAACGGCGCTCGAGATGACGGCAGTGCGTTACGGCATATCTCTTGCACCTGATGATTGCACTGCCATCCTTGCCGGTATGCGCTCTCTGCCGCCCCACGCGGATGTGCCAGGTGCTCTTGAGCGTCTGCAATCCGCCGGGCTGCGGCTGGCTGCGCTGACCAATTCGACCGAGGAAGTGGCAATTGCGCAGTTGACCAGTGCCGGCATCAACCACTTTTTCGAGAATATCTTCTCCGCCGATATTGTGCGGCGTCTGAAACCGGCGCCAGAACCCTACGAATATGCAGCCATTCGTCTGGGTGTTCCGGTAGGGCGCATCCGCATGGTTGCAGCGCATGCGTGGGATATTGCCGGTGCACTATGCGCCGGTTGCGCCGCAGCATTCGTCGCACGCCCCGGTGCAGCACTCGACCCGCTCTTCCCACGTCCCGACATCGTTGGCGCAGATATGATGGAGGTCGTCGAGCAGATTCTGGCGTGTGAATGCCCGTAACTGCGGAATTTCCGTGTCGCTTCGGGGGCTAATTGCCCCACCGGCGTAGTTGTACAGCGTCAACAGCATTGCAGCGACTCCCGAACAGGTAGGAGTCGCTGCCCGGCGCTGCTCTGCCACCCATCGTGCACTATCCCAAACCACGTACTGGCTTGCCACCGCGCCTTTCGCTTCCCGCGCCGCCCACAGCCGACCCAGACATGGCCGGGTCCCGGCACCCGCTCCCGCACGGCTCGGCGGGCACCGGGCTCTCGAGCACCGTGCCCAAGCTCACCCGCATCAGCGGATGCCACCCCTGCGCCCGGATGGCATCCCAGAGTTTCGGACTCCACAATCCGCGATCCACCAGCACCAGTACGGTCATCGTCGGCGGGATGACGCCTGCCACGTGGGTGAACAGCGCCAGGATGTGCGGTCGCCACGCTCCCGGGGTATTGGCGGGCATGATCTGCCACGCG
>DAOUBK010000101.1:0-64675 GCA_034432635.1 Roseiflexus sp.
TATCAACGCGAAACGAATCACGCCCAGGGTTATCGCTCAGTTGGTTCGGCTGCACGACTTTTGAACATGAGCCAACAATCTTTTGAACGTATAATATCAGGGAAAGGCACGCACTGATGCGAGGGAGGGATGCGGGCACCGCGTCCCTTCCTTAATGTCACGTATAATCACCGTACCTCGACCTGCAGGGCGATCTGGAGAAATTTCATGCGCATCGCAATGTTGAGCGTTCATAGCAGCCCGCTCGCACGTCTGGGCGGCAAAGAGGCGGGCGGTATGAACGTTTATGTCCGCGAATTGAGCCGTGAGTTCGGACGTCGCGGCATAGCAGTCGATATATTCACACGCGCTCAGACGTACAACGCACCGACTGTCGTTCCGATCGATCGGGGTGTGCGCCTGATCCACGTGCGCGCCGGCCCGCCAGCACCCTACGATAAAAATCGCTTACTGGACTATCTACCGGAGTTCATCGGGCGGGTACGCTGCTTCGCCGACGGTGAAGACCTGCATTATGACATCATTCACAGTCACTATTGGGTTTCTGGCGAAGCGGCGCTGGCGCTGCGCCGCAGCTGGGGGGCGCCGGTTGTCCATATGTTCCATACGCTCGGCGCAATGAAAAATCTGGTTGCGCGCGGCGACCAGGATCGTGAGACCCGCGAGCGGGTTGCGATCGAGGCGCGGATCCTGCATGAAGCCGACGCGATTGTAGCGGCAACTCCGCTCGACCGGGCGCAGATGGTCTGGCACTACGGCGCCGGAGGAAGCAGGACTCACATCGTTCCGGCGGGGGTTGATCTGCGCCGTTTTCAGCCGCGCGATACAGCGATGGCACGCACCATGCTCAATCTGCCGCTGGCGCCGCACCGCATTATTCTGCTAGTGGCACGTATCGAGCCGCTTAAGGGTATCGATGCGCTGATCGAAGCCAGTGCGCTGCTGGTGCAGCATCACCCTGAGTGGCGCGGCGCGCTGACAGCGTTGATCGTCGGCGGGGGCAGCGAGGAGGAGCGGACACACTGGAATACCGAGCAACGGCGTCTGGATGCCATCCGGCAGCGGCTTGGCGTCACCGATATCGTGCGGTTCGCCGGAGCGCAGCCGCAGGAACGTCTGCCGCTCTACTATACGGCTGCCGACGTGGTAACCATGCCATCGCACTATGAGTCGTTTGGAATGGTAGCACTCGAGGCGCTAGCATGTGGCAGACCGGTGATAGCAACGAATGCAGGCGGTCCGGCGTTCATCATCGAAGATGGCGTCAGCGGTTTGCTGACGCCGCCGTCTGATCCGCCAACTCTAGCGCGGCATCTTGAGCACCTGCTGCTGAATGACGACGAGCGTGCAACGCTGGGAGCAGCGGCACGGGAACGCGCGCTGCGGTTTGGTTGGGAGCATATCGCGTGTGACATTCTCAGCATCTACCGCGACCTGCTGCGACAGCGCGACTGTCGGGCGCGAGCAGGGTAGACATCGTTTACACCAGTGCAACCTGTTCGTCTTCATCCACATCGTCGCCGCCAGCGGCGGCATCACGCGCGACGTATGACGCCGCTGGTTTTGCGCGTCGTGCTGATCATAGTCGGCGCGCTGCTGGTGACGCTTGTCACATGTAGCGCGCCGCTTCTACCGCTCAAACTCCGGCAGGCGTCCGGCATGACGCCAACGCCGCTCCCGACTGCGGCACTTGCCTCTGATCCTACGATAGTCGCCACAAAAGCGCCGCAGCCAGCGCCAACTCCGCTGCCAGTAGCAACACGCACTGCTCTACCGACACCCACGCCAACCCTGATGCCGGGTTCTGCGCCCGGCGCACCGCCGCTCGATCCGCTGGGGCGCGAGATCGATGCATACCTGACCGGACTCACCACCAGCGGGCAGTTTCAGGGGGCAGTCCTTGTTGCACAGGACGGGAAGGTGGTGATTGCGCGTGGCTATGGCAACGCCGATGAGAATGTTCCTAACACTGTGAACACGCGCTTCCGCCTGGCGTCGATCACCAAACAGTTTACTGCTGCTGCAATTCTGGCGTTGCAGCAGGATGGTAAACTAACCGTGGATGATCCGATCTGCACCTACCTCGACAATTGTCCCGATGCCTGGAAACCGCTGACGATCCGGCACCTGCTGACCCATACGTCCGGTCTGGTCGACTACACCGATTTTGCTAGTTTCGAGCCGACCGAGATGTATCCGGCGACGCCACAGGAACTGGTCGAGCGTTTTCGTCCTTTTCCGCTTGCCTTTGTGTCCGGAACACTCTACGATTACTGCAACTCGAACTATGTGTTGCTGGGACTGATCATCGAGCGTGTGTCTGGTATGGCATATGCCGATTACCTGCTCCAGCGCTTCTTCCTGCCGCTCGGCATGACTGCGACCGGTTATGATACCAGTCGAGGCGCGATTGCTGATGGAGCACAGGGGTATGTTGTTCCCGGCAAGAAATCCGGCTTCCTCGATGCTTCGACGCTCTACGCAGCCGGCGGGCTGTACTCGACGGTTGGCGACCTCTTCCGCTGGGACCAGGCGCTTTCCACAAATGAGGCACTCGCACGTGAGCAACTGGAGCAGATGTTCACTCCGGCGCTGCGCGATTATGGGTTTGGTTGGAAGATCGAAGTGATCAACGGACGTCGACGCATCAGTCACCCCGGTAACATGACCGGCGTTGCCACGTTCTTTGCCCGCTACCCCGACGACCGGGCGACAATTATTGTGCTGTCGAATATGGAGTACGCCAACGTCGAAGGGATCGCCAACTATATTGCATCGCTCATGTTTCCGCCGCCGCCGACGCCTTCGCCGACCCCGACGCAATGATGGTCACTGTGCCCATTCCGGGGCCGGCGCGACGATGACCAGCAATGCGCCGCTCCGTGGATGCGGCAATTCCAGGCGTTCGGCGTGCAGGTGGTGGTGGAACGCCGGGACACCGCGCCAGATAGATGGACCGCCATACTTGCTGTCGCCGATGAGCGGGTGACCTAGGAAGGCAAGGTGTAGTCGAATCTGGTGCGTGCGTCCGGTGAGGGGCCAGGCGCGCACCGGCGCGGCATCGTCCATTCGTCGCACAACACGCAGTCGTGTGCGCATCGATTTGACAGTTCCACCCTGCGGGAGTGAGCGTCCAATCGCTTCGCGCGGAAATACGCGGAACATGCCGCCGCGCCCTCGTCCATGACCGGTTTCGATGTCGATCTCATCAAAGGAAGGCAGACCGGCGCAGAGCGCCAGATATGTCTTGTGCACCGATCCGTCCCGAAATGTGCGTTGTAGCGCTGCATTGATATCGGGAGTTTTCGAGATCAACAGAACACCAGAGGTATCCCGGTCCAGGCGATGCGCCAGATGCAGCGGCGGCGCAGCGCCATCGCGCACTGCGAGGAATCGCGTCAGTGCTGCACGCAGATGCCCCTCCGCATCCCAGGGTGTCGCCTCAACGTAGATATTGATGGGTTTGTTGAGCGCGATCAGATCATCATCTTCGTACAGGATCATCTCCGGCGTCACGACCGGTTCGCGATAGATTCCGTCGGGTGGACGCTGAACCACAACCGTTGCGTCTGCAGGAAGACGCATATCCGGATCGCGCACACGCACGCCATCAACCCACACGCCGCCACGCGCGATCAGCCGCAGGGCTTCCGTTGCGTTGCCAAGAGCAGTCGTGAGCGCATCACCCACCGATGTGCCCTGAAATGTACCCGCTGGAATGAGAGTCATTGCTGCTTCTTATTTTATTATTCCTTACGGACTGTGTCGAGGGCGTTGCGGGTGGAGGTGCACCATTGAGATCAGCGTGGAGCCTGAATCCACAGGCACGACACTGGAACAGAGCACGAGAACGGCGGTTGTTGCAGGCGATGTATCCACAACATGCCTTGGAGGTATGTCGAGGATCAACCCCGACCACCGTACAGCCCCGTTCCTCAGCCTTGTACTCGAAAAAGGATCGCAACTGCGCGAACGACCAGCCGTGAATACGCCTGTTCTGAGCGCCATGATGCTGCCTGACACGGGCACGGATATTGGTGAGATTCTCGACCACAAGCGTGCTGCTGGGTGGCGTCGCGTTGACGACGTGCCTACTCAGCACATGGTCGCAGTCATGGCGAAAACGTCGTTGTTTGCCCCACATTTTGCGCAGGTGGCGCCTGGCCGACCTGGTGCCTTTCGACTGCAAGGCGCGGCGCAAACGAAAATAACGAGCCTCAATTTCACGCCAGCGCTTCTGACCCAGGAAATGGTTGTTGCTGGTGACGGCCGGCGTCGCTATGCCCAAGTCCACGCCAACGACATCGGACGTTCGCGCGACGTCAGGGGCGGGTATATCGACGACGATGTGCAGCCACCAACGACCATCGCGGTGGATCAGGTCGGCGGTTACCACCTCGCCGCCGACGTACTTGGTGGCATAGGCAGGAATATGAAAAGGAAGCGTCATCCGACCAGCAGCGGTGGACAGACGGACGGTGTTCGCTTGCCAGTAAACCTTGAACGTGTGGACATTGTAACGCGGTGGACAGAAAGATGCTTGGGGTGCAGAGACCTTCCGACCCTTGCGAGCCAGGGTGAGCACACTCTTCACGGCTTCCGTAGCCTTGCCCCTGGCCTGAATGTGCAGATCGCTCACCAGGTTGGGGTATTTGGCCTTGAGGGAGCGGTACGTGGCATGGTGCAGAGTGACGCCATTCTTCTGGCGATACTGCCAGCCATATCTACAGACTTCATTGAAGGCCAGCGTGAAGAAGCGCACCGTCTCAGCGAGTGCTTGCGACTGTTCTTCGGTTGTATCGAGCAACACACGGATCGTCCTATTCGTAAGCAAAATATACCATATGTCAGAAGTATTGGCAAATAAAGGATCTGATCGGCGCCGCCAGCCTGAGCCACATATGTTTGCATATCCTGTTAGCGACGCGGTTCATGAACTGAGACAGGCTGATAAAGTTAGATTTACCGGATCTATAGACTTCTATCCCTATGATACGACGTGGGAGAAACACCGCTGACTATACCGTGCAGCGATAAACACGGTCAACAAGAGGAAACAACGAGACAGGGCGATTGCATCTTTTGAACCGCGCCGGAGCGCAAAATGCCCCCCTCTTAAGTTCCAGCCGCGCGTTCTCCCACGATCCAGCCCTCCAGCAGTGCGCACATAAGCCCTACCAGACTAACCGCACGTGAGTGCCGCGCTCATCCTGCCTGCTGTGGATGTATCCAAATTCTCCTGCGCTCCTGACCTTGCTATGGTGACACACATGTCCTATAATGACAATGTTACCTGTAACCGGAGCGTATGCTATGACGACCGTAACCGCACCGCCAGCTGCCGATCGCTTTCCCTACGGATGGCGCTATATCGAGCGGGTCGCACCCGATGGCACGGTGTCGTTCGAACAGGTTCCCCTGACGCTGGAAGATGTTGCACATCCACAGGAGGGCGACCAGGTGACCCACAGCGACCTGCATCAGCGTATCTGCGCGTATCTGTACAATGTCCTGCGCGGGTTGCTTGCCGGCATCCCCGGCGCTGTCGTGCTGCACAATGTGCGTATTGACTAGGATGCTCCCGACCTGAAGGCGCACGGTCCCGACCTGGCGGTTATCTTCGGCATCCGGGAATACAAAGACTGGAGCTCCTTCGATGTCGCTGTCGAGGGTGTGCGCCCCACGCTGATCATCGAAGTCACCTCCCCCGAAACGCGCACCATCGACCTGATGGTCAAACTCGACGAGTACGACCTTGCTGGGGTGGAGTTCTACGTGATTGTGGACGTGGTGCAACGGCGTGGGCAGGTCACGCCGCGTCTGCTCGGCTACCGGCGGACGCCGACCGTCTACAGTGTGCTGTCGCCCGATGCGCAGGGGCGGTTGTAGATCGAACCGATCCAGGTCTGGCTGGGTGTGCAGGAGCAGGCGGTGATATGCTACGACGCTTCCGGCAGACCAATCGGCGATTACCCTGATCTCCAGGCGGCGCCCTCAACTGCCGAGCAGCGTATTGCTACGCTCAAAGCCGAACTCCGCCGGTTGCGCGGTGAAGAGAACGCCTGAAACTTTGTCTCCTGTGGTACAATGCAGCCATGCGTTGTCTTTGGGGCGTCCTAGTGATTGTACTGTCGCTTATCGCCTGTACGTCGGAAACCGCACTCAACGTTGCGCCTCCTTCCGATGCGCCTCTGTCTGTTTCGCCGCAGTCAAGCCCTGCTATGGTGCCCCCAGAGGCGGCGGGAACGTTGCAACCCGATCCATCCCCCACTCCCGTCGATGGTTCGCCTTCCGCTGCCGCCTCACCCGACGAGGCGCTGGCGCGCGGGCTGGAGCGGCGTGAAGCTGGCGACTATGATGCGGCTGCTGAGGCATTCTTTGCTGCTGCCAATGCTGTGCCAGGAACGCCGACAGGACGCACAGCGCGCTTCTACCTGGCGGAAAGTTTTGCCCTCCGCGAACGCTGGACATCGGCTGTCGAAGCGTTGAATGCTTTTGTTGCCGACGGAGTCCAGGACGATCTGACGGCACGGGCGTGGTTCTGGATCGCGCGTGGGCATGAGGAAGCCGGTTCGCACGCTGCGGCAATCGCTGCATACGAGCAGTTCCGATCCTTCGCCACCCCTGCTGAGACGTATGCTCGCCTGCGACAGGCGGCTCAGGAGCGCGCCCTTGGTCGTCTCGATGCTGCTGCTGCAAACTATGAGGCGGTTGCGCGTAGCGATCTTCCGCGTAGCCAGCGCGCTGCGGCATACGAGGCGGCAATTCAGGTGCGCCGCGACCTGGGGCAGTACGAGACAGCGTTGCAACTGGCTGGTGAATTGCTGACACTGGCGGAGCAACCGGCATACCGCGCTCGCCTGCTGGCAGAGTTTGCCGACCTTCCCTACAGCCAGGGTAATGCGGCACTGGCGCGCGCCTGGTTGATAGAGGCTATCGAACGCGCTCCGGCATCTCCATCGGCGCTGGCCGCGCTCGACCGGTTGCGCACCGATACAGAGGCAACTGTGCCGCCGGAACTGGCAGTTCGCGTCTACGAGGCGCACGGTCGCTGGTCTGACGCAGTTGCTGCGCTCGATGCTGCACTCGCCACGGCGGATGACTCACAGCGCGCCGATCTGCTCCGGCGACGGGCACTGGCGCTGCGTGGTTTGGGAGATTTTCCTGCAGCTCTGGCAGGGTTCGACGCCGCGATTGCTGCGGGTAGCGAGAGTGACGCCGGTATCCAGGCGCGGCTCGACCAGATTCAGACGGTTGGACAGAGTGGCGCCACCGAGGCAGCCATTCAGGGATACCGTGATTTTGCGGCAACTTTCCTCGATGACTCCCGCGCCCCGGAGGCGCTGCGTCGCGCGGCAGTGTTGCTCGACCGGCTCGGTGATGGTGATGCGGCGGCACAGCAACGTATCGACCTGGGCCGACGGTATCCGTCTGTGCCGCTGGCGCAGGAAGCCTGGTTTGCCGGTGGACTGCACCTGTTTGCGTCTGGTCAGGCAGTTCAGGCACGCCAGGTGTGGGAAGAACTGGCAGCTGTCGCCACAGGCATAGCCGCCCTGCGGGCGCAGTACTGGGCAGGGCGCGCGGCGCTTGCCACAGGCGACAGCGAAGAGGGGCGCGCTTTGCTCGACCGTGTGATCGCGTCTGCGCCGGATTCCTACTTTGCTGCGCGCGCCCGCGCACTGCTCAACCGCCAGGAAACCGGTACGATTGCGCCCGATGCTTCTATCGACGCCGACGCTTGGCGCTCTGTCGAGGAGTGGCTTGTCACCTGGGCTGGCGAACCGCCATCCGACACAAGCAGTCCAGCTGACGACCCCACAATCCGGCGTGCCCGCGACCTCAACGCGCTCCATTTGCGCGTCGAAGCGATGGCAGAATGGTCTGCAGCACTGGCAGCGCGCAACGATAACCCGTATGCGCTCTACGTTCTGGCGCGCTATGCGCATGAACAGGGTGCTGCCAGCGTTGCACTGCGCGCTGTCAACCGCCTGATCCGTCTCTCCCCCAGCGGCGCAGCGTCAGACGCACCGCTTGCGCTGCGGCGCATCCTCTACCCGGTTCCATTCACAGCGACGGTGCTGGCACGATCACGGGAGTTTGGCGTCGATCCTGCGCTTATGTATGCGCTGCTGCGTCAGGAGAGTGCCTTCGATGCGGCAGCAACCTCATGGGCTGGAGCGCGCGGTCTGGCACAGGTCATGCCTGCAACCGGCCAGGGTATTGCCCAGGCGCTGGGGATAGCCGAATTCCGCGAAACGGATCTCTACCGCCCCGATCTGAGCGTTCGTTTTGGCGCGTTCTATCTCAGTCGCCAGATGATAGCAATGAATGGCAGTATCGAGGGAGCACTTGCCGCATACAACGGCGGACCAGGCAACGCGCGACGCTGGTCGGGCGGCACGACTGTCACCGATCCGGATCTGTTCGCCGAGCGGATCGACTTCGAAGAGACCAGAAATTACGTCAAGTCGGTGATTGCCCAGTACGATGTCTATCGGCGTCTGTACCGCTGGGACGGGGAATGATCACAATACCAGTTTGCGTTCACGAACCAGGCGCTGTTTGGTCTTCTTGAACAGTTCGTCGTAACTCAGACGACCCATAGTAATCTCGTATTTGTGCGCCTGAAGCATCTTATGAATCTCGGCGTCGAGGCGTTCTTCAACCAGCAACTCATCGGTGATGATCTGCTGCACCGCCAGGCGCAACTGGCTGTCGTCACCGCGGAACATCACACCGTCCACCTCTGCCAGATAGTCAACCAGCGACGCTGACAACTGTTCGATTTTTGCCGGCGAAAGTTTCATCTGACCTCCTCCGCTTCACGCCTGATCAAACGCCGCGCGGCGTAGCAACGCATGCTCGGCGCCCGCAGCCGCTATCAGGATTCGGCGCACATGTCCGGGTGCACGGATAAACAGACGCAGCATCGTGCGCGCCAGTTCAACGGTGCTCAGCGTGTCGGACAGATACCCCATCCATTCGTCACGCGGCAGACTGAAGAAGAGAGCGAAAAATGCCTGGATGGTTGCGCTGTCGCAGCGCATCAGACTCGCCAGCCCGAACAGGTACAACTGTCTGCGACGCAGGCGCGCTGGCGACCAGAGCGCCTGCCATCCGGCACGGGCAGCACTGAGCGGAGTGGCGCCCGCTACACCCAGTGCGTGTGAAATTGCCTGGGCAACCTCAGGAGCGCGGCGCAGCACCTTGCCGACCATATACCCCGACGGAGGATGCACCATACTTGCTGCGCCGCCAAACCCGATTATCGGCTGATCAAGGTACGGCAGCGGATTATTCATCGGGAACAAACACCGCTCGACGTGCACAATCTGCTGCACCGCCACGCCTCTGGCAGTCAAGCGGCGCTGTAACCGCTGTTCGAGCGTGGTGAGCGGCAAACCGGGCACATGCGCCAGCGATGTTTCCTCGACAAAAAACTGCCCACCACCCAGATCCATGGCGTACAGAAAGGTTGGCGGCTCACACCGTTCCTCAGCGGTCAGATGATCGGTGTGGTAGTCCATCAGCACCATTTGACTCGGACGGATCGGCGGGGTGGAGAACAGACCGACGATGCCATACGCCGCCTGGCGCGCCACCTGCGATGTTGCAGGACGACGCAGCAGTGCCGGTGAATGACCGCTGGCATCCACGACCAGCCGCGCTGCAACAACACGCCCGTCGCGGGTGGTCACCAGGGAATGTGTCGCCTGATGCTCGACGCGCGCTGCGATCCCGATAGACCACGCAACGCCGAAGCGCTCGCACTGATCGAGGAGATACCGCTGCAACCGCAGATTATCGAACAACCCATATGCACGATCAAGGGCAAGAGTGCGCCCCCCGACGCACACCACGACATCCGACCAGCGATGCCCCAGCGTGTCACGCAGTTCCGGCGTCAGCAGTTCATCGAGCCACACACCGTAGGTATTCTGCCACGGTTTTGTCGGCGGCGTCGCCGAAAGCCCTGCCACGCGCAGTCCTGTGGCGCCCAGCGCAGCGGCAATTGCTATACCGCTCGGACCCGCGCCGACAACGAGAACATCATGCATTATCGTGCTCAAAACAGAAACTTCCCATCTTTGTAGATCAGGCGTCCATCGGCATACGCCTCGCCCTGGCGCATATCACAGATCATATCCCAGTGGAGCGCCGATACGTTTTGTGAGCCGGTTTCCGGATACCCTGCACCGAGCGCAAGGTGCACCGTACCGCCGATCTTTTCATCGAACAGAATATTCCGGCTGAAGCGGGTAATATCATAGTTCGTGCCGAAAGCCACCTCTCCCAGTCGCCGCGCTCCCTCGTCCATATTCAAGAGCGAGTGTAACAGATCCTCGCCTTTCGCCGCAATCGCCTTAACGACCCGGCCATTCTCGAACCACAGACGAATGTCTTCAACTTCACGTCCGGCATAGATAGCCGGGAAACTGTAGCGGATATACCCCTGGGTTGCTGTTTCATTGCAACTGGAGAAGATCTCGCCATCGGGGAAATTACGGTCACCCGCACAATTGATCCAGGTGCGCCCAGCAACGTGATAGGTCAGGTCGGTATCAGAGGCAACGAGGCGGATAACGCTGCACTCGTTGAGCCGATCGGCGATTCGCTGCTGCTCAGCGGATGTTCTGCGCCATTCGGCAACCGGATCGTCGTAGTGCAGTTTGCAAGCGCGGTAGACGAAATCCTCGAAATCGCTCAGCGACATATCAGCATCCTGTGCAGCTGCATTGGTCGGAAACAACGTCACACACCAGTTGAGCGTCCCTTCAGCAGAACGTTGCATGGTACGCTTCTGGATGTCACTCAATGCCTGACGACGCAACGCAATTTTGTCCGGCTCGATCCCGGAGAGTGCGCGGGTGTTATCGCTCGCCATGATTCGAATAGTCGCATCGATCGCTTCAATCTCCTGCCGCATGATAGGCGAAACGAACCGGATCTGCGCTTCGGAGCCGTGCCGGAAGAGCAATTCTTCCGTCTCTTCGAGGATCACCGCCAGGTAGGGATGGGCGCCGGCGAACAGGGCTTCTTTGTACAATGCGCGTACCAGCGGTGCGGCTGCTGGCGGTGCAATGATCCGAAACAGGTCACCTGGCTTGATCGCCAGCGAGTAGTGCACCAGCACCTGAGCCATCTTTTCAACACGCGGATCAGCCATTGGTCTTGCCTTTCATGTTGACAATCTCGCGGAGCGCCATACCCAGCGCACCGGTATCGTAGCGAATGGTATCCTGCTTGTTCCACAGCGCGCGTCGTGGTTCCACATATCCGGTCAATTCTTGCACCAGCGGCATCACCCCCAATGCACGAACAGCGGCGATTTCATCCTCATCAGGGCGCAGCAGATGAAGCCCTTCTTTCTCATACTGACGAAGCGCATCCACATCCGGATTGCTGCGGTTGATCAGCACCACATCGAGCACACCCGGTCCCAGCTCCGCAACAATCCGCTGCACATGGTCGATACAGCGGTAACCATCGGTCTGACCCGGCTGCGTCGTCGAATTGCAGACATACACCACCGTCCCACGACAGGTTGCCAGCGCGTCCACCACACCGTCAAACTGCAAACAGGCAAGCACCGATGTCCATAGACTTCCGGGTCCGATCACCACCAGATCGGCGGAGCGGATCGCATCGAGCGCCGGAGGATAGGCATGTGCCGGTTCACACAGGAACAGGCGCGCAAGGGGAGGCTTGCCCGGTGCGCGCACCTCGAACTCCCCCGTCACGTGTGTGCCATCGACCAGTTCGGCGCACAGGGTTGTGTTGGCGACGCTGACCGGCAACACCCGCACCGACGCTCCTGCCAGGTGCGCGGTATGCTCAACAGCGGCGGCGAAGTCGCCGGTGACGCGAGTCAGCGCAGCGATCAGCAGATTGCCGAACGCCATTCCTGCCAGTGCAGGCACACCGGTGCCATCGAAGCGATGGTTCAACGTCTCTGCCATGACCTGATCGCTGGCGAAGGCTGCTATTGTCGCACGCAGATCGCCGGGGGCGGGCATGGCGCCGATCTGTCGCGCCAGTCCGGAGGAACGACCGGTATCGGTCACGGCGATGATCGCCGTGCGCGATGCAGCAATGGATGCAACTGCGTGCAATACGTGAGTGGCACCACCACCACCGCCAATGGCAACGACACTGATTTTTATGTCAGATGAACGAAGATCCATGCTGGATCGTGCGGCACACGTCGGCTCACGGTGAGATACCGGTCACGTACAGGGCATTATACAGAACAGGTGTGGCAGACGCAAACCAGAACCAGGAGCAACACCGGAGCGAGAGCATCTCGCTCTTGCAGAGAGAGCGAGTATGGGCAACACTACCCGGAATGGTTGACCGTGTGCATGGTCACTATTTGAAGCGCCTCGTATGGGTTGCGCACAGTTTGCATCTCTTCCAGACGCATCCCCAGGTTACTCAGCGTCATCGCAGTTTCTGCGGAGATCCCGGTCAGCGCGACACGGCTGCCGAGCAGACGGATGGATTGCGCCGTGCGGATCAGCAACTGTGCCACCTGCGTATCAACCAGCGGCACACCGGCAATGTCAATAATCACCGCACGGGCGCGCTGCGCATAGACGGCATCAAGGAGCCGCTGTGTCAACTGACCCGCGCGTCGACTATCCAGATAACCGACGATCGGTGCCAGCAGCACCCCTTCGGCAATGGCGATCACCGGCGTTTCGAGCACACTCACTAGGTCGAGCAGACGCTGCTGTTCAGCATACTGTTGTGCGATGGTGGATTGCGCTTCCTCAGCGCGCTGCCGCGCGTCCTCGGCTTCTGCAGCGCGTTTATCGGCGAGCGTGACGGCAGCATCGGAGACGGTGAGCAACCGATCACTTAGGAGCCAGATGATCACCAGCAGGGTGACAAATCCAATACCGCTGAAGAGTGGTAGCGCGTCGCCGATGATGACCTGCTCCACCCTGACTTTCGGCGCAAACCAGGCAAGCCCGGCACCAGCAACAATACTGCTGACCAGCGTCAATAGAATGGAAGGACGATGTCTTCCAAGAGTGACCAGCACCAGCGGGACGGTGAAGAACGGTAGCGCCACAAATGTCTGCTCTGGCACCAGAAACACGCTCATCGTGAGCCCCGCGATCGTTGTGATCACTATCGGGAGAATAGCCTGCCACAACACCCGACGTTTCATCAGCGCCAGTGTGGTCAGGCTCCCCAAGATTCCCAGTGCCACCACGCTGGCATAAGGCGCAAAAGTGGCAATATTGCTGGTTATGATCATCAGAATGGCGATCAACAGCAGAGCAGCGCACGCACTGGCTACAATGGTCATTGCAATAAGACGGATCAATTGTCGTCGTGCAATTGCAACGAACTCCAGACCGGTCTCCATCCTTATTTCCTTTCTGAACAGGTTCCAGGCATACTATAATTGCATATGGCTGGCACTATGCCTTCAACATGGTCTCGAAACGGTTGCAGTTTTGCAATTGTCGGGTCATGCCTAATCAATGTAACAACGATCTTGCAGCAGGCGCCGGTCTCACCAGCCGCGACAGCGCCGTGAAAGGAAACATTGCTGCATGACAATCGAGCCGTGGTACTGGCAGGCTGTCGAGGCGATAGACTATCCATTCCCACAGCATATGCATCCTGATATTGACTGGTTGGAGCGTGAGATCATCGCGTGGTCTCGCACTCACCGTCTTGTTCAGAGCCAGGAGCAAATCGATCACATTCGTGCAATGCTCCTGGCAGAATTTATTGCGCGCGCCAACGCCGACTTAAGGCGGCCTGTGTTGCGTCTGATCGGGCTGTGGACTGTCTGGTTTTTCTTTCTGGATGATCTGACTGATACTATTCCCTCAGTCGAATCATTGGCGGATTTCCATCTACGCATTCTTTCAGCGACTACCGAACATATCACACATTCGCAGGAGCATCCGCTCATCTCAGCGGTTGCAGACCTCTGGGATGAACTCAGACAGTACGCAGGACCCATCACACAGGTTCGCTTTTACCGTGCGTTCGTTCAAACATTGGAGGCGCATCTGTGGGAGGTATCCAATCGCACTGCCCGTGTCCAGCCGGATAGCGCAACATATACCGCCATGCGCCTCTGGTCTGGAGCGTTTTTTCCGATGATCGCACTGATAGATGCGGCACGTGACTTTGTTTTGCCTTCTTATCTCTTCGAGCACGCTACGATGCGCGAATTCTTAGATGCCGCTGCTCGAGCTGTCCTGTGGTACAACGATCTCTGGTCGTACCCAAAAGAGCGGCGAACGAACGACTCGCCGCATAATATCGTTCACATCATTGCACGAGAGGAACATCTGTCCCTCCGGGAAGCAGTGGATCGAGTCATTGCCCAGCACGACCAGTCGCTCCAATGCTTTCTTGCGCTCAAACAGCATCTCCAGCATCTTGGTGGTGAGAGTCCTCAAGTGCACTACTTCATAGAAGGTGTAGCGGCCTGGTTGCGTGCGACACAGGACTGGTCGCACCGCACTGAGCGATACAGGGAGGCCAGAGCTCTGAAGCAATAAGGTTTCAAACAAATTGATAGCAGGCGCCAGAACGACGCTGATACGCTGGCGCCATCTATGCAACATCTGTCACCCGCCCGACGCTTCGACCAGATCAAAGGCGCGTACTGCTTCCGCCTCCGCCCGCCGCAGCGCTGCTTCATCACGCCCACCACCATCGTCCAGACCGGCGCGGTCGCCGCGCGTCATGGCAAACACAGCGCGGAGCACTTCTTCCTGCTCGACGCTCATGCTTACCTTGCGACGCGCCATAACTTTGCGCGCCACGTCGATCATCGACTGGATGCGGTACTCGCGAAACACTTCGCCACCCCAGGTGAAGGGCGGAATAGTTTTGGGCGCAAAGTGAACCCCAAAAATGTTCGAGCCGGTGCCGATGACGGCGCCACCATTCAAATGAACCCCAATTCCTAGCTTGACATGATCGGCAAGGAAACACCCCAGTTTGAGGATGCCGCTGTCGATCTGACCGAACCCCTCGATCACCATGCGGATTGTGCCATAGGTGTTCTTCAGATCGCTGTTGGTTGTCATGGCGCCGATATTGACCCACTCGCCGAGGTATGAATGACCGAGAAAACCGTCGTGGTGCTTGTTACTGTACCCCTGAACAATGCTCGCCTCAACCTCGCCACCGATACGGCAGACAGGTCCGATACTTGTTTCGCCGCGTATGCGCGCACTGGCGATCAGTGAGCCAGGTCCGATCCAGGCCGGTCCCTGGATGAACGAAAACGGTTCGATCCGCGCGGCATCGATCACGATCGGACCATCGCGCGCATCGAGCGCCAGCGGTGGTTCCAGGCGCGCCTCGCGGTGAATGAAGACGTGCGCCGGCTTGGTGATGACAATCGATGGATGGGCCGGCGGCTGGTCAGCTGCACACATCCAGCCATCCTGCCTGACGATGAGTGGAACATCGCGCACGATCTGTTTGCCGTTCAGCGCAATCAGGTCCCAGGGGAAGGTGAGCAGACGTGTCTCGATCTCGACGAGACGCCCGATCCGACGCAGTTCCGCAAGCGTCGCTGCGCCACGCTGCTCCAGAAGGTAGGGAAGCACTGCGCTTGCCATCCACGGCGTCAGACGCGCGCCCAGCAACACCGGACTGCCGAGCAGAGCATACCCTGCGTCGGTGAGATACACCGTTCCCACCGGTTCATCGAGCAGATCGGGGACCCATCTCGCGTCGAGCGCACGCGCATTCACAAACGTAATCGGTGCACTCCGACTGAGCAGAGTGAGGGGCCAGCGTCCAACGCCATACGCCCGCGCTAGATGAGCACGGCAGATAACCGCTGGCGCAATCCCCGTCAGCGCGTGTACCCGCTCGCGTAAGGTAAAGATGCCGCAGCGCAGGTCACAAACAGGTCGCGTATGCGTCAATGGCAGGAATGTGCGACATCCCTCGTCTTCAAAGAGCACGATTGCTTCATCAGTCATAGCAGACCTGGTATCAACAGGGGTTACTGCCGCTTCCACACTTCCATAATCGCGGTCGCCAGTTTTTCGGGATCGTGACGCAACACCCGTACCGTGCGTCCCTCGCCGGGATGATCGAGCGACGCTGTCAACTGGACCACCGCTGTCGCAAGATCGGCTTCGATAACTTTTGCGCCCTCGATAAGAATATCCCGCGTCGTCAGCCGGTCGGTCGTGCTGACGACGGTTTCTTCGTATTCCTCAGGGGTGAGAAAGACCGGCATCTGCCCGGCTGCTGCATAAATCCGGCGCACCTCTGCGTCGATCCGTGGTGCATTGACCAGAACATAGTCGGGGGTGAAGCCGCCGAAGCGCACAATCTGGCGTACATGATCACCGACACTGTAGCCGGCGGTCATGCCGGGTTCGGTCATCAGGCTGCATATGTAGATTTTACAAGCCTTACTGCGACGAATGGCATCGCGCAGGTCGGGAATGAGCAGATTGGGCAAAATACTTTCGTACAAACTGCCGGGACCGAACACAAGAACATCGGCAGTGGAAATTGCATCAAGCGCAACCTGGGTCACCTGCAATGGCGTGGTGGCAGGTCCGTCTTCATCGCCGATGTAGATATTGACGACGTGGCGCTGCGCCAGGCGTTCATCGTGAGCGATATTGTGCTTAATATTGAAACGTTGCCCATCGTCGAGCTCGACGAATACCTCATGCGGTTCCAGCGTCGGCACCACAAACACCACATTTTCGAAGTTGAACAGACTCGACGCGCGGTAGTAATATTCGACCGGATCCTGAACCGGCGTGATACAGGTCAACAATTGAGCCGTCCGACCGAGGCTGGCAGTAATCAGCAACCCCGCGCCTCCAGAAATGACCGTCATCCGCGGATGCATCTGATCGCGCTGATAGGCGAGCACGACTTCGCCGCTCGTGTCGCGTGCATCGAGTGAGATAACCGCGACACCACTGAGTTGCCATATGCCAACGGCGAGCACAATCAGCCCCAATACTGCAAAGACTAACCCGCGCGCCCACAGGGGCAGGAATTGCAGCGTGATGAACGAGAACATCGGTGGCAGCGTCGCCGTGCGGTACACGAAGATGAAGAAATACGCCACCCCCAGTGACAACAGGACGATACCGATAAACGTCAATGCCAGCGGACGGAGCAATCGACGCAACGAACTCAGACGTTGCACGACAGGTTGCATAGTGATGGCGTTCTCCTGTTCCTGTATCACGCCCCCTGCGGTTGACGCAACTTTTCGCGCAGCACATGCAGTTTCACACCACGCCGCGCCACCAGTTCGACGAGCGTGAGCGCAGCCAAAGATGCATCACCGATACCGCCAGCACGTCCAAGGGTCGGCTGCCCATCTTCTGTCACACCGATCAGCAACTGATGGGCTGCACGCGCTTCGACAATGCGCATCGCCGGTTGTTCGGCGAACTCGACACTCAAGCTGGTTTGCGTTTCCCAGACGCGCACCCATGGCGCCGCTGCTGCTGCGGAAGCAGGAACGATAACCAGCCCGCGCTGACGATACTGACGATTGAGGTAGTGCGCCAGTAACAGTGCAACTTCGAGGGGCGACGCCAGCTCGCCTTCGTTGTCGACCACGCCGAGTGACCGACCATCCGCCGAAATTGCAACACCCAGGTGCGAGTCGCTCTCGCGCACCAGTTTGCGCAAACGCACGAGTGAGGCACTGTGTGGATGCGGCGTCTGACGACCGAACCAGGCGTCCTGTTCGCGGTTGATCTCGATTGTTTTGGTGCGAGCGTCGTCGCCGATCACGGCAGGAATGACGCCGCCTGTTGCACCGTTCATCACGTCCACAAAAATGGTCAGTGACGTCTGACGCATCAGTTCGACATCGATCACATCTCGCAGGCTATCGATGTAGATGCGGCGTGCATCGACCAGGTTCGCATCGGGTGCATCCGAAGGGAATGGCAGCCATTCGGCAGGCGGCGATCCATTGATGAACGGATTCAACCCCGGCGCGGGGGCAATCAGGATCAATCCGTTGAGCCAGTACTCTCGATTACCGGCGGAAACGATCAATGCACAATCGGCAACATGCTGATCAAGCGCGACATCGGCTGCCGGACGCGGCAGTGGCGTTGCACTGAGCGACACCTGCGCTCCCAACGCACGCAATCCCCGATAGCAGTCGGCAGCAATCTGTGCAGAAAGGAAGCGTGTATCGCAGGCGACCAGGCACCGCCATCCACGCGCATTGAGCAGATCAGCCAGCGCTGCATACCGGCGACGGACTGCGTCAAGCGTAAAATCGGCAACAACTGCGCCTTCCCAACAGTACGTGTATCGCACGGTGTGCATAGTCGAAACCCGACCGCCGCCTCATCCACGCTCATTGCGCCCGACGACGCTCGCGTTATCATCTGCAGACGCAAACTCGCGCAGTTTACCGATCATCGAATCGCGGATTTCGTATACGCGCTCCATGGTACGCGCCTCGAAACGGGTGGTGATTGCCGGCTCAGTGTTGGAGGCGCGCAGGATACCCCATCCATCGCCGAAATCAACGCGCACACCATCGACATCGATCACCGGGTAGCGGGCGGCAAAGTAGTCGCGTACGAATTCAATCGCTTTGAACTTCGTTTCTTCGTCGAAAGGCAGACGACCTTCGGATAGCGATGGCAGCGATGGGAACGGCGCCAGTGCTTCGGCAAGGGTTTGTCCGCTCTTTTCTAGTGCGTCGAGCAGCATACATCCGGCAAAGATGCCGTCATCATGAAAATGGTGTTCGACTGCGCCGAATACGTGACCGCTCAACTCACCCGCTAGCGGAGCACCGGTTTCGCGCATCTTTGCCGAGAGGTTCGAATAGCCGGTTCGCCACATCACCGGCGTCCCGCCAAACGCACGGATGGCGTCGATCAGTACCGCACTGCACTTCACATCAAACACGATCGGCGCTGGTCCCCGCGCCAGCACCTGTCTCACCAGAACGATCAGATACCGGTCGGCAAAAACGATCTCGCCATTGCCATCGACAACACCAAGCCGGTCGCCGTCGCCATCCAGCCCGATGCCCATATCGGCGCCCGTTTCTCGCACTGCACGAATGAGGTCGTGAAGGTTTTCCTCCTTGAGCGGATCGGGATGGTGGTTGGGGAACGTCCCATCAGGTTCGATAAACAACGGAACCACATCACAGCCAATTGCTGCTAGCGTGCGCACCCCCAACGGTCCCGCCACGCCGTTTCCGCCGTCGAGTACCACCTTCGGTCGGCGTTTGAGCGCAATGTGACGGACAACATCGCGCACATAGTCATCCTCTGCGTTGTACTGTTCGTACCCGCCCGTTCCGGATGCGAACGCATCACTGGCGGCAATACGCCCTACTTCCTGGATCTGATCGCTGCTGAGCGGCGTACCGCCGTACACCGGATCGGAGAGGCGCAACTTCAGACCGTTGAAATGTGGCGGGTTGTGGCTGGCAGTGACCACTGCACCGCCATCGGCGCGCAGAAAAGACACTGCAAAATACATGAGCGGCGTCGGTGCCCTGCCAATATCGACCACATCGCATCCGCTCTGGCGCAGACCTTCGATCAACGCTGCGGCATATGCTGGCGACGTCAGGCGAGCATCGCGCGCCACCACGATCCGACGGCGTTCGTGCTGCCGGAAAAATGTGCCACTGGCGCGCCCCAGTGTCCAATACACCTCTTCCGAGAGGTCGCGATCAACAATGCCACGGATGTCGTATGCGCGAAAGATGGCAGGGTTCACCGTCGTCATCAGAGCGCTCCTTTTGCACGATACCGGCGATTGGACACACACTGCAACGTTCAACACACGTATTGTAGTACCAATGTGCAATCATAGCAACCTGGCACCGGCGCCAGTCCTCAGTTCTCACGTCGCGCCACAACAGTCATCAGCACCCAAAAGGCGATCGCCAGGTCTGGCACGAAATAGAACCGATCAACCAGACCATGGAAGAGTGCCGCTGTCATCGCTGCCAGCGTCCCCACCATCACCACCTCACGCCATGTCTTCAGTGTGATGAGTGCATTGCGATAGAAGCGCACCAGCAGCAGACCAAATGCCAGAACCCCCAGAGGTCCGACGTTCACCCAGGTATCGAGAATGAGATTGTGAGGGTGAGCAGCAAATTCCTCACTTGTGCCGATCAACGATGGGTCGATCGCACTTCGCCCGAATGCTGGATTGTGGTAATAGTAGAACTGGTCAGGTCCCAAACCAAATGGATGCTGCCGGAGATAGACCAGCGTCGCACGCCAGAGAAGCAGACGCGCATCGACACTACCACCACCAGGACCACCGCGCAGCGCTAGCGCCAGTCCGATCATTCCCGCGATCAGCACTCCGACGAGCGCCAGCGCCGACCAGCCTACCGCCTGTCGATGTTGTGACCGGTACAGCAGCCAGCCAATCCCCAACACACCTGCCGCAACCACACTCGCCAGCCACGCGCCGCGCGAAAAGGAGACCACAACTCCTGTCAGCGACAGTAATGCACAGGCGGCAAAGAAGAAAGCAACACCAGTTGATCGTCGTTCCGCCATGGCGAGAGAAACGCCGGTTGCCTCATCTCCTCGCCGCGTGTGCCATATCTCCACCGCCATCGCCACCGCCAGGGGCCAGACCCGTTCCAGATAAAGACCCAGATTGTTGGGATGACCATAGACCGAGGTTACCCGTCGCACTCCATCAACGATGATAATGTTTTCGCTGAAGGCGCGTTTCTCGCCGATCAACGGCGTCAGGTCCAGCCCGACAAACTGGAAAGCGCCAACTGCCCCCACGAATGCGCCACTTATCGCCAGTGTACCGATCAGGGTTGCGCGCGACATATCGATGACGCGCACGAGTCCGTAGAACACTAACGGCTCGGCGATCAACCAGCGAAACTCACGCAGCGCAGCGCCTCGACCCTCAGGAACTGCCAGTGCCACGCCAATGATGCCCGCCAGCACCAGCAGCGCCTCCGGAGCACAGAAAGCGCCCATCGCTCGCACACGTTGCAGTGCAGCGCGCGCGTCGGGCATACGGCGCTCCTGAATCTGTCTGCCAAACCAGCGTCCACATACGACTGCGGTCGTGATCAGGAGCGCGACTTCATGGAGCGGAAGGAACAGCGTTCGTGCCGGAATATCGACCTTCGCCGGCATCAGGTAGAGTGGTACGGTCAGAATGACGCACACTAGACCACCTGCCGGATACGCCAGCGCCAGCGCTGCGAACAGAAACACACCGGTCAGGCGTAATGCGAGCGGCAACCCGCTGGCAGAGAAGACAGCCAGGCACAGCGCCATGAAGAACGTCGCCTGCACAAACGTTGTGCGTGCGGTGCGCTGATAGAGGTCGAACAGAAAACCGGGCATGATGACTCAGTCCCTTACCACCGCACAACGCTCCTCCCGATGTCCAGCATTATCAGCGCACTGGCGCATGCCAGTGCCGTCGTCAGCACGGTAGGAACCAGCGTCCATACCCACGGAAGCGGACGTTCACGACCGACAACAAAGTAATCCGGCGCAACAGTGCTCCGAATAGTGCACGTATGCACACCATCGGTCAACCCCGACGCAACCTGTGCCAGACCGCCATCGCTCGATGGATCGAAGCGCAGCACCGTTCCATCATCGAGCGTCACTTCGGCGGGTGCATTGAAACGAATGGCAAGCGATTGACCAGTAAAACGCAGACGCCACTCCCCTTCACCAAAGGACTCAACTGCCGGATGATACCAGGTGTGCGCACCGACGCCCGCAACTGAGCCGGCTTTAGCGTAGGCACGTACCGCATGATAAGCGGGCAGTGGACGGAAATCACGATCAACCAGGGCAAAGTAGGGAGTCGGGTCGGCGGGGTCTGCTTCACGGTAGCCTCCCCAGCGCAAAAACCAGATATTCATGACCCCCACCCAGGGCCACTCGCGGCGGGCGCGTTCCAGTTGACCGACCAGGTAGGCGCCCTTCGTTTCCTCGGAGACGGGCGGACCCCACGTACTGCGCGCCGGTTCCAGTATGTGGTCTGGAGCGCTGTTATAGCCAAATTCACTGATCCACACCGCTTTTGCACCGTCTCCGTGACGCTCCATCACCTCTCGCAGCATCACGATACGCGAAACATCGATCCGCGAGTCGATCGGGCGGTCGAGGTCGCGCAAAGGTGCTTCCGGTCGCCAGCGCAACCGGATATAACGGTTCTCGTTGGGGGGTTGACCCAGTCCATACGCCTGCGCCGACATGATATCGAAGTATGGCGCACCGCCAGCGCGGTACACACGGTCGAGATACTCCAGTTCGCTCATCGGCGCAATGCGTGGCTCCCTCCCGTCGGTTGGCGAGAGACTGGGAAACAGGATCACCACGTCGGGATTGGCAGTGCGCGCTGCAACTGCCGCCAGTCGCAACAGTTCGACGAAACGCTCCGGTTCGGGCGTTCGCCAGCTCCACTCATACGCCAGGTTCGGCTCATTCCAGATCTGGATGAATCGAACCTGTCCGCGGTACCGCGCCGCAACCGCAGCGACGAAATCAGCATAATCGACGTAGTTCTCCGGCGGACCGGTCGAACTGGCGTGCTCCGCCAGACCTACCTGGAAACGTGGATCGGCATCATCGTTGGGACGCGCCCACTGCGGCGCGCGGTCGATGCGGACGATCAACTCCAGCCCCAGACGCCGCGCCTCCTGGACGATGATATCGTACTTTTCCCAGGAACTGCGCACCCGATCCGGATTGCGACGATCGACGAAATCTCCCTTGCCGTGGATTTCGACATCATCCCATGGCATCTGAATGCGCACAAAATCCGCCCCCATGTCACGCGCCAGTTCGAGGGTGCGGGTAACATCCGCGCTGTCAGGTTCAAACTGGAGGTTGAACGCATTGACGCCAATCTGTGGTACATCCGTCCAGGCAATCGGCGTTGCAGATGGCTCATACGTTACCCCGCGATTAACTTCGTTGTCGAACCAGGTGTACACCGCCAGCGCGCCGGTCAGGACGCCGATCACCACACCATACACCAGGACGCGAACCATGCTTCCTCCTCGTTCAACCAGGCGGGGAGTATAGCGGCATCAGAGAATGGCGTCAAGAGAACCGGCATCCCTGTCAGCACACCACGCCATATCGTGGCATCATGAACCTGATGATCCATAACGGAGGTTCAAAAGATGACGTTCACCGTTCGCCCTGCAACTCGAGCGGATATTTCTGATCTGGCACGTCTGATTGTCGAACTGTATCAGGCGGAAATGCCGGGTGCATTGACCGGTCCTGTCGAAAAACAGATAGAACTGTTACGCTTCACCCTGGAAGCCAACGGCGAGAAAGCAGTACATCACCGTTATGTACTTTGCAGTGAACGCGGCACGGTTATCGGAACGGGCATGATTGAATTTCCCGGTCATGGACGTTTCGAGCGCGCTCCCAGTGGTGTTGTGGCGACTGCGTTTCGCACACTGGGAGTTTTCCCGACACTTCGATTGTTCGGCGCCATTGCGCGCACGCTGTTTGGCGTCTATCGTCATACCGATCCGCATAGCGCCCTGATCCACACGGTCGTGGTGACCGGCAGCGAGCGCAGCAAGGGCGCCGGGACGGTTCTGATGCACAACCTGGAATGCACGATCCGCAGGTATGGCTACGCCCGCGCGCGGTTGCAGGTGCTGGTGTGGAATACCAGGGCGCAGCGTTTTTATGAGCGTCGCGGTTACACCGCGGTCTGGCATCGTTCAAGCTGGCGCGCCCTGTTCTCGTGGCCCAGCGTGGTGATGGAAAAAATCCTGGAGGATTGTCCCGACGATGAACGCTTTTCAATGATACATGTTTCCTCAGAATAATGTTGCTGTCGCTCACACCTTTTCTGGAGCGATTCAGAATCACGATCCCGGTTGCGTCGCCGGGTAAACATGCTATAATCGAAAGTAGTACCTTGAAGGCGATCCCATCACCTGACTTTACCGCTTTCGTCCTCACCGGAGAGCACGTACCGGCAATGAACCACTGAGTTATCCCGACCACACGCCCGACACGTCTGATCGGGACAGAGGTTCGTGTGCTGCCGGAAGTCTACAGCATCCAGTGACGTATGCTGTCCATCAGGAGACCATTGCACCGCAATGATGCGGATCAACAAGGGATGCCTCTCCCTGGAAAGGGGAGAACCATGAGCGAACCCGAACGGTCGAACGACCCATCCCACGACTCTCCCTCCCTGGTATCGCTGATCACGCTCATGCTGATGTTTGCGTTTCTCCTGGCGCTGGTCAATATCACGCTCTTCTTTGTGAGCGACGATCTGACAGGTGCGGCGATCGCAGTCGTTGCCGCATGCGCCACATTGCTCCTTGCGCTTGCACGACACCTGGCGCTGCATAAGCATCGGTATGCAGCGATCATGCTCTTTGCAACCACGCTCGCCACCGGCACAACCGTAACCGTCTGGATTGAACCGGCGAGCACGCCGGTGGCAGTGCTCGTTCCACCGCTTATTCTGATAACAACGCTGCAATACCTCCGTGTGTGGGACATCGGACCACTGATTGCCATTGTCAGCCTGGTCTCAGTGGCGCTGACCGTTGTCGGCGAAACGGCGCATCCCTGGTTCGTTTCGACCGACCCGCTTGCACCGGCGATCCGTGCTGCGGCGATTATTGTTGCCATTTCATTGCTGACGGCAATGCTCTGGAATTACGGGTCGCGTCTGCGCGCAACGCTGCTGCACCTCGAAGCGGTCAACACCGCGTTGCACGAAAGTGAGGTGTGCTATCGCTCGATTGTTGAGGATCACACCGAACTGATCTGCCGTGCCCAACCCGATGGGACGGTGACCCTGATCAATCCGGCTGGCAGTCGCTCCTGGGGACTGAAACGCGACGAGATTATCGGCAACAACCTGCGGCAGTTCATCCATCCCGATGATCTTCCGCTGTTCAATCGCCACCTGGCGTCGCTCACGCCGGAAGCGCCTGTGAGCACGAGTGAACATCGCACGCTGATGCCGGACGGCGACATTCGCTGGCAGCGATGGACCATCCGCGCCCTCTACGATGGCGAACGCCTGATCGGGTATCAGGTGGTTGGGCGTGATGTGACCGAACACAGGCGCGCAGAAGAGCAGATGCTGCGCAGGGAGCAACAGTTCAAAGCGATTGCTGAAAATGCGCCAGACCTGATTGTTCGCTATGATTTTCAGCAACGCCATCTTTATGTCAATCCGGCATTCGAGCATGCAACCGGGCTGACCGGCGCCTCTGTCATCGGCAAAACGTACCGTGACATCGGTGCACCTGAAGCAATTGCGCAGAATCTGGATGCTTGTCTGCGGAATGCGCTAATGACCGGTACCGTGCAGACACTTGCCTTCGATACGCCGACACCTTGCGGGCTTCGCTCTTACGAGGCGCGCATTGTACCGGAATTCAGTCCGAATGGCAATGTTGAGTCGTTCCTTGCAATCTTGCGCGACAGAACCGAACACCGTCAGCACGAACAGGTAATGCAACATCGCCAGAAACTCGAAAGCATGGGAGTAATTGCGCAGGGCATTGCGTACGAATTCAACAATCTGCTCGCCATTATCCTGAACAATGCTGAACTGACCCTTGCAACGCTCGCTCCTCATACACCGGAACGCCTCTCACTCGAAGCGATTCTCAGCGCCGGACGCCGGGCAGCCGTCATCACGCGCCAGATGCAGACCTATGTCGGGCATAGCCCATTGCAGACAACCCTGATCAGCCTCAATGCTCTGATCGAGGAGATGAAGGAACTGCTCCAGGCATCAATCACCCGGAGCGTTGATCTAGTCTATCGTCTGAGCGACGCCGATCCGCTGGTGGAAGGCGACGTAGCGCAGTTGCGCCAGGTAATCCTCAACCTGACAATCAATGCTGCCGAGGCCATCGGTGATCGGTCTGGCGAAGTTGCTATCTCCACTGAGGTTCGTGCCGTTGACCGTGCACTCCTGGAGACAGCCATTGGCAGCGATGGTCTGAAGGAAGGCGCGTATGCCGCGCTGACGGTCAGCGACAATGGCTGCGGAATGGATGCAGTCACGCTCGAGCGGATCTTCGATCCCTTCTTCACGACAAAATTCATTGGGCGTGGTCTGGGTCTGCCGGCTACCCTCGGTATCGTGCGCGGGCACGGTGGTGCAATCCGTGTGACCAGCACACCCGGCGAAGGCACAACGGTCGCCGTTTTCCTGCCGGCGGTCCACACACCATCTACCCGTGTCGAAACGTTCACGCCGACACTGCGGATGTTGATCGAACATACCGGTTGCTCGCGCATCTTTCTGGTCGTTGATGACGAAGAGAGTACGCGCGCCGTTGCAGCGCGCATGCTGGAGTGGATGGGGCACCCTGCGCTCACAACTGGCGATGTCGAAACGGCGATCATTCTCGCCCGACAGCATCGTGAGCATCTCGCATGCGTGCTGCTCGATCTTCCAGCGGATCACACTCTCGCCCAAGCGGTTGGGCGGTTTCGACAGGTCTGTGCCCATGTACCGATCGTGCTCATGAGCGGCTACCCGGAAGAGATTGCAAGCCGGCGGTTTGCGTACCTGGGGCTGAGTGGTTTTCTCCAGAAGCCTTTCACATCATACGAACTGAGAAGTGTGTTCGATGCTGTGGCAATGACCGATCATCTTCCCGCCTGACACCCGCAGCCACATGTCGGGTATAATCCCGACATCTATGATCCGTTGGTTGCAACATCATTCAACCTGGCGCCCCGGTGCGCACCTGCCGCTCCTGACTGTGCTGGCGGTGTCCGCGCTCTTCCGGGTTGCATTGTGGGATGCGCTGCCCCGCCAGGGTCTCGTCTCCGATGAGGGTGAATACCTGTCTGCCGCCTGGTGGCTGGCGCACGGGCGCGGTTTCGACTGGCATCAGGAGTATCTGTGGACACGAGCGCCGCTCTATCCCTTATTTCTGGCGGCGCATCTCCGTTTTTTGGGCGACGACCTCAGATCAATCATGGTCACCCAGACTGCGCTGAGCCTGGTGATCATTGTTCTGATCTATGCGCTGACCCGCACACTTGCACCACCCGATCTGAAAGCAGCACCGACGCTGGCGGCTGCACTAACCGGCATCTTCATGCCGTTCGCTGTATACCCGCACCTGTTCCTCTCCGAAACCCTGTATATCACGCTGGTGTGCGGCGCCATCCTGGCGCTGGTTGCAGTCCGCCCCGGCAATGTCCGTTCATCGACCGAGACCGATCCATCCAATCGGACTGATCGAACGCCGCCGTCACGCCGTCGATTGATCACTGCTGGCGTGCTCTTCGGACTGGCAACGCTAACCCGCAGCCAGACCCTCCTGTTTCTGCCGGTAATCGCCGCGTGGCTGGCGTATACCGGGCGATACGTTCTACGCCACGCACTGTTGCAGGCGCTCCTGTTCCTATCCATTGCCGTCCTCGTTATTGCGCCGTGGACGGTCTACAACTCGCGGATCTACGGCGGGTTGATCCTGGTCGATACCAGCGGCGCCTTTAACCTGCTCCTGGGCGCATGGTCGGCTCACGATGGCACACGACGCGACGCTCCTACGCGCGATTTTGTGCTGGCGATGTTTCCCAACCCGCGCGTGACAGCACCATCCGACACCTGTCTGCCGCACCCCAGTGTGCAACCAGACCAGGCAGCGCGTCAGACGGCGATGATTCGTGAGGGGTTGTGCCTGATCATCGACCGTCCGCTGGCATTTATCCACAAGTCGCTGGTCGAGTTCATCGATCTGTTCCGCATCAATTACACCGGCGCCGAGCGTTTGACCGACGGATTCTCGACCGGACGACTGCCAGTTTGGTATGTGGTGCTGCTTTTTCTGCTCGAGGATACACTGTATGTCTGCGCTCTTCTGCCTGGCGTTATCGGATGGACGGTGATGCGCCACTGCTCACCGAAACCTGATGCGGTCGCACTGGTCGGTCTTTGGCTCCTCTTCAACATCGCCCTGGCGCCGCTGCTGTTCGCCATCAACCGCTTCCGTCTGCCGCTTATGCCGCTCCTCTTCATACTTGCGGCAGTGACGATCACCACGCTGCTGCGGAGTCGCGCCTGCCTGGACAGTGTGCTACGCAGGCGCTACGGTATTGCCTGTGGTGTGCTTGCCGGATTACTGACGCTCGTTGCTGCTGCGCCGTATGCCTATCTGGAACCACGACCGCAGGATAGCGACTCACAGTGGGCGTCGTACCTCGGACCATATCCATCGAGTCTGGCGATCACCGGCATTGCGATTGTGGCACGTCCACGCGCACTCGACGATGCGCGTTTCCTGGCAGCGTTGCAAACCGGCAATATCGCCGCTGCCGAAACAATACTGCACACCGGCACACCCGGGCGCGACACTGCACGGTTAGGTGCAGCCCTGATCGCCGCCCATCAGGGGCGATACCATGAGGCACTGAATCTGCTCCCACCAGCCGATGTTCTTGCTGCCACGGGCGATGTACCGGGGAGCGTCCTGCGCGGCGATCTGTTGCGCAGCATCGGCGATGAGTCTGGCGCACGCGCTGCTTTTACACCGCGCTATGTCGATGCTGCCAACCCCGTTGAGTGGGCGTGGAACTGGCTGCGACCGGCGCCAACCCGCACCATCGACCTGGGCGGCAACCTCGATCTGGGGTATATCCACGGATGTTACCCTGGTGAAGGTGATGCAGCGACCCGCACAACCTATCGCTGGTGCACCAATGGAGCGCGCCTGCGCTTTCCGGGCGCCGGGCGCGCACACCCGCAACGCCTTGTGTTTATCGTCGATGGACGTGGATGGTCTCCCGATCTGCGTCCCGTTCCGCCGGTGCGCATCCTGCTTGACGGGCAGATCATCGGCACATTTCCACCGGATGGCGAAGATGGACGTACATTCGAGGTTATACTCCCGCCGATGCCGGAAGGCGCCGATGTTGTCATCGAACTACGCGGTCCCACATTCGTTCCCGATGCAGCGCGGTATCTGAGTCAGCAGGGAGAAGCGGCTGTAGGACAGGTGCATCGGTTGATGGTGCGTCTTGATCGGGTTGCGATTGTTGAGGACTGGGAACCGAGAACCGAGAACTGAAGTCGGTTCATTATCAATTATGATGTCGCACGTCAGACGGATCACAACGGCATGCTCCTCGAACTATTCGCACGTCCTGGCGCTGATCGGGTTGACCGGTCTTGCGCTGGCGCTACGGTTGCTGGTGTGGCGCTGGCACGAACTGTACCCTCTGGGCGGTGATGAGCAGGAGTATCTGAATCAGGCGCTGACACTGCTGCGTACGCGGCAGTACGTGGAACTACGCCTGATGCGTCCGCCGCTCTACGCTCTTTTCCTGGCGACATGCATCATCGCCTTCGATCTGCTGATCCAGAACCTGCGCCTGGTGCAGGCGATCATCAGTGCGCTGACGGTGATCCCACTCTACCTTCTGACCCTCCAGGTGTTCGGTCATCGCCGTGTGGCGCTGGTTGCCGGGTTGTTGATGGCGCTGAACTACACCCTGGCGTTCACCGCTACCGAACTGTTGACCGAAACGCTCTTTCTGTTTGGGGCAACGATCATATTCTGGTTGCTGTTGCGGATCACGTCCCGATCAACCTGGCAAACCGTCTTTGCCAGTATCTGCCTGGGCGCACTGGCGCTCCTCCGGTCGGTCGCCATGCCGCTGCTGGTGCTGGGAGCGCTCTGGCTGCTGCTCAACGCGGGCAAACGTACCGCGGCGATCTTCGTTCTCACCGCCGTGCTGGTCATCGCACCCTGGACGATACGGAACTACCTGACCTATCAGGCGCTGATCATTGTCGATACCACCGGAGCGGAGAACCTCTGGCTCGACAACGATCCAGCCGGACGCGAGGCGGTCAAGCGTCAACTCTACGCTCTTGGCAATGATATGGCTGCACGTCAGCGTCTGGCAACCGAGCGCGGCATTGCGGTAATCCTTGCCCATCCCGATCACATCGCGGCGAAAGTCTGGCGTGAGGCGCGGCTCTTTACGGCGCTCCAGTTTTTCGACGATATGCGCAACCGTCCGGCAATATGGGTTCCGCCGCTCCAAGTGTGGCTACGACTGATCCTGGGAGATGGACTCTGGTTGATCACCCTTCTTGGCGGCGCTGCCGGACTCTGGCTTGCACCGGCTCGTCGCTGGACGGTCATGCTCGCCGCGCCGTGGACCCTCTACATGGTACTGACCACCCTTATCTACCACGTCGAGGCGCGCTATCGGCTCCCCCTCTACCCGACGCTTATTCCCTGCGCTGCCTGGGCGATCGTGCGCCTGAGCGTGTGGCGACTGCCGACGACCCGCCAAATACCGGCGCTAAGCGCTGCCGCAATCACGTGCACGGGTCTAATCGCCCTTCTGCTCGCACATCGTCCGTACCCGGCAGAAACAATGATGCTGGCGCAAAAGCACGCCTGTCTCTGGCAGGCAGAACGCGCGCTCACACAGGGCAATCTCGTGATTGCACGCAATGCCGCAGAAACCGCGCTACACCTCGATCCACGCTCTGCCCTGGCACGCGTCGCTCTGGCGCGTGTCGCTCTGCTGAACGACGACACCGATACCGCACTCGCATACCTGAACACAGCCCTGACCGCTATCCCCGATCATCCCTATGCCCACCTCTTGCGTGGCGCCGTCCATCGCCTCAAAGGCAACCAGCGCGCCGCCCGGAGCGATCTGCGCTACGAGACGGCATCGCTCGAAGACCTGCAACGCTGGGCATGGACTGTCTTCCGTCCTGTGGCACCACCACAGGAATATCTGGATGTCGGTGACCTCGACCTAGGGTACGTGCGCGGGTTTCATCCACCGGAAAGCGGCTTTCGCTGGACGACCGACAATGCCGAGATGATGCTGGCAGCGCGTTCCGACGGCATCCTCACGCTGCGTATCAGCGGCGACCGGTTGCCTGGCGCACCATCCCCGGAGATTGCGGTCAGGATCGACGGCATCGACACCATTCGCATGACCGTTCCAGACGGCTGGCATACCGTACAATTACCGCTGCCGCCCGGCGTTACCGACGATGAACAGATACTGGTCAGCATTCAGAGCACCACCTATCGCCCCCGAAGCATCGACCGGGCGAGTCCCGATAACCGTCCGCTCGGGGTCGCCATTGACGAAGCAAGGGTCGTGTATGCACCCTGACAATCTGATTGAGGTTCCAGTTCCATGACCTATCCGCAGGCGCGTATCTTCCTGGTATTCATCCTCGCATTCGCGCTGGGGTTACGCCTGCTCCTCTGGTCTCAGCCACTCCACGAGCCGGCGAACGACGAGGTTGAATATATCACCGTTGCGCGCGACCTGCTGGAAGGGCGCGGATGGTCGTTCTACGATCAGTACCACTGGTTGCGCGCTCCTCTCTACCCGCTGTTTCTGGCAGCTTCGTGGCGGCTTGCAGGCGACGATGGCTGGCCCTATGCCAAACGTGCATTGCATCTGGCGGCACTGCCCAACATTCTGCTGAGCGTCGTGAGTGTGTATCTCTCGTATGCGCTGACGATGCGACTGGTGAATCACCGGCGGGTAGCATTGCTGGCAGCGTTGATCACCGCCATCCTCTGGACGAACGCCACATTTGCCAGTCTGTACATGTCCGAGACGCTCTTTACCGTGCTGTTTCAGATCGGACTGCTGATGCTCATCCACGCAGCGGATCAACAACCGGCCTCACGGCGTCGGTTGCTGATCATTGTGGCGGGAGCAGCACTGGGTCTCGCCGCGCTGACCCGGTCGCTGGCACTCCTGTTTCTTCCGATTGCGGCGTGCTGGCTGGTGTTCCAGGTGGTGCGGCAGACCCCATTCGCCAGCACACACCGGTTGACAGCGCCACTGCTGACCGCAATCCTCTTTCTGCTGAGCGCGGGGACGGTCATTGCACCGTGGACGATCCGCAATTATCAGGCATACGGCGGGTTCATCCTGATCGAAACCGGGCTATCGTACAACCTATGGGTCTTCAACGAACCACGCGAAGATCGCGACACGATCCATCGGATACTCGAAGGTATCAGCAATCCGGTCGAGCGGTCGAACTACGCGACTGCACGCGGGTTGGAGCGTCTGCGGGAAGACCCGGCGATCATCATGCGGAAACTCTGGCCCAACTGGGTCTTTCTGGCGCGTGTCAAGCCGATCCAGGATCGTTTTCTGATGGAACATTATGTCGCCGACGTTGATCTGCCGCTGTTCGTTGCTGCGCTGATCTTCGACGATCTGCTGTACGTCCTGATCGCCACCAGTGCCATCATCGGTCTGGCACACGCAGTGCGCATACGCGAAATACCATCCGGTCCACCGTTCCACCTGTCCTGTCATTTGCCAGTCGCGCCGGCTACACTCTGCCTGCTCTGGATCGGCTATGCGATTGCAACAATGCTCCTCACCCACGGCGAGGCGCGCTACCGGCACTTCCTCTTTCCGACACTCATCCCATACGCGGCATGGACGTTCACCATGCTGACGCAGCGCATCGCATGTTTTGAGCGCCGGCGCCTGCCGATCATCGCTCTGCTGACATGCATCTTTCTGTGGACGGTGCTGACCGCCTACCCGTGGGCATGGGCTGGCGAAAACCTGGCGCGTGGCAGTCGCGTGCTGGTTGGCGACGTATGGATGGCATTGGGTGCGCCAGATCGCGCGGCGCGCGCCTACCTGAGCGCACTGAGTGTCAAAGCGACTCCCGATGGCTGGTTACGGCTAGGAAAAGCGCATCTGGCGCGCGGCGAGATTGCACAGGCACGGGTTGCGTACCGCGCAGCATGGGACGCGAGCCGGGCATACTTTATTGCCAGCGCTTACCTCGGCGATCTGGAACGTTCGCTTGGAAATCTGGATGAAGCACGACGCGCATTTGTCGGGTATTACGCCGACGAACAGCGCGTCACCGACTGGTCGTGGCGTGTACTGGGAAGCGATCCGCCGTCATCGCTGGAGGTTGGCGACGGACTCGACTTCGGGTATGTTGGCGGTGTCTATCCGGCTGAAGAGGTTCAAGGTGTGCGGATGCGCTGGAGTGCGGGGCGCGCACTGCTGCGACTCGCCAGCCCGGCAACGAACACGCCGGCGCTGCTCACCCTGCGCCTGGCAGCACCGCACCCGGATCGACCTGTGGTTCCTGCTCGTATTTGCGTCAATGGAACCTGTCGCAGTATTCCCCTGAGCGCCGACTGGCGCACCTGCACGTTCGTTTTCGACATCCGCGACCAGCCGACGTTGACAGTAGAGGTGCATACGCCAACGTTCATCGCGGCTGACGGGCGACGTCTGGGGGTGCTGATCGACCGTGCGTATGTGACGCCACTGACACACGGCGGTGCAAACAATATAGACAAAGCACACTGAAGACCGGCTTTGCACCCGGCATGTATGGCGCTTTTCACGCCTCTTCGGACGTTAGAATCGTTCTCCGCGCACCGGAATGATGTAGCTGCGGATTAACGCGAGCGCACTTTCGCTCATCTTATCGATATGCTCGCGCATCAAGTCGCGAGCAGCCTGACTATCGCCGGCTGCAATCGCCCGAGCCACAGCGACATGCTCATGGGTACAGTCCAGGAGACGCTCCGGGCGGGTGCCAGAGTTGATGGTCACGCGATGCAACCGACGCCGCACGTCCCGAATAGACTGACTCAGCAACCGATTACCTGACGCTGTCAGGACAATATCGTGCCACACTCTATCAACACTCGACCACTCCTCAACATCGTGGCGCTCAGCAGCAGCCAGGAGTGCTGTTGAGACCTCCACCAGTTGCTGAGCCTGCTCTGAAGTGCGACGCAATGCTGCCAGTTCGGCTGCGTGTGAGTCCATCAACCGCAGCAACTCCAGCATGTCTTCCACTTCCTTGATCGTCAACTCAGCAACAACAAGACCGCGACCTGGAACATTCCGGATAATGCCTTCCTGCTCCAGCCGGCGCAGGGCTTCGCGTACTGGTGTGCGGCTGATTGCCAGCCACTTCGCCAGCCGATCTTGTGTCAAAGACTCACCTGGCTTCAACTCAAGGTTAGCGATTGCCCGTGAAATCGCGAAGTAAGCTTTATCGGTGAGCGAATATGCGTCGCCGTTCAACTCAGATCCCATATTATCTGCTCTACCTGTCTACATATTTTCTATTTAGGGGCGCATGCGAGCCTGAGACGCTCGCAAATGCCACTTTTTGCCCTGTGGATATGCACATATTATCATCTGGCGTGCATGCATGAGATACACACACGAGAACTCTTTCTCCTCGAAGGTGCTCAGCGCCTTTTCGTCTCTGTGACATGTTGCATCATCTCGAGGTTCTGCACCTTACGCAGGAAGCGTACCCGACGGCAATACCTGACAGCCAGGCAACTCCCGCAACAATCGTTCCGGACCGGCAGGGGCATACACAACCAGCAGGCGTAACGGCTCCCATCCGGTATTGACCGTCGAATGATACACATCCGCAGGAATGAAAATTGCTGCACCGGGACGAATCTGGATCGGCGGATGATCATCGATCATCTGTTCCCCCTCACCGGACACGACAAAGATGATCTCTTCGACACCGGGATGGTTGTGGCGGGCATGACCTTTGCCCGGCGCCAGAATCACCATGCCAAAGCTGAAACGCTGTGCGCCAGTCACTACCGGCTCGCTTAGAAACTTGAGCGTACCCCAGTCAAACACGAGCGATTCGACATCGTTGCCATAGACGATGCAGCCTCGACCCACCTGCTGCATAGCCGCACTCCTTGCAGATTGAAAGGACGATGGGCGCCAGATTCGGTTTGCCCTCCTACGCCAGCAGTTGCCGTAAAAATGCCAGCCCTTCCTGCGCAAGCACATCCTGGCTGGGTGCGAGTGGACGCCAGATCGCGGCAGCACGCGCAATCGTCTTGACCAAGTTTGTAAACGATTCGATGACGACTGCACCATCATAGCCAATGTCACGTAGTCCAGCCGCAACCTCCTGCCACGGAACATGTCCTGCGCCTGGCGTGCCACGGTCATTCTCAGATGCGTGCACGTGGCGCAGGCGCGAACCAGCAGAACGAATAGCATCACGCACCGATGTTTCCTCGATGTTCATGTGAAACGTATCGAGCATGATCTGACAGGACGGATGAGCGACCCGATCAACAATGGCCATTGCCTGCGATGCAAGATTGATGAAGCTCGTTTCGAAGCGGTTGAGTGGCTCAATTGCCAGGGTCACGCCGCGTTCACCAGCGTAAGACGCCAGATGGTACAACTGGTCGACCAGCAGACCGGTATCGTGCTCACGTTCCTCGGCGGTCATCTGCCAGGTGCGTCCAACCGCCGAATACAGCGGACCCATCAGGATCGGCGCGCCCATCGTCGATGCAGCATCGATGCAATGACGTACATATGCCACACCATTCGCGCGAATGGACTCGTCTGGATGGATAAGATCGCGATCAGCGCTGATGACAGCTGCAACACTGACTCCCAGTCCGTGCTCCCGTGCCAGTGCCCCGGCACGAGCATAGTCGAAGCCATCGGGAAACTCGATAGGGAATTCAATCCAATCGAAACCCATTGCTGCGACGTGCGGCACCAGCCGCATCACATCTGCATCCGTCAGTGGCGATACCCAGACCCACGTATTTACACCGAAGCGCATGATAGGACTCCACTAACGTATATCCAGACAGGAACCGGCAAAGACCGGCTGTATCTCAGACAGCCAGAATCGGCGATCGCACCCTTTGATGGACTATCTGCTATCCATCATGGCGACTCTGTTATCCGTCTCCCATCCTCACCAAAGACATGTAATCGCTCACGAGCAATAGTGAAACGCACCGTATCACCGCGACGCAGTGATGTCATACCAGGCGTTGTACTGACAATCGTTTGAGCCCCCGATCTGATGTAGAGCACCGTCTCAACACCCAGCGGTTCGACGAGCGTTACCTCACCGGCAAAAGAACCGTTCGGATCAGGTTGCACATCCTCCGGACGCAAGCCAATCTGGAACCGTGCTGGCAGCGTCGTATTTCTGGTTCCGTCAATAGGAATGGCTATCGAGCTCCCCTCTACGTGGATGCAGCCATTTACGAAGTCAGCCGGCAGCAAATTGATCCGCGGGGTTCCGACGAGCTGAGCAACGAACGTCGTCGCCGGATAATCATAAATCTCATGTGGAGTGCCAATCTGGACGATCTGAGCCTGCGACATCACAGCAATTCGATCCGCCATCGTCAGCGCCTCGATCTGATCGTGAGTCACAAAGAGGATCGTACTGCTCTGGGTCTTTTGAAGGTGCTTGAGCTCAATGCGCAGCGCCTCTCGCAACTTGAAGTCCAGGTTCGACAGCGGCTCATCCATCAGAAAAATGCGCGGATTGCGCACGATTGCACGACCGATAGAAACCCGCTGCATTTCGCCTCCGGAGAGGCGAGCCGTCTTTCGTTCCAGGAGATGGCTGATGCGCAGTATTTCGGCTACATGGGTCACACGCGCCTTGATCTCCGACTCCGGCATGCGGCGGAGTGGCGCGCGCAGTGGGAATGCCAGGTTATCGTAGACCGACATGGTTGGGTACAGTGAGTACTGCTGGAACACAAAGGCCACATCACGCTGCGGCGGTGCGAGTCCATCGACCGGTTGATCATCGAACAGGACACTTCCTTCATCATGTCGCTCAAGCCCGGCGATCACGCGCAGCGTTGTGGTTTTGCCCGCACCGCTCGGTCCGAGCAGCACAAAGAACTCACCATCGCCAATCGAAAACGATACCTGATGAAGTGCCCGGAGTGTACCAAAATATTTTGTGATCGATTGGAGTGTTACATCGGCCACAAGCCCTCCGTCTGCAGAGTTCACCTGGTACAGACAAGCACAACGCTCAGGCGCTGGCGCCTTGTTGCACTGCACTATTTATTGCGCGGCATCTTTGGATTGCTGTTCTCACATGACGCGAATTGCGGCTTCACTTGTCGCATCGAAGAAACGTACCAGCGCCGGATCGATGTCGAAGCGCACGAGTTCACCGATTGGATACATTGTATCGCGCGATGTGCGGGCGTGGACGATCATTTCATCACTGCCGAGCGCCAGATGGAGCATTGAATATGCGCCATGCATATTGGAAGCATATACTTCGGCGGCGATAGATCCATCACTCCTGATCTTCACGGCTTCGGGTCGAAATCCAACGACGATACGGTTCTCGGTCAATCCAGCCCGCGCGATCGCCGCATGCCAGTGTTCAGGAACAGGGTAACGGCTTCCGCCTGGCAGTATCACCAGACCATCCTGGTAAACGCTGGGAACCAGATTCATGCCAGGACTGCCAATAAAACGCGCTACAAACATCGTTGCGGGATCGTAGTACACATCGTGCGGCGTACCGATCTGCTGCACAACCGCATTAGCCATCACGACAATCCGATCGCCCATGGCCATGGCTTCGATCTGATCGTGGGTGACGTAGACCGTCGTTGCGTGCTGCTGAAGGTGCAAACGCTTGATTTCAGTACGCATCACCTCGCGGAACTCAGCATCGAGCGCACCAAGGGGTTCGTCCATCAGGAAGGCTGCCGGTCGACGCACAAGTGCACGCGCCAACGCCACCCGCTGCCGATCGCCGCCGCTGAGCGCATGCGGGCGAAGGTTGAGCAACGGTGCGATATTCAGCATCTGCACAACCTCATTGACCCGCCGCTCGATCACTTCACGCTTCTCACCTTGTGCTTCGAGCGGGAAGGCAATGTTCTGCCGGACCGTCATATGAGGGTAGAGTGCGAAGAGCTGAAAGACGAACGCAATATCCCGCTCACGACCAGACTTCTGCGTGACATCCTGACCATTCAGCAGAATACGTCCGGCTGTGACTGTTTCCAGTCCGGCTATCATGCGCAGAGTAGTCGTCTTGCCACAACCGGATGGTCCGAGCAGCGCCACGAACTCGCCGTCGTTGACGATCAGGTCCATCGGTCGTACCGCATAGACATCGCCGAATTTCTTTTCGACCTGCTGAAGTGCAATAGTCGCCATTTCGGTATTGTTTCAGGTGTTGACTGCTATGTCTCGTCGACGAATGGTTTCTCTCCTGCCGGTGCAGGTGAAGCGCCAGTTGCTCAATCGGGCAAATGACTGACAATGATGAACATCAACGTTCCCGCCAGAATCACAACGAAACTGTAGGTATACAGTACGAGCATGAACGGCTGGAACATCATCAACGCACCGAGAGCCATGATACCCATCGCAATCCGCTCCAGATAGCGCTTGCGCAAGACCCGGCGCGGAGTCGCATATGTCTCATCCGGTTTGTCGCTCATCCTTGCCATCCTCCCCGTTGAAGCCGATCGTTGGCTATTGCCGCAGGGCGCCGAATGTAATCCCACGCAACAGGTAGTTGCGCAGTGCAAAGGTAACGATGACCACTGGAATCAGAAAGAGGAGCGAGCCAGCAGCGATCGCCGACCATTCAACTCCTGCCGTTCCTAGCACTGTCGGGATACTCGGCGGCGCAGTACGCGCCCGTTCGCGTGTGAGCATCAACGCAAAGGCATACTCATTCCACGCGAAGATCAGGCAGAAGACCGTAGTCGCTGCAATGCCGGTGATTGCTTGGGGGAGCACAATCTTACGAAACGCCTGCCAGCGAGTGTAGCCATCCACCAGCGCAGCTTCTTCGTACTCGCGTGGAATCTCATCCAGAAATCCTTTCAGCAACCAAACCGACAGCGACAGGTTGAAGACGGTATAGAGCAGAATCATCCCCAGATGAGTATCGTTCAGTCCCAGTTGTGTGTACATCAGGAAGATCGGAATAGTGACAACGACGGCTGGCAGCATGCGGGTGCTGAGAATGAAGAACTGCCAGTCAGCGCTGGCACGCACCCGAAAGCGACTGAAGGCATAGGCGGCCAGCAATCCCAGAACGACTGCTGCAACCGTCGACAGTGTTGCAATGATCACGGAATTGATCAGCCGCTGGAGGTACTGACTCGGTCCGATGATCTTAAGCCCGCGTTGCAGCATCATCCGGTCAGCCCAACCAAGATTTGGATCGCGTTCGAGTCGCTCCTGTTGCATCCTGGTCAACGTTGACCGTTGCGTAAAGAGACTGACAAACCCTTCAAGCGTTGGGGTGAAAAACACTTTCGGCGGCACAGCGATCACATCCTCACGCGGCTTGAATGCCGTCATCATCATCCAGATGATGGGGATGAGAAACAGAATGCATATGATGATTGCCAGAACAGCGCGAACGCTCATCACAGCACGCGCGCGGACAGTGTTTTCGACCTTTGGCATGTCAGTCTCCCTTGATCTGGTTCAGATATTTGATATACACATTACTGACACCAATGATCAACACCAGCACAATGTATGCCAGAGCGCTTGCCTTACCAGTCTGCCAGTTCGGAAACGCAATACGGTAGAGGTTGACTGCCACCAGCTCGGTCGCATCACCCGGACCGCCACCGGTCAGCCCCATGACCAGATCGAACGTTTTGAATGCTTCGATAGTGCGGAACAGGACGGCGATCAGGAGGAGCGGCGCGACCATCGGCAATGTGATACGCCAGAATGTCAAGAGCGGACCGGCGCGATCGATTTCAGCCGCTTCGTAGAGATAATCAGGGATGGCGCTCAAACCGGCAAGACAGAGCAGCATGACGTATGGCGCCCACATCCAGACATCCACAATCACGACAGCCCAGATTGCCAGCGCTGGATTACCGAGCCAGTCAGGTCCGCGCCCTGGCGGATAACCGAGCAGGTAGTTGAAGATACCGTAATTCGGATTGAAGATAAGCTTCCAGAACAACCCGACCACGACCGGCGACAGCATCATTGGAGTGAGGATAAGGGTCGTGATCAGACCGCTACCGCGAAACTTTTGTCGCAACAGCAGCGCCAGTCCAAAACCAACCAGGGTTTCGAGGGCAACCGATACAACTACGTAGAAGGCGGTATTTCGGAAGTATATCCACAACTGGGGATCACCCAGGATGTCGCGATAATTCTGCAATCCGATAAAATTGGGCGGCCGGTTGGCGATTGCCGAAAAATCGGTAAAACTGAGACCAAGGCTGTAGAGGAGTGGAAAAATATTGAACGCAATCAGGAGCACGAGGGTCGGCCAGAGAAAGAGCCGTCGGAGTGTGTCATCGCTGAGTACGCGCTGGTGACGTACACCGACCTGGGAAGATACAAACGTCTGCCGGGTTGATTTCGCTCGATCCATGTGGTTCTCGAAACATTGGCGAGAGCGGAGATTGGAGATCGATACTGCCCCAGCCGATCTCCAATCTCGCTCGCCGCGCTATGCTTTCAGCAGTCCAGCCTTTCTGAAGATATCCTCGTGCTCTCGTGCTATGGTTTCGAGAGTGCCTTGTGCAGTACCCTCGCCATTTACGACGAACTTGTGCAGTTCACGCTGTGAAACTTCCAGCAGTTCACTGTAGACCGGCACAGCCCAGAAGTCCTTCACTTTCTGCATCGACTCGGCGAAGGCCCGGTTGAACGGCGTGTTTTCCAGGAAGGCTTGTGAGTTGAGAATATTGGCATTGCAGGTATACCCGCCAAGCTCAGCCCATTTTTGCTGTACCTCGTCTTTTGCCAGCCACTTGAGGAACTCCATGGCTGCGGCCTGCCTCTCTGCGCTGATATACTTGACGATACTGATGCCCTGTCCACCGAGTGCTGAGTAGCTCTTGCCGGTCGGACCGGCCGGGTTCGAGAAGAAACCGGTCACCCTGGCGTACTTATTGGTCGCCTCATTGGCCAGCCCGGGGAAGAAAGCGAAGTAGTTCATCGCCATTGCAACCTGCCCGCCTACGAAGTGATTAATGCTCTCCTGCCAGAAGTCGTTCGAGCTGCCGGGGGGGCAGAACTTGTATAATTCGCGATAAAACTCGAGTGCTTCCACGTTCTCTTGCGAATTGAGCACTCCCAGAACCTTGTAGTCATTCGTCCCCCAATCTCCGCCCCAGGAGAACATGGTGTTCTGATAGCCCATCGTGATGGCGTCATAATCCTTCTGGGTGTAGATCGAGATGCCGTACAGGTTCTTGTCCGGCCGGGTAAAGAATTCGGCGATGTCCCGTAGCTCCGCCCACGTCTTGGGTACACCCAGATCGCGGTTGTACCTGGCTTTGTAATCAGCCATTTCCTGCGGATCCTCAAAAAGGTCTCGGCGATAGCTCCAACCGCAGGCATCGCCTTCCAGCGGATACGCCCAGAACTTGCCCGATCCCTTCGGGTACTCAGCATAGGCGGTAACTGTGGCCGGCGCCAGCGCCTTGCCATTCAGCTCGGTGTAGAAGACATCAGTCAGCTCAACGTAATGCCCCTGTGTTGCGCCCTGGCCGAGCCATTGACTGTCGCCCACTACTAAGTCGTAGGCAGTGCCTCTGGCAGCAAACTCGGTGAAGACCTTGTTGCCAAATGACCCCCACGGTTCCTGGACAACTTTGACAGTCGCGTTTGGATACTCTGCAACCAGCTCCTGAAGGTAGTTCGAGGGATCCCACTCTGCCCAGATGATCGTCAGATTTGTGCTAGATCCACCAGCAGCGGGCGGGGCGGTGGTCGGCTGATTCGACGGCGCTCCGGCGGGAGTTCCGGTTGCACCGCCACAGGCTGCGAGCAGTAGCGTTCCACCACCGGCAATCACGCCACGGAGGAATGTGCGGCGTGAGAGACTCTTATCACTCAGAGACATCTGTCGTGCTCCTTTGCTCGTGACGCCTTTGGATACAACGGGGTATCCAGAGAATACACGAACCGGCATGGTTTGTCAAGGGGTTTCCTGTGAAGGTAAACACGAAGTTATACTGGATGGGAAAAGTCGCTTGACCATACGACTCTTCACGATAGCGGTAGAAAAGCATCGATCATAGCCTGCCATGATTGCCTCTTGACAAAGTAGATCGCTTCGTGTATTTTTTGGATACTTTGCTGTATCCAGAAAGTTGTCCAATCAAATCGGAATGGCACGAACGCTTCCGGTGTCCTTGCGACGATGAGGTTTCGTTCGGTGGTGCATCCATTTCAGCTCGAAGCAGTCGTCAGTGAGCTCAACGACGCGATTGGCGCCGGGTATGTTTCGACGCGCCCCAGTGACCGGCTGATCTATGCTGCCGACTGGTCATGGATGTCTCAGGTCTGGCTGGATCGTGCGCAGCCGCCAGCTATGGCCGACATTATCGTCCATCCCGGTTCAGCCAGGGAAATTGGGCTGGTGTTGCAGATCGCCGGACGATACGGACTGCCGGTCGTCCCGTGGGGTGGTGGATCGGGTTCACAGGGCGGCGCTGCGCCGATGTACGGTGGCATCCTGCTCGATACCAAGCGTCTGAGTCGCATCCTGGAGATCGATGAGCAATCACTTACGGTGCGCGCCCAGGCTGGAATCATCGGTACGCAACTCGAGTGGGCGCTAAACGAGCGCGGGCTGACGCTGCCTCATTATCCGGCCTCTGCCCATTGTGCCACCCTTGGTGGCTACCTGGCTGCACGTGGTTCCGGCGTCATCTCCACCAAGTACGGCAAGGCTGAGGATCTGGTGCTGGAGATTGAGGTGGTTGTACCAGGCGGTGAGATCATTCGCACCTTACCGGTGCCGAACCACGCCTCTGGTCCAAGCCTGCTTCAGCTCTTTGTCGGCTCAGAAGGAACCCTGGGCGTCATCACCGAAGCAACGATGCGCATCGAACACATGCCGGAGGTGCGTCTGTTCCGTGGGGTGCTCTTCCGTGATCTGTCGTCGGCGCTCGAAGCCGGGCGGCGAATCATGATCCAGCGACTCCAGCCGTGCGTGATGCGGCTGTACGATCCGGCATCAACAGCGACACTGCTCCGGCGAGTCCTTGGACTGGAGCTCGAAGGCGCCTGTTTCATCCTGGGTTTCGACGGCTGGGCTGAAATCGCTGCCGCGCAGGAAGCGCGTGCCCTGGCGATCTGTACCGACCTGGGCGGTGAGGATTTGGGACCCGATCTCGGCGAGCACTGGTGGCGTCACCGCTATGACTTCTACTATCCACCGCTGGCACTCGCGCTGCCGAAAATGTTCGGCACTGTCGAGACCGTCTGTACCTTCGCAAACATCGAGCGGCTGTATGCTGCCAAGAAGCGGGTCATCGAGGAAGAGTTCACCGAATGGGGTGCACGCTATATCGCCCACTTTTCTCACTGGTTTCCATGGGGGGTGATGATCTACGATCGCTTCGTGATTGACTCACCGCCAGAAGATGCCAGAGAGGCATTGCAACTGCACAACGCTATCTGGACTGCCTCGGCACGTGCATCACTGGCGCATGGCGGCGTCCTTAACGAGCACCATGGTATCGGCTGGAAGCTTGGTCGGCTGATGCCGGAGCTCTACGGCCCGGCATGGTCAACGTTGCTGGCTATCAAGCGTGCCCTTGATCCACAGAACATTATGAATCCGGGCAAGCTTGGTTTTCCTGTAAAGTAAGTGGTAGGTACAGGACGCTTGCCTGCCTTTCATCTCGCCATGCCAATGGATGATATCTCACTCACAACCGAACACTGCCGTTACTGTCTCATGTGCCGCCATGTCTGCCCGGTGACGCGAGTGACCGCGAATGAGGCAATCTCGCCACATGGCTGGGCGCTCCTTGTGGCATCAGCCCGGCGTGGTCTGGTGACATGGGATGATGATGCGGTCGATCGCCTCTATCAATGCGCAGATTGCGGACTCTGCCGGGTGCATTGCGTCACCGACCAGCCGCTGCCCGATGCCCTGATCGCGGTACGCGCCAGATTGGCGGCAGGTGGACAGGCGCCGGCACGTGTGGCAGTACTGGATGAGCGACTACGGCAGTGGGGCAATATCTATACCGGGGATAGCAGCATTCTGTCGACCGGACGAGCACCGACGGCACTCCTGGTGGGAGCCGAGGCGTGGCGCCGTACTCCAGAGGAGGTACAGGCAGCGCAACGGCTCCTCAACGCAGCCGGGCTCGAACATGCCCCGGCAGCAGTAGGGCGCGATGAGGGCTACCTGCCCTGGGCATTGGGATTGCATGATACAGCGAGGTCCCTGGCGCAGGCAACACACGAGGAACTGACCGCAATCGGTGCGCAGCGCATTGTGGTGCTCTCACCACAACAATTCCACACACTTGTTCATGTCTACCCACAGCTCGGTGTACCACTTCCAGAAGGTCTCGAAATCGTTGAACTGACGGTGCTGCTGGTTCGACTGGTAGACACGGGGCGACTTGCATTTCGTCCGCTCACACGCGAAGCAGTGTACCACGATCCGGCGCAGGCGCCGCGGCTGGAAGGACACGGATCTGCGCCACGTCGACTCCTGCGATTGATAGGGATGACCCTTCACGAGACACTCTGGCGTGAACGACGGGCGATGAGTGCCGGAGCAAGCGGCGGGCTTCCATGGACACAGCCGGTACTGGCAGCACAAATGGCGCGGACCGTGCTGAACGATGCAATGTGCACCGGTGCTGCCATGCTGGTGACTGAGGCGCCCGAAACACTTGCACATCTACGAACGGTGACGGACGGGTTCGATGTACGGGGATTGTACAGTTTGCTGGCAGAGCAGCTGAGCGACTCACAGGTAGGGACTTGAGGCTTATACGTGGGTGTAAGCCTGTACTTCCAAGATCTTAGCCTAAAGGAGATGCAACGATGCAGGTTTCCATGCACAACTGGATGCGGGCCGAGCCGGTCGAGACGACCATTCGACGGCTTGCAAAGTATGGCTACGACAGCATTGAGATCAGCTACGACAGTGTCGAACTTTCTCCCGGTGCGCCTGGTGTTAAGGCCGTCAAGCAAATGCTCAAAGAGAACGGCATCCGCTGTTACGGCTCGATCAGCCTCATGTTTACCGGACGCGACCTGATCCACGCCGACCCCGCAGTACGCGCACGGTCGGTTGAGTATTTGAAAAACTGCGTTCAAATGGTCGCCGATCTGGACGGAAGTACGATGAGTATCGTCCCTTCAGAGGTCGGCAAGGTGAAACCGATGGCCTCGCCAGAAGAGGAGTGGCAATGGGCGATTGAAGGGTTGAAGGAAGTACGTGATTTTGCCAACAAGGTCGGTGTGCGCATCGCAATTGAGCCGCTCAATCGCTTCGAAACCAACTTTCTCAACCGGCATGATCAGGCATTGCTGCTGGCTCAAGAAGTCGGACCGGACGTGGGTGTCTGCCTTGATGTATACCATATGAATATGGAAGAGGCAAACATGTTCAAAGCCATTGAGAATGCCGGCTTGCAACTGTACGACCTCCACGTAGCCGATAACAACCGGATGGCGTGTGGTATGGGCGCGATTGACTGGGAACGACTGATCAACACCTGTAAACAGATTGGTTACGACGGATCACTAACGGTCGAATTCGTTCCACCGATTGATCGAACACCGGCTAATCCGTACAAGAATGCACTTGCCGCCGCAGATGCCACGTTAGCGCCTGAACAACTCAAGTTTATCGAAGCCCACGGCTCTGGCATTCTCTCCGAAGAGTTTTACTCCTGGCTGGTCGAGGAAAGCATCAAAACGTTGCGAAAATACCTGTAATCTCTTCAGAGTTCAGCATTCTCTTTCATTACCGAGAATGCTGAACTCTCAACGCTGAACTCCGATGAAGTCAGTCCTGCTCATTGGTACACTCGACACGAAAGGGCGCGAAATAGCCTACCTGCGCGACCGGTGTCGGGCGCTCGGGCTGGGTGCGCTGGTGCTCGATTCTGGAATACTCGGCGAGCCGCTTGGCTGTGAGGCTGACATCACCCGCACGGAAGTAGCGCGCGCCGCTGGCTATGATCTCAACACGCTCCAGACGATCGGAACTCGCGGCGCCGCAGTTGAGCGCATGATTCGTGGCGTTGAAAAGCTGGCGGCGGATCTCTTTGCTGCCGGACGTTTCCATGGAGTAATCTGCCTCGGCGGGGCGGAAGGCGCCGTGCTTGGTGCAGCAGCAACCCGTGTATTGCCCATCGGTGTTCCAAAAATCATCGTCTCACCGATCGCTTCCGGCATGCGCCGTTTCGGTCCACTCGTCGGGCGACGCGATGTGATGGTGCTGCACTCGATTGTTGATATTCTCGGTATCAACCCAATCAGTCGAACAATCTTCGACAATGCAGCAGCGGCGATGGCTGGAATGCTGCTGTACGGCGCAAGCCGTGAGGCTGTGACGAAACCGGCAGGCAATGAAGCGGGAGAACCGCAAACCGACATTCAACCTCCATCCATTCGTCATGCTGCTCTCCGGTCGCACGATCCGGGTCTCACCTCTCAGGCTTATGTCGCTGCCACCATGCTCGGTAATACAACCAGAGGAATGATGATCGTCAAAGAGGTGCTGGCTCAGCATGGATATGAAACGGTCATCTTTCACTCGAACGGTGTGGGTGGACCGATCATGGAAGAGTTGCTGGACACCGGGATGTTCGTCGGTGTAATTGACTACACCCTCAATGAACTGTCCGAACCATTGCTCGGCGGTTTCCAGTCCGCTCCAGAACGATTGGAGCGCGCTGGAGCACTTGGACTGCCGCAACTTGTCGTGCCGGGGTGCGTGGATTTCGCCTGCCATGGGCCGCAACACGCCGTTCCGGAATCTCTACGTAACCGACCGGCATACTATCACAATCCCGAATTTACGTTGATACGTTTGAACCGCAGCGAGATGGAAGAAGTCGGTGCAACGATTGCCCGCAAACTGAATGCCGCGCGTGGTCCGGTCACCGTACTGGTGCCGCTGGGAGGTCTTTCTGTGCCAAATATGCCTGGCGGAGTATTCTACGACCCCGCTGCCGATGCTGCCTTCCGCGCTGCTCTGCGTACCAACCTGCGTCCCGAGATCTCTCTGCACGAGATCGACGCACATATCAACGACGAAACATTTGCGCGCGCCGTTGCTGCGGCATTCCTGGAACTGATGCGTAAACGACCGGCACAACCTGCCTGACGCCGACCTGTCTGAGCGAACAACGGAGGTATGCTCACATGACCGACAAACTGATATCCCATTGTCTGGCAGACCTGTGTATGCCAGATATTCAGGCGTATCTTCAACGTGATGATACCATCCTTATTCCTATGGCCAGTACTGAACAGCACGGACCGCATCTACCGCTCTCTACCGACACTGTAACAGCACTGGAGGTCAGTCGACGAGCAGCAGAGGCAGCGGACGTGCTGTATACACCGGTCGTCTGGATGGGTTACTCACCGCAGCACATGCGTCCACCCGGCCTCGGCGCTGGCACGATCACGGTGCGTGCCGAGACATTGCTCAACCTGCTGTATGACATTGCTCGCAGCCTCATCCATCACGGTTTCAATCGCCTTATCTTTGTCAACGGGCATGGTTCGAATGTCAAGATCATCGACCCGTTACTGCGGCGCATCCGTTACGAAACCGGAGCACTGGTCGGGTTCTACAAGCCGTATGCGGAACGTTACATGGGACTGATCAAAGACTTGATGGAGAACCCGCCAGAAGAAACTCCCGGCTGGCACGCCAGCGAACTTGAAACCTCACAAATGCTTGCTCACAATCCGAAACTGGTGCGGATGGAGCGCGCAGCGAAGACGGAGACCCACATCCCAGCATGGTTTCCGCCATCCTTCAAGAAGGCCGACGGTGCACCGGACGTCGAGTTTGAAGGGTATCAGTACTTTCAGTTTCCGATGGATCACGATGAGTTCAACGATACGGGCGTGATCGGCAACCCGCTACGCGCCACAGCAGAGAAGGGCGAAGAAGCCTTCCGTCGCTATGCCCGCCATCTGGTGCACGCGATCAACGAACTGCGCAAAGTCGATGTGAAAGTACACAACCGTGCATTTGTCGATAGAGTTTGAACGACGATAATACCTGCAATTGGTTACACCTTTTCCAGCGAAAAGATCTGGTTCAAGCCGTCCCAGTAATAGATGGCATAGAAGGCGCCGTCTTCCAGTTCGGAAAAGGCTTCGTCCGGCACCGTGTAGATGTTGCCCCCAGGTGTAGTTCGGTAGCAACATAGGTGCTAGTAGGGTTGTTGTTGCTGTTGCGACGGGTACGCTGGACGAGGAATGGCGCACCTGCCAGAGCGACAATCCCTGCACCGGCGAGCATACCCACGCCGGTGGCGCTATCTGTGGCGAGCTCCAGCCAGCCCATTACTGCCAGCAGCTAACCGAGGACACCGATTATTCCAAAGCCTATGGCAGTCAGCAATCGTTTTAGGGCGCGGCGGTCATTCGTCACGCGCACCGATTGACGCGGCGACAATTCACGCTGCGGTTGTAAGCCAGGTCTTCGAGGGTGAAGTCGAACAGTTGCATGAGACAAGTAGTCATGCTGTTTATCTCCACAAAACAGAGTCTATCCATTGGGTAGGCGAAGGCAGAGCCTTTGCCTACCCCGGATGTTTCGGACAGGCTCTGCGAACGAGTGACGATGTGCGGTCGGAGAAACGGCGAGCGCCTGCATGCCGGCTGTGCGCTGACGATGATTGTCTCCGATACGTCGAAGCGGGTAAGCGAAGGCAGCGCTCCTGCCTACCCGCTTTTATGCCATCGACCCTTCACATTAAACCTGTGCCGCCACGCTTCGACAACCGCTGATCGAGTGTGACGGCGAACGCCTGAAGACTTGTACTATCCAGTTTTTCCAGCGCATCGAGTTCTTCTTCCGTCAGATCGTATTCTTTGCATGCCTCGCGCGCATTCTCGATCAATGCCTGGCGAAACTCCGGATCCGTCACTGCCCGCCCGATGACCCGTTCGACTTCCGACTGAGACATGGCACTGCTCCTTTCTGAACGAAACATGCGCTACAGCCCGAGCATATCGTGATACATACTGCGCATCCGGCGCACTTCTCCATCGGCGCCTGTCAATGTAAACGTATCGAATGCTCGTTTTAGATACGCAATTCCTTCGTTCAGGTTACTGGTCCGGAGCAGTGCAGCGCCATATGCCTGCCAGGTGCGCGCCAGTTCGAAGCGATCTCGAACCGCTTCGCACAGCGTCGCACTGCCGATAAAATCTTCCTGCCAGGAATATCTGCCGGCGACGGTTGCCTCGCCGCGCAACCGCAGCGCAATTGCCATCAGATCGTCGGCGCCGAGGGAGCGACTCAACTCGACCGCCTGATCGGCATACGCTGCCGCCGACTCCCGATCGCCATACCCGATCATCGCTTCTGCCAGCGCGTTGAGTGCCTCGATCCGCAGCAACGGCGCCTGAAGCGCCTCAGCAGTCGCCAGTACACGGCGGGCAAGTTCGGCAGCCTGACGAGGATCGCCCAGCGCACTGTACGTCTGCGCCAGATGGACGAGTGTGTTTGCCTCCTGATCGGTGCTGCCGAGTGCGTGGTGCGACTGCAGCGCCTCCTCGAAGACTGCCCGTGCGCGCTCACAGTCGCCGCGACGGTAGTGAATGATGCCAAGGGTGTTGAGCAACTGCGCTGTTGTCAACTGTGCGTGCAGGCGGCGCGATAGTTCCAGCGCTTCTGCGCAGCAGGCTTCGGCTTCGGCGTACTGACCGAGAATGGTAAGAGAGTAGGCGATATTGCCCAGAGCATAGACAATCGCGTACTGTAACCCGATCTTGCGCGCCAGCGTCTCAGCCACGCGGTAATGTTCGAGCGCTCGCTCGTGGTCGCTCTGCAACTGCCAGAGGTAACCGATATTGTTGTGCGAGGCGATCATGCCCGGCAGATCGTCGATTGACTCGCGCACCCGCAGGCTCCGTTCAAAGAACTCACGTGCACGAGCGTATTCACCACGCAAGGTCAGCACCGAACCGCTCTCGGCATGTAACCGGGCTTCGATCTGTTCGTTCTCCACCGTTCGAACGGCGGTGTGCAATGCCGCCAGTCCTTCCTCGCACGCTACCAGCGCCAGATCATATTCACCGCGTCGTCGCCGCACAAGGGCGATGTCGGCGTTAATGTGCGCCATTGCCAGCGGCGCCACTTCGGTCGGATGCGTGCGCACGACGAGCATGGCCTGCTCCAGCGCCTCCAGCGCCGCGGCGTACATCCCCTGTTTTTCGAGTACGGCGCCACGCCGATGGTACGCCTGCTGCGCCACATCCGGCGGAATGCCGGGCGTTTCGAGGATGTGCGCAAGATGCAGCAGCGCTTTGTCGTAATGACCGAGTGTGGCTTCCACGTCGGCAATTGCTGTGCGCGTCTCCCATGTGCGCGGGTCGTCGGTGTCTTCCGCCAGTGCGTCGAGAGCCCAGGCATAGTACTGCAACGCCTCTTCGTTGGCGAAGACTGCACGCGCTGCGTGACCAGCTTTCAACAGATAGTGGATTGCCTTGTCGCGCCGGTTACTGAGACGATAGTGGTGCGCCAGCAAACCGTAGTAATCGTCCAGGTCGTCGGCGTAGCGCTGTTCGAGGTATTCGCCGATTCGACCGTGCAGTTCGCGCCGCCGCGAGTAGAGCATACTCTGGTAAGCGACTTCCTGGAGTAACGCATGGCGGAACGTATGAACCCGCTCCGGTTCGAGCCGTTCCAGAATCGTGATTTCCTGCTCGTCCAGATGGGTTAACTGACGAAGCAGCGCAATGCGGTCAACCGTCTGGATCGCCTGTAAGACACCGAACGGTATCCGCTGCCCGATGACCGACGCCACGCGCAGCACATTGCGAGCATGTTCGTCGAGGCGATCGATACGCGCCAGCAGCAAGCCGTTTAAGCTGTCGGGCAGGCTATCGAGGCTATGAAGCAACGCCTGATTCGATTGCACGAGCACCACACGCAACAGTTCCGCCATGAAAAGCGGGTTACCCGCCGCCCGCGCAGCGATCTGACAGCGCAACGTTTCTGGCAGTGGCACGTCGCCGGCCAGTATCTTGACCAGGCGGTCACTGTCGTCGGCAGGCAATTCGCGCACTTCAAGCACGGCAGCCTGATCATCACCGGTCAGAGCAGGGGTCGGGCGATGGGCGCCGAGCAGCAGAACCGGTGCCTGCCGTACTGCGTGCGCAACACGCCGCCAGAGTTCGAGTGAGACCGGATCCGCCCAGTGCAGATCTTCGAAGATGACCAGCAGCGGATCGCGCGAAGCGGCATGCAGCAGCAAGCGTTCCAGCAGATCGAAGCGACGTTCCTGACGCAACTGTGGATCCAGACCACGCGTCAACCGGTTATCGGGAATATCGAGCCGCACCAGGTCACCCAGCAAAGGCAACCATTCGTCCATACCAGGACCAAGCGCCGCGAGATGGTCGGCGATCTTTGCTGCGCGCACCTCGCTGCTCTCACCGGCAACCAGACCACACAGCGATTTCAGCAATTCGCCCCATGCAGCGTAAGGAATGGTAGCCGTGTAGGAAAGACAGGCCGCCGATACTACCCGCATCCTGCATTCGTTCGCCATCTCGATGAGCGCCGCCACCAGCCGGCTCTTGCCAACCCCTGCCTCGCCGACCAGACGCACGGCTCGCCCCGATCCGACACGCGCGGCATCGAGTTCGCCGCTCAACCAGGCGAGTTCGCGCTCCCGCCCGACGAGCGGGTGTGCTTCCCGCAGAAGCAACCGTGCCACTTCACCACCGTCGCGCTCGCTTACGACCCGGCAGAGTTCGAGCGGTTCCGTCTTCCCCTTGAGCGCGACACTCCCACGCGGCTCGCACACAATCCGGGACGCGCTATTGCCCAAAGCCTGGCTGCACCACACATCGCCCCACGGCGCTGCGCTCATCACCCGTGCAGCGATATTGACCGCGTCACCCATCACGGTGTACTCTTTGCGGGTGGCGCTGCCGACATTGCCGGCGAAGACAACCCCCGAATTCAAGCCGATGCGCTGCTGAAGCAGGGATGACGCCGCAGACTGTGATCGAGCTCCAGAGTCATCATGATCGCTCAGGATCGCTTCGATATGGGCATTTACATCGTGCAGACCTTCCTGCATGGCCAGTGCAGCGTGCGCGGCTCGCTCGGCGTGATCCTCATACGCAGCCGGAGCGCCAAAAATTGCCAGCAGTTTCACGCCTTCCTCAGCCACGTCCAGTTTGTTGATCACCCCACCGTAGCGCGCAATCGCGGATTGCATGGCAACCATGTAGCGCTCGAACAGTTGCGCAGACTGCACCGGCGGCAGCGCCTCCGCCAGCGCCTCAAGTCCGACGACCTGCGCGAATAACGCAGTCACCGGTCGCAGATCGGCTTCGATCTGCGGTTGGTCCGGAACGGCGATGATCCGGCTCAGCAGTGCGGGTGGCAGGTAGGGACTGAGACGGTCGAGATCGTCCAGGAGGTCGGTAAGCGTCTCACCGGCTTTCATTGTGTCCGTCCGAAGGCGTTCGGCGCCCGAGGGGGTGGTTGCATTGATCGTCGTGTGCAGGCGAAAGAAGCCTGATGGCAACATATCGCCCACGACATCGACATCGGCGAGCAGCTCACGTGTGCGCCGCCCAAGAACGATCTCGCCCGGACCCGCCAGCGCCTCGGCGCGCGCCACACCGTTGACAACCGCGCCAAGCGCCGCGTAGTGCCACGACTCGGACTGCCCGGCGCTGACCAGCGCTACCTGACCGCTCTCCACCCCAATGTGCAGATAAACGGGGAAATCGCCGATGCTGGCGACGTGGCACACAAAACCGTGCAGAGCGCGCTGCAGGTCTACGGCTGCACACGTGGCCGTCCGTGGATGATCGACATCATCGAACATCACCAGGAGCGCATCGCCGCCGAACGAAATCAGATCGCCGCCATATGCGTGGATCACATCGATCATGCGCGCGAAGACACCGTTGAGAAAATCGGTGACCAGTTCGATGCCTTCCCGTCCCAGCACGCCAAGACGTTCTGCCAGCACTGTCGAGCCGGAGAGATCGGCAAACAGCAGCGACCCTTCGATCCATTGCAACCAGGGCGGAGAGAGATATTCATCCAGCGCGCGGTGCACGATCCGCCGTGGCAGATAGGTGGCAATGGTCGCGCGCACTGCTGCAAGATGCGTAAAGACGGAATGCAGGTCAACACGACCGGCAGTATGACTCAGGCGGTCGTACATATCCATCGGCAGGTAGCGCGTCAGTCGTTCTGATGCTACCACGCTGATGTCTGCAGGGTAAGGCATGTTTTCTGCCTTTTGATGCAGCACCATACTGTTCTGGTGGAGAAAACGCGCAACGCTGCTTTCATTATAACGTATACAGACGACTCCGCGGGCTATCGCGCTGTCTCCTGAAGCGTTCATTCCGCCGATGTGCGTATCAGTTCGCGCGGGAAACCGCCATCGAAGGCGATGACCAGCGTATTCGGGCGCAATTCGCGCTCGACATCGCCTGTGCCAATGACCATCGCGTGGATGCGGACGCCACAACTCAGATGAATGATCGCTTCGACGTGCGGCGCTGCGATTGGCGGCTCAACCACTAGGATGCGCTCGAAAACAGCGTCGGCGCACTGTGCCGCTGCGAACAGGCGCAATTCTTCGCTAGGACGCGCGCCGGCGGCAAAACGAACTTCGCGCCCTCGAATTTCATTCACCGCCAGCGCGCCGGATAGTGTCACAATCGCTATTGCTGCCGCACCGACGAATATGCGTAGGATAGGGATGCGCCTCTCTTCCCATGGGATGCGCTGCCCGACAGCACTGTCCCCTGTGCTTCCGGTCACGCCGGTCGCTGTTCGATGTGTTCCCAACGATGTGATCCATCCGACAAGTTTTGATGCGCCTGCCCCGATGAGGAGTGCGATTACCAGAACCGGCAGATAGAGGTAGCGCGAATCAGGCGCCGAGGCGAACGGTGCGGTAGGGATAAGGGTCAGGATCAGCGCCAGGAAGCCGGTCAGCAGAGACGCTCCTCCGCTCCGGAGTCGCCAGCAGACGAAGAGTACGCCCGCGCACGAGAGCACCACGAATGCGCCAGCCAGGGGCAACCACGCTTCCCGACCATACTCGACGCCGGGTAACGGCACAGCGATCAGACCGAGACTGCGGAGCGGGTTGAGGACAACCTGGATGCCCAAACCGTAGCCGCGCGCGCGCACCACGTCGTTGCGTGCAGCGACATCGAGTGCGACAACGAGATATGCGCCGGTGACCAGGAGCGGCAGAACGAGTGGACACCACTCAGGGCGCCGTCGCGCAGCACGCGCCGCCTGCCATTCCAGTAGCGCGAACAACGGCAGGCCGATGATTGCGCTCTCTTTCGTCAGCAACGCCAGTGCCAGCACCGCTGTCGCAGCCACACGCCATCCCCAGCGATGCGTCGCCTGTTGATCGGACCCTCCGGCGCTCCACCAGCAATGCGCTGCAAGCAGGAGCAAGCAGGCAGCGAGGAGTTCACTCTGCGCCGAAACCCACACCACTGCCTCGAACGGCGCCGGATGGAGCGCGACGAAGAGCATCGTCCCGCTGAAGCCGACGATGGACGCGAGCGGCGACTGCGCCTTGATCAGGCGGTATGCCAGGGCGCCGGTGAGCGCTGCGTTGAGCGTGTGCAGCGCTAGGGAAAGGAAATGAAAGGCGCGCGCATCGAAGCCGAACAGTTGCCATTCACTCCATAGCAGCAACCAGACCAGCGGACGGTAGAAGTGGGATGCAGCACCCACATCGAAGGCGCGCGCTGCAACTTCCGGCAACGACCGATCTCGAACATTCAGCACCCATTGAAAATCATCGGCAGCGAATGCGCGATCGGGAACGGCACGATACGCGACGGATACGGTCATTACTGCGACGACTGCTGTGACGATCATCAGCAGCGCATATCGTTGTGCAGCGGGCATAGTGTGTCTGCGGATTATCAGGATGTACAGGCGATAACGCTGCTCAATCGCGCAATGACCTGATCTGCTGGCAGAGCCAGTCGAACTGCGCCTGGTTCAGCACATAGCAGGTCGCCGGTCCCTCCGCTTCGGCATGAAGCAGACCGGCAGCACACAGGATCTTCAAATGTTGCGACAGTGTCGACTGAGCACGTGCCAGTTGCGCAGGCAGATGTAACTGTATCTGGTTGCCGATGCAGCGTGGATGACGTTGAACATAGCGCACAATTGCAAGACGGACGGGATGTGCAAGCGCCCGACACGCAGCAATCAGACGATCATCGTCGGATAGTGTCGCTATCATCATAGCAGACCTCTCCGCCACAATGTACGCTTCTCTGCGCGATATGTCAAGCGTGGTCTTTGTCTTGCAAAGACCCCGTCAGATTGTATCCACCCAGCGCGCCCCTGCAATTCCTGGATGGTTCGGATGGCGTACCCGTTCTGGCGCAGCAGACGGATGGTGCGGGAGGGACACAGAGCAGGAGGTCTGACCGGCATGAGGATACCGGTGCGTTGGGCTGCCTAGCGGATGGCTGTGTACGTCGCCGCTCTCGTCGAGATGGTGGTGTCGCTGCACAGGTCGCTCGCCAGGCGTGAGGTTGTCAACGAGGTGTAGCAAATCCGCTTCTACAGCGTCGGTTGTGTCATTTCATCCCCGCCCGGAACGAAACGACGTCGAGAACTGCCGATTCCGAACCCGCTCAGGGTCTTGACCGGCGTCCCGATAGAATTGCACCTCGAGTTCCGTAAGTTCGGGAGGACGATGCCCGGAACGGGGATAAGACCCGAAGAAGCGGATGAAATATCCCGGAAACCTGCTCAACCTGGTGAGCAGGCGAAAGAACGTTCGCAGATAGTACATCACACCTCCTGATCTCTACGTTCTCGACAGAATTACGTTCTGTGCGCATATACAGACGGAACAATGTTGCACGTCTGTACAGCCCGCGAAGGCGGGCTTCGCATCAGTGGCCCGTAGTCAGTCGCCTGGTTATAGGGCGAATGCCGGTTTCTACACGATACCCGCGCACGCAATATGCACGCAGTTCGACAATTCTGCACGTTTGAGCGACAATACCCAGGCGTCAGGTAGAAAAGATCAGCTCACGCTGCGCAAATGAGTACACTGCCAGCGAAAGCAGTCCGAACACCAGGAACAACTGCGCAACAGGAACGACCGCCGAAGCGCCGCTGTAATCGCGGCTCACCGATATGGCGAAACCAGTGAAAGCCGGCAGTAGTGGCGTGCTCAAGACGGTGCGCAGAACATCCAGCGCCAGTGCCACTGGCGCTGGCAGCGTCGACATTGTTGAACCGCCGATCAGGTTCCCCGAAAACGCCAGTGCAACCAGTGCCAGAACTGCCAGGCGCCACGGCGCCGGCAGCACAATCGGCGTCAGTAGAGTCAGTAGCGCCGCCAGCATTGCCAGGTTCAGCAGCAGCGGCAGCGTTCCCAGCGTCCATCCGGCAATATTGAGACCACTCACCGGGTTCGTGAGTGCAATCAGTAAACAGATGATGCCATACACGCCCCACGATACTGCCAGAACCGCGAGATAGAGACCGATCAGATACGGACCGCGCCCCAAACGTCGCGCCAGAGTCACATATCCCTGGGGCCGGTCGCCAAGCGCAAGGATGGTCGAACCTGTGTACACAGTCAATCCCAGTGTGAACAAACCAGCCGTCGAAAAGAAATAGTCCGGCGTCATCGGCAGCGTCCAGCGACGGAAGAACAGATAATAGGCTGCGGCTGTCGCCGCCAGTTCAATCACGATCCGTCCCGAGCGCAGGTATTCGCTCAGCGTGAAGATGGCAAACCAGAATGTGCGTAGCAACGCCTGCATCACGGTTCGTCCGTCCGACTTTCCTGCGTCCGTTGATCTTCCCGACGCAGCAACTCGTGCAACAATGTGTCTCCAGTTCCTGACAGACCTGGAGGCGGAGGTGCGTCCAGCCTTCCATCACGATCTGCCTCGCCACGCACGGCGCTGAGGTAGAACTCCTCGACCGGGTGGAACCGTGGCGCGAGGGAGAGGATGGAAACCCCATGATCGAGCAACAGCCGCAAGACCTGCGCCTGCAATTCTGGTGTGTTGGGCGCCAGGGTTATTTCGCGCTGATTGCAACACACTGCGGTCGATAGCGCACTCAGCGCCGCTGCTACGTCGGGTGGCAGATCCACGACCGTGATCACGACACTCCTCGACGACCGGCGAAGTGCTCGCGTTTCGGCTTCCGCGATCATATGCCCGCCATGCAGAATGCCGAAACGATCACACAGGAGATCCACCTCATCGAAAAAATGCGTCGCCATCAGTATTGTGCATCCGCGCTGGCGAATCGTACCGAGCAGATCGGTAATGTCGCGTTGCCCTTCCGAGTCGAGCTCAGACGTCGGTTCATCGATCAGCAACAGTTCCGGCTGGCTGATCAGCGCCTGAGCAAAACCGACACGCTGCACCATCCCGCGTGTGAGGGCGCTCATCTGCCGGTTGACGACGCCGATCAAACCACACGCCTCGATTTCCTCGTCAACTCGCCGACGCAGCAGTGCGCCAGCAAGTCCGCTGAACTGCCCCAGGTAGAAGAGATACTCGCGCACGGTGTAGCGCGTATGGTAGCGCAAACGTTCTGGTACGTAACCAACCCGCCCATCGACCCGATGCAGGTTCTCATCGCCGAGAACACGCACGATACCGCGGTCTGCACGCAGAAAGCCGACTAGGAGATGGATCAGGGTCGTTTTGCCTGCGCCGTTTGGACCCAGCACCCCATAGACGATGCCGCGTGGCACGTGCAACGACACACCGCGCAGTACAGGTATGCCGTCGTATGATTTGTGGACATTCTCGAGCGCTATGACGTCCATGAGAGAACTGAGAACCAGGAACTGAGAACCGGGAACCGAACACTCTATCCTGCCGCCAGGTGCAGATAGACGTTGACAATCAATGCTACAGGCAGGGCGCGCAGAAGGCACCAGCGCATCGTCGTGTGCAACGACGCCAGTGGAAGGGTACGGCGCGCCTGGCGCAACCCTGCAAGCAACACAGCCAGGAGCGCCAGTGCCATCATCGCTGCGATCCAGGGTTGAACGACGTCCGAGCCAGGAAGAATGCCGACTACAAACAGCGCCAGCGCCAGCCCTGCGCGCATCTGACGCGCCAGCTGCGCCAGCCACCGTTCGCCGACATCGAGTCCTGCCTCCGCCCCAGACGGCGTCAGGCTGGTATCCGGAGCGAACGGACCCAGACCGGCGGCGGCAGCGACAGCCACCACCCCTACCAGGAACAGGCAGAGCCGTCCCAGAACTTCGAGAGCACCCCATCCCACATCGCCCCACAGTGAACTTCCAACCACAATCCACAGCACCAGGCGGCCAGCCATGTTCACCTGCGCTTCCCGAAGCGCTGCGCGTGCCACCAGCGGCGATGGCGCCAGGAGCCCGGCAAACGCCGGCACGAGGAATGCCCCTTCGACAAGCGCCCACACCAGCGCCGGGCGCCCGACCCACGCAGAGGCGCCTGCCGGATGCAGGGGCCAGGGAAGCGCAACATATGCCAGAACGGTCAGAATAACGCTAGCGCCCGACGCCAGACTATCGATACTCGTCGGGAAACGTCGCTTCGGCAGACGCAACGCGAGACCGGCGCCGTTGATTGCCAGGGTTACGGCGATGCTCAGCCCTGTCGCCAGGAGAACTGCAAGAATCAGTGTGATAACAATATGCATACTGCGGTACTGCTCGCCTGCTGCGTCTTCCTATGGTTCCCCGGCAATTGTACGAATCGCTTCGATGATCTGCGCTGGTGTCGGCGGGCAACCATTGAGCGCCACATCTACCTTCAGGTTGGGAACGACAGCAACCCCGCCGCGTCCAAACGGATACCCGTCGATAGCGCACCGTCCAATAGCACAGATTAGCGCCCTGTGCCCCAACTCCTGAAGCAGCGCCATGAACGCCGTCCTCGTGCCGGGCGTCAACGGGCCTGTCAGCAGCAACACATCAGCCTCGCAGGGTGTCGTTGCCCAGTCAATATCGGCTGCGGCAGCGATTGCGGCAGTGATTTCCAGATCACAACCGCCGCACGAACCGGTGTTGAACCGGTAGACCCGTATCACGCGCTGTTCCTTTCGGTGCCTGTTCATGCTGTGCTGCGCCGGGAACCAGAAACGAAACAACCTTCAACACACGACGTCAAAACCGTACAAAGGTCAGACCACTGATAACATCGGCAATCGTTGCGATCAGCGGTTGCGGATACACTCCGATTGCCAGACTGATCCCCAGCAGCGCCATCACGACAATTGCCGTGATGAACGGCTCGGACGCCAGACGGCGCCGGGTCGGCAGATCGAGTTCGGTTGCGCCCGACAACACTGGCGCCTCAGCCACTGCTTGATCTTCGGGAGCGCCGATCAACCAGTCACGTGCGACGCGCGCCAGCGCCAGCAATGCCAGCAGTGTCGCGCCGATCAACAGCACGACCATGGGTGCACCGTAGGATGCAGCAACCTGGTACAGCAATATCTTACCGGCAAAGCCACTCAACGGCGGCAAACCGATCAACGCTGCGCCGCTGCACAATAAGCCGCTTCCAGCAACGGGCCAGCGCCAGAGCATATCGCGTCGCATCGCCTTCGGTAGCCGTCCATCCGGTTGTTCCAGCAGCACCAGCGATACCATCAACAGTGGAACCGCCAGCATCTGGTTGAATGCCTCGAACACCGCACCCATCAGACCAACCGGCGTGATCGTCGCCAATCCGAACAGGATCATTCCGGTATTATAAACGACCAGATACCCGGCAGTGCGTCGCGGTCGATCCTGCAGAAGCGCTAGTAATGCACCGGCCAGCGCAGCAATCGCTCCCAGCCAGGTCAACAGCGCCAGTTCACGCTCGTTTCCGGCTACCAGGGTTGGAAAGAACTGCAAGACGCTGATCAGAAACAGCAGTCCCGTCGTGTTCAGCACCACAACGATGACCGCCGACGCCAGCGGAGAAGCGTCCTCAACCAGATCCGGCAACCAGGAATGAAATGGCACAAGCGCCATGCGTAACCCAAACGCCGCCACAATAAGCGCCAGCACGAGGCGCGGCGCGATCGGATCGGGTGTGACGCCAGGACGGTACACATTGATCAGGACGAAGCCGAGATACGCTAGCGCACCGGCCAGCGCCATGAGCACCAGATACTTGAGTGCTGACGCGATCACTTTTGGTTCCACCAGTCGTGATGTTCCGGGTGGAAGATCAACAATCGCAAGCACAGAGATCAACCCGGCGCTGACCAGGAGCAGCGCCACTATCAGCGGCTCCTGAAGCAAAACGATCATCGCCGACGCAACACCGATGATGATGAGCGTCATTGAGACGAAGTGCTCGCCGTGCGGCAAACGCCACGTTGCCAGTATCATCAAAGCGATTACTGCCGGGAAACCGGCAAGGAACAAACGTCCAAGCGGATCGAGGTTGAGTGTCAGACCAAGCAACCGCACCGGCTGATCGACCGGCGCGAGGATCACCAGGGCACAGTGCGCAATCAGCGCGGCAATCGCCACCCCAATGACCAGTCGCGTCTCGTGGCGCAGCAGGAAACAACTCGCACCGAGCGCCAGAGGAAAGGTTATGAGAAGCACGTAGGGCATACATCCCGCCGGAATACGCTGACGCCGACACCGGCGTACAGCGATGGTTGTCACGGTTTGTACAGGACACTGAGATCGAGCGTCTTGAGCCGTCCATACATCAATCCGCTCAAATACGCGACCGACAGCGCGAGGACGATTGTGGTCAGACTCAACAACGCCAGCGGAAACACCTGAACGGTGCTGGCAATAGCGGTATAGACCAGATCGATACTGCTGACGACCAGGAGTAACCCCAGACCGATCTTCAACGTATCACCGGCGAGCACAATGGTAAACAGTCCGGTCAACCCCAGCCAGTACCAGGCAAAATCGACCGTCTGACTGCCGATTGGATAGAGGCGCGGAAGCGCAACGCTCGCCAGCGCTGCAAGCACCAGCGCCCAGAACGGCACAACATACTCGGCAAGGCGAAACGGTTCACCGGCGCGCTGTCGCTGCGCACGCCGCGCCGCACGGCGCAGTTCCGCCAGCGAGAATTCGTCGAGATCCTCCAGATTGTACTCCCGCGAAAAGGTCACTGCCGTGATCGCCAGAATAGCGCTGGCAGCAAAGCCGGTGATCATCTTGACCACAATCGTCGTGCTGAGCGTAATCTCGCCGACGGTCAGATCGGGCGTGATGAACTGCTGCTGCGCCAGAAACCACGCAACGCTGAGATAATTGATCAACATCGCTGGAATGGTAATCCGCCAGTCGCGCAGCAGAAGCACAATCCCGCTGGAGACCGCCAGACCGACAATTGCCCAGTTGATCGCGAAGGTCGGCATCGATCACCCCGCTGCAAAAACAAGAATGACAACAATCAATGCAAAAACGACCACTGCCAGATAGTAACGGCGCCCCAACACTGCCAGCCTCTGCCGGATCAGCAGTGCAGCCCGCCCCAGTCCGGTCTGCATCGTTTCGGGCGCTGCGGGTGCTGCAAGCCACACCAGCCCGTACAACGCCGTGCCGGTTGTGTCCGGGGTCAATACCGCTGTCAGAGGCTCTTCCGTCGGTGGTGCGCGACGCTGCCGGACGCGACGCAGCGCTACTGGCGCTGTAATTACGAGCAGCGCAGCGATCATTGCAGCGATCGATCCCGGCAATGACGGAAACCGGGGTATCGCCGTAAGCGGTGCAAACTGCGCCGGAATTGCCGCCAGCGCCACGTCCCATACTGCACGGGGAGCGGCGCCCATGAGCGCCAGCAATGCGCCCACCAGCGCAGGCAGTGTGTCGCCCGGATGGGCGCGCCATTGCGACCGGGAAAACCCTGCCGCCTGCCAGAAGCGCACCAGCGGCGCCAGCATCACCAGCGCCAGCAGACTGCTCCCCGCAAGCAACAGCGCCACCGCCCATGGCGCAGAGCGCTGCATCGCATCGAACAACCAGAGCCGCGTCCAGAATCCCCAGGCGCCGGGGATGCCCACTACCGAAGATGCTGATACAATCAGCCCCACGAATGCAACATGCAACGCACTATCGGGATGCCGGGTAAGCGCAGTCACATCATCGGCGCCGCTCCGACGCTCGAGTGCAGCAATACTTAACCCCAGCCCCAGAGTCGAGATCAGCGCATTGATCGCCAGGGCGGGCGCCACGTGCAAGAAGGCGCCCTCGCCGCTTCCGGCGCAAACGATGATCAGCGCAACCTGAGCGCTCAGCTGCGCCGCTGCCGTCTGACGCAACGAGTGCGTCCACAATGCGCGTGCAGCCGCCAGCACAAACGCCAGGACGCCGATGACCACGATGATGATCAGGTGCGTCTCTTCCAGTAGCGCTAGATAGTCCGGCAGCAACCGCAACGATGCAGCCATCCCGATCAGCGGCAGACCAAACGGCGCCACGACAGCCAGCGGCGCCGGCGCCTGATACACCGCAGCAAGCGATCCAAACGCTGGTGGGAGACCGCAGAGCGTCCAGGCGTATATCAGGATGCCTGCAACCATTAGGATAGGCGCACCCGACGCCGCACCGGTACCGTCGTTCAGCAGCCCTGCCACGAGAAACAACGCCGCCGCGCTGCCAGACAGCGCCAGAATGAGTGGCGCATCCGATCCCGGCAGCACACTGCTGGATCGCAGTGCAACGAACCATGCCACACCGACGGCAACCGGCGCGAACGCCAGCACTGGCAGCGTCGGACTGCACGCGCCGATTGCGGCGACGCCCGGAACAACGATCAGAGCTGCAAACAACCTGCCAAAACCACGTAGATCGGGAGGGATCGCCAGCGCCGATCCCAGCAGAGCGAATGCGCCGCCGATCAACGCCATCAACGCCAGGAGCCACCCCAGCGGATCGATGACCAGCGTGATCCGAAACGATACATTACTCCACTGCAACCAGGTGTGGTCAACCACCATCGGCAGCAATCCCTGAAGGCGCGCAACAATCATCAGGATAGCGCCGAAAAACAACGTACCGGCAGCGCCCAGCCCTATCAGGCGTGCGGTAACCAAACGATCCAACGCCAGACAGACAACCGCACCGATCAGAGGTAGCATGAGCGCTAATGGAACCATAAGCCTATTGCTCGGCGCAGGCGACACACATAGCGAGCGACGCCAGAATTGCGATTACATCGTCCAGTTGCGCCCGGCTCAACAGTGTGCGCGCCAGCAGTCGATCACACTGACGCGGCGTATCGATCTGCACCCGCGTCAATCGCACGCCATCGCTCTCGAGGGTATAGTGAATAGCGCCACGAGGACCCTCCACAACCGAGGAGGATTGACCACGCGGCAGTTCGTGCGGTAGTTCGACGATCGGGTCTTCTTCGGGGAGACGTTGCAGCGCAGACTCGACGAGTTTGACACCTTCATACGCTTCCAGCAAGAGCACCAGTAGACGCGCGTATACATCGCCGCCTTCCTGAATGATCGGATGTACGTCGAGCATACTGTACGCTGCGTAGGGTTGATCAACACGGACATCGCGACGAATGCCGGAAGCTCGCGCCAGCGGACCACGCACACCGAACTGCTCGGCTGCTGCGCGTGGCAGCGTCCCGACCTCAACAGTACGTGTGAGCAGGAAACGTTGATCGATGAGGCGATCAATGAAGCGATAAAGGCCGGCGCTCATCCCCGGCGACATTGTCAGCAACGCCTGCCGGTCAACCGGCGTCAGGTCGCGCAACAGACCACCCGGTACGCAGACCGGCGGCGGAATGCGACCACCGGTGATCAGCGCCAGCATATCACGGAACTGCTGACAGGCATGATCGAGAAAAAGGCTGCGCTGCTCCAGACCAATTGCGCGTAACACCGCGCTCGCCGCACGGATATGAGCAGCCGTCCGCTCCAGCTCTGCGATTGCAACCCGGATCAATGCAGCGCGCACCCCCACGCTTCGCTGTTGCAGCTGCTCGATCGCCTGACAGAACGCCAGTGAATGGGCAAAGGAGCACTCACCGCAAATCCGCGCAACCAGGTGCAGCGCATCGGGCAGAGACAACCGTGGTAATCGCTCAGCGCAACCGCGCTCGTTGAACCCGTTCTGATACTCGACATCGACGACGCGATCGTCGACAATGCGCAGAATGAAGCGCTGCGGACCAGACAAGGCAGGGTGGAAAGGTCCCAGCGCCAGCGAGTATGACACGCCTGCACTCCTTCATATGCATCGGGCGCGCATTATACCACGTTATGCGGCGTGTCATAACAACCGGCGTGACAATCCGTTACACAACGATCAATCAGGACATCACCGGCGTTATCTCAAGAAAGATCGGCGTTGCGCGCCGCAATTTCCAGAGAGCGGCAAACATCTGGAACATCACCCCATATTTCTTTGCCAGCGCGCGACGCGCGGCTTCTCCTTCAGAAGGAGCAAGGATACGCGCCTGCGCCTCGATTGTGGCGCCCAGCGGCTTCCCGCGTGCATCACTGGGGGTCAGTTGCACCCGTGGATTTGCACGAATGCGCTTTACCTTCCCCGAATCAGCCTGTGTTACTACATAGATGCGATCACCCTCCTGCGCAAACCAGACGGGTGTCGGCACCGGTTGACCACTCTTGCGAAACGTTGTCAGGTTCATGTACTGATGACCGGCAAGCGGAGCAAAGACCGTGGCTGTCATTGAAGATACTCCCTGTCGCGTATGGGTACACCTTCGTGATACGCATCAGAAGCAACAGTAGTTTCCCCACAACAGCAAGGGCGCGCCGCCGACGAAGACGATCAGTCCGTGGATGGGCTGGAATGAACGGGCATAGCGATCCTCCTACAAAAACGTGCGCCCCGCGCGACCGCGCCGCGTCAGGG
>DAOUBK010000102.1:0-6928 GCA_034432635.1 Roseiflexus sp.
CGCGTTGATCCACGGGCACGCGCTCCGGTCTATGCAGGTGCCCCCCGAAGCCTGGCCGAAACGTCTTGACCCCCATGGCGCGCGTCCGCCAACCGACCAAGCCCATCAGAAAGCGGCCTAGCAAAAACCCTCCACCTGAGAGGGGTGAATGCCTCCAGAGCATCCCTAAGCCCTATCTTCTGCACACACTCGTATGTTCTGTCCGCCCTTTTCCCCGTGGGGATCGAGGGTCGCGGTGCAACGAGATGTGGTATTGCTGCGCGCAGAGGAAAAGCGACAACCCTACCAGATGAACACGGGACATGCCTCATCGCTGACACGCCGGGCAGTAGTGCGTTCCGCGCTGTGCAACGACCATTTTGACGATCGTCGCACCGCAACGCGGACATGGTTGTCCCTCACGATCATAGGCGTTGAAATGATCCTGGTTGGTGCCACGCGCCCCATATGAATTACGATAGTCGCGCAGTGTGCTGCCGCCATTGCTCAGCGCCTGCCACAGCGCCGCGCGGATGGCATCGTGGAGCGCCGCAACTTCGTCGGCGCTCAGGTCGGACGCCGGACGCAATGGATGAATGCCGGCACGCCACAGTGCTTCATCAGCGTAGATGTTTCCGATTCCCGCAATCACCGATTGGTCCAGCAACAGCGGTTTGATTGCCCGTTTCCGCTGACGCAACAGTTCCGCCAGGCGCTCGACCGTGAACACTTCAGAGAGCGGCTCGTCGCCGTGCGCCGCATTCAGCGCCGCCAGACCGGCGGCATCCAGCAACCGTACCCGTCCGAATTTTCGCGTGTCGCGAAAGAAGACCTGACGACCATTATCGAGGCGCAGCACCAGATGTGTGTGCAGATCGGGCGCTGCATCAGCCGGTTGAACCGTCAGACTGCCAGACATACGCAGGTGCAACGCCAGTGTCCATCCACCATCCAGGTCGAGCAGGATCCACTTGGCGCGACGCCCCCACCCGCGCACCTGACGACCGGCGAGTAACGCGATGAACTCTTCGGGTGATGGCGTCTCGACCATACGGAGCCAGTCGAGGCGCTCGACACACACTATCCGCGCACCGACGATCTGCGCTCCCAGGCTATCGGCAGCGAGTTGAACTTCGGGCAATTCCGGCATAGCAAATATTATAGCAGGCGCAAACCTGCATGCTACAATATACGCCACTATGAACCGTTTCACATCACTCAACCGGATCGCAATCCTCGCGCTCGTCGCATGCGCGGCGCTGTTCCTCTTCGCACAACCCCAACCACCGGTGCTGTCACGCTGGTCGCCGGTCAGTCCATCAGTACCGACTATCGGCGCTGTGGCTGTACCGGTTACGGATGTAGCACCATTGAACATCGTTGTGAACAAGGGACTCTACATCGACGCACGCGATCGGCTCAATGATGAAGCGCACCGCGTGTATGCGTATGTCGCTGCACGATTCGGCAGCGAACTGACAGGTCCACTCACTGTTGCATTCATCGAGGATGCCGGATGCGCCCTGAGCGGCATAGCCTACACCGACGTGCGCCGGGTTCAGGTGTTCACGTGCAATGCCATTGCACCCGAACGGGCGCTTGCAATACTGGCGCATGAATATGTGCATCAACTCCAGCAGGACCGGTATGGATCGCGGCATCTGAGCGCCGATCTGATCCTGTCTGAGGGCATGGCAACATGGGGAGCAGGGGTCTACTGGCTTGACGAACACCCCGATTTTCGCAGCTATGTGCGCGCTCAGCGAGCGAACGGTATCGCTTACCCTCTGGCAATCCACTATGCCGAGCGTGACATCGTGGTGATGAACGCGCTCTACTATCAGTGGGCAAGTTTTGTTGAGTTCCTCATCGACCAGTATGGGCGTGAACGTCTGGACGCTCTGTACGTTGCCGGAGCAGGAACACCGGGATCGGCAGATTATCGCGGCGTGTACGGCAAAGACCTGGCGACGCTCGAACAGGAATGGATTGCCTGGCTGGAAGCCGCTCCCTGAACGCCGTCCGTTACCCGCCGCTCAGCGCATGAAACAGGCTATGCAGGTCAAGTCGAAAAGCAATTCGACCCATCGGCGACGTTCGATTGTGCTGCTTCGCTTTCTCTGGTGTCTCTGCCTGGCATTCGTGAAATTGACGATTGTGACGACGCTCCTGGCGGCACTGGCAGTCTTCGTCGTATACCAGCACTACAGCCGCGACCTGCCCGATCCGGCGCAGATTGGGCGATACCGTCCGGCGGAAACCGGGTACATCTATGCACGTGATGGAACCCTGCTCTACGAACTGATCGATCCGCTGAGCGGCAAACGCACCGTTGTGCCGTTCGAGCGCATTCCGCGTATTCTGATCGATGCGACTGTCGCTGTTGAAGATGCCGGTTTCTGGACCAATCCCGGCGTCGATCTGCGCGGCATTCTGCGCGCATTGATCCTCAACTATCAGGCGGGCGAAGTCGTCAGCGGCGGTTCGACGATTACCCAGCAACTGGTGCGAAACATCCTGCTCTCACCTGATGAGCGCAACGACCTCTCGCTCGACCGGAAACTGCGCGAAGCCATTCTGGCGATCGAAGTATCACGTCGCTACAGTAAAGAACAGATCCTCAGCGTGTATCTGAACGAAGTCTACTACGGCAATCGGGCATACGGCATCGAAGCTGCCGCGCAGTCCTATTTCGGTAAACACGTCTGGGAACTCTCAGCAGGTGAAGCCACCCTGCTCGCCGGTCTTCCCCAATCCCCGACGAACCTCAACCCGCTGCACAATCTTGCCGGGGCGAAGCAGCGTCAGCGCATCACCCTCGATCTGATGGTCAAATATGGCTATCTGACCCCAACAGAGGCGCAGGAGATCTTCGAAGAGCCGCTGCTTTTTGCCCCTGTTGCCAGAGACATCACGGCGCCACACTTTGTGTTTTACATCATCCGGCTGCTCGAAGAGCGCTACGGACCGGAGGCACTCTATCGTAGCGGATTGCGCGTCGTGACGACGCTCGACCCACAGTGGCAGGCAGAAGCCGAGCGCATTGCCCAGCAATGGATCCGCGAAGGCGGACCGGGCTACACACCCCTGCGCGATCGCAACGCAACCAACGCCGGCGTGGTAATGCTCACGCCCGACGCACAGATTATTGCGATGGTTGGCAGTATCGACCACAACGATCCAACCATCGACGGACAGGTGAATGTCACCCTCGCGCCGCGCCAGCCGGGTTCTGCACTCAAGCCGGTGGTTTACGCCGCAGCACTCCAGCAGGGATGGACGCCGGCGACGATCATCTGGGATACGCCGGTAACCTACCCTGCTGGCGATGGCACCGTCTATGCACCGCGCAACTACGACAATGCCTTCCACGGTCCACAACGCCTGCGCATGGCACTGGCGAACTCCCTCAACATTCCGGCAGTCCGAACCCTCGAATATATTGGCGTCGAAAACTTCGTATCGCTTGCCCACCGCATGGGCATCACCACCCTGAACGACCCGCAGCGTTACGGTTTGCCGCTGGCGCTCGGCGCCGGCGAGGTGCGCCTGCTCGATCTGACGGCGGTGTACAATACCTTTCGCAATGGCGGACGCTATCGCCCCCCGACAGCGATCCTGAAGGTCACCAATGCGCGTGGTGAAACACTCGAAACTCTGAACGACACCCCCGGTCGTCAGACCCTCGGCGAGCACGGTGAACAGATCGCCTATCTAATCACCGACATCCTCAGCGACAATGCCGCGCGCCGGTACATGTTCGGTCGCAACAACGTGATGGAACTCCGCGACGGCCGGCCGGCTGCGGTCAAGACCGGCACTAGCAACGAGTGGCGCGATTCCTGGACGGTCGGATACACGCCCGACATTACCGTAGGCGTGTGGGTGGGCAACAACGACAACTCACCGATGCAGGAAGTTGCCGGATCGAACGGCGCAGGAGTCATCTGGCGCGCGCTTATGGAACGCTACCATGAAGGACGCCCCATCCTGACGTTCGAGCCGCCGGACGGGATCAGCGAAGTGACGATCTGCGCCGACACCGGTGCACTCACGGGTGAGCACTGTCCACGACCGATCAGCGAACGATTCATCACCGGCACTGAACCGCGCACCAGCGATGTGACCCTCCTGACCGTTGGCGTTTCCGATGACGGCAACTGTCTGGCGACATCATACACGCCACCGGAACGTGTTCGCCAGGTCACATTCGTTGTGTATCCGCCAGCATTCCGGAACTGGGCGGAATCTCACGGGATTCCCCAACCTCCGCAGCGCTATTGCCCGCCGCCAGAAGCCACAACCGGGCGCGAAGGGGGAAGCATCGCGCGGATCACCCAACCGATCACCGACACAACAGTACACGGTCCGCTGGTGTATGTGCGTGGCGCTGCTCTCGGTGTCTATGCGCTCGAAATCGCACCTGGACGCAGCCCGCAGGCAGGCTGGCGCACGATTGCCCGCGGCGAGGCGATTCAGGAAGGTGTGTTGGGCATCTGGCAGACGGGTGACGACGCACCGGGGGAATACACGTTGCGTCTGCGCGTCACAACTCGCGAGGGGATTTTGCTTGAACAACACGTGTGGGTGCGGCTGGAAAAAGAAGCGAGAACCGGGAACTGAGAGACGTGCCACCGGCGACTACTCACTCTTCGTCTTTTGTCTGGTTCTGCCAGATCTCCAACCGATTCTTCCCCGCCTGCTTGGCGCGGAGCAACGCTTCATCCGCCCGCATAACCAGTGTATCAATACTCATTCCATCAAAAGGCTCGGCATATACCGCCATACCAAAACTGGCCGTTATCTGCGCAACCCCCTGCCCGGTGGCAATCGTTGTCTGGCTCAACATCAGGCGCAAACGCTCGACAACCCGCACGCCTCCGTTTTCGTTCGTCTCCGGCAACAGCAGAATGAACTCCTCCCCGCCATAGCGCGCCAGTAGATCGACAGAACGCAATTCACGGCGCAAAAGCCCGCTGAATGTCTGAAGCACGCGGTCGCCGACCGGATGACCGTAGGTATCGTTGATGCGCTTGAAATCGTCGAGATCGGCGATAATCACAACCAGCGGCAGATGATGACGGCGCGCGCGTTCAAGTTCACGTTGCGCTGTGGTCAGGAAATACCGCCGGTTGTACAATTCTGTGAGTGGATCGGTGATCGCCAGATATTGCACTTCCTCAAACAGGCGAGCATTTTTGATCGCAATCGTCGCCTGTTGCGCGAACATGCTGAGCAACCGGATATCATCTGCGGTGAAGATCCGTTTGAGATCACTGTCTCCCGCGCTCATAGCACCGACCAGTTCATCACCTGCCAGCAGTGGCACTGCAAGGACATTCGCTGTCGTCTCCTTTTCACACTTGAGTGAACGTTCGCCCCACGCCTTATAGTCATTGACGACGATGGGTTGGCGCAAGAGCGCCGCTTTCCCCATTACTCCTTCACCCAATACCAGACACACACCGGTATAATCGTAGTCCATATTGACGCTGAGATGGACGATGAGATGATTCTGCTGTGCGTCGTACAGCGCCAGCGCGCCATGCGCAGCGCGTATCAGGGTCAGCATGCGGGTCACAATCGTCCGCAACACATTGTCAAGATTGAGGTTGCCGGTAATATCGCCCATAATGCTGTACAGCGCATCGAGTTGCTGAACATGCTGCCATAGCCGCTCGTACAGCCGCGCGCGCTCGATAGCAACGTTGATATGTTCTGCCAGTTCCACCATCAAACACAGATCGTCTTCGGTAAGCACGACACCGTTGATGCTTTCAACGTTGAGCGCCCCGATCACCCTATCATCTTCCCAGAGCGGTACGCAAATTTCGGACACCACCCCTTCAATCGCGCCGAGAAAATCGCTATCGGTGCTCACGTCGGCAATCAGCGCCGGTCGTTTGCTCAGGATGGTGCGACTGATAATGCCCTTTCCGAGCGGAATACGCTCCCAGATAAACGAATACCCAACCTGATGTTGCAACACCAATTCATCATGTTCGCGCAGATAAATACAGACCTGCGTGTAGCCGAAGGTTCTGGCGATTGCCTCGACCACCGAATAAAAGATGACCGAAAGATCGACCGTCCGCGCCAGTACCGAACGCACCTGTCCGAGCAGGCGCAATTCCCGCGCCTGCCGCTTTGTGAGTGCATACAGGTCGTGCAGATGCCGGATACTTGCGCGCAGTTCCGCTTCGATGCGACGTCGCTCGGCGAGTTCTTCCTGTGCACTGGTGTACAACTTTACATTATCAATCGCAATTGCCGCAAGATCGGCGAAGCGAGCCAGGAGCGCTGCGATAGTGTGAAAATCGAAGGGATTTGCTGCGTTATATGCCACCCCCAAAACCCCGATGACCTCCCCGCGCAACTTCAGCGGTACTGCAATCACTGCACCAAAATCGATCATCTCCAGCCGCGTGATGCGCCCTTCCCATGACCGGTAATCCTCGACCATCATCGGCTTACCCGATTGCCAGACGCGCCCGGAAACCCCCTCGCCGGGAGCAATGACACTGCCACGACTCAACGCAAACCCGCCGATGCCAACTTTCATCTCCATCAGTTCAGCATCCGCTACGCGAAGATAGATATACCCGTGCTCCGTTCTCGCCAGACACGCAGCATGCTCAACGATTGCCCCCAGCACATCGTTGAGGTCCAGACGATGCATGATCGCCAGCATTGTTTCATGGAACGCATAAAGATAGTCGGAGCCAGCAGGAGAGGCAGAAGATCGGGCTCCCTGAAGTTGCCGCTCAATCTCTCGGATGCGCACCCGCAGTGCATCGTTCTCGGATTGAAGACGTTCGGCTTCGTTCATACAGGAGGGGCATCTTTCATTTGTATTTGCGCAGGTTATCGCTAACTCGGCTCATGTTCAAAAGTCGTGCAGCCGAACCAACTGAGCGATAACCCTGGGCGTGATTTGTTTCTCGTTGAT
>DAOUBK010000103.1:0-14724 GCA_034432635.1 Roseiflexus sp.
TCCCCCCGCGGACGCTCCCCCCGCGGACGCTCTTCGCGGGGACGCTCTTCGCGGGGCGGAGGCTCACGCGGCGTATCCTCCAGCCGCAGACTCAGGCTGATGCGCTTGCTCTGCAGATCGACGTCGAGCACCCGTACCTGCACTTTGTCACCAACTTTGACGACATCCTCCACCCGCGCCACGTGCGTGTTCGACAGTTCGGAGATATGCACCAGCCCGTCGCGCCCGACACCAATATCAACGAACGCCCCAAACGGCGCCAGACCGCTGATCGTTCCTTCCAGGATCTGGCCTTTCTCCAGTTGCTGGAGTTTCTGCCCGCGCTGCGCCCGCCGCAGGCTCAGACTGATCCGCGCACCGGCTGCATCGACTTCCAGCACCTTGAAGGTGTAGGTCTGCCCGACCTGCACTACGTCTTCTGCCTTTTCGACACGTCCTTCCGCCAGCTCCGAAACATGCACCAGACCGTCTTTGCCGACGCCAATATCGACGAACACACCAAACGGCGCCATGCCTGTCACGGTGCCTTCCACATTGTCACCAACTCGCAGCGCGGCAAGTTTCTCGTAATCGACTTCCGGCTTCTTCTTGCTGCGACCACTGCGTGGTTCGGCACTGCGCTCCTTTGTGCGCATCGTCAGACTGATACGCCGACCGTCGGGTTCGACGCTCTTGACCCACACTTTGACCGTATCACCGATCTTGACAAGATCGCTGGGTGACTCAATCCGCGTATCGCTCATTTCTGAAATATGCACTAGACCGTCACGTCCGACGCCAATATCCACAAAAATGCCATACAGCGCGATAGAGGTCACCCGTCCTTCCAGTTCCATGCCCGGCGCCAGGTCTTTCACCCGTCGCGGTCGTCCTGGAGTTTCCTCAGCCGGCGCCTGATAGCTCGCTTCTTCGGCAGCAGGTGTGGCTACGCTTGCAGACCCGGCGTCGCCATCCACCGGCGCTGGCGCCTCTCCTTCGCTGCCGTCGGACGACGCGACGCCTCCATTCGCTTCGTGCGCCCCGGCGTCATCTATCGTTCCGGTCATTGGGCGAGATTCTATTGCCTGCTGCTGAGGAGACGCTTCTGCCTCCGCCACTGCCACACCCGGTGCAGCAGCCGGCAGACCCTCCGGCAGTTCATTCCGCTCTTCGACGGGGCGCTCCTGATCGGTCATGACCAACCGTCCTCCTGGTTTAGTTGCCTGTGATTTACCATATGTCAACCACACACTATCGCGCGTGGTCACGTAACTCTGCTCGAACCAGATCGGCGAGACCGCGTTCCTGCACCTCTTCGAGCCGGTAGTACCTGCCCTTCAGGTGATGCGCCAGCTGGCGCGCCAGCCCGCGCTCGAAGATCGGATGCTCGGTGTCGATCACGACCGCCGGTATCGACTGCGACGCAATGAAATCGGCGAGCGCATAACTTTCCACCTGTGGCGGCAGATCGCTCATCGACACATTCGCCTGCCCATCGGTCAACACCACCATGAGCGGCATCACCTCCGGGTCCTGACGGCGCGCGCGCTCCAGCACTTCGTAACCCATCAACAAGCCGCGCGAGAGCGGCGTTTTGCCACCGGTCGGCATCTGCTGCAACCGGCGTTGCGCCAGTTCGACACTGTTGGTCAGCGGTAGCAGCAGCGTGGCATAATCGCGCTGGAACGACACCAGACCAACCCGGTCGCGCCGCTGATAGGCATCGCGCAACAGTGACAGGACTGCCGCTTTCGTTGCGCGCATCCGCTCTTCCGCCGCCATGCTCCAGCTGGCATCAACCACGAAGCAGACCGCATTGCGGGTTTTCCGCACCCGCACCTTCTGGCGCAGGTCGCTCCGGTGCACAACAATGCGTCGTTTGCACTCAGCGGCGCCACGTTCCTCCCGTCGCCGACGTTGATGCGGCGCAGCCTGGCGCAGGGTCGCATCCAGCGCCAGGTCGGTAATCCGATCCGCCGGACGACTGGTGATATAGCGTCCCTGCTTACGAGTTGTACGGGTACGTGTGCGTCTGCCGGGCGACCGGCGCTGCAACCGGTCACGTGCACCCTCGATCCTGTGTGGCTGGAACGTCGGGTCGTTTGCAAATGTCTTACCGCCCTGTCCCCTGTCACCGCCACCGGAAGCAGCATCAGCATCGGTCAGTGCAGGCATGGCAGGTGTGGCATCACCCTCTTTGCCTGACCGACGCTTGCCATCCGGCTGACCATTGTTCAGGCTGTCAACTTTTTTTTTACGTTCCCGGCGGCAGGCGCCTCATCGCCCATCTCGCCCTTCACCCGCTCCAGAATCTGCCCGACGCGCGCCTCATCGAGCCGGACTTCTGTGAACGGCTGCCGCCGCATCCGGTGCGGCAGCGCCAGTTCCGCCGCCAACCGGATATCCTCGACCGTCAGACGAGTACGCCCCGACCAGGCTGCGTGCGTGCGCGCCGTTTCAAGAATCGCGAGGTCGGCGCGATGTCCATCGACCCCCAGTTCGAGTGCCAACGCTGCCACCGCTGCCATGTCGCCGCGTGAAATCGTGACTGCCGGAAGCAATGCGCGCGCTGCGATGATACGCTGCGCCAGCGCATCTTCTTCACTCTGCCACTGCGCTACAAAGGCGTCGGGGTCGCTCTCATACGCCAGACGGCGCTCGATGACCTTCACCCGTCCGGCAACATCGGTCAGCCCGCTGATTTCGACCACTAGCCCGAAACGGTCGAGCAACTGCGGACGTAATTCCCCCTCTTCAGGGTTCATCGTACCAACCAGAATGAAACGTGCCGGATGCGAGACGCTGATGCCCTCACGCTCGACCGTGTTGACCCCCATCGCAGCCGCGTCGAGCAACACATCGACGAGGTGATCATCGAGCAGATTCACTTCGTCCACATACAGCAGCCCGCGATTCGCTTGCGCCAGCAACCCTGGTTCAAAACGGCGCTGCCCTTCCGTCAACGCGTGCTCAAGGTCGAGCGAACCGACGACGCGATCCTCTGATGCGGCGACCGGCAACTCAACCAGGCGCGTTGGACGTTCTGCCACTGGTAATTCTTCACCATTGCGTAAACGCGCGCTACACGTCTCACACATCATAGCCGGACGATCCGGCGGGCAACTGTACGGGCAGTCGGCAACGACGGTAATGTGCGGCAAGAGGCGCGCCAGCCCGCGCACTGCGGTCGATTTTGCGGTGCCCTTTTCACCACGGATTAGAACGCCGCCGATCCGCGGGTTAATCGCATTCAAAATGAGGGCGCGTTTGAGACGCTCCTGACCGACCAGCGCGCTAAACGGATAGATTGGACGTTCTGATGGCATTCGAATATGTATATCGCTTGTGCAACACAAAGTGCTTGCGGTCGCTACCGACCGAAGCGCGGTGCCTGCATTTGTTCTTCTAACGAGCTCACGACCAGTGGCGCGTAACGAACTGTTCGTGTACCGGACGCGGTCATTGTCGCACAAACAACCGTAAAAGTCAAACCGTACCAAACCGTCTTTTCACCTCTTCGCCTTCACATGTTGCACAGGCGCGCTTGTGGTATAATACGTGTTCAGCGCAGCATCGGCGCTTATGTCGGGCTGCGCATTGCGTGTTTTGATCTCAATCAGTCAGGATCGATGGCATGATGGATGGCAAGAACATCATCTACGGGGAAACCGCGCTGGACAAACTGGCGCAGCAGGTGCGCACCACGGGGCAACCGCAAGACCTGCAAAGCCTGACGGAGCGTTATCTTGAGATTCTGCGCGAGCTGATGCTCGCAGGAGAACAACAGGCATGATCGAGCGTCCGAAGTTTACCGGTAACGAAGAGCAGCGATCACTGGCGGAAGAAATCTTTCACCTGATGACGGCGCAGGGGCGGCTGTTTGCACTCGATACGCCTATTCATCAGACGCTGCGCAACCTGGCGGATTTTTATGCCCGACAGCGTCAGATCGACCCTGACGAAGCAGCGCGCATGATCGACGAGGCGCTGCGCGTGAACAGTCAGGTGTTCACGCGCCAGGAAAACAACGGTGATGTTATTTTCATAACGTCACGGCGCGGGCGATATGTCCCGCCGCAGGTCGATACCATTCATACGTTCAGACAACGCCTGCACGATCCCGAAAACCCGCTTCCTGTGGACGATATCAGCGTCGTGGTGACGACGACGCGCCCCGCGCTGACGACGGTCGAGCCGGTGTTCATCTCTGAGTACTGGCAGCAACAGGCCGGCCTGATACCGGTGACGGTCGAGGTGCCGGTCGAAGCTCCGCCGACCGCCGTCGATACGGCGCTGCAGGTGGAAGAACCGGTCGTTGTCGCGAGTCCGATCGAACAGAAGCAGGTCGCTGCTCCACCGGTTGTCCCGCCAACCGAAGCCACACAGGTCAACACGGTGATCGTGCTGCCGAATGGTCTGCAGATCGATCTGCGCCGCTCGGTCGAAGAGTTGATGGCACAACACGGTCAGACGCTCATGTCGCAATTGCGCACAGCAATTGAAAACGATCCACTCCGCCGGTTGGTGCTGTTCGGCAATCAGGCTTTCCCCGAAGCAGCGCTGGTGAGTTTCGGCAAAAACGATCTGCGGCGGATCAGCGACTATATCAAGGAAGTGGGTGAGCCGCTCCTCGATACGCAGATCATTGCCGACATCTTCTACCACAATCCGCGCCAGAGCGATTACGAGATCTTCCGCTTTGCACTCAACTATCGTTTGAGCCGCGAAAAGGATTTCGAGTTCGTCGGCGTGGAAGGTGCGCGCCTCTGGTCGGTGCGGAACCTGCCAGCTATCGGCACCAGGCGCGTCAAAGCCAGCGAGATGGGGCAACTCGCCGGGTATGTCGAAGAAGGGTTCGACGATAGCCTGGCAGAGCAGAGTATCGATGCGATCCACAAGACCGGGCAGGTCAACCATGTTTTGACATTCTTTGAGTGGGAGTACGGCATCCTGCCGCTGACCCGCGCACTGTCGGCGCTTCTACCGCAACCGCTGCTTGCCGATCAACGTAGCGCCGTGTTGCGTGTCGAAATGCCACAGCACTATGTGAGTACGCTGGTTGAGTTGCGCTATCCGACAGGGAACCGTGGTGGATGGTTGCAGGGACTCGAGACGCTCTTCCACGATTATCTGGTTCCCGGTGCGCTTATCACGCTGATGCGCACCGACGATCCGCGCACATTCGCCATTACCTACGAAGAACAGGCGGAAACTCAGGACCGCCTGCTGGTGCTCGATGAAACCAAGAAGACGCCGAAATTCACCTTTGCCAATATCTCGTTCGCCTGCGTCGTCGATACCGATATGCTGGTGAACCAGCAACAGTACGGGCGATTGCGCAACCTCAAAGCCTTCCCGATGAATGAACGACGCAAGGCCGACCTGATGCTCGAACATGTCTTCGAAGTGATCGGCACGCTGGTCGGCACGCGCACCAAGCCACAGTATGCAGCGCCCTTCGATGCCCTGTTCGTCGCAATGAACGTCCTGCGCCCGGTGTCGCGCGAGTATCTGACCCATCTCCTGAAGGAGGGTGACACCTTCAGACCCGATGAGGATCGTCTGGGATGGTGGCGCTACACGCCGCCGCCGTCACTGGCTGAAGAAGCAGAGGACAACGAGACGGACGAAGAGGATTTCGACGACGAGGAGTAAGAGACGACAACAATGGATCTTGCTGCTCACCTGCGCGCCCTCGTGGCGCGCGAGCATCTTTCGATGCGTGAATTGCGCCCGCTCTCGGGGCTCGATCCTGAGGATCACGACGCCTTGTGGGAAACATGGCAACGCATTCCCGTCGGGCGACGCACCGAAATCGCACACGCGATGGTCGAACTCGCCGAGGACAATATCGACCTCGATTTCACAATGATGTTTCGGTGGCTGCTCGATGATGCCGACCCTGGGATTCGCGTCAGCGCTGTGGAAGGTTTGTGGGAGTGCACCGACCTGCCGTTCATGCGCCGGTTGCTGGCACTCCTGCACGACCCCGCCGATCAGGTGCGCGCGGCTGCAGCCATGGCGCTCGGTCGCTTCGCCTATATGGCGGAGATCGATGAACTCGATGAGGAATACGGGCAACAGGTGCACGATGCGCTGCTGACGATCATTCACGATGCGTCGCAATCGACGGAAGTACGCCGGCGCGCTATCGAGAGCGCCGGCTATTTTGCTGCCAGCGACGATGTGCAACAACAGATCGAACTGGCGTATGCCAGCAGTGACCAGTTAATGCGCGAAAGCGCCCTGGTCGCCATGGGGCGCTCGATGCTGCCGCGCTGGCTACCCATCGTCAGCCGTGAACTCGAGAGTCCGTCCCCGGCACTCCGCTATGAGGCGGCACGCGCAGCCGGCGAAATGGCGGACATTGCACGTTCGCTGGTGTCGCGCGTTGTGCGCCTGTGCAGCGATGCCGATACCGAGGTGGCGCTGGCAGCGATCTGGGCGCTTGGGCAGATTGGCGGCGAAACAGCGCGACGCACCCTGCAACACATCAGTGGCAACGAGGACGAGGCGCGCAGTCAGGCAGCCGCCGAGGCGCTCGACGAACTGACGCTCGAAGAGGGTTTCTTCGATGGCGACTGGCGGAATAACTAAAACCCGATGAATACCCGTCCAACCGATTTTGCCGGTCGCGTCGATCTGGCACGCTATACCCGGATCTATCTCTCGCCGCACCTCGATGATGTGGCGCTCTCGTGCGGCGGAACGATTGCTGCGTCGCCGGAGCGGGCGCTGGTCATTACGCTATGCACGGCAACGCCCTCAGCAACCGACTTCAATGCAGTGGCGATCGAGTTTCATGCCGAGTGGGGGCTGACACCCGATGAAGTGGTGCGCGTTCGACGGGCAGAGGATGCTGAGGCAATGACCATCCTTGGCGTCGATTATGTCTATGCCGACTGGCTCGATGCTATCTACCGCATGCCAGAGGCATACCACAGTCGCGCCACCCTCTATCGTCACCCGGTGTCCGATGACCCGTTGCTGCCACAGGTGCGCGACCTGATCGACGTGCTGATTGCGCACGCACCACAGGCAACGATCTATGCGCCGCTCGGCGTCGGTCATCACGTTGACCATCTGGCAGTCTTCGAGGGTGCAATCGCATGCCCGCCGGAACGCATTGCGTTCTACGAAGATATTAACTATGCGCTGTCGCCTGGAGCGGTCGAACAGCGACTGGCGGAGATCGGCCAGACCCTGGTCGCCGGATATCTGACGTTCGACGCGGTAGCATTACAGAAGAAAATTGCGGCAATCGCCGCGTATCGTAGCCAGATGGCCGCGCTGTTCGGGGGAACGGCGGCAATGGAAGCGGCAATCGCTGCATACCACGCAACGCTGGGGCAGGCACACGACGGGTATGCTGAACGTATATGGCGGATTGCGTGATCGAGCGACAGTCAGATAATGCAACGTCCGTCGTTCCGGCGACGGTTGTCACTCCTGATCGGGCAGTCTGGGATGCGTTCGTGGCAGCGCATCCCAATGGTCATCTGCTGCAATCGTCGCGGTGGGGAGCGCTCAAGGAGCGGTTTGGCTGGAAACCGCACCTGCGCGCGGTCGTTGCCGGCGACGCTATTCAGGCTGGCGCGCTGGCGCTGGAAAAACGACGGTTCGGTTTGAGCGCATTGTACGTCCCGCGTGGTCCGCTCTTCTGCGGCGACTCGCTCATCGATGCGCTGCTGCTGGATGATCTGAGGCGGTTGGGACGGCGCCGTCGGGCAGTCTTCGTGCGCATCGAGCCAAACATCACGGAACACGACCCGCGCGCCGCTGCGCTGCATTCCTTCCTGATCGCGCACAAGCTGCAACCGACACCCTCCATTCAACCGCGCAGCACAATCCATCTCGACCTGGCGCCAGAACCTGAACGTCTCCTGGCAGGAATGAGCAAGGGTCATCGCGCCGACATCAAGCGCGCACTGCGTGAAGGAGTCGAGGTGCGCGAGGGCCACACCCCTGCCGATCTCGATGCGTTCTATGCCATCATGCAGACAACGAGCGCGCGCGCGGGGTTTGCCATCCACTCGCTCGCCTATTATGCTGGCGTCCTGGAACTCTTTGGCGATGCGGTGCGTTTATGGCTGGCGGAATATCGCGGCGCGCCGGTGGCGACTGCGATGACGGCCGTATGGGGTGCGCTGGCGATCTACCTGTACAGCGGTTCAACAACCGATGGGTTGCAGTGCGGCGCCCAGCATGCCATTCAGTGGCGCGCCATCCGGTGGGCGCGCGCGCGCGGCGCTGCACGGTACGACTTCTGGGGCATCCCCGACGCCATCGGGCAGGCTGCCGGCACTGCCGATCCAGGCGCGCGCGCGCGCCTCGAAGCAGCAGCGCAGCACGACCCATTGTACGGCGTCTATCGTTTCAAAAAAGGATTTGGCGGTATCACAATCCGCTATCTGCCAGCATACGACCAGACAGGTATGCCGCTGCTGTATGCACTCTGGCGACGACGCGCCATAGGTAACGATGATGGAACCAGACGAGAACCTGACACTCGATGAGGCACGACGCCTGATCGCCTATCTGCAATCCGAACTCGAACGACAGCGCGCTCTGAATGCTGAGATGCGTCGCGCTGTCGCCGATATGGCGCGCGCGTTTCAGGAGTCGCTGGCACTCTCGCACCAGGCGGCGATGGACGGCGACCTGGAACGGGTACGGCAGATCGTCATCGAAAACCGGCGCGCGTGGCAGGAATGGTTGCGTCAGATCATCGAAGCAGCCGGGAGGAAGCCATGATCAGGGCGGTTATTTTCGACATGGGGGGAACGCTGCTGCGCTACCCGCGCCCTGGAAACGGTGCCTGGCGCGAGTTCGAGGAACGTGGCATCCGCGGATTGTACCGCTACCTGGTAGCGCAGGGGCATCCCATCGCCGACGGAGAAGAAGCGTTTGTGGCGCGGATGTTCGAACGCCTGGCGCAGGGATGGGAACAGGCGACCGGCGGGCATATCAACCTGCGCGCAGTTGACTGGATTGCAGCCGGAGCAGCCGATCACGACCTGGATCTTTCGGAGAGCATGCTGATCGAGGCAGTTCACCACTATGCCCGCCCCTTGCGCAATGGCGTTTCCGCTATGCCCGGCGCGGCAATCGCGCTGGCGGAATTACATGCGCGTGGCGTTCGCATCGGTCTGATCTCCAACACCATCTGGCCCGGCGACCTGCACCGCGAAGACCTGATAGCAGTGGGGCTGTGGTCATACATCGAGTACGCCGTTTTTTCGGGTGACTCTAGCATCTGGAAACCTCACCCTCAGATTTTTCTCCGTGTCCTCGAACATTTTGGCGTCGGTCCCACAGAAGCCATCTTCGTCGGCGATAATCCTAGAGAAGACATCCGTGGCGCACAACAGGCGGGCATGCGCGCCATCTGGGTGCGCAGCCCTGAATTTCCGCTCCCGCCGGACATTCACCCTGATGCGATCATCGACAATCCCGGCGCCATTGTGTCTCTGCTGGAAGCCTCCGGTGAACTGCCGCCGCCTCGCTAACGCGATCCGGCATCGTTCAGAAAACGTCGCACAGTGTCGAGATACGCCCCAAACCCTTCACGGCGCACCTGATGCCCGGTACCGGGGATGCGCACGACCTGCGCATCGGGGCACACCTGCCGGACGATCTGTTCGGCGCCGTGGTCAAAAAGCGCGCCCCGCTCTGGATCACCGGTCAGGATAAGCAGCGGACAGTCGATCCGGCGCACATCTTCGGGCCATAAACGCACAAAAGATGGCAGAACATCGAGCGCATCAGGGTTGACGGCTTTCTTCGACTCCACCCACAGTGCATAGTCTTCATCGCTCCACCCTGGCGACTCGGCGCGACACCGCGCCAGCAGTGCCGCATCGTCCATCGTTTTCATTGCCAGCAGGTCTTCGCGCCACAGAGCGCGTGTGGTTGTCGTGTCCGGCATATCGGCGGGCAGTGCGCTGCGCCACGGCGGATCTTCCAGAATGACGCAACGGAACATACCGGGACGGGTCGATGCAGCGATTGCCGCCGTCGATGCGCCCATCGAATGCCCGATAACCGCCGGTTGCACCAATCCGAGGGCTTCAATCAGTGCTGTCAGATCGGCAGCGAGCAGGTCGAGATGATAGCCGTTGGGTGACGGATCGGATAACCCGTGCCCGCGCGCGTCATAGGCAATCACATCGTAATCGATAGCCAGCGCGCGTGCCAGTGGCGCCCAGTAGCGCGCGTGGTCGGTCAACCCGTGCACCAGCACAACTGCAGGGCCGCTTCCGCCACGGTAGAGACGCAACCGTACATCGCCAGCGTGCAGATCAAGCAGAGTGAAGTGTTCCATGGCAATACGTCCTGTGCTGCTACTGTGCCTGTGTTCTATTGCAAGCTCGCGTCGATGCCCGTAGCGTTCACCCTTCGCCCTGCAACGTATTCCGCTGCAAGACGACGTATCCGACCACCAGGATACCGGCGAATGCAAACCACTGAATGGCATATCCCAGGTGTGGTCCCTGATCGAGTTCCGGCAGCGGAACCGGTTGCGGCAGTGTCGGTTCTGCGCCTGGGATCGGCTGTACCTCGATGAACAGCGGTAGTAGCGGATAGGACGTCTGTTCCTGAATCCGCGCCACATCAACGCGAAACCAGGCATCGAGGCGTGGTCGCTCCGGACTCAACGGCGGATCCTGCGGTCCACCGACATACGTTTCGGACTGTCGGGCAATGCCGGTCACTACCGTCTCGCCGGCAGGAGGAGCAAATTTGCGCCGCGCTTCCGGAGAAGCCTCGGTCAGCGGGATCCATCCGCGATCAACGAGCACCGCTTCACTGCGATTGCTCAGACGCAGCGGCGTGATCACGTGGTAGCCGGTCACCCCATTGAGCGAACGGTTTCGCAGCAGCACCTCGTGCGTCGGGTCGAACTCGCCGCGCGCAATGACCGGATGATAGTCGAGCGACTGAAGATCGCGCACTGTTTCCAGCGCCACCGGCGACTGCGCCAGCCCTGCGGCAATGCGCGCATTCAATGCAGCGCGCTGATAGTGACGGTCAAGCTGCCACATTCCCAATCCACACAGCGCCACAGCGCCGATCAGGACGAGAAACGTGGCGATCAGCCGCTTTCCGGTAAGGATATATCGTAGCATTGGTCAGACTACAGGCGTGGATGTTGCCGAAGAGCGGAGGTGTGGTGGCATATTGGACCTGCAACATGCCACCAACCAGCCCACGTGTTGTCCACCGATCATCCGCTCACCGGCTCGACCGACTTCTTTACCTCGAGATCGAGCGTCTCGCGTCGCGTGAAGGTCAATGTATCGGTCTGCGGATCGACATCGACGACGATAGTATCGCCGGGTTTGAACAAACCGCGCAGCAGGTTGCGCGACAGCGGCGTTTCGACCAGACGTTGCACCGTGCGTCGGAGCGGACGCGCACCGTAAGCCGGGTTGTACCCTTCGCGCACCAGTAATGTCCTGGCTGCCGAGGTCAGTTCGAGCGTCAACCCTTGCTCACGCAGACGCTCATCGACCTCGCGCACCAGCAGATCGACGATCTGCATCAGTTCCTGTTCGGTGAGCGCGTGGAAGACAATAATCTCGTCGATCCGGTTGAGGAACTCGGGACGGAATGCCTGACGAAGTGCCTCGAACACCCGCTCGCGCGCCGCCTCTTCAGCATTCCGGTCGTGGGTGCGTACCAGACCGAGGCTTTGCTGGCGCACGTGTTCCGTGCCGACGTTCGAGGTCATGATGATCACCGTATTGCGGAAATCAACCGTATGACCCTGCGCATCGGTCAGGCGACCATCGTCGAGCAGTTGCAGTAATGTATTGAACACGTCGGGATGCGCTTTTTCGATCTCGTCGAACAGCACCACCTGGTAAGGGCGGCGGCGGATGCTTTCGGTCAACTGCCCCGCTTCTTCATACCCCACATAGCCAGGCGGCGCGCCGATCAGGCGCGACACGGTGTGCCGTTCCTGGAACTCCGACATATCGACGCGCGTCATCGCATCTTCGCTATCGAAGAGAAACTCGGCGAGCGCTTTGGCGAGTTCGGTCTTGCCGACGCCGGTCGGACCGACAAAGATGAAACTCCCGATCGGACGCCGCGGGTCCTTCAGACCGCTGCGCGCACGCCGGATTGCGTCCGAAAGCGCGACAATTGCCTCGTGTTGGCCGATCACCCGTTCGTGGAGGCGCGCCTCCATGTCGATCAATTTCTCGCGCTCAGTTTCCAGCATGCGGTTGACCGGAATACCCGTCCAGTTCGAAACTATGGCGGCGACATCTTCCTCATCGACCACCTCGTCCAGGTTCGAGTTCTTGAGCCATTCGCTGCGCGCACGCTCGAACTCGGTTTCGAGTTGCAGATAGCGCGCCCGCAGGATAGCAGCGCGTTCATACTCACGGCGCGCGCCTGCCTCCTCTTCTTCACGGCGCAGGCGGTTCAGTTCGGCTTCCTGTTCGCGCAGCGCCTTGGGCATCGAATAAATGTCGATGCGCAGTTTGGCAGACGCCTCATCGATCAGGTCGATCGCTTTGTCAGGCAGGAAACGATCGGTAATGTAGCGACTCGACAGATACGCCGCCGCTTTCAGCGCCTCATCACTGATCGTCAGTTGATGATGATCTTCATAGCGTTTGCGCAGACCACGCAACATCTCGACCGTCGTTTCAACGTCGGGTTCTTCCACGAACACCGGGCTGAAGCGCCGTTCGAGCGCTGCGTCCTTTTCGACGTGCTTGCGATACTCATCGATAGTGGTTGCGCCAATCACCTGAACTTCGCCACGCGAGAGCGCTGGCTTCAGCATATTCGAAGCATCGATCGAACCAACCGCAGCACCGGCACCGACCACGGTATGCAGTTCGTCAATGAACAGGATAATCTGCCCTTCACTGCTGCGCACCTCGTCCATAACCGCCTTCAGACGCTCCTCGAACTCGCCGCGGAACTTCGAGCCGGCAACCATCCCTGCCAGATCGAGCGCCAGCAATCTGCGGTTCTTCAACGGCAGCGGCACATCGCCGCTGGCGATACGCTGCGCCAGACCCTCGGCAATCGCTGTTTTGCCGACGCCGGTTTCGCCGACGAGGACAGGATTATTCTTGGTGCGCCGGCAGAGAATGCGGATAACGCGCGTGATTTCGGCATCACGTCCGATCACCGGATCGAGTTTCCCCTGCGCTGCCAGGTCGGTCAGGTCGATGGAGTACTTCGAGAGCGCCTCGTAGCGTGCTTCGGCGCTGGGGTTATCGGCGCGCTGATGCCCACGAATATCCATCAGCGCCTGATAGATGCGCTCCTGATCGATGCCGAAACTGTTCAGAACGCGCGACGACGCTCCTTCACGCTCGCCGCTGATTGCAATCAGCAGATGCTCGATGCCGACATACTGATCATTCAGGCGATTGGCTTCTTCCTCGGCGCGCTTGACCAGGCGTTGCGTGCGCGGTGTAATGTATACCTGATTGCCATAACCGTACTGACCATACACCTTGGGCGATTTTTCGAGCTCGTGCTCGACGCGCCGCGCCACCATTTCGGCATCCACGCCAAGACGCGCAATTGCTCGCGCAGTCAGCCCATCGCGCTGTCGTAGCATCGCTAGGAAAATATGCTCAACGTCCAGCTGGGTGTGGTGCTGGTCGTGCATGATTTCCTGAGCATCGTGGAACGCTTCCTGCGCCTTCTCGGTAAACCGTTCCAGTCTCATGTGCTCTGTCCTCGGGGAATGCTTCCTTTGGCAAATGCCATTGCGTGTTAAGTATAGCACAGAGGCTCACTGTCTGCTGATGATCATGCACGCTGCAACCACAACCGGCTTCCGCGAAGCCGACGCAGAGAGCGTGACGTGGGAGAAGATCAGAGCGCGCCGGTTGACACATGCCGTTTCTCAGCAGAATGCCCGCCTTTATTCCGCGAGCATTCCATCTCAAAACCGGCTACGTGATAGGTAGATTCTCCCGTTTATTCAGCGGTGACCGTAGACGCTCGATTTCAACGTGCGGTTAGCACTATGACGTCGGCACATTGCACCTCAAGCGCAGTGATACGTCCGACGCGGCGGAAAACATTCTACTCACATAGGAGCAAACCAATGCTGGTTCTGACCATTATTGGCGTTATCGTATGCATTATTATCGCTATCGCAATTATTCGACTGATTTTCTCGCTCATCGTGAAATTTGTTGCCGACCTTGATTATAGATTTGGTTATGATTTTCTCAAAACATCTCTTGTTATGCTGGCAGCCGCCCTGCTTGTTGTTGGCGGATCATACTGGTACAACGAGGCAACTCAAAGCGGTGGAGATGTACTGAACGGACTGATCCTGATGACGACAGGCGGGATCATCGTTGTTGGACTGATAGCATATACTATCTGGAAGACCAACCTGTTCTACGCCATCCTTGTAACCCTGTTGCAGATCGGGGTTGCTGCACTTCTCACCTTCTTCGGTATAGTTGCGCTCATTATCGCCGCAGGATTGATCTTTCTCTACATTCTGTTTGAATTAGGGACTACCCCGACTGTTCACGTAGTCAACGAAGATTGACGGATCAAGCACAAAGGCGACGCTTCTGGTGCCAGAAGCGTCGCACCATGGTCACACTCTCTTCCTCACGTTCACGACGAACTTGTCACAATATACGGCGCAATTGCTTTGGCGAGGTTGGTGGTCGGCATCGTCTGCAACCAGACGCGCCCCGGTCCGCGCAGCGTTGTCAGGAACAACCCTTCGCCACCCAGCAG
>DAOUBK010000104.1:0-5006 GCA_034432635.1 Roseiflexus sp.
CAACGCTATACACCCGCACCCGCCCTCCTCGGTCAGGCCCGTTCCCGCAATGTACAGCAACAAGGATACACCTTCGCCGCGCCATTGGGTGCGGCTATTCTTGTCCATGCTTTTCCTCTCCTTGCGGTTTTTGAGGAGAAGAGGATACCACCAGGTCTCCCTTTGCCATAGCTTGTACAAAAAACCTCCACTTGTGAGCGGGGTAGGGTGGGGGCCTTCCCACCCCCAGCCAGGACGGGCTAGGGCGGAGGGCCTTCCCACCCCCAGCGTTCAAGGGCAGACCGAACATAGGGGCCAACGCACCTTCTGCCGCATCAAGACGCCGCAGCACGGGTCGCTCGTCTCCCCTCTCCCGCGTGCGCGTGAGAGTGATCCGGGGGTGAGAGCCTCCGGAGCGCCCCCAAGCCCTTCGCCTGCACACGCTCGCGTGTTCCATCCACTCCTGAACCTCCTCCCGTCGGGTGTGTATACACAGATTCATCTCCGGAGGTAGCCTCATGCCTGAGGGGCGCAGCGCAGGCTGTGCCCACGGCGAAAACAGGACTATTGTCTTATTGCCTGGGGGGTTGCACTGGTAGCCGTGAGGTGCAAAAATAAGCAGTGCCGCACTACGTCTGAGAAACCTGTATACATTGCTTTTTCAGGAGAGAACTCTATGGCGCGCCATCGGCTCAGGATAGTGGTTCTGTTGGTAGTGGCGTGTGTACCGGTGAACGGGTTCGCGATCACCCATGCTGCACCGTTGTATGCGATCGAATTGGTCAAAACAGGGCTCGATCGTCCGTGGAGCATAAACTTTGCCCCTGATGGGCGTCTGTTCTTCACTGCCCGCAACAGCGGTCGCCTGTACGCCCTGAATCTCGCAACCGGCGAGGTGCAAACGTTCAGCGGTCTACCGCCATCCCGGTTTCGCGCCGAGAGCGAGGCGGGCATGCTGGGAATGGAACTCGACCCCGATTTTACGAGCAACAGTTGGGCGTACATCTGCTACAGTTACTTCGATACGAATAACAATCGCAAGAATCGTCTCTCGCGCTTCACCGTCGATACCGGCGCCGGTGTGGTTCATAGTGAGGTCGTCCTGATCGACAACATGGCTGGCGCTACTCACCACGACGGCTGTCGTGTCATCGTCTCACCCGATAACCGTTACCTGTTCGTCTCGATGGGTGATGCACTCAACCCGTTGCTGGCGCAGGACCTCGACAGTACTGCCGGCAAGACATTCCGCATCTTCAAGGACGGCAGCATCCCAACTGACAACCCATTTTACGCTACGGATCAGTCGCCCCGCTCGCTGGTCTGGACGCTGGGGCATCGCAACCATCAGGGGCTGGCGTTTCATCCGACGACCGGCGATCTCTGGAGCACCGAGCACGGTCCAGACATCATGGATGAGCTCAACATTCTGATCGCCGGGCGCAACTATGGCTGGGGATGGGGCAATCCGCCCCGGTATTGTCTGGGAACGGTGAACTGTGACGGCATCCCCGATTTTATGGCGCCGGTTACGGTGTTCAACACCGATAGCACCGTCGCAACCTCGGATATGGTCTTTTACACCGGCAGCGCCTTTCCCGAATGGAATGGCGACCTGTTCTTCGTAACGTTGAAAACCGGCAGGCTCTATCGCTTGAAGATCCACAATCGAACGATTGTGGATCAGGAGATCCTGATCAACGGCCAGTACGGCCGTTTGCGCGATGTGACTGTGGGACCAGACGGGTTCCTGTACATTTCGACCGACGCAAACAGTGCGACGTTGCTGCGCATTCGCCCGGTGATTGATCGTCCCTACCGGGTAAACCTGCCCTTCATCACAGGGTAACTGCTACATCTTCTAGGAAGAAGCGTCCCTGGGCATCGTCGTAACCGAACAGTTCGGCATAGCGTCCCCATTTGCTGGCGATGTCGATTTGCAGTTCCGCTTCGTTGGGAGGAAAGTCGCGTTCCAGGGCTGTGAGGAACACTTCGCGGCGCAACGACCGTTCTCCCGACGCTTCCAGCATGCGCAGCATCCAGCGGAAGAAGGGCAGGCGTCGCAAACGCGATGCGAAGATTTCTTTGCGCGCCAGAATGCCGGCGTCGGCAAACGCTTCTCCCAGCGGTGTAATGATCAGGTCGCCGGTTTCGACACGAGCAAAACCAAGCAGTTCGGCCGCTTCGACCAGCGCCAGTAGATTGTTGAAATCCAGTCCTAAATCTTCTGCCAGCTGATAAATATCATCACGCTCAGCAGGGGTACTGTTCACATGTTCGAGTAAACCGGCGAGTTTGGTCACGTCGGCGTTGGGCAGTGCGCGGGTGCGTCCGGCCTGTCCCGGTTCGGCGCCAAACTCGACGTGCTCTGGTTGCGTCTGCCCCATGAGAATGCCGTAGACGCGGTCCGTCAGAGCAACGAATGCTTCCGATTTACGGTCACGCGGGTGGGGCAGCGTAACCGACACTTCGGCAACGATCCGCCCTGGACCTTTATCCATCACAACTATCCGGTCTGCCATGAAGATCGCTTCTTCGATGTTATGGCTGACCATCAATACCGAGCGGATCTGGAGTTGACCGCCCGTCCAGAGTTCGAGCACTTCGCCGCGCAACGTCTCGGCGCTCAGCACGTCGAGGGCGCTGAACGGCTCGTCGAGACAGAGCAGTTCGGGATTTGCCGCAAGTGCACGGGCAATCCCGACTTTCTGGCGCATACCGCCCGACAGTTCGCGCGGGTATGCCTGCTCGAAGCCGTCGAGACCGACCATATCGATCAGCTCGATTGCCCGGTCGTGCGCCTGTTTCGCAGGTATGCCACGTGCACGCATCGCAATAGCCACATTCGCCTCAACGGTCAACCACGGGAAAAGCGCAAACGACTGGAACACAATCGTGGCATACGGATTGACCCCACGCAATGGCACGCCACGGTAGCGAACCTCGCCCTCGCTTGGCTGGTTCAGCCCGGTAATAATGCGCAGCAACGTGCTCTTGCCACACCCCGACGGACCGAGCAGCGCGACAAATTCCCTTTCACGGATGGTAAGATTGATATGCTCGATGGCGGCGAAACGCTTCTCGCCGCGCCCATAGCGCTGCGCCACATTGCGCAGTTCAACCAGCACTGCACCATTCAGCGTCGCCATATCCCCCTGCATTGTCATCCCATACGATACATAGTCTCGGCAAGTCGGTAGAGTCATCGCCAGACAAGACGGTTGATCGCCATCACGGTTATCACCATCGCCAGCATGGCTGTCAGCAGGCGCGGATAGTCGCCACTGGCGGTGGCAGATGTTGATCTGCGCGCCGACGCCAACACTTTGATACGTCTGCCCGCCGAAGATCACAAATTCCGCAACGATGCTAGCGTTCCATGCGCCGCCGCTGGCGGCGGCGTTGCAAGGAAAACCGGCGGCATACGCCGCCGCCGGCGCAGCGTGCCAATTGTACCACCATTCTGACGTATCCGTGTGCGCAGCGACCAGAACTCTTCTTCGTTGTGCAGCAATATGTACTTTTGAATCTGTGGTATAATGAAATGAGTCCACACTCCATTACTCCTCGTTGGGATGAAGGAGCGAGACCTGCCAGTCGTCCCCCGGCGCGGAGCCGCAGGGAAACCAGCAAACCACGGGGCATGCACGTCCGTTTACAGGCAGACATTGTGATGGCTTGAAATGTGAGCCTTCTGAGATCTTCCGGCGCTTTCTCCCGACACCCCCATTGTGCCGGAATACTGAAAGCGAAAGCCGCATGGCGAGAAAACAGGGCACAGAGAAGCCGGCACACGCCGGAATGGCATGAAAGCCCGCAAATTGAGGAGACAGGTCCAACCTTGAGTGCAGAACGATTACAGAAGGTGCTGGCAAGCGCCGGCATTGCGTCGCGGCGTGATTGCGAAGAGTATATTGCCGCCGGGCGCGTCATGGTCAACGGGAAAGTGGTTCGCATTCCCGGTACACGCGTTGACCCGGAACACGATGAGATCCTGGTCGATGGCAGGCCCATAGGGAAAATCTATCACCGCACCTACGTGATGCTCCACAAACCGGCTGGTGTGGTCTCCACAACCGACGATCCACAGGGGCGTCCAACCGTCATCAATTTGGTCAATCTGGAACAGCGTTTGTTTCCGGTAGGTCGGCTGGATTATGACTCGGAAGGGTTGCTCCTGTTGACCGACGATGGTGAACTAACCCAGAAGTTGACCCACCCGAGTTACCAGGTTGAAAAAGAGTACCGCGTGCTCCTGAACGAGGCGCCCTCACCGGCTGCACTGCGCGCCTGGCGCACTGGTGTTGAGCTCGACGGAGTGAAAACTGCGCCGGCGTGGGTCGAACTGATTGAACGTACTCCCGATGGCGCCTGGGTGCGCGTCATCCTGCACGAGGGGCGCAAACGCCAGATTCGTGAAGTGGCGCGCCTTTTGGGGTATGAGGTGCAGCGGTTGATCCGTGTGCGCGAAGGTCCACTGACATTGGGTGACCTTCCAAGTGGTACATGGCGTTTTCTTACTGATGAAGAGGTTGATATGTTGCGAGACCACGCCGAACGAAACGTGGCGGTCGCCGAAGCGGAACAGCCGCGTCGGCGTGAACAGGATGAGAAGCAGGTTTCTGGCGGGCGTCGGTTACGACGCATTACTCCATCGGCACGATTGTTGCAGAAGGGCGATCAGGCGATTGATACAACGCTGCCCGATCTCGACGAGAAAGTTGAAAGCGCGCAGATGTCGACGCCGGTCATCGATGAAGGGCGCAGACCACGGAATAACGAGCCAACCCGCCGTGATGAACGTCCGCCGCGCGAGGTTCGCCATTCTGCACGAGACGAGAATCGCCGCGAGCAGCGCGACAGGCACGGTTCGGGCGCTGGACGTGGGGCATGGCGCGACGAGCGCAGCACCGGCTACCGCGAGCGCCGCGACGAGGGGCAGGCGAACAGACCGCGCGACTTCCGCCGTGACGAGCGCAGCACCGGCTACCGTGAGCGCCGCGATGAGGGGCGGGCGAACGGACCGC
>DAOUBK010000105.1:0-26988 GCA_034432635.1 Roseiflexus sp.
TAGGCAAGGAACACCGCGACCTGCGTCAGACCACCGCGCCGGGCCAGCAGGATGCCGCGACGCCACCGGCTGAGCCTGCCGACCTGGGGTCTGCTCAGCTGCGGCAGGTGGGCTGAACGGTCTGCTGCCCTGGCGATAATCCGGAGAGGCGAGGCGTGCAGTGCTCCTGGTATAGCTCTGGTCGTAGTAACCCGCATCGGACCAGACGGATGCCGCGCCTTCAATACGCCTTTCCACCTGGGGGCTTACAACCCCAAAACCCTACACCTGAGAGGGCCCTTACCCCCGGCCCTTTTCCCGTGCCGCAGGAGAGGGGCGACCAGCGCCACGCGCTGGAGCGTCCCGGTGCGGCAGAAGTTGCGTTGACCCATATGTTCCGTCCGCCCGTAAACTCTCGTGGGAGAAGGAGGGCTGCCGTGCCCCCGTGCCCACAACGGCACTATGCACATCAGGCGCTACTGCATTACCGCCAGTGCCACGAAATCGATCGTCAATACAACGTCGTCGCTGACATTCGCCACAAACGGCACGCTCGGAATCTGGAGGTTGTAATCACTCCGTTTGACCGTTGCCGTAGCTGTGCCTACCAGTCGCTCAGCCGACTCGGCGCGCACTGATGCCTTGAAGACAACCGGACGGGTGATATCGCGAATCGTCAGGTCACCCTGAATGGTGAATGTGAATGGTTGATCGAGCGCACCGCTGCCGCTCAAACCTTCGATGACTTTTGGAGTGAATGTAATGAACTCATACTGGTCGGTGTTGAGAATAAAGTTGCGGATTGCGCGATCACGGTTGCTGCTGTCGGTGGTGAAGGTGCGGGCATTCACCCGGATTACGCCGATCTGCGCTGTGGTCAGATCGCTGGGGTTCACTGCGATTTCACCGGCAACCTGATTCGTGGTGCCGACCGCTTCAATCCGCTGACCACGCAGGTCCTCGGCGATCCGGAAGCTGACCGTCGATTCGTCGGTGACAATCTGGTAGCGGATCGCCTGGTTTGGTGGTGTTGCCGCCGATGGCGCCGTCGGCGCTACCGTCGGATCAACAGGCGCCGCAGTTGGTTGTGCGACTGCTGTGGGTGTCACCGGAATCGGTGCAGCAGTTGGGTCTGGCGCAGCGGTGGGCTGATCCGCGATGGGGATGGCGGTCATCGGACCGCTAGTGGGTTGGGGCTCTCCCAGGACGCTGTTGAAAATCCAGAGTCCCCCGCCAGCAATGAGCAGTGCAGCAATGGCTACGATCACGATACGGTTGCGATTCATAAGGTATAGCGTCCCCTTACTGAACTCTGAGATTGTATGCTCCGATCAAAGTGTAGGGTATGATATATTCAGAACGTGTCAAAGGAAATTGAGAATCTGATGAGAGTCAGGAAGGCGCCGACCTGTGGCGATCAGCGTTGCGTACAGCACAGAAGGAGAAGCACATCATGACCGACACCGGGGTCACTCTCACCAGGGAGATGGAAGCGCGCATCGATGCGCTCCTGCAACAGATGACGCTGGCGGAGAAAGTCGCACTGCTGGCGGGATCGAGTATGTGGACAACCACCCCCATCGAGCGATTGGGTATTCCCGCCATCAAAGTCACGGATGGACCGAACGGCGCGCGCGGCGCCGGCGGGTTTGCCGGCGGCGCTATCACAGCGGCGTGCTTTCCGGTCGGCATTGCGCTGGCAGCGACATGGAACACCACGTTGCTGGAGGCGGTGGGCGAAGCGCTGGCGGAAGAGGCGCAGTCGAAAGAGGCGCATCTCTTGCTAGCGCCGACCGTCAACATTCACCGCTCGCCGCTCAACGGGCGCAACTTCGAGTGCTATTCCGAAGACCCCTATCTCTCCGCACGTATGGCAGTCGCTTACATTACCGGTCTGCAACGGCGGGGTGTGGGCGCAACGATCAAGCACTACGTCTGCAACGACTCAGAGTTCGAGCGCAACACTATCAGTTCGGAAGTCGATGAGCGCACTCTGCGCGAAATCTACCTGCCACCGTTTCGCGCGGCTGTTCAGGAAGCCGGGACGTGGGCGGTTATGGCGGCGTACAACCGTGTCAATGGCATCTATGCTAGTGAGCATCCAACGCTGCTGATCGATATCCTCAAGCGCGAGTGGGGGTTCGATGGCATTGTTATGTCCGACTGGTTCGGCACGAAGAGCGTCGTTGAGGCTGCCGCCGGTGGTCTGGACCTCGAAATGCCGGGACCGACACGCTGGCGTGGTGAACGATTGCTCGTCGCCGTGGAACAGGGACAGGTGAGCCTGGCAGCCATCGATGAGTCAGCGCGCCGGATGTTGCGCACCATTGCCCGTGCAGGTGCATTCGAGAATCCGGACATTCGCCCCGAACAGGCAATCGACCGACCTGCACATCGCGCACTCATCCGACGCGCTGCCGCTGAGGGGATCGTGCTGCTTAAGAACGAAGGCGGCATCCTGCCACTCGACCTTGCCAGCCTCTCGTCTATCGCTATTATCGGACCTAACGCAAAAACGGCGCAGATCATGGGCGGCGGTAGTGCCCAGGTCAATGCGCATTATGCAATCACGCCCTACGACGGTATTGCGGCGCGGGTTGGTGATCGTGCGACCCTGGGATACGAGATCGGGTGCACCAACCATCGCCAGCTTCCCCGCCTTGATGGAAAACTGGTCGAAGCGGGCGACGGCGGCGGACGTGGGTTCACGATTGTCTACTACAACTCGCCAGACCTGACTGGCGATCCGGTGCATCGGGCGACGGTCGAGACTAGTGAGCAGGTCTGGCTCGGTGAGGTCGCGCCCGGCGTCGATCCCCGTCAGTTCTCGGCGCGCCTTACCGCACGGTTTACACCGACCGAAAGCGGCGTCCATACGTTCAGCCTGATCAGCGCCGGTGTGAGTCGTCTGTTCGTGAATGATACCTTGCTGGTGGATAACTGGACAAACCCGGTACGCGGCGACACCTACTTTGGTGCTGGCAGCACCGAAGTCACCGCGCCGATTGCACTCGAAGCCGGTTGTACATACGATCTGCGTCTGGAATACAGCTCTCAGGGTGCAACCATGCTTACCGCGGTGCGCCTGGGATACCTGCCGCCGGTCGCGGAAGACGCGATTGAACGTGCAGCGGCGCTGGCAGCGCGCTCCGATGTTGCGCTGGTCTTCGTTGGGCTGAACGCCGATTGGGAGAGTGAAGGGCGAGATCGCCCGCATATGGATCTGGTCGGCAGGCAGGTCGAACTGATCGAGCGTGTGGTGAACGCCAACCCGCGCACCGTGGTGGTATTGCAAACCGGCTCACCGGTGACGATGCCCTGGCTTGAACAGGTGGCTGGTGTCATCCAGGCGTGGTATCCCGGTCAGGAATGCGGTAACGCCATTGCCGATGTCCTGTTCGGTGATGTCAACCCTTCGGGTCGGCTCCCGCAAACCTTCCCAGTACGGCTAGAGGACAATCCGGCATATATCAACTATCCGGGTGAGAATGGGCGGGTTCGCTACGGCGAAGGCATTTTCGTCGGATACCGCTACTACGAGAAGAAAAAAGTTGCGCCGCTCTTCCCATTTGGTTTTGGTCTGTCGTATACCACCTTCCACTACGACAATCTCCGCCTGAGCGCCGATACGCTTGCACCCAATGAGCGCCTCACCGTTCAGGTGGATGTGACCAACACCGGCAGCGTCGCCGGGCAGGAAGTCGTCCAGCTCTACGTTCGTGACAGAGTGGCGCGTGTCGCGCGACCGGAGAAGGAACTGAAAGGTTTCGTCAAAGTCGCGCTGCAACCAGGTGAAACGCAAACCGTAACGTTGCATCTCGACCGCGAAGCACTGGCGTACTGGGACGATGCGCAGCATGCCTGGGTTGCAGAAGCGGGCGAGTTCGAGGTGCTGATCGGCAGTTCCTCGCAGGACATCCGGGCGCGCGCACCATTCTGCCTGAGCGAGACCGTGTCATTCGGCGGACCGGCAAAACCGCCGGTGAAACTGAGCATAGACTCACCGGTCAAAGCACTGCTCGAACATGAAGGAGCGCGTGGTGTGCTGGAACGCCATCTGCCGGGATTCGCAGAACAGGCAGGCGTTGGAGTGATGATGGGGTTGACGCTGGCGCAGATGGCGGGGTTTGCGCCGGATAGAATGACGCCGGAGCACCTGGCAGCGATTGCCGCTGATCTGGCGCAACTGGAATGACCGGTGATCCGTCGTCGAGGGGGAGACAGAGGTACTGCCCCTGTCTTCCCCATCCTGCGATCTGATACAGGTACCGCCTGTGTCTACCCCTCCTTCCCACGATCTGCCTGTCCTCCGACTGCCTCGCAAACCCGGATCGTGCCAGAACTTCGTGGTATAATGCACAATCATGGAGCGTGGTACGGCACAGGCGCATGGTTCGATCAGCGCAAGATTCCCTGATCCGGTGCGAATGCAATCGCTGCCGGCGCTGCTTCGTATCTGTTGTTCTGCAATGATGGCGCTGATGCTAGGAGTCCTCAACCCTGCGCTTTGCATTCTCCACTGTACCATCATTGGGGATCAGACATACCGCCACGCGCCGTCTGGCGCAGTTCGCTTTGTGTGCCACCTCCACGGGGCAGTAGATGTCCATCCTGATAACCAGACCGGTATGCATGATCGGCAACCGAAGATGCCGCGCGCCGTTTACGAGGGCGTCATCACGTTGCTTATGCCGGTAGTCGCGCTTATGCTGATCTCGGCGCTGCTGCCACATATCCAGCCGCACCGCCACGGCAATGCGCCGCAACCGCCAGTTCCACCCCCCAAATCACTGTACCATTCCCCATCCTGCGCCTCGTTGCGCTGATTTCCGCTTTGTGGTTCGAGGTTCTGGCTTCTCAGAACAGGATTGTGGCGTATTGTAATAGAAGGCGTATTGTCATAGAACAGGAAGAGGGAACACACGATGAACCTGTACCGATATTGCTTCGTTCTGGCAAGCGCACTTGCGCTTGCTGCATGCACTGCAACATCGCCGACCACGCCGGCGCAGCCGGCGAACACCGGCGCCACCGGTGGCGCGACGATCCAGATCAGCGATCCGTGGGCGCGCGCAATGAAGATGGAAGGTGGGGCGATGGGCGGCATGGAGCAACCCACGATGGCGCCGTCCGGTGGCGGGTACGGTGGTATGGAGCCGACCAAAGCGCCGGAGCAGGGCATGGCGCACGGCGGTCACAGCGACACGGAGATGAGCGGCGCGAACAGCGCGGCGTATATGATCATCCGCAACACTGGCAGCGAACCCGACAAACTGATCGCCGCGAGCGGTAATGTCGCCAAAACCATCGAACTGCATACCGTCATTGAAGAAGGCGGCGTCATGCGCATGCGACCGGTCGAGGGTGGTATCGACATTCCCGCCAACGGGCAGGTCGAACTGAAGCCGGGTGGCTTCCACGTGATGCTTATCGGGCTGACCCGTGATCTGAATGCCGGTGATAGCGTGCAACTGACCCTGACCTTCGAGAAGGCGGGTCAGATTCCGGTCACCGTACAGGTGCGCCAGCCGTAACATGTTTCACAGCGTCGGAGATGCGTGGTACACCACCTCTCCGACGCCTTCGCTAACTACGTGTGCTCCACTTTTATCCGCTACTTCGCAACCCAAACGATATTCCCACGCTCTCTTAACAATCTCTGAAGAACTCCTCGCTACGATACAGGCGGTATCGATTCGATACACACCATAGCGAGGTATAATGATGAGGATCAATACTTCATCGAATGCGCGACGACGTACCGTGCTCAATCTGGCGCTCGATAGTGCATTGCTCGTTGCGTTCCTGATCGCTACGGCGCCACGCTTCACCGGCATTGCCTTTCACGAATGGTTGGGAATTGCATTCGGCGCAGCAATCGTGACCCATCTCGTTCTTCACTGGTCATGGATTGTCGGAGTGACACGACGACTGTTCGATCGGGCAACCGGAAGCGCACGCATTAACTATGCACTGAATGTGCTGCTCTTCGTTCTCATGACCGTCGTGGTGTTTACCGGACTGATGATTTCGGAAACAGCGTTGCCCTGGCTCGGCATCCACATGCAACCGGATCGCGTCTGGCGGCAGATCCATCATCTGGCATCCGATGCGAGCGTATTCCTTATCAGTCTGCACATCGCGCTGCACTGGAACTGGATCATCGCTACGGGACGTCGTGTTGTGACCGCATGGTTCACGCCATCTGCATCGATCGAAGCGGCGTCGGTTATGAAGCAGGAGGTGCAGCCATGAGAACGGTCTGGCGTGTACTTGCGATCCTGGCGGCTGCGCTGGTTGTCGTCGGCGCGCTGGTTGCTTTCCGGCAGACAGAGTTCGCCGATACGCTGCTGGCCTCTCCGGATCGCACACGGCTCGAAGCGAGAAGAGACTATAACGGACGGAGACCTGACGCCTTCTTTGACCGTGCTGAACAGGGCGGGTTGTTCCCCGGTGATGCCGGACGCCACGCGATGGAACGTGCGCCGGATCTGCGTGGCGTTGTCGAAGTGCTCAAAAATCTGATCGTTATCGGCGTGATTGTTGCGCTGGTTGCGGGAATACTGCCGTTCACCCGGCACATCCTTTTTCGGCGTCCAGCAACAAAACAGACAGTATGAGCACCATTCTGGTTGTTGATGATGAGCCGGCGCTGCGCGACATGCTCCGGCTCTATCTTGAACAGGAAGGGTTTCACGTTGTCCAAGCCGGTGATGGACGACGCGCATTGTACGTTGCGCGCGTCGAAAAGCCCGACCTGGTCGTTCTTGATCTCATGATGCCGGAGATGGGGGGGGACGAGTTCCTCCGCGCCTTTGCAAAGGAGTCGCGTACGCCGGTTATTGTGCTGACGGCGAAGATCGAAGATACTGACAAAATCCTGGGGCTGGAACTTGGTGCGGATGACTACGTCACCAAACCGTTCAATGTGCGTGAATTGATCGCTCGCATCCGCGCGGTGCTGCGTCGCACCCAACAGGCGCCGCTCGAGCCGGATATGCTGCGCGCTGCTGATATTGTGCTCGACCGTACCGGTCGTACCGTGCGCGTCGGTGGGCGTTACGTCGATCTGACACCGTCGGAGTTCGCTATTCTGGCAACGCTTATGGCTGCGCCGGGGCAGGTATTTTCCCGCCTTGATCTGCTCGACCGCGTTTCTGGCGATGCGTTCGAAGGCTCAGAACGCACGATTGATGTCCATATTCGTAATCTGCGCGCCAAGATCGAGCCAGACCCACGCCATCCCCGATATATCGAAACGGTGTATGGCATGGGGTATCGTTTTGCGTTGCCGCGTGCACCGGATAAAGACCGGTAATGTGAGCTACGCGCGATTCGTCGTTTTCGTTACGAGGTTGGAGGCATCGCCGTATGGCTTGCGCCAGACCTCCCGGCAGCAGGTATATCCATGCGCTCCCTAACCCTCAAACTGACGCTGGCATTTCTGCTGGTTGGACTGATCGGATCACTCATGGTGGCGCTGATCGTCGGGTTGCGCACCCGTTCCGAGGTCGATCTCTTTCTTTCCGTCCGTGATCGTACTATTCTCCTCAATGCACTGCGCTCGCACTATCAGACGAATGGCAGCTGGCAGGGGGTCGATCAGGTGCTCGAACGGACAGCGCCACTCGATTTTTACAGTCGGAACCTGGTGCTGGCAGACACGAACGGCGTTGTCGTTTATGGACGAAGACCGTACCGACCCGGACGGCAACTGATGCCGGGGATGATTGCGCGGGCTGAGACGCTGCGTTCTGATGGCGAAGTGATTGGCTACTTCTTCTTCGTCGGTCCTCCCCCGCTCCCGCTGCTCAGCGATCCGCGCTGGGTAGCCGAAGCCGCTCTGCTGCAACGCCTTGCCGTGGCGACTGTTCTGAGCGCAGTCGCTGCCACCATTGTCGCCCTGGTGGTCGGCGTGGTTCTGGCGCGTACACTGACCCGTCCGATCCGGGAACTGACGGCGGCAACGCGCGCTATGGCGCGTGAACGCTTCGATCAGTGCGTGGTTGTGCGTTCGCGCGACGAAATCGGTGAACTAGCGCAGGCGTTCAATCAGATGAGCGCCGATCTGAGCAAAGCGATCCAGGCGCGACGCCAGATGACTGCCGACCTTGCGCACGATCTGCGCACACCACTGAGTATTCTGCGTGGCTACACCGAAGGATTGCAGGAAGGTCGCATCAGCGGCTCGCCGACCATCTATCGGATTATGCATAGGGAGATTGAGCACCTGCAACGCCTGATTGACGACCTGCGTCTGCTCTCGCTGGCGGATGCCGGCGCCCTGTCGTTGAACCATCGTCCCGTCGATCCGCGTGCCCTGCTTGAGCGCGCTGCTCTGGCGCATATGGTGCAGGCAGAGCAGCATGGATTGACCATCCGTGTCGAAGCCGCCGAAACGCTGCCGTCGGTTGCGGTCGATACCGAGCGTATGGCGCAGGTGCTGAACAATCTGGTAGCGAATGCGCTGCGCCATACGTCACACGGCGAGATTGTGCTGACGGCGCGTGAAGCCGGCGCTCAGCACGTGATCCTGGAAGTACGTGATACCGGAAGTGGTATTGCACCGGATGACCTGCCACGCATCTTCGATCGTTTCTACCGCGCCGACCCGTCACGCAGCCGTGAAGGCGGGCATCAGAGCGCCGGTTTGGGTCTGGCAATTGCAAAAGCAATCGTTGAGGCTCACGGCGGCACAATCAGTGTGGCATCGCGGTTTGGTGAGGGCACAACCTTTACGATCACCCTTCCCGTTGTTCGGGATCAGAAAAGCAAACCTGCACCGCAGGAAAGATCCGTGACCGTCAGGGCAGGAGGGGGGTAGATTTTTCCGGCAACACCTTGCGGTTCCATCCTCCGCTTCAGCCATCAGAACGCCGTGCTATGCGTGCCTCTCCTCAAAAAGGATAGAATGCCCCCTGCTTGTGGTGACGGGAGCAGGGAGCAGAGGAACTCAGGCACGTCGGAGGTGAGACGATCACCGCTGATCGATCGGCACATAATCTCGCCGCGGATGACCCAGATAGATCTGTCGTGGGCGCGTAATCTTCTGCTCCGGATCGTCGAGCATCTCGATCCACTGCGCTAGCCATCCCGACGCACGCGGAATAGCGAAGAGGAAGGGGAAATACTCGATCGGGAAGCGCAGCGCCTGATAGATCAACCCGCTGTAGAAATCCACATTCGGGTACAGCTTGCGTGAAATGAAATGCTCGTCCTCCAGAGCGACCCGTTCCAGCTCCATCGCAACATCGAGCAGTGGATTCGCTGCGGTAGCCTCAAAGACTTCGTGGGCGATTCTACGAATGATCTTAGCGCGCGGGTCGTAATTCTTGTACACCCGATGCCCGAAACCCATCAATCGCATCTCGCCCTTCTTCACGCGCTCGATGAACGCCGGCACATTCTTTGGATGCCCGATCTGCTGCAACATGCGCAGCACTGCTTCATTCGCGCCGCCGTGTAACGGACCGTACAGCGCCGCCGCAGCAGCTGCCAGTGCGTTGTAGGGATCGGCGTGACTCGAACCCACACTGCGCATCACCGATGTTGAACAGTTCTGTTCGTGATCGGCATGCAGAATGAAGAGCACATCCAGCGCTTTGGCTAATACCGGGTTGACCTCATACTCGCGCTGGTTCATATAGTCCATCATGTAGAGCAGGTTCGCCGTGTAACTGAGCGAGCTATCGGGCAGGTTGAACGGTCGCCCGATGCGGTGCCGATAGGCGAAAGCGGCAATCGTCGGAATCTGACCAATGATACGCCAGATCTGCTTCTCGCGAACCGCCGGATCGTGAATGTTCTTTGCCTCAGGGTAGAGCGTTGACATCGCCGCTACCGAGCTGATCAGGATGCCCATCGGATGGGCGTCGTAGCGGAATGCCTGTATCAGTTCGACAAGGCTGTTGTGGAGGAACAGGTGACGGCTGATGCGATATTCCCACCATTCGAGACGCTCTTTCGACGGCAACTCACCGTAGAGCAGCAGATAGGCAACTTCCAGATACGAACTCTGTTCGGCAAGCTGCTCGATCGGGTACCCGCGGTACTCCAGAATGCCCTTGTCGCCATCGATGTACGTAATGCGACTGATGCACGACGCGGTGTTCATGAACGCGGGGTCATACGACATCAACCCGAAATCGTCCGGATCGGTCTTGATCTGACGCAGATCGGTCGCGCGGATCGCGTTGTGTTCGATCGGAATCTCGTACGTCTTGCCGGTTCGATTGTCGGTGATTGTGAGGGTGTTTTTGGTCATGGCAGTGCTCTTTCATCATCGATGCGACTGGCAGAGGCGCCGGTCGTTCATCTGCCAGCCGTGAGCCAAACGGCGAGGCGTGATCACTCGCCGACAACTCTGCAGCGCCTCGGCGCTGAGGCGGAGTTGCGCGACGTTTTCTTCCCCTGTATTGTACCAAAAGTTGTTACATCTGGCACAGGTTTTGCGGATGCCCGCCACGAGAGTGCTGATCGGAGGCGCGGCAGGTAAGAGTTTCGGCTGGCATTTGACAAAAAATCAGGCATGTGGTACCTGAGCAGGCATACAGGAACTGTGCCCAACAGGATCGAACCAGTGCGCTTCATCGATGTGCGCCAGGTTCGTTGTACGTCGGACGACCATGTCTGTCGTTTCGCGAGGAGCGCCATGGTGCGTCTCACAACCGGTATTGTGACCCTCATGCTGCTGGTGGCTTCCGTTGCCGGATGTGCCTCCTGGTCGCCAGATGGTCATTTCAGCGAACCGCAGGTGCGCGTGCCACAGGTGTTCCGCATCGAGCCTGTCGTACCTCCCCCGCTCCGGTCGGCGCCTCAACCGATCCGATTCCCGATTGCCCGGGTCAGGGCGATCCCCGCTCCTGAAGTGTCCATCGGTGCTGAGACGCCTCTGGCGCCCGAAATGACTGTTCCGATCCCTTTCATTGCCGGTGACGGTCCCTGGATGCGTGGCACGCGCGTGGCACAGACCGGGCGTGTGGATGTGTACGTCGGATTGCGTACCTTCTCACCGGAACAGGTGCGAATGGTCGCGCCACGACTGGAGGAACTTCTGCGCGGCAACGAGGAGCGCTTTGGATTCCAGTTGAACCGGCGCGTGTCGCTGGCATTCTATCGCCCGGCGCTGGCGCCATCGAAAGATACGCGCGGCATTGCGTACACCGAAGAAGGGCGCGCGGCGGTCTTTTACCGACCTCACGAGGACATCGAACGCGCGCTGGTGGTTGCGTCGCACGAACTTGCCCACCATCTTCAGGCGCAACGCTACGGGAACGATGTGCAGAAGCGTGCTGACATCATTCTGCTGGAAGGGTTAGCCACCTGGATCACCGGTCCTCCCTGGCTAGCGCGGTACGACGCCGGCGGCTGGAAAGAACGGGCACGCCAGATCCGCAATGCAGGCATACCACTGCGACTACTCGGCGTACAACGCTATGGTGACAATATCGCTTATGAGGTGTGGGCGTCGTTCGTTGATTTTCTGATTGAGCGCTATGGCATGGATCGACTGCACACACTGTACGAAAGCGGGCGTGGACGCGAACCCGGTTCCGCCGATTATCACGGTGTCTATGGAAAATCGCTCGATGAACTCGCCGATGAGTGGCGCGCATGGGCGGAGACTGATTGAAGCCTGAATGCAGCAGTGGTATGAGCGTCGGGATCAACCGACATTCACTACCAGCAACTTCCGCTCGGTCATCTCCTCAATCGCATAGCGCAACCCTTCACGCCCAAAGCCGGACTGTTTGACACCGCCATAGGGCATCGGATCGATGCGCCACGTTGGAACATCATTGACGATCACCCCGCCGACCTCCAGTTCATCATACGCCTGGAAGATCCGCCCGACATCACGGGTGAACACGCCAGCCTGCAAGCCAAACTCACTGTTGTTGACCGCTGCGAGCGCCTCCTCGAAGTTGGTGTACGGCTGAACGGTGACCACCGGCGCAAAGATTTCCTGGCAGTTGACCCGCAGTTCCGGTGCAGCACGCGTTATAATTGTCGGCGCCACGACACTGCCGTCCACGATGCCGCCGGTTACAAACTCCGCCCCCGTGCTACGTGCCTCGTCGAGCCAGGCGGACACGCGCGCTGCCTCCGATGGATTGATCAGCGCGCTTAGGTCGCTCGCCTCATCGAGCGGATGCCCGACCTTCAACGCGCGCACCTGCGGTACGAACAGTTCCATAAACGCATCGTACACCGGTGCATGCACAAAAATGCGCTGGACACTGATACAACTCTGACCGGCATACGAGAAACCGCCCACAACGCAGCGCGTTGCCGCAAACGCGAGATCGGCATCGGAATGGATGATCACACCCGCATTGCCGCCGAGTTCCAGCGTCACCCGCTTTCGTCCGGCGCGGCGTTTCATCTCCCATCCGACTGCCGGTGAACCGGTGAACGTCAGCAATCCGAAGCGCTCATCTTCGACCAGTGGTGCGGCATCACGACTGGCGAGCGGCAGGACACTCAGCGCCTCGGGCGGCCACCCGGACGAAGCGATGATCTCTACCAGTTTGAGCGCCACAACCGGAGTCTGCGACGCAGGTTTGAGCACAACAGAACATCCGGCGGCTATCGCCGGCGCAACCTTGTGCGCTACCAGGTTGAGCGGAAAGTTGAAGGGCGTAATAGCCGCCACCGGTCCCACTGGAAAGCGACGCACAATCGCCTGCCGCCCCTCGCCGCCAGGGGCGGCATCGAGGCGCAGCGCTTCGTCGTTCGAGCGTGTCGCTTCATCAGCCGCTGTCGAGAATGTTGTAATACTGCGTGCAACCTCGATACGCGCCTGTTTGACTGGTTTTCCCGCCTCCAGCGCAATAGTACGGGCAAGTTCTTCGGCGCGCGCTTCGATACCGGCTGCAATGGCGCGCAGTGCAGCAGCACGGCGATGCAGCGGCAGCCGGCGTGTTGTCCTGAACGCCTCGACCGCCGCCTGGATCGCCTCTTCGAGATCGGCGGGTGTGGCGCGATGCACCACCGCCACCGGTGATCCGTCATACGGGCAGGCGACTGTGTAGGGCGCACCGGTGCGCCGATCACCTGCCAGATACAAGCAATACTCCAGTACGTCGCTGTTTGTCATACCCCAATCCTCATCCACAATAGAGGCGACCCGACAATTCCTCGCATCATAACTCCGCACTACTGTGCAGTCGCCACAACTTTGGGCTCTGGCTTCGATCACGAGGTCAGGCTGGTATCGTCGCTGGTCCGCCGCTCCTGTTTGTCGAAACCGGGACCTCGCTCGCGCTTCCGGGTCTGCAACATTGTAGTCCGCAACCGCTGGCAGCGTATCCAGCGCCAGCGTGTGGTATGACGCACCGTCATTCGATTGCGTCCACACTATCATCATGTCAGGCATCGCATCGCCGGACAGGACGCGCTGATATTGTAGCACATCCATTTCCGGTGCAGAACTGCGGCAAACCGGGTACGTGTCATTGACCGGCAGGTGAGCGACGATCCACGCCGCACCGGGCAAGCCTCATGGATGTCAGCGCTCTGTAAGCAGTATTCCAATTGCGAACACACAACCCTCCAGAGATGAGCAACTCACGCTCCGCGCCTTGTGAGAATGCAGTCGTGCGCCGGAGGCGCATCCCAATCTATCGCCACCGATGCAACCAGACCGGCTGCCTTCCCCTGAAACGCACGCATCCTCGCCTCGCCGATAACACTTCGGTCATACTGTACCTGAAGGCGGCGCTGTCGTGTTTTGAAATTTCCCGCTGCGCTGTCTCGTTGACTACACCCTGCTGCTTCTGACAAACGCACCGACGGCGGCATCTGCTCTTTTGGGCATCACTGCCCGCAATCTTCCTGCACTGCCGTGAATAGTTTGCAATACTGTTATGACACAACCGCCAAAAAAAACCGAAAGCGAGATGATAGACTGTGACAGGTAATCATATCTATTCGGACGCCGGCATCGTTGTTCCCCAGCTTTCAATCTTCATCTTGGGAGTCGACAATAGACATCAAGGAGGGGTTCGTAGAGTATACGATGGCCAGCATTGATCAACGCTCAATCCTGATTGCAGCAACCAGTGAGAAGCTGACGCCGATTATTGATCAGACCGGGAGAGCGCTGCAAGACGCATTTGAAGAAGGTGCTGCCACCTTCGGGCAGGTGCAGGAACAGGCGCAGCAGGTATTCGCCAGCGCTCAGCAATTCGTGGGGTCGTTCTTCAAATTGTAATCAGGGAGAACAGGTATGGCTGACATCTACACATTCACATTCAGTCTGGAAGAACTGGTGCTGCTCATGCGGATTGCCGACTTACCGGCACTGGCAAGTTTACCGGGCAACCTCTTCGAGGGGGTCTCGGAAGAGCGGGCGCTGGGGGCGCTGGCAGCCGCTGAGCGTTCGTTGTGTGCGCGCGGATTCCTTCAGCCACAAGGACCAGAGAAGCCCTTTTGCGGTGTATTCGCCTGTACTGGCGCTCATCGGCACGTGCAAACTGGCGCGCGCTATCGCCATGGTCATCGCACAGCCCCACGATCGACCGACCGACGCACGCTACTACTATGTTTCGCTATATATGGCGGTCGAGCGTGCCTTTCCCGACGAAGGATTGCACCGCTTTACCGGTGCGTCATCCATCGACGATCTGGCAGAAACAATGAAGCAGTTCCTGCATCTCAATGGTCAGCAAGCGCTGGGTGGTCTGTCTGAGGGGCTGTTTTCACCGACAGCAATGGAGGCAGCGCGTAACGCTGCTTCTCCTGACGTTGCATTCCAGACCCTGATCGGATCAGGGAATGCCAGAGGCACTGGCGCATCCGCTGTCACAGTCCTTCGTGCAACCAGTCTGTGTCGGTACGGTGAGCGTGTCGATCTCTGATAGTCCAAACCCACAACGTCATATGGGACTGGTTGCGGGTCAACGCACGGTCTGGTTGCTCGAACAGGTGAGTGATGGCGAGCCGTTCCGCGTCACCAGCGTATCAGCACAGGAAGCAATCAGGCATGTGTGCGATCTGATGCGTCCTCTCGCCATCGGGCAGGACGGTGGTGAAAGAAATCAGTAAGATACAGGTAACGGAACACTTGTGCTCAATCGTATCATAGCATTGCTCTTGAGCGGCGCCGGAACCGACCGTTCGCGAGCAGAACGGGCGTCGAACAGGGCGATCAGGGAAGCCCCTGCTGGCATCGCTGCGCGCAGTCATTCGTGCAACGCTCACCGGGGCTGAAGGAACACGCTCTGGCGTTTTATATGCTGCATCGGCGTCGGGTGAAACACATATGCCGCTACCAGCAACCCGTTCACGATGGAGGATGTATGGTATCACGCTCATTGATTACCCGCGTGGGAATCCTCGTTCTGCTGATGGCGCTCCTGCTATCGGCGCACCTATCCGCTCGCAAATCGTGGTTCGATGAACAGGCCCTGGCAGCGCCGGTGATGCCATCCGATGATGAACCGGTGTTGCCTGTGACAGGCGATCCACCGCTGCCGGATACTATGCCCTCCGACGAAGCGCTGCCGGGTGATCTGCCATCAGGCGAAGGGCTTCCCACGCCAACCACTGCGACGTTTTCCATCGCCGATAAGCTGCTATCGGAGCGGGTCTTCCTGCCGCTCATTGTACGACCGATTCCACCGCTCCCTGACGACCCTAACGACTGGCTGGGGCGGGTCAACGCCTACCGGCTGCGCGCCGGCGTGCCTCCGGTCACTGCAGAAGCAACGCTGAACGACAACTGCTGGCAGCACGCGCGGTATATGGCGGAAAATAATCACCTGACCCACAATCAAGACTCGTCACGACCGTATGCCTCACCCGCAGGGCAGATCTGTGCTCGAAATGGGAATGTCTGGATGGGAGGGGGAACCAGGTGGCAACCGCGCGACGCAATCGACGGGTGGATGGGATCGGTCGGGCATCGTCTGTGGCTTCTCTATCCCACTACTCCAACGTTCGGGTTTGGATTCTACAGCAACTCCCAGCGCAGCGCTGCCGGTCTGGATGTGCTATCGCGCGCTCGTTTCGATGATAATGATGCCGCCTATTCCGGCTGGCCCGTGCGCTACCCGGCGCCGGGTCAAACCGATGTGCCACCAACCCGCTACCCGATTACGCTCATGTGGCCCTATTTCGATCAGAAGCCGGTGCTGACCGGTGCGACCCTGCGCGCATTGCCGGGAACGCCTCTCGTACATAACGCAACGACCGATCTCCCGGTTGGTCATCGCGGTATCGCCATAACCCCTGTCCAGGCGCTTCCGGCGAATGCGACGATTGAGGTGACGGTGACTGGCACGTACAAAGGGCAGCCATTCGCGTTCACCTGGCAGTTCCAGACGCGCGGAGGCTAGAGCCTGTTCTACACGTTTGACCGTGTGTGGTATCCCTGGATTGACCCACACAGCGTAGATCCGTGGTGTTCCTGACACGGCGTGGACGTGGCAGGCGCGGTTCCTGACGCGCAGTCGGTGATGCACGGTTCGTCCTGCGCGTGGAAGGTTTGAGTACGACCCGAAACGTCTCTTTACATGACGTTTCCGTCGATAAGCAGGCTTTGGTAGTCCCCTGGGACGCTGATGAAGAACGAGGACGCGCCGCAACGGAAAGATCACCTGCGTGAGGTGTGCAACGGCCTGCGCTCCGTTGTGTATCCTGGGGCGTCATGGCGCATACTGTCCAGCGACCTGTCGCCCTGGCATGGGGTTTCCCGGCCGAGGCAGAGCCGGCTGAAGGCGGGCGTGTTCGAGGCGCTGGTGTGCGATGTGGAGAGGCTGCTGCGTAACATCACCGACCGCATACCCCTCCCCTGTGCAGTGCTTCTAGACCGCCGAACGCTCCCGTCGACCCCGGAAAATGGGGGGCGCTGGCAACGATGAATGCCGGTCGTCGCAATGGCGCAAAAGCACCTCGCGGTTGATGCACTGAGGCAGGTGCCGGTTGTTCTGGTCACGCCAGCCAACCCACACGACGGTGCGAAGGGGGCTGCCCTGATCGAACCGATTCAGCAAGTCACTGACGCGTCGGGAGAGAGCGCCTGTGGTGACCAGAGGGGCACGGACGACCGACCGACAGCGCACGGACGCATGGCTTCCGCACGCCAGAGGACGTGACACGTGCATTCCTGCCTGTTCGACCTTCATGGGTGGGCAAAGGCTCCGCCTTCGCCTACCCTGGCAGTGCCGTCGCCTGCCCCGCCCTTCGTCCACCCGCCCGGCAGGATGGTTCGGTCAATCTCCAGCGTACAGAGCAGTCTCCGGTGAAGGGAGGGCGCACGGGAGCGAGGGAGATTGTTTGTTGATGTCCGGCGATCAACGTGCTCCCTGCCTCTCGACAGAGTCCGGACGCATGCCACGCTGCACCAGGACTCTGTCGCATTCGATGATCGACCGGAATACGGCGTCTGTCGAAGCCCAATCGACAATATCGACCTTCCAGGGGAGATCGGATTCGGCGAAATCCTCTACCAGATCAGCCATGACCCGCAGTGGGAGCGGTTTATCGGTCATGATCACGAGATCAAGATCAGAATACGATCGGGCGCGTCCTTGCGTGCGTGACCCAAATGCCCAGACATCGTACTGCGGCACGTGCCGGTGCAGAATATCGCGCACAATCGCCAGGTGATTCGGCTGGATGTCCAGGGTTCGTTCAGACATTACGCATGTCCAATGCTCTGAGCACTGCCTGTGCGTCGATAAGCAAGTCACGCGCGCGCTGACACACTTGCTGTGCCTTTGCAACATCATATGTGTGAGCCGTCATGGTGCGTAACTGACGATAACCGAACCAGGCTTCTACATCGGTGATCAGTCCCTTTTCCGCTGCTGTGCGCATCATGTCACGAAAATTGCCGAAGTCGATCTCCGATGGAGAAGCGGCATCGATTTCGAGCCGCCGACGGATCATCTTGATACACAGTTCATAGACGAACTCGAAGTTCTGCACCACTCCGGCGATCAGCGTTTGCTGCACATCACTGCGTTGTGCGTCGAACCATGACCGATCATCCACGACGCGCAGCGCAGCTTCGAGCGATTGAATTGCACGCGACAGTGATGAGAGGTCGAGATTCATTGCGCTTTTGCATTCTTCTATGACAATGATAGCGTTCAGGTTTGTCGCGAGTTGGATGTTGTGTGCGACGTTATCTCCCACCTGGATCAAACGTAAGGATTGTGGTTTCAGTATACCAGAGACATTGCCTGCGGCGCTCAGATTGGTTACCTGTTCAGCAGGACGTATCACATGCGCCAGTCATCCTGAAAAACAGATGCACTTGACGTTGTGTGCGTTTGTACATAGACTGAAATCGCAGAGCAGTCTGCTGATGCTGTGGTGGTCTGGCGACGCGCAGAATGATCGAATCACGTGCCTGCGGGGTATGTGCGTATCACGTCCAGGTGCGTCCCCAATGCACATGCCCCGACGGTCAATCGTTCTGCACCGGAGAAGCCTCTGCGCGCCTCCTGGTTATGGGTTATTACCTGGCGTGATGAGAAGACAATCCGGATAACGTCAGTTCGCGAAGCTGCTCGCCGTGAGGTGAGTAGTGCCGAATTGGGGCACAATACAGGTATGATTTCAACCAGGACAGGCGCAGTGGATTGCCCCTTGCCTGCCGGGAAAACGCGGATGAGGATTCGCCTCGACGATGATATGATCGCCCGTTTCTGCACACCGGTCGAGATGGCTAACGATCATTGTTCAAACTGCGATCAGCAATAATTGTTCTCTTGAGAATTTCAGTCGCCCGCTGAACACCAGACCGGTCAGCAGCGTTTCGTGACTGCGCACCTGTTCCATGCAGACTTCATCGACATCGCCCTCTTCGGAACGACGCGCTGCATACTCGTGGAGCGGCATCGGAATCGCACTGCTGGCGCATACCGGTTGGGGCGCGTATCCGGTTCTGGCGCGTTATCTCCAGACGGTGAGCGATCTGCCGGGTATGGCGTTGCTCGGTCTGGGGAATCTGATCGCGCTCCTGGTTTACCTACCGTTCATCTGGCATCGCATCGACAGGCGCATCCTGCGTTCCGCGCTCATCTGGGGATTTGCGCTGGTGGTCGTGCTGCGTTCGATCACCAATCTGCTGGCGGCGCGCTTCACGCTGGCGATCTACATTCAACTCATCACGCTGATGACGCCGCTGTTCGTGGCGTTGTTGAGTGCGGGACTGTTCCGCGAACCGCTGCCGCCAGGCACCTGGAGGGCTATCGGTCTGTCGCTCGTGGGTGCGCTGTTGATGATGAGCGGCGAGATTAGCACATTTGGGGTATCGCTGGCACTCACATCATCTGACTGGATCGGGATCGCGCTGGCGGCGGCATCGGCGCTCTGCCTGGCAATCTACATGATCCTAGTGCCGCGGACGGTCAGGCATGCAGTGCCGGGAGAAGCGGTGTTGCTGATGCAGTTGATGACGCTGACAGTAACGAGTATGGGTATCAGTTTTCTGATCGGTGATGAATGGGATCGTTTCGCAATGCTCATGTCAGCCGATTGGGGCGCTTTTGCAGCATTTGTATTTGGTGTGCTGCTTGGCGCGAACCTGGGGCAGATTGTTTCGCTGCGACGATTAGGTGCGCCGCTGGTCAGCAGCATTATGGCGTGGCGTCTGATTGCAACTCTGGCGCTCGCAGCGCTGCTGCTCGATGAACGCCTTCATTCGTGGTGGCAGGTGCTTGGCGCGGTGATGGTGCTGATCACGATTACCGCTTATCTCTGGCTTCAAGCGCGCCCGTTTGTGGTGAGAACTGAGAACCGCGAATTGAGAACCAAAGACTAGAGCGTGGTATGTCCTTTCGACTATGAAAGGTATTGTCGCGTTACCATGCAACGCTTTTCTGCCGGTAACCTCTACCCCACGGCACCGTTCCTTGCCACCGGAAGAGGCTTCAGACGCTCACCGACATACATACGCTCCAGCGCCTCCTCCGGGCTACGCACCGTCTCGACATCGCTCATATCAACACCGAGATGGGTCAGCGTCATTGCCACGGTTGCCGAGATGCCGCTGACGGTCACCTTGCAACCGAGCAAATGGAGCGCCTGAATGGTCATCATCAGCGCCTGCGCCACCGAGGTGTCAATAGTCGTCACGCCGGTAATATCCAGGATCATCAGTTTCGTGCGTTTGGAGTAGACTGCTTCCAGTAAATGCGCCCGTAACGTATCGGCGCGGCGCGAGTCGATGTGCCCGACGATCGGCGCAAGCAAGATACCCTCAGCCAGCGAGACAACCGGCGTTTCCAGCGCGCTGACCAGTTTGAGCAGTTCACGCTCCGACGCAAGTTGTTGCTGAAGTTGCTCGTTCGTGCGAACCAGTTTGGTTTGCTGGACTTCCATATCGCGGTTTGTGCTGCGCAGCGATCCCAGCATATCGTTCAACAAGATGCTGAAGTGCCAGAACAGCACCATTACAAACACAACGGCAGCAGCAGCGCCTCCGATCTGAAGCAACTCGCGCAACCACATCGGCAGATTGGAAGGGAACAAACCGTGGTGCAACTGGTACCCGACGATAATTGCAATCAGGCTGCATGCTCCACTAGCGACGATCAGACGTTTGAGCGGTTGCAGCGTCAGATATTGCAAATCCATAATAATCACCAGTAGCGGCGTCAGGGTCAGGGTCACAAAAAAGAAGGGTTGCGCCAGCAAAATGATCAACCCACTGCCCAGCAAACTGGCGCTTGTCATCACAACGGCAGATTGGATCTTCCCCTGTCGAACGCTGTGCAGGGCATAGAGCAGAACAACACCATTCAGAGCGATTACGATACCGCTGATACCGGTTGCCAGATCGCGGAAAACAAGCGCTACAACCAGAAAGACGACCCCAAAGAGAAAGGCGGTTGGCATGTAGGCGGATAAAAACTGACGCAGGCGGGTATTCTGCGCCTGGATAGTCGACTCTGGCATAATATCGGTCGTCATATCCTCAAGCCTTTCATGAATGTAAAGACTTCACCTGAAGGGTGGCGTGGAATGAAGGCGAAGCATAGCGCATTGCCGTCAATGACCAATCACGGTTGGCGCATATCCAGTACTGCAAACCATCGGCATAGCGCTCAAGCGCCATATCAACGGCGGGATTGAATCGCGGCAGTTGCATTCGTGTTTTCATAAACGTGTCCGTCTCCCGGTCGTGGAGCAGCAGCGCCTGGTGCAGTGCTTCGGTCAGCGAACATTGATATTCCTGCCAGATAGCCAGTACCAGATTGTGCACATCACCGCGTTGCATCTCCTTAGGGTACGACAAAATATCATTACACCAACAGATGATATTGTTTGCCGACCGTTCGAGTTGTTGAACGACAGCATGGTGACGTGCATAAAAAGGAATATCAATACCCGCCGCCAATTCTATCAAATCAAAGCAAGCATACACCGCACCGGAAAACAGGCGCGCAGCACAATAGGTCGCCACGTTTGGAACGATGCTCTGGTATCGGTTTGCTGCTTCCCAGCGATTCGCCGCAAAGTAGAGACGCACATGCTCAATGAATTGATACAACCAGTCATCGGTTGCGCATGCAGCCAGCCGACGGCGAATATCGGCGAGGGCGTGAGTCAGATTCCAATCGCAACGATCAGGTAGGGCACCGCCGAGTACCGCAAGAAACCGTTCGTGCAGTGCAGCCATATCATGCGGATCGCGACCGATGCTGGCTTCATCGCACTGGTCGTCCATGAAAAAAAGCCACGCAATCCAGTCGGCAGCAATTTGAAGCATATCACGGTCTGCCTGTGGATAGGCGCGCGCGGCAAGTAATCCGTACTGAAGACACCTACTTTTCTGGTACAATCCATCGGTGAGAAGATTAAGTGTTTCTGCCCATATAAGCGTTGTCCGATCGATGTCTTCAGCATAAGGGCTGATCGAACCGGTAAACGGGTAAGTAATCTGTGCACTATCGACCCTATCCACGGGCAGAACCCTCTTCGTATCCACAAAAACATCAAAGCACTGCGGAAAACGGCTTATGCGCTGCCAGCACAATGTAGCCGAGATACTCACGCTGAATGACTGCAAGGATGGGCCAGACCTGTTCAAGTGATGCAAGCAATTCATCGCCGTACAACGTTCGGATTGTCTCGTGTTTCTCCGTCAATGCATCACTGACATACTGGAGCGTTCGCTTCGTTTGCATACTGATGTCAATGACTTCATCAACAATGAATCCTGTCGCGGTCACCAACCTGGGATAGCGTTCAATCGTTTCCAATGAACGCAGCAAAAAACTGCTGTAAAGCAACGCTCGCTGCTCCGCAGAAAGTGGACGCTCTTCAGTGACATCCGTCAGCACGAACCGCCCGCCAGGACGTAACACACGCCAGATTTCGCGCAACACATGCGCCCGATCCGGCATATGAAGCAGTGACTCGAACGCCCACGCTGCATCGAAAGATTCATCGTCAAACGGAAGCGCCATCGCATCAGCGCGCTGGAAACGAACTCGACCCGCAACACCGCTCTGCTCTGCCAGTGCTGTTGCACGCGCTATCTGATCGGCACTGACGGTAATACCAACCACTGCAGCACCCGTCTGCTGACTCAAACGAATTGCCGGACGACCGACACCGCACCCGACATCGAGCAATGTCTGTCCTGGAGCAAGATTGACTTTACTGATCAGCAGATCGGTCAAACGATCCTGCGCCTCGACATTCGAACTCGTATCATCAGGTCCTGTCCAGTAGCCGACATGGATGTTGTCTCCCCATAGGGTGGCATAGAACGGACCCATCAGATCGTAGTAAGCCCCAACCTCTGCTGGCGTCGGGTATGGTTGTTCGAGTTCGGGCATAGCGTCCCTCCTGACAATCCAAGTATATCAGCCGCGATACATCAGCGGCGGTACAGTATATTGTCAAAGTAGTATCAAGATTGCAAACATTGCGGAGATCACACCCGGAGTCGCACCAGCAGAGTGATAAGCCACCTAGAGCCTGTTATGCACGTTCCTTTCTGATGGAAGTGGCATCGGCTGATCACAGTCACACCGCACCGTGCCTCAGGTACGCATACGTCTGGCGCCAGCATCCACCGCAGTGCGCTGTGCTGCCGCGAATCGCGGCTCTAGAGGGTGTTGGGGAAGCGGGGAGGGGCGACGCCTGCGTCGCCTCTTGCCAGTATGCGCCAGGACAAACCGATGCGCGCGTGATTGGCAGCGCAGATCAGCACGGCGTCCGCACGTCAGTGGATGCGACCCGTGCATGCCGTTGTGCGCGATCCGCGTGGAGAGGCGAAACGGGCAGGACGATCTGGTCAGGCGCCACAGTACATAACAGCCTCTAGCCAGAGATTCTGCAAAGCCAGCGGCACATGTGCCGCTGAGTGCGTGCTTGCGCATCAGCGAAGCGAGGCGACGACTGCGGTCGAAAAGCGTGACCAGCGCGAGGTATGCCAGGCATTGAAGAGGGTGTGGTTCGCCAGCATCACACACACCAGCTCGGTCGCCGGGTCTGCCCAGGCGAAGACGCCGGATACACCCGTGTGGCCAAAGGTATGCGGTGAGGTATATTCGCCGGAGAAGTGGGGGCGTTTGTTGCCGCGTAGATCGAATCCCAGCCCCCAGGCGCAATCATCCCAGGTCATGAACCCCTCGATACCGCCTCGCAGCCCGGCAGTTTGATTGGTGATCATCAGACGTACGGTGGCAGGGGCAATGATCTGGCATCGAACCGGTAAGCCCGTCGCACCGCCTTCGACACTCCCACCGTCGAGCATCATCTGGAAGAAGCGCGCAACATCCCGTGCTGTAGCGATAACACTCCCCGCTGGATGCGTCCTTCGTCGCGCATACGTGGAATTGAATCGTTCGGTGGCACTGCCGGGGTCGAACGTCCCATCCACGTGCACGATTCGTGAGAAAAGATGCTCCGGCGGCGCAAGCCAGGTATCGTGAAGACCGGCCGGTTCAAAGACGCGCTCGCGCATGAAGGTAGCAAATGGTTGATGGCTCACCGTTTCGATGATCAAACCGAGCAAACCATACCCTATATTGCTGTATTCAACTTTGCTGCCGGGCGGAACCACCGGCAGCGCATGGATGTACGTGCGCAGTTCGTCGAAGGTGCTGACATCGGGCGGCAACTGACCGACGTCGGGGTCTTGCGGCAAACCGGATGTGTGGGTGAGGAACTGACGCACGGTGATGACATTGCGACCTGCGCCCTGGAATCCGGGCAAAAAATCGTTGACCGGATCATCGAGCGCAATCCAGCCGGATTCGACCAGGATCATCACAGCGAGCGCCGTCATGGGCTTGCCGATCGATGCAATATGGAACAGACTGCTGCTACTAACCGCCGGTGCTTCCGGCACCGGTGAGACCACTCCTCCATAAAACTCGCCTGCCAGCCGACCGCGGTGCAGAACCACCGATGCTACGGCAGTTACTGTGCCCGCATCCAGCCAGCTCTGGAGGAGACGAAAAGCGTGGTGCAGCCGCTCCGGATCGATGGTCATAGGATGGTCACCCTCGACTGACGCGCAACGTGCGCCTGCTATCATACCAGAAATGAACCGAGCCTGGTTGCGCTTCCGGCGAAAGACGCAGCCAGGCTCGCTGCCGGGTGCTGATACTCAATCAGCAATCGCTCATTCGCGCATTAATGTAATGCCGACCGATCCATCCGACGAGGTTGAGAACTGAACGGTGACTTTTTGATCGCTCTTCGCAAACTTGAGGATATAGCCGCTCTGCGCATCCCCCGAATCGAACGTCAGTTCGTAACCGAGTTTTGGATATTCAGTCTTGAAGAACGTCAAAACCGAGTCGATGCTGGCATTGACTTTGCCCATCGTGATATTGCTCATCGCCATATCGACCTGTGCGCCAGGCGGCAGCGGCAGATCGACCCCTACCGTTTATGAACTGCACCCCGACGGGATTGTAATGGTGGTTGTGTTGATGTCTTCGAGCATCCAGTTATAGGCAATGGTTCCCTCGGAGCGTGTTGCGACGTCGGCAGGTATATTCGCCGGGTTCGCCGAACCAGGCGTCACTTTGATGGTCAGGTCATACTTGACCAGATAACTGCCTTCGCGGGCGACCCACAGATCGGCTTTTTCGACGACAGCGCCAAACTGACTCACCGAGGAAGCGTATAGCGATCGGTCAGAATGCCGTTAATCGTCTCGCTACAATTGACCAGTTTTGCCTCGCCGGCCTGAACTAGTCCAGTCATCGCGTTGGTGATGCCACGCAGCATATCGCCCATCCCGGCCATCATGGGGGGCTGGCATGTTTCGGTACCCTTATCGTAGATGTACAGGGTATTGTCTACGCTGTAGATCTCAGAACGTGTCCCTTGCGCGCCTGGTTTGTTTTCAACAACCAGCATATAGCCGGTGTTGCTCGGTCGATGCAGTGCCTGAGTATACGTCGTTTGCTTCTGGACATCCTTACCATCCGTCGTTTTGCCGGTCAGATTCCACGCAATGGTAACACGGTAGCTCTCAAGTTGCGACAGATTTGCCTGACTGCCGGGCACAGAAACGATTCCCCCCCACCTGATGCAGGCGGTATCGGCATCGGCTGCGACCCGGTCGCTGGCGCGGTGGTCGGTTGCGTCACAGCAGTCGTCGGCTGCGGCGCCTGTGTCGGAGCAGCGCCGGATGAACCTTCCGATGGTACTGTTGGTTGTGATTGTTGGTTGCGTGTCGCTCTGCCCGATGAATGGCAGATTGCCACAAGCGTTGAACAAAGGGGCGTCGATAATCAGGACGGCTGGTGGTAAAAGTCGTGTACTCAGTTGTAGCACTGCGAAATATGTCTGGTCGCGTGTGAAATGTCAGAGAGAAACAGGTCGTGTCTGACTTTTAGCAGGCAACTAAAGATGTTACACGAAGCCTCGAAGAAATGAGCAATCCAGAGCGCGCTGATCGATCCGGCTGCGTATGATGCAGCATGCGAGCGCTCCGTACGGTTTTGAGCCATGCTGAAGCCATATATCAGACTACGTCCTGTGTACAATCACCGTGGTTCGCATGCCCTGCGCGCAATTTCTAGCGGTGTCGTCGCAGCAGGCGCCATGGCGCGAGCCACGACCACACGCGCCGCCTGGTGCTTCCGCCGTTCACCGGCGCCGGTGCGGGGACGGTAATCCCATGCTCACGCCGACACGACGGGCAGTAGTCCAGGTTCCACGCTACCTGCGCGGTGAACAACCCGCCACACGCAGCGCATGGTCGGCGATGGAACACTTCCGGCAGGTGGTAGGTTTGATGCACATCACACCATACTGCCCGACGCTGACATGCCCGGCACAGATGCAAGGCATCGTGTACATTGCTGCCGTGCACCTGACGCCAGTCGCGATCGCCGATAGCACCCACGTTGCCGCAACAATCGCAGACAACGACGGAACCGTGTGGTTCGTGTTCCCGATAACTCATCTGCCGCCCTCCTCGTTGAGTTGCACCTCATCGCGCAGCCGCTCGGTTGCTTTGTGTAAAATCAACAATCAGAAGGAAGATTGATTGTGTGGAATATACTAATTGGGGTGGAGACATCTGTCAAGAGGATCTATATTCCCATCACGGTGAAGGTTTCTGGAGTGGGTCGGCAGAACGCAATGATTCGGTCAGTCACATCTTGACTCATTACGATGCAGGCTCGCCGGGATGCCTGATAGTCGTTCTGGCATGGTTCTGGCGCACCGGAACAGTGCGCGTCCCTGCACCTGTCTGGATGTGCGGCGTCTCGCTCGCATACAGTGGTGGACCAATCACCGGAGCGAGGGCACCATATCAAATCTGGTGTCATAGAAAGAAAGTTGGTGCGCGATCACATCATCACCCTACCGCCCCACGCTGCCCAGGAGACTCCCACCCCCAGCGGGATCGCTGACAAGGGGAGGTAGCGGGTTCTGGACGGGCACGAACATGGGCATCCGAACTTCTGGCATCATGGTGGTGCTGAATCAACCCTGATGACGGAGGTGCGTGATGCCCGTGCCGGAGGCATTGTATCAGTTCATGACCATGATCGCACGCTTTCTGCCCAT
>DAOUBK010000106.1:0-9006 GCA_034432635.1 Roseiflexus sp.
GAGACTGGGGGGCGCCAGGACGAGAATGGCGGTGAAGGCGATGGCGACGACGCGGTTGTCGGTGAGTTGCGACTGCACTCCCCACCAGTAGACCGCCGCGCCTGCCATTGCCACGAATGCCAGGATAGTCAGGAGTGTGCGCGCAGTAAACTCGATGCCGGAGGAGCGTCGGCGCTGTTGCCGGAGCATGTTGAGATAGTGAGACATTGCGTATTCTCTTTCTGGTGCAGTGCAGTGCTGAAATGAATGGAATCCGCAATCGACGAGATAGTTGTATCACGCCTTGAACACAAAAAGTGTTTCGCTCTGATCACAAAACGGGATCGAAATCGTTCATGTACGATCGGTGGTCGTACAGAGTGCTGTCATTCGATACGTGAGTTTCAAGGAGTAAAAGGTATGGCTCATGCAGGCGATCTTCGCATTGTATCGTCGAGGGATTCGGTCATCTTCATTGCAGGCAGGTTCGGTCGCGTTGGTTTGCAGCAATCTGTTCAATCCGGTATAATCGAGGGTAGAGATGCCCCCGTAGCTCAGTGGATAGAGCAGCGGTTTCCTAAACCGCGTGTCAGCCGTTCGAGTCGGCTCGGGGGCGCCACTGTATGACTGCTGTTCGACGACCGCTTTCACTACGTTTGCTGGAAGGCGCTGCCGCGCTCGCATCCACGGCCTGGCCTCTCATGGGTCGGCTTTTGCCTGAGCGCCTGGAGTTCGACGAGACTCAATCCATCTGGCACACCGGCACACCCGACTATCAACCACGCCCGCCGCTCGAAGGTTCAACCACTGCCGACCTTGTCATTATTGGTGGCGGATTTACCGGCGTCAGCACCGCGTATCATATCGCACAGCGCTTTCCCCAACGGCGGATCGTTTTGCTCGAAGCGACATCGCTGGCGAATGGTGCCAGCGGTCGGAACGGCGGTCTGGCGCTGAACTGGATCAACGGGATCGACACCAGCGATCCCGACCTGACCCGGCAGGTCTACCGTCTGACGAGCGCCGGGTTGCGCGCGATACGCACCCTGATAGAACAGCGCCGTCTACCGGTCGATCATCGCTTCGACGGAACGTTGACGCTGCATACTAGCCCTGAACGTGCTGAGGCTGCGCACGCCGAAGTGGAGTATCTGTGCGGGTTGGGCATTCCGGTGCGGTTTTTGCCCCGTGAAGCACTGGCATCACAGTTCAACGCTCGTGGCGTGTATGGGGCGACGTTCGAGCCGGGTACGGGGCAGATCAATGGAGCGCAGTTTGTCCGTGGGTTGCGCCCGATCCTGGAAGAGCACGGTGTCGTGGTCTATGAGCAGACGCCGGTGCTGCGCCTCCGGGTTGGTCGGGAGATCCATCTGACGACGCCGCGTGGCGAGGTGTGCGCACGGGCAGTTGTGCTGGCAACCAATGGCTATACCAGTAAACTGGGGTTGTTCCGTGATGCGCTGTTTCCGCTGCATTCAAGTGTGTTTGCAACGGCGCCGCTCACCGGGTCGCAACTGGAGGCGCTGGGATGGCGCGCGTTCGCGGGTTTCGCCGATGATCGGGATCGTATCTCCTACGGATCGCTGTCGCCTGCCGGTCATCTGGTATTTGGCGGCGGCAGCAATCAGTCGTATGCCTACCTGTTCAACAATTGCACCCGGTTCCCGGTACAAAGCGGTATTGCCCGTCGCGCTCAGGCAGCGATTCGGCAGACGTTCCTGGAGTACTTTCCGGCGGCATCCGCGCTACCGATTGCCTGTCGCTGGAGCGGAGTTCTGGGCATTACGCTGAACCGTCAACCACTGTGGGGGAGATGCGGCGAGTACCGGAACATCTACTATGCGCTGGGGTACTCTGGTCACGGGATTACATTGGCGAATCTTGCCGGTGAGTTCATCGCCGACCTGTACGGCGGGGACGATAGCCGGTGGCGGTGGTTGCCGTTCTACGAACGGCGCTATCCGCCCATACCGCCGGAGCCGTTCCGCTGGCTGGGGTATCAGGCATTCACCCGGCTTACCGGACGTTCGCCGCGGGTGTAGGGGCTGCTGCACACTGCAAAGGCGCCTTCCGGGTGGACAAAGGCACTGCCTTCATCCACCCTGTGAGTTTGAAACAGACTCTGTCCAACGAGCAGGAAAGACCCTGCTATCCTCCATTTCTGAACATGCAGCATGAGGGTTCGACCCATCAGGTGATTCCCGTGTTCAATCAGGACGCCCACTTTTGAGATCAATCGGGTCGGATTGTTGTTGCAGTAGGAAGACAGAAGTGGAGCGACGACGTTGCGACCTCATCGGTTCAAGGTCTCTGATCGCGCGGTGAAACGCACATGCTGACCATCAACATCTGCTCCTGTCAGGAGAGACTCACCCCGTTCCCGGCGTCGGCACCAGCCAGGTTGTCTCGCCAAACGGAAGTTTCTTCAGCACCACCACGAGGGTATGCGCATTCAGATTGACCAGACGGTCAATAGTTGCGCTTCCGCGTACACGTTCACCGGGCAGGGCGCGAAGTTCGCCCGGTTGGGAGAGTTCGTCCACCACTAGGTAGCGCGTTCCGACCGAGTCGCGCACTTCGATGTTCTCTGCTGTCAATGGCAGCACGACGCTCTGATCGCTCAGATTGTTACGCAGGCTCCAGCGTAGCGTCATTTTGCCGTCGCAGAACTCGACCTCTTCGAGTGTCACTACCACATCGGGAGACAGGCCAGGCGCATTACCGCCGACGCCGACATTCTCCCAGACCCCATTGATCATGCGCCGCCCAACCGGTTGGAAGCCGCTCCAGACACAGGTACTAACCGGTGAGATGGCGCCGGCATCGGCGCCACCGGCAGGAAGGCTGGTCGAGACCACCAGACTCTGCGCCGATTGGTCCGGGCGAGGGGCGGAGTGCCCCTGGCTGAACAGCACACCGCTCAGCACCAGGATGATCAGGCTCGCTGCCAGCGCCGCGCGGCCGGTCCACGATTGCCAGAGAGATGCAAGGTGCCGACCGGACGTTGGGGATGCAGGAGTCGCTGCGGGTTGCGCTTCAGGAGCGGTCGTTGGCGATCCGGCGCTCCCGGTTGACGAGACATCGATCACGGGCTGTTCCGACGACGTCGGACGTTCCACAACGACGGTCGGTTCATCGAGGCGGGGGAGCACGCCTTTGAGCAGCGTATTGATCTCGGCCCAGCGCGTGAGGTGAAGCAATTCCGGGATGCGGAGCATTTCCTCGTCGGTGAGGTCGATTTCGCTCGAACGCTCGGTCACCAGGTAGGCGGGCAGTTCATCGAGCCCTTTGAGATCGACCTTCCAGTCGGTTTCGACGCGTGAGCCTTCCTGGAGTGTCGGTGCGATCACGACCAGGCGGCGGCAGGTGCGAAAATCGACCGTCTTTGCCTTTTGGGGCGGTAGCAGATCGGCACGATGGTCGTTGAGGAAGTTGACCAGGTTGTAGTAGTACGAAATGACCTGATTGTAAGGATTCTTGCGTCCCGGGTTCAGCCGTTTGCGCTCGCCGTTGGAACCTTCGACGAACCACGGACCGTTGACATCGCCGAAGACCTTGCCGTCGCAATGCTTCAGTTCGATGATGAAAATCCCGTCCTGCTTGATAATGACCAGGTCGATATTTCGACCACCAACGCTGAAATTGGCAAGAATCAGGTACAGACCGTCGAGACGGTCCAGACCGCGCGCCAGCGCCATAATCGCGCGACGCTCATTTGCGTGTTCTGGTTTCTCACCGATCCAGACCTGTACAGCCATCCGTCGTCTCCTCAGGCGTGCACTCGTGTGCCGTGCGTGGCATCGCACGTCTTATGCACCATTGCGTATTGGTCAGGGGAAGCGTTGTCATTCGTCCGAGGACCGCGAGAACGGGGCGGGATCGGGCGTTTACCGGGACAGAACCTTCCGCATACATATTATCGCGCAGATTGTCGTTCTATGCAATAACCGAATTTAATCAGGATGCAAGCGCCACAATTACCCCTTCGTCTGCACGCAGTTCCAGCTGGTCGCGAACAGTAATGCCGCCGCGGTCGAGATGGGTCGAGAGCGCAATCGTTCCTTCGCCAATGGCGGAAAGGTTCATCCGCGCCGGATGCGAGGCAAGGTTGAGGGCAATCAGAAAACGACAGCCATCCGCCTCGCGCATGAATGCCAGTACCGACTGCCGTGCTGCATCATCTCCCTCGACGGTAACTGCCCGGTACGAACCGACCGACAGCGCCGGCTCGGAGCGGCGCAGCGCCAACAAACGGCGGTAGAGCGAGAGCATGGAGTGCGGCACGTTACGCTGTGCCGCCACATTGCGCTGCCGGTAGTCATCGGCAACAGGCAGCCAGGGCTGAACTTTGCTGAAGCCGGCGTACTCGTTGGCATCCCATTGCATGGGCGTGCGCTGCGGATCGCGGCCATGCCCTTCACCCGGAACATTCTTCTCGAACGGATCCTGCACCCGGTCGGGCGGGATCGGCACATTCTGCATACCAATCTCATCACCGTAATAGATCGTTGGCGTGCCGCGCAACGTCAGCAGCAGCATGGCAGCGACACGCGCCTGCGCCTTACCAACCCGGCTGGCAATGCGCGGTTGATCATGGTTCCCCAACACCCAGTTGGGCCAGGCAAAGGGTGGGAGCAGCGCTTCGTACAGCGCGATGGTCTGTGCGATGGTTTGTGCTTCCCATGGCAGCAGTACGAGCGCAAAGTTGAACGGCAGGTGCGCCTCGGGTGCTTCAGGGGTTCCGTAATAGTGCATCAGGCGGTCATACGGCAGATAGATCTCGCCGACCATCATCCGCTCATCGTATGAGTCGAGCATCCGGCGCATCATCGCAACAATGGAGTGAACTTCCGGTTGGTCGGCGGAGTAGGTTTCGAGAAGTCTCATATGCGGCATCATGCCGGGTTTCCAGGCAGGGTTGGGAGGGTTATCGCGGAACCGGTCGTCTTTGATCATCAGCCACATCACATCGACACGAAACCCATCCACGCCGCGGTCGAGCCAGAAGCGCATCACATCGAGCATGGCCGCCTGCACCTGTGGATTGCGCCAGTTCAGGTCGGGTTGTTCCTTGAGAAAGAGGTGCAGATAGTACTGCCCGGTGGTTGCATCGTACTCCCATGCCGATCCACCGAAATAGGAAAGCCAGTTGTTCGGCGGGCCGCCATCCGGCGCCGGATCGCGCCAGATGTACCAGTCGCGTTTAGGGTTGTTGCGCGAACTGCGCGACTCGATGAACCAGGGATGTTGATCCGATGTGTGGTTTGGCACGAAGTCGAGAATGACTTTCAGATTTCGTCGATGGGCATCGGCAACCAGGGCATCGAAATCGGCAAGCGTGCCAAAGAGGGGATGAATATCGCAGTAATCGGACACATCGTAGCCAAAATCGGCCATGGGCGAGGGAAGGATAGGAGAGAGCCAGATCGCATCAATTCCCAGATCGACCAGATAATCGAGTCGGGAGCGAATGCCGCGCAGATCGCCAACCCCATCGCCATTGCTGTCCTGGAATGATCGCGGATAGATCTGATAAATGACCCTGCGCTGCCACCAGAGATATTCGGCCGATTGCGTCGCCATCTCCGACCTCCATATGCGAGAAGCGAACAGTCAGACGGGTGCTCTGACGTGGAGCGACCCGGCGCCATTATACCGCGTAACCGTTCTGGTACGGGCATCTTATCTTCCGCGGCAAGGTATGCCATGCTACAATGCCAGTCTGGTGCGGGTCATCACGAGAGTGCGACATGTAGCGCACCTGCTGTTACAGGCAGCAGTATGCCGAAACTCGTTATTGCCCGGATGTTCTCTGGTTCGTTCTCGAATGCTCGAACCTGAGCCTCAGCCTCCTGGGCAGGCGGTAGAAGTTGCAGGATGGTAGTTCTATGCTTCAGCCATCCCGATACGCTCTTCTCGAACGTCTTGATCCGCTTTTCACTGCAATTGCGCGTGCTGGCGGACGTTCCCTACTCGTGGGTGGAGCGGTGCGCGATCTGCTGCTTGGTCTCGCACCGACCGATGTCGATATCGAGGTCTACGGCGTCGATGGACGAACGCTGGCTGCTGCGCTTGCTCCATTCGGTCGCATCGACGTTGTCGGGCGATCGTTTGGCGTGCTGAAGATGCGTCTTGGTGAGTACGAGGTGGATGTGGCATTGCCATCGCGACGCCATCCGTTGCCTGATGATGGGTCCGGTGCGTTGCCAGACTACGACCCGTCACTGACGCCGCGCGAGGCGCTGGCGCGACGCGATTTTACTATCAACGCGCTGGCGCTGACGCCATCTGGTGATCTGATCGACTATTTCGGCGGTTGTGCGGATCTTGAGGCGCGGATATTGCGTCACACCTCTGAGGCATTTGGCGATGATCCACTGCGGGTGCTGCGCGCGATGCAATTTGCTGCGCGCTTCAACATGCGTCTGGCGCTGGAGACGGCGGTAGTATGCCGCACGTTATTACCGCAAGCCGCCGGTCTGCCATCGGATCGTATCTGGCGCGAATGGCAGAAATGGGCGCTCCTTGGCGTGTTTCCGTCTGCCGGGTTGCGCGTACTCGACGAATCGGAATGGCTGGCGCTCTATCCGGAACTTGCCGCGCTTCAGGGATGCCCGCAGCATTCCCGCTATCACCCCGAGGGGGATGTGTGGACACACTCGTTACACGTCTGTGATGCTGCCGCGCGGATTGCTGAACGCGATGCGCTCGATGGTCGTGAGCGCCTGACGCTGATCATTGCGGCGTTGTGTCACGACCTGGGAAAACCACCGACAACAGTGATTGCGGATGATGGCATTCCGCGTAGTCTCGGGCACGCGGAAGCGGGCGTGCCGTTAACCCAGGCGTTTCTGATGCGTATTGGCGCGCCACACTGGATCGAGCGCTGGGTGAAGCCGCTGGTGCGTGAGCATCTAGCGCACCTCAATGTACAACCCACGCCGCGTGTCGTGCGTCGGCTGGCGTATCGGCTTGCACCGGCGACCCTGCAACAGTGGGAACGCCTGGTGGAAGCCGATGCCTCCGGACGTCCGCCGCATCCGCCGGAGCGACCGGCAGCGAGATTTCTGGCAATTGCCGAAGCTGAAGGTGCCGCCGCGAGTCGTCCGGCGCCACTGGTGCGCGGACGTGACCTGGTGGCGGCGGGGATTGCACCGGGTCCAAGCCTGGGTGCGTTGCTGCGACGCGCCTATGAAGCGCAGCTCGACGGCGTATTCAGCACCGTGGAAGAAGGGGTGGCGTGGGTGTTGCAGACCGATGAGGTTTGACGCAATACTAATGTTTTTCTGACGCAATTCTAACACTCGCACGCTAACATACATAACCGAAAACACCAGACACCACAGGGAGGTGAGGACCAATGACAACCGCGTTGACTCGTTTCGAGCCATTCACTGAAGCGTTGCGGCTGTCGGATGCAGTCGAGCAACTGCTAAACGAGAGCTGGGTCATGCCACGGAGCTTCTTCGGTGGCTGGGCAGGAGCGTCGCGCGTTCCGTTGGACCTCTACGAAACTGATGAGGCATATGTGGTGACGGCGCTCATGCCGGGTGTTCCCAGCGATAAGGTCGATATCCAGCTCGAACAGAACATGCTCACCATTCGTGGTGAAGTGCCTGCCGAGCAGCTGAAGGACGTTCACTATCTGATCCAGGAACGCACGAGCGGCAAAGTTGAGCGGTGTATCCGTCTACCGGCGACGGTAGAAGCGGACAAGATCTCGGCGTCGCTCAAAGATGGTGTGCTGACCGTCCGGCTGCCGAAAGTCGAGCATGCTCGACCGCACCGCATCACCATCCAGGCTGCGTAGGAGCGCGATGTGATGCACGCACACCGCAGTTCCGCCAGGTATAAAGGCTGACAGGCGAGCAGGGAGCCGGTTCAGGCTCAGTGGGACTGTGGGTAACCAGTGTGCCGGGCAGAACGATAGACTGCCCGGCTTTGTGCTAGCTTTTGCTGATAGGGATCTGGCAATGATGAGACTGACGAATACATTGAAAACGGCAGCCTTGCTGGCGTCTCTGACCGTGCTGCTGGTTCTGGCAGGTCGATGGTTCGGCGGCACGCAGGGTATGCTGATTGCTTTCCTGCTGGCTGTACTGATGAACGGTGGCGCATACTGGTTTTCCGACAGGCTGGTATTGAGTATGGCTGGCGCGCGGGAGGTCAACCGATATGAAGCGCCGCGTTTGTACCAGATAGTTGCGCAACTGGCGCAGCGCGCCAATCTGCCGATGCCGCGCGTCTATCTGATCGATTCGGCAGCGCCAAATGCGTTTGCGACCGGACGTAACCCGCAGCATGGTGCAGTTGCCGTAACCACCGGGTTGCTGCAACTGCTGAACGATGATGAGATTGCTGCGGTGATTGCCCACGAGTTGGGGCATATCAGGAACCGGGATACGTTGATCAGCACGATTGCGGCGACGTTTGCCGGTGCAATTGCCATTCTGGCAGATATGGCGCAGTGGGCGCTGTTGCTCGGCGGGTTTGGGCGTCATGACGATGAGGGAGAGGACAACGGGATTGCCGGTATAGTTGGCGGGTTGCTGCTCATTCTGGTTGCGCCGATCGCTGCAACGTTGATCCAGCTGGCGATTTCGCGCACCCGGGAGTTCGAGGCTGATGCTGCAGGTGCAGCGATCAGCGGCTCGCCGCTGGCGCTGGCTTCGGCGCTGCGCAAGATCGAGGCATGGAAGCAGCAACTGCCACTGCCGACCAATCTGGCACTCGCCAACCTGTACATCATCAATCCACTCGATGGCGGCGCGATCGTGTGGCTCTTCAGCACGCATCCGCCGACCGAAGAGCGTATTGCGCGGCTGGAACGGATGGCGTTCACCCGACGGGCGCTGGTCTGGTGAAATGTCTTGCCATCTGCCACAGTATCGTGTATCATGACCTCAATACATTCGTTGACAATTGTATAGAAATGCGCCGGGATACGGCGCTACTGGGGGAGCCAGGAGAGCCTGGCTGAGAGTGCGGCCCCATCGATGCCGCAGACCCTTTGAACCTGACCTGGGT
>DAOUBK010000107.1:0-3864 GCA_034432635.1 Roseiflexus sp.
CAGAGCGGGTAACGCTTCGCGGCGGGTTGCCGGGAACGGCAACATTCTTGTACACCGAAGCGGACGGCAGCCTGATCATCGAACTGTACGATTACAGCCTGCAGGCGGAGGAACATTTCGGGAACGAGGTCACGTTCCTGCTGCACGTTGCACCGGAACATAAAGCGCAGATACTGGTGCTGCGCTGCGATCGCGCAGCCGCTCATGGCGACGGCAACGACGCCGAACTGCTGGCGCTCCTGCGCGACCGGTTCCGCGATTACCACGAGGTGCGGCACTGGCTCGATGCGAACGACATTCCGTATCGGAAGACGTTCGATAGCCGGGCGTAGCCCAGAATATGCGCGTCTCGCCATCCACGCCGGTCTGCTGCGCTGCTGCATCGACCGTATGGAGCAGCGCCCATAGCGGCGGCGCAATCGAGCGACACGGTTGTGCGCTCCTGATGGGGCATGGTTGACTGTCCTGACACGCTGCACGCTGGTACAGAGATGGAGAACGACGCTGGCATGATCCTGGGCCGTGTCGCTTTAGAGGCAGCAGCATATCGCGCAGGATACCCGCTCCCCCATCACCGGTTTCAGCGCACGGGCGCCGGCTCTGCCATGAGCACCTGCTGCAAGTGTAGTTTGAGCCTGGCAAAGGCCGGATCAGCGACGACCGCATACGAACGGGGGCGCGGCAGATCGACCGTCACTTCGAGCGCAACACGCGCCGGGCGGGGTGTCAGGGCGTAAACACGGTCTGCCAGCAGCAGGGCTTCATCGATATCGTGCGTCACCAGGAGGATCGTCCGGTCGAGCCGGTGCCACAAGCCCAGCAGCCACTGCTGGAGCTGGACGCGGGTCAGGGCGTCGAGTGGGCCAAAGGGTTCATCGAGAAGCATGATCGGGCGATGCCAGAGGACGGTACGCAGCAGGGCAGCGCGTTGACGCATACCGCCGGAGAGCATGGCAGGGCGGGCATCGCCCCATCCTGTCAGTCCAAAATCGTCGAGCAGGGCGCGCGCTTCGCGGGTGGCGGCGGCCACATCGCCGCGCTGCACAATCGTCGCCAGCATCGCATTCTCAATCACGCTCCGCCAGGGGAGCAGGGCGTCGCGTTGCGGCATATACGCCACCTGTCCGCGCCGCCCGGTGACATCGATGCCGTCGATGATCACTGCACCGGTATCGGGTGCTTCCAGCCCAGCGATGATGTTGAACAGGGTGCTCTTGCCGCTGCCGCTCGGACCGATGATCGCAACGAATTCACCGGCGTCTACCCGCATGCTCAATCGTTCGATCACCGATACCACTCCGTCGGCGCTACGAAACGATTTGCTTATTCCGCGCAGTTCGAGGATTGCCATACACGTCCTTCGTCCACACAGCGCACAGGCGCGCGCCTCATCGACCAGACCGCACTTACGGCAGGAACTGATTCGTAAAGGCTTTTTCCGGCTCAATCATCCTGGCGATCAGCCCACGATCCGCCATCCACTGCGCATAATCACGCCAGACGTCGAGTTTCTGCTCGCCCCAGCGCGGGGCTTCCGCCTGATACTGCCCGGCGAGGTATTGCTGGCTACGTTTGACCAGCGTTGCGTCGAGTTCAGGCGCCGCTTTCAGCAGGATGTCGGCGGCTGCGTCGGGGGTCTCGATGGCAAAGCGATACCCTGCGCTGGTAGCCGCCAGGAAGCGGCGCACCACGTCCGGCTTTTCGGCGATCATGCGCTCACTGGTAATCAACACAGGAGTGTAGTAGTCCGGGATGCATTGCAGGTCGTTCATCATCAGAAGCGTGAGCGGCGTTCCGCGCACCTCCGCCTCGATACCGGTCCAGCCCTTGAAAATCCAGACGAAATCGACATCGCCGCGCTCGGTAGCCACAAAGAAATCGGTACTGCCAATGTCTACGAATTCAACCTCGTCGAAGCGATCACCGGCGCCATCGCACTCCATCAGCCCTTTGATCGTCGCCTGTTCGATAGGCGAGCCGAAGGCGCCGTATTTCTTGCCGGCGAAATCGCGTGGACGGGTAATCCCCTCATCGGCGCGACTAGCGAAACCGCTGGTGTTGTGCTGAATGATCGCCGCAATCGACACAACCGGCACCCCTTCGACACGCGCATGGGTCACCGCTTCCTGAAACGAAATGCCAAAGTCGAGTTTGCCGGTTGCCACGAGTTGCTCAACCGTGCCCCCCTCCTGCGCGCCGAGAATCTCGACATTCAGCCCCTGTTCCTGATAGTAGCCTTTGTCGCGCGCAACGTACAATCCAGTGTGATTGGTGTTCGGCGTCCAGTCCAGCCCCACACGCACGGGGGTCAACTCTGTCGCCAGCCTCGCTGGCGCTGCGCTGCATGCTGCCAGCATCAACGCCGCCAGCAACACGATCCCTGTTCGTTTCATGGTTCGTCCCTCCACGATACTATCCAGCGCTCCAGCAACGTCACCAGAGCGAAGAGGCAAATCGTCAGCAGCGATGTCACGAGCGCTGCGACGAAGACCTGATCGGTGCGGAAGGCGCGCAGTGAACGCGCAATGTAGACGCCAAGCCCAGCGCTCGCACCGATCCATTCAGCCAGCACCGCCCCGATGACACTGTAGGTAATAGCGACTTTGATACCGGTGAATATCGATGGCAGGGCAGCCGGCAGGCGCAACAGACGCAGCAATTGCCGGTAATTCGCACCCATCGCTTCCAGCAATCGCCGCTGATCGCGATCCGCCGCCTGAAGCCCATCGGCAGTGTTGACCACAATCGGAAAGAAGGTCACCAGCGCCACGACCAGTACTTTGGGGAGCATACCGAAGCCGAACCCTACCACAAGGAGCGGTGCAATCGCCACAATCGGCACCGTCTGCGACGTGACCAGCAATGGATAGACAGCGCGCCGCAACACCGGCGAGGCATCGATCAGCACTCCCAGAGCAAAGCCGGTCACCAGCGCCAGTCCGAATCCGGGAATGGTAACGCTCAGCGTTGCTGCGACATGCTCTCCCAGGATCGGCAGATTACTGAGCAGCGTGATCAGGATGCGTGATGGCGGCGGTAACAACCAGGCCGGCAGTGCCAGTCGCCATACGATGAGTTCCCACGCGGCTATCAGCGTGCTCAACAGCACCAACGGCGGGAACGCCTGTGCGAGGCGTTGCCGCATCCCATCAGAGCGCCGCCCGATTGCCGTTTCCGACGCGATCCGCTGTGCCTGTTCACCCCTCATAGTTCGCCATCTTCTCCGCGATGGTTGAACCGCGTGGGTCGTAATCCACCTTGATCAGCGTGAACACCCGTGTTGCTCCGGCAGCCAGCACCGCTTCCTGCGCCTGCCTGATCACTGCCATGATGTCGTCGTACTCTCCCTCGATGGTCGTTTCCATCGGACCCACCCGATACGTCAGACCACTGGCAGCAACTACAGCGATGGCTGCGTCCACTGCCGCATAGGTTGCGGCTTTATCCGGCAATCCACCCGGTAACACCTCGAAACTGACGGTTATCGTCGCCACTGTCGCCTCCCTGCAAGCGTTCAATCCGGCTTCGTCCGTTTGTGAGCGCAGCGAGCCGCCCCCTGATGCAAAAACCGCTGCCCTCAGGAGTAGGGAGCAGCGGTTCACTGGTATGCCGGTTGCATTCCCTACGCTGGTATGACCCAGGTCAGGTTCAAAGGGTCAGCGGCATTGAGGGGGCCGCACTCTCAGCCAGGCTCTCCTGGCTCCCCTAGCAGCGCCGTGCGCGGCGCTATCGATTGTTAATCACTATGGTACGATACTCTGCGGATTGTGTCAAATGATCGTGAAAAGGCTCGGCTCATGTTCAAAAGTCGTGCAGCCGAACCAACTGAGCGATAACCCTGGGCGTGATTTGTTTCTCGTTGAT
>DAOUBK010000108.1:0-13291 GCA_034432635.1 Roseiflexus sp.
TCATCGACGCGTCAGGCGGTGGCAGCCCCGGCGAGCGGCGCGTCGGCGGCACACCTGCCGGTCCAGTGTATGTCATCGATACACCGTTTGGTGGAACGCCCCCTGCAACGCCAACGCCGACCCGCATCGCTACACCCACATCGAGCGCCCGCGCCCCTTCCGCGACTGCGACATCTGTTTCTCCTTCAGCAACTGCTACTTCCTCACCCGACAGCAATCCTCCCCCGCCTCCTGTATCGTCCACACCAACCCGCACTCCTTCGCCAACCGCCATAACCGGCAGTGGATCGACGTTCACGCCAGTGCGTCTCTTTCTACCACTCATCATCAGACCATGAGGATCGACGTCACCCGCAACCCTCGTGGAAGCTTGCAAAAATGTCACTCCCCTATCCTGAGCAGTTTACGTGGGTGTCACGATATTCTGCTACCATCATGCGCAAGCATCTGAGTATGGCGAGGCAATTGCACGACGAACCGCATCGACCCATGCTTTGCCCGGACGTTCAGACACACCTCGCAGATCGAGGCAGGAGGATTAAATGATGACAGCTCTATCCGCTGCGAACCGCGACACCATCGTTGCGTTGATCATTTCCAGTTTGCGCGATCTCTACGAGCAGAATGGTATCGACGCCAATGGCGACCTGAGTGAAGACACCTACCTTATCGGGCGTCGCGCCGCGCTGGACTCCCTCGGTCTGGTGACGCTTATCGTCGACCTGGAGCAGAAGATCGAGGAAACGTTCGACAGTGCACTTACCCTAGCGAATGAACGCGCAATGTCGCAAAAGAACAGCCCCTTCCTCACCGTTGGTTCACTGGCAACCTATATCTGCATGCTGCTCGATGAACAGCGCAATACCTGAGAAAGAGAACGATGACAACCGAACGACAGGTGGTGCTGATTACCGGCGCACGGAAGGGCATTGGGCGCTTCCTGGCGGAACGATTCGTCCGCAACGGTACGCTGGTCGAAGGATGCAGTCGAGAGCCGCCCGACTGGTCGCTGGAAGGGTACACCCACCATCTGGCGGATGTAGCCGACGAAGCGCAGGTCAAAGCGATGATCGGCGCTATCGGGAAGCGTCATGGTCGGCTCGATATTGTGATCAACAATGCTGGTGTCGCAGCGATGAACCATTCACTGCTCACGCCGCTCGCCTCGGTGGATCGTATCTTCAACACGAATGTGCGCGGTGTCTTCCTTGTATGTCGTGAAGCGGCGCGCTTGATGCAGCGGCGACGTTTCGGTCGGATCGTTAACCTGAGCACCGTTGCCGTTCCACTGCGTCTGGAGGGCGAGGCGTTGTACGCTGCTTCCAAGAGCGCCGTCGAAATGTTGACCCGCATCCTGGCACGCGAATTCGGACCCCTCGGCATTACCGTTAACGCTGTCGGTCCGACGCCAATTGAGACCGACCTCATCCGTGGCGTGCCGGCGGAGAAAATTCAGAAGATTATCGATAGCCTGGCGATCCGACGGTTAGGGCGCTTTGAAGATGTGGCAAATGTCATCGACTTCTTTGTACGTCCCGAAAGCGACTATGTCACAGGTCAGGTGATCTACCTCGGCGGTGTTTCCTGAACCGCCGCATTTCGTTCAAGGAGGCGAACATGGCTATCGACTGGCTGATAGAGCGGATGACGCAGGTACGTGACGCAACCGCAGTCGTCTGGCAGGGAACATCGGTTTCCTATGGTGAGTTGATCGACCGGATTGCGCTCTGGCATGAAGCACTCGACGACGCAGGCATCACCGAAGGGCAGGTCGTGAGCATCGAAGGCGATTATTCGCCCGGCGCAATTTCGCTCCTGCTGGCGCTGATTGCCCGTAAAGCGATAGTCGTCCCTTTGACGGCATCGGTTGCAGTGCACCGCGAGGAATTTCTGTCAATCGCCGAAGTGCAGACGGTCATCAGTTTCGATGCAGGCGATGGCTGGCAGATCGAGCACCGTGGCGTTCCGGTCACCCACGACCTGACCCGCACCCTCATCACGCGCGGGCATCCCGGTCTTGTCCTCTTCTCTTCCGGTTCGACCGGCAAGAGCAAAGCAGCGTTGCACGATTTCGTGCCGCTGCTGGAGAAGTTCAAAACGCCGCGCCATCGCCAGGTGACGCTGACCTTCCTGCTCCTCGACCACATCGGCGGTATCAATACCCTCTTCTACACCCTGTCGAACGGCGGGACGGCAGTCGCTGTGCGCAGCCGCGACCCGGATGAAGTCTGCGCTGCTATTGAACGGTACCGCGTGGAACTGCTGCCAACCTCGCCGACATTCCTCAACCTGATTCTGATGTCGGAGGCATATCGACGCTATGATCTCTCATCGCTGAAGTTGATCACCTACGGTACCGAAGTCATGCCCGAAACGACGCTCATGCGCGTGCGCGAGGCGTTCCCCGGCGTGCGCCTCCAGCAAACCTACGGTCTCTCCGAACTTGGCATCCTCCGCTCGAAATCGCGCGATGACGGCTCACTGTGGGTCAAGGTCGGCGGCGAAGGGTTCGAGACGAAGGTGGTGGATGGGGTCCTCTTCGTGCGCGCGAAATCGGCGATGCTCGGATACCTGAATGCACCCAGCCCGTTTGACGAAGAGGGTTGGATGAACACCCAGGATATGGTCAAAGTCGATGGCGAGTACATCCGCATTCTGGGGCGTCGCACCGAGATCATCAACGTCGGCGGGCAGAAGGTCTATCCGGCAGAGGTCGAAAGCGTGCTCATGCAGATGCCGAATGTACGAGATGCAACCGTGTACGGCGAAAAGAACCCAATCACGGGGCAGATTGTTGCCGCACGGGTGAACCTTATCGAACCCGAAGACCTCGATTCACTGAAGAAACGGATGCGTGCCTGGTGCCGCGAGCGTCTGGAACCGTTCAAGATGCCGGTCAAGATCACGATTGTCGGGGGTGATCAGTTCAGTGCGCGCTTCAAGAAGATGCGCCGCGCCTGATGCAATCATTGACTTCTGGACGCGGAGAACCATTATGCAACCGCTCACCGTCGCCATCGATCCGTCTCTCAACGACTCCTTCGCGCCAGAGATTTCGTGGACCTGGCGCTATCTGTTGACCGGCGCGGGGTATCCGTGGCGTACAGGCGTTTGCGATGAGCCATGCGACATCGCGTATACCCCCGATCCACAACGCGCACCGCACGCGCGAATCGTCATCAAGGCCATGCCCCACCACTGGAAACATCGGTCGCGCCTGCGCCTCGCCGGCGCCGGGTCAGCGGATGGTTTCGTTTATCCGGTGTACGCCGGTGAACACCGGAATGACCAATTGGTCACGCATGAAGCCGGACGTCTGATGATCATCCACCGCGATATTGTGTTCGATGTGTTCTGGTTGCTCACCGGCCAGGAAGAGGCGCATTTCCCAAAGGATCGCCACGGGTACGTCGATCTGAGCGGGACGCCGTATCTGGACACACAAATACTGCGGAAAGGTCTGGCGTCGGGGATTGGCGCCCGTTTTGAGCAACTGATCGGCGCAACTGGCATTCCTCCCAGCGAGCCGCGCTGGCCCTACGGAAAGCGCGCTGCAGCCGCCCTGAGCCACGATGTGGACTACCCGGAAGTTGTGCGCTGGCTAGAGCCACTGCGGGTGGTAATGCGTCAGGGAGTGCGGGGCCTGTCGGCAGCGCTGGATGTGCTGACCGGCAAACGGCACCACTGGCAGTTCGAATCCTGGCTGGCGCTGGAACGCACCTTCGGCGCACCATCCGTATTCTACTTTGTGGCTCGTCAGGGATCATTGCGCGAATATGCACTGGGAACTCCCGATCCCTTCTACAACATCCGTGCGCCACACTTCCGTCGCCTGTTTCGCACCCTGCTCGACAGCGGCTACGAGATCGGGTTGCACAGCAGTTACCATGCATACGCCAGTATCGAGCAGTTTGCGCGCGAAAAACGCCTGCTGGAAGAAGTCGCCGGCGTGCCGGTCGTGGGTAACCGACATCACTACTGGCACCTGGATCCTGTCAATCCTGAAGCAACCCTGGCAATCCACGAGCAACTCGGTTTCGTGTATGATGCATCGCTGACTCACGACCAGTATATCGGCTGGCGACGCGGATCGTGCTGGCCCTACTTCCCGCTGCTGCAAGCCGAACGGCGCGAATTGCGCACGCTGCAACTGCCGACAGGATGGATGGACAGTCAGCTCTTTCTGCAACGCGCAGCAAATCCTGGTTCGCCTGATGAGGTGTTGTGCGCACTTGCCGATCAGACCGCAGCGCAGGGCGGGTTGCTGCTGGTCAACGTTCACGACTATGTATTCGATGAAGTCCTTTTCCCGGGATGGTCAGCAGCCGCCCGGCATTTGTGGGAATATCTGGTCGCACGTGGAGATTTCTGGATGGCAACGCCAGCAGCGATCGCCGCTCACTGGCGAGATCGGTACCAGCGCTTGCTTGCAGCAAGCGTCGGTTTCGCCGACACCTGCGCCGTTGCCGCCGGGCAACCGTTCGTAATCGACCGAACTGGCGCCCTTGTCTGATCGGCGAGTTTGCATATGCCCATGCTGTTTGTTGCCCTGATCCTGCTTGTACCGCCGCCACTCAAACCCTGGCTGATGCGCATCCTGCTCGGCGCACGCATTGGGCGAAATGTGCGCATCGGCTGGTTTGCCGGTATCGCTGCACATCATATTGCTATCGGCGACGAAAGCGAAATTCGCGCACTGACATTCATCAGTTGCCATGGCGACGTCATCATCGGGCGCTACTCGATTGTGAGCAGTTTCGTGCTGGCGTATGGTGCGGCAGACCTGATCATCGGCGATCATGCATATGTCGGTCCACAAACCCTTATCAACTGTGATGAGCGCGTCCAGATTGGCAACTACTCTGCACTCGGCGCACGCTGCATGGTCTACACCCATGGCTCCTTCTTCCCCTACACCGAAGGGTACTGGGTTCGGTTCGGTCCCGTGACGATCGGCAACTATGTATGGTGCGCAGCCGGTGTGTTTATCCATCCCGGCGTCACCATCGGCGATCACGTTTTTGTCAATTCGCGATCGGTGATCACCCAGGATGTCGCATCCGGCAATGTGCTGGAAGGGTTTCCGGCTCGCACCCTTACAACGATGGATCGTCTGAAACGCAGCATGTCGCCGCGACGCCGCGATGCAGCGGCGCGCCAGATTCTCGACCACTTCGTCGAACTCGGGTTGCGTCGTGAACTTCACCTCGGTTATGTCGAGCAGCACGATGGACAGGTGCGGTTTCGCTATCATGGCACACCCTATCTGATCGTCTGCATCCCATCCGCTGCCGACCCACCTTCCCGCACCGATCTCCACGCAGATCGGGTTGTCGCCCTGGTGACACGTCCAGAGTGGACGCCGCCTGCCGGCACCACAATCTACCCGCTCGATCTGATTACCTGCCGCACCCCGCGCAGCCGCGACCCGATCCATCAGGCACTGCGCACCTTTCTTATGCGCTACTACGGCATTCAGCTCGAATATCTCGACCTCTCGAAGTAACGGGATTGTCACAGTCCATCGGACATTCCGTTCATCAACTCGTCATCAGCGCTACGCATAATGCACGTGTCAACCCATGAAGCGCCAGGTCATGATGGCGCTCCCTGTTTCCTCTGATGTAGAGAAAGGCGCCGGAATGGATCTTTCGCTGGTCATTCCCTGCTTCAATGAGTCGGACAGTATCGATCAGATGCGCACGCAACTGAACGCTATCCGACCAGAACTGGCACGGCGCGGCTCGTTCGAGTTAGTGCTGGTCGACGACGGCAGCACCGATGACACCTACGAGCGACTGAAGGTTGCCTTCGCTGATTGGGACCATGTGCAGATCGCGCGCCACGAGCGCAATCGAGGTCTTGGTGCAGCGTTGCGCACCGGTTTCGCCCACGTGCGTGGCGAAGTCATTGTGGTAACCGATAGCGACGGCACCTATCCTTTCACCACCATTCCCGCCATGCTCGACATGCTGACGCCGGACGTCGACATTGTCACATCATCGGCATATCACCCGCAGGGCGGCGTGGAAGGCGTTCCCGCCTACCGTCTGTTGTTCAGCCAGGGCGCATCGTTGATCTACCGGTTGCTGGTGAACCGTCATATTCACACCTACACCGCAATGTACCGCGCCTACCGTCGCCGAGTCATCGAGCAGGTTCCGCCAACACTCGAAGGGTATGTCGTCATGGCGGAGATTCTGGTAAACGCCCTGCTGGCAGGTTACCGCGTCGTCGAATATCCGGCGGTGTTGCACGTGCGCAAATTCGGTCAGTCGAAAGCGAAGATCTGGCGTATTACGAAATCACACCTGCGTTTTCAGGCGCACATCCTGCGGCGACGACTGGCAGGGTGGTTCCGCACGACGCCGGTCACAACCGGCAGGGTGAAGTGACGATGAAAACTGTGGTTACCGTACTGGGAACGCGCCCGGAGATCATCAAACTCTCACCGCTCATCCCACTGCTCCGCGACCGGTTTCGCCACATTCTGGTGCATTCCGGGCAGCACTACTCCTTCGAGATGGACGCAGTATTTTTCGAGGAGTTGGGCCTGCCGGTGCCTGACTACACCCTGGCAGTCGGTTCAGCATCGCACGGCGAACAAACGGCGCGAATGCTCTCGCGGCTGGAGCCGATCCTGCTCGCAACCAGACCCGATATGGTGCTGGTGCAGGGCGACACCAATACTGCGATGGCTGGCGGACTCTGCGCCGCCAAACTCAACATCCCGGTTGCGCACCTGGAGTCGGGCGGGCGCTCTTTCAACCGTCAGATGCCCGAAGAACTCAACCGCATCATTCTCGATCACATCTCGACATTGTTGCTGGCTGCCGACGAAACGGCTGAGCGTAACCTGCTGGCGGAAGGGTTGCCGCCGGAGCGGATCCGGATAGTTGGATCGAGCGTTATCGATGCGGTCGAACGCAACCGACAGCATGCCCGCCGCTCGACCATCCTGCAACGCCTGGAGCTAACCGCCGGCGACTACCTGGTGCTGACCCTGCACCGCAGCGAGAATACCACCCCTGACGTGTTACCGGGCATGATCCGCGCGCTGGGAGAACTGGCGGAAGAGCACACCATCGTGTTCCTGCTGCATCCGCGTACCGCCGCAGCAATGCGAACCTGTGGCATCGAGATGCCACGCAGTATTCGTATGAGCGAGCCGCTGGGGTATCTCGATACCCTCAGGCTGGTCGAACAGGCACGCGCGCTGTTGACCGACTCCGGCGGGTTGCAGGAGGAAGCCGGCGCGCTGGGAACGCCAGCGCTCATCCTTCGGAATGAGACCGAGTGGCGCTATCTGGTTGATACCGGCAGACATGTATTGATCGGCAACACCTGTGAGTCGATCCTCGCCGGAGCGTGCCAGTGGTTGCAACCAGAGGCGCTTGCCCGGCTGCGTGCAGCGCCGGTGCCGATCCGCAGCGGCGCCAGCGAACGCGCAGTGGCGGCAATGATCGACGTTTTAGAAAGCGTCACCTGAATTGTCCAGGAAAGAAAACATTATGCAAGTAACGAAGGTACAGCCTCATCAGCGTGAACAGAGCGCCTCGAAAGGATCATCAATGACCCCCATGATACTGACCTTGATACTGATCCTGATCCCGACCATCACCGGCGTTGCCGGTCAACTCCTGTTGAAGGTGGGCATGTCCCAACTGGGAGCGCTGGATATCAGCATTGCCGCGATCCCATCCCTGATCATGCGGATCATCCTTTCGCCCTACATTATCGTCGGTCTGACGATCTACTTTGGCGGCGTGTTCTTCTGGCTACTGGCGCTCAACCGCGCCGATCTGAGTTTCGTCTATCCCTTCGCCAGTCTCAGTTACGTCTTGATCACACTGGCGTCCTGGCTGCTGCTCCACGAAACAGTTCCACCAATGCGCTGGATCGGGTTGGTAGTCATTTGCATCGGCGTCATGCTGGTTGCCCGGAGCTGAAGTCATGTGCAGGCATCCAGGTATCGCTCACTTATGCGCACATTTTTCTATGCCAGCCCGGAGAGCGATACGCTCTCCGGGTTTTGTTTGCTACAACGGGCTGCTGACAAAGAGTTTATACACAGCATGACTGCATTCATTCTGATTTTAAAGCCGGTTGGTACAGTACGGCTGCGATATGTGGCAGACCCCAATGACAGGAGTTCTTGATCATGCCCATCATCGATATCGTCGGCGGCGGCATTCTCGGACTTGCACTCGGCTACGACCTGATCAAACGCGGCATTGGCGTGCGAATCTGGGAACGGAGCCACGAACTGGGCGGTCTCATGGGGCGCACCCGTTTCGATGAACTCGATGGTCTGGAAGTAGACCGCTACTACCACGCCATTCTGAGCAGCGACCGCTCGCTCATGCAGCTGTTCGAAGAGCTGGGGCTGCGCAGCGAACTGCGGATGACCACGACATCAATGGGGTTCTACCACAACGGCAAACTCTATCCGATGTCCACACCGCTCGATTTTCTGCGCTTCCCGCCGCTGTCGCCCATCGATCGCTTCCGCCTGGGGCTTGCCATCCTGCGTGCACGCCAGGTGAAGGACTGGCGCGCCCTGGAGCAGATCCCGGTGGTCGAATGGCTCACAAACCTGAGCGGACGGCGCACGGTAGAACATATCTGGAAACCATTGCTGCGCGCCAAATTCGATGGCAGCTTCGACAACGTACCGGCAACTTACATCTGGTCGCGGCTGGTGCGCACGACCGATACCCGCGAGAAGGGCGGCGCTGTCGAGAAGATGTGCTTCCTGCCGGGCGGTTACGCAATGCTCATCGATGCGCTGGCGAAAGAGATCATCACACGGGGTGGGCAGATTACCACCGGTGTGGCAGTACGACAGGTACGCATCAGCGATGGACAGGTATACGGGTTGCAGTTGAGCAACGGCGAGATCGCCAGCGATGGCACAGTGCTGACGTTGCAAACACCGATTGCGCGGCGGCTGCTTCCTCCCGAAGCCGCGGATGTCAACGCACGCTGGAGCGTGCTGGAAGACTATCTCGGCATTGTCTGCCTGCTCCTGGTGTTGCACCGGTCTCTCTCACCCTACTACACGCTCAACATCACCGACGAACGTATTCCGTTCACTGGCGTCATCGAGACCACCAATCTGATCGACCGGCAATTCACCAGGGGATATCATCTGGTCTACCTGCCGAAGTATGTCGCGCCCGACAATCTCTTTGCTCAGATGAACGATGAAGCATTGCAACGCTCATTCCTGGTTTATCTCCGGCAAATGTTCCCTGATCTTCGGGCTGAAGAGATTGCAGCGATACGGATCGGACGCGAACGGTATGTCGAGCCGCTCCATCCGATCGGCCGCACAGACGACATCCCTCCGTTCACAACCGATATTGCCGGCCTCTACCTGGTGAACAGCAGCCAGATTTACCCGCAACTGACGAATGGTGAGGCTGCCGTCGCCCACGCGGCAAAGGCGGCGACGATCATCGAACAGACGATACCTGTGAACCAGGAAGTGCAGCAGGCAATCACAACCTGAAGTGTAGACAGGGAGAATCACGGATGGCTATCTACGAAGGGATTGCAACCGGTACAAAGCCACGAAGCAGCGCCCGTCGCGCTGAACGATGGTTTCTGCTCAGCGTGCTGGTCTGCAACGATATTCTGATCGTGCTGACCAGTTTTGCCGTGGCGTATGCTGTGCGTTTCTGGAGCGGGCTGCCACTTTTCGACGAAGGATGGGTCAACCCGCAGTTCTACGCTACTGTTGTTCTGGCAATGACGCCGGTGTACCTCGCCCTTTTTTATATCTACGGTCTGTACAACCCGGTCAACCTGATGGGTGGCGCAACCGAGTACGCCCGCATGTTCAACGCTGTTACGACCGGAATGTTGCTGGTCATCATCGTCAGTTTCCTGTTCCCGCAGTTTGTCGTCGCGCGTGGTTTCCTGCTCCTTTCGTGGGGATTGCTGGTCGTCTGTGGGATGAGCGGGCGATTTATCGTTCGCCGCTTCGTTTATGCACAGCGCCAGAACGGGCGATTTGTGGATCGCGCGCTGATCATTGGCGCAAACCCGGAAGGAATCGCAATTGCCGAGCAATTGCGCTCGGCAAAAGTCAACGGCATGAGTATCGTCGGGTTCATCGATGACTATCTTCCCGTAGGAAGCGAACCAATTCCCGGTGTACCGGTGTTGAGCACATCTTCATCGTTCGCACTCCAGATCCGTCTCCACGACATCGATACGGTCATTGTTGCCAATACCACTATGATGCGCGAGCAATTGCTCTCGCTCTACAGCACACTCGACACCTTTCAGGACGTCGAGGTACGCCTGGCATCGGGGCTGTTCGAGTTGCTGACAACCGGCGTGCGGGTGCGCGAAGAGGGGTTCGTGCCGCTGTTGGTGCTCAACAAAACTCGTATTACCGGTATGCATCTGGTAGCGAAGACGGTGCTCGATTACGTCATCGCGGCAAGCGCTTTGATGATCCTGCTGCCTTTCTTCATCGTCGTCGCGTACCTGATCAAACGTGACTCCCCCGGTCCGGTCATTTACCGTCGACGGGTGGTGGGTCAGGGACGACGCGAATTCGATGCCTTCAAACTACGCACCATGCACGTTGATGGCGACGGGTTGCTCACACCAGAGCAGAAACGCGAACTCGAAGAACACGGCAAACTGAAGGACGACCCGCGCGTGACCAGGATCGGCGCCTTCCTGCGCAAGTACAGCCTCGATGAACTACCGCAACTGGTCAATGTGCTCCGTGGCGAAATGAGCCTGATCGGTCCACGCATGATCACGCGCCAAGAACTGGAGAAGTTCGGCAAATGGCAGCACAACCTCTCGACTGTCAAGCCAGGACTGACCGGCCTATGGCAGGTAAGCGGTCGGAGCGATCTCTCCTACGAAGATCGGGTGCGCCTCGATATGCACTACATTCGCAATCATACCATCTGGCTGGATCTGCAAATACTCTTCCAGACGATACCGGCAATGCTGACCGGTCGTGGAGCCTACTGACAGAGAGCGATGCCATGGCGAAAATACTCCGAGCAGCACTGATCGGCGCCGGGATCATGGGTCTCAACCATGCTCGCGTCTATTCTGAAATGGACGATGTCGAGCTGGTTGCAGTCGCCGATGTTGATCCGAAAACCGTCTCGCGGCTGGTTCAGCGCTTCCGGGTTCGCGGTTACACCGACTATCGCGAACTGCTCGAGCGCGAACAACTCGATATGGTATCGGTCGTAACACCGACGGAGCATCACTTTACGGTGGCTCGCGACACATTGCGCGCAGGAATCGCAACACTGGTCGAAAAACCGATTGCGGCAACCGTTCAGCAGGGCGCTGAACTGATCACACTGGCGCGTGAAACGGGTGTCTTGCTTACCGTCGGTCACATCGAGCGGTTCAATCCGGCGATCATCGCCCTGAAAGGGCAAATCGAACACGGCGCGCTGGGGCGAGTATACCAGATTATGTCGCGTCGCATCGGTCCGTTTCCGAGCCGTATCAAGGATGTCGGTGTTGTCATCGATCTGGCGACACACGATCTCGACATTATGCACTACCTGACCAACTCGATCGTAATCAAGTTGCACGCGGAAATTGGTCGTCGGCTGCACACCGCATACGAAGATCTGCTCTCAGCCGTACTGCGCTTCGAGAACGACGTTATTGGCATGCTGGATATCAACTGGTTGTCACCTAACAAAGTGCGTGAACTCTCGGTGATTGGCGAGCGAGGTATGTTCGTTGCCAACTATATCACCCAGGATCTGACACTCTACGAGAACGATCTGGCGCCATACGGCGCGGAATGGCCACAGGCAGCGCTGATGGGTGTCACCGAAGGGCGTATGATCCGCTTCAAAGTCAACAAGAAAGAACCGTTACGCGCTGAACTCGACGCCTTTGCAGCAGCGGTACGATGCGGTGGACCGCCGCCGGTGCGTCCAGAAGATGCGCTGCTGGCGCTCATGGTCGCGCAGAAACTGATCGAATCTGGCGCGTATGGCGAGACTCTGTGTGTAGTCGATGAACGCGGCGAGATCTGGGAACCGGTCCAACTGCGCCGTCGTCATCTTGCCGAAATAGAAGCAGGCGCAATCGCCTAGAGCCTGTTATGCACTTTTAGGTTCTGCTCGTGTATCATGACGCTATGACCCGAAAAGCCTATCCGAGTGATGTTTCCGATGAGGAGTGGGCGTTTGTCGCGCCCTATTTGACGCTGATGGGCGAAGCAGCGCCGCAGCGAAAGTACCCCCTGCGCGACGTCTCCAACGGACTGCGCTCCATGCTGCGCACGGGTGCGCCGTGGCGCACGCTGCCCAACGACCTGCCGCCATGGCATGTGGTGTATCAACAAACACAGCGCTGACTGAAGGCGGGTGTGTTTGAGCAGCATGCGCCTGACGTGCGCATGCTGCTGCGCGAAATCAATGACTGCACGCCCCAGCCGCGTGCCGTTATCGTGGACAGTCGGACGTTGCCGTCGACGCCGGAAAGTGGGGGGACGTGCTGGCTACGATAGGCACAGACGGCGCAAAGGTTCGAAGGCGCCTTGCTGTGGATGCGTTGGGGCAATTGCTGGCGGTTTTGGTCACGCCAGCCAATGAACACGACCGGGCGCAGGTGGCGGCGCTGGCTCAACGCATTCAAGAGGTGACTGGCGACACGGTGGACGCAGCCTTCGTCGATCGGGGCTACACTGGTGAGCAAACGGCAGCCGAGGCCGCTGCCCACGGCATTCGCCTGGACGCGGTCAAGCTGCCGACCGCCAAGCGGGGCTTTGTCTTGCTGTCGCGGCGCTGGGTGGTCGAGCGCAGTTTTGCCTGGATGACACGCTTCCGTCGCCTGGTGCGTGATTATGAACGCGTCACGGAGACGCTGGCCAGGTTGCATTTCGTCGCCTTTGCCATCGTGTTGGCCCATCGGTTTGTCTCTCTCGTGGTCCAAAGTTCATAACAGGCTCTAGATAAGATACATCCTGACGTATCCAGACGGAGCGGCATGAGACGCCGCTTCGTCTTTCTGTCTTTTCGACTCTTGACAGACACTGCGAACCATGCGATAGTATAGAGCCTGCAGCGATACAACAGTGATCATACAGGCGCCACACCGCACAAGATACGGTTGTCGGCGTGGTGAAAACAAGGCGATACAGCGCTTGACAACAAACATAGAGCGTGGTATAGTATCCCTCGTTGTCAACTACACGTCTCACCCGAAGGAGAGACGAAAACTGTGAGCGGCTAGCGACAAGCGAAGATGCGACAGGGGAGCCCACCACTGTCGCCAGGTC
>DAOUBK010000109.1:0-3097 GCA_034432635.1 Roseiflexus sp.
GCAGCCTGCGTTGCTTTCAGCGGGGCGGCCTGCGGCTGGTGGCCGCGTTGATCCACGGGCACGCGCTCCGGTCTATGCAGATGGACCCCGAAGCCTGGTCGAAACGTCTTGACCCCCATGGCGCGCGTCCGCCAACCGACCAACCGCATCAGAAAGCGGCCTAGCAAAAACCCTCCACCTGAGAGGCTGCACCATCCCCTGCGCTCCTTAAGGACAACTGGCGCCGGCGGGGGTGCCGACGCCAGTACACACGTGGCTTGGGGGGCGGCCACCGTGGGTCGCGGCTCAGTCGGGCGTCGCTCTGAGCGATACGGCAAACGCGGCTCTCCGCCAACCGCCTTTGCCCAACCCAACAGGTCCATCGACCGGTATAAGTATAGCATTCCCATGCCGCAGTGCGGCATTGAGAAACAACAATTCTGAGTTGAGCAATATAACGCGCTGCGTAAAGAAATATCCACTTTCAGGACTAGCGATAACGCGCTGCGTAACAAGACCTTCACAGGCGGTTGCCTGACTGTGCTCGCACCGTAACGGCGCTATGATATACTCAAAGGGAGCACAACGAGGTGCGCATGCAACGAGGTATATGCCATGCGAATCCTGATCGTCTACGCATCCTGGTTCGGGCACAATCGCGATATCGCCAGAATCATCGCCGACCAGCTCTCGTCTCACACAGCACCTGTGATCTGTGCGCCGGTAGCCGCTGTAACTGCTGGCGATACCATTGGATGTGACCTGCTAGTGCTGGGGAGTTTCACCCACGCTCATCACGCCGGCTGGCGCATGCGGCATCTGGTCGAGACGATTCCAGAGCGCCGTTTGAAGCGTATGGCGATAGCCGTTTTTGGCACGCAAACCGTGGACGAACGACCATCCGGCGTCGATGAACTGGTCAACATGCTGGCGAAGCGCGGTGTGCGTCCGATTGTTCCGCCGTTGCGGGTCATCCTGCCGGCGCCGGATTTCGTACCATGGTCGAGGATAACGCCTGTGGAATGCGCCAAAATCGATACGTTCGTACAGGCGCTTGTGGATCGATTAAAACCTGAAACCATAACACAACAGGAGATATTGCCGTGGTCACAGCGGTAAAGGCAGCGCGGGCTTTACCGCTCGCTCGGAAGAGCGTCGGGCATTGTGAGGCAAACGCTCTGGCAGCAGCCGTACCATAACCCGCACAAGGTCCCCTGTTCGCTGTCCGGCATCGCCCACAACGGGCGAACGGTCATCTGAGCGTGATGAAGCACCCCGGCACATCATAGAACAATGTTGACATCATCTGATATTACACACGTTTTGTCCCGGTATAACCTGGGACCGGTCGAAGGAATCGCAGCTGCAGGGCACGGATTTGTCAATGAGACAGCCATCGTTATTACCAGATGCGGGCGCTTTGTGGTACGCCGCAATCATCACCGGTTTTCACTGGCTACGATTCGCTATCGGCATCGCCTGATCGATCATCTCTGTCAGCACTCCTTTCCCACGGCACGTCTTATTCCAAACGCTGGCGGATTGACGGTCACCGTGATAGACGGGCGGATCTATGAAGTTCAGGAGTATGTTCACGGCACGGATTTCGATCCACGCCGTCCCAATCAGATCGCAGAAGTCGGCGCGACGCTCGCCTGCTATCATCAGGCGGTTGCTGAATTTCCCCCACCGGGAAACGAGACGCTACCCCGCTATGCTCCGGCGCGTATTACCGCGTTGACCGAGACGCTGTACGAACGAGATGTGATGGGCGAACTGCACGCCGATCTCGCCTGGTACGACGCCCGTGCAGCCGTCCTCCGCAGTGCGATGCCCGATCAGGTGTATGCAGCGTTGCCGCGGGTCTTGATCCACGGCGATATGCACCCCGACAATGTACGCTTCGCCGGTGATCGGGTCGTGGCACTGCTCGATTTCGATCAAGTTGAACACGACGCGCGGATCGTCGATCTTGCGGATGCGCTGGTCGGGTTTACGACCCGACCGCTGCCGTCCGAAGCGACGTCGTGGGGGGTTTTCCGTGGTCCTCTGGACATTGACCAGACGATCGCCCTGGTGTGCAGTTATGGGCAGATTGCGCCGCTGCTCCCTGGCGAAGTCGCTGCCTTGCCAGTGCTGATCGAGGTGCTCTGGTTGCGTAGCGAGCTCGGACGTGTCATCTCGACGCCGGAGGGTGCGCCCGATTACCACACGGCTGTGCTGGCGCAGGGGAAGCGTCTTTCAGAATGGATGCAGCAGCACGCCAGCACACTGATCGACTACTGGAGCGACGCAACTATCGGTCACACGGGAGCGCTGGCAGCCTGAGTCTGTCAGCGGTGATCGTCGATATCTTCGCCGCGCAAGCGTCGGCGCGTCGCTTCCTGTGCGGCTCGCAGGCGTTCCAGTTCAGCAGGGGGCGCCTGCGCTTCACCCACCGGCTTGGGGCGTGATGTCGATTCAGAGTACCGCTGCGAATGGCACAGCAACCGGCGTTGCCAGCATCTCGAACCGCCCTGCAAGCGCGCTCAGACCAGCCTTCCGCAGCACAGCGACGATCATCCCGCGCCGGACCGGGAAACGTCGCACCGCAATGTCGAGTGGCAGCAGGATCAGCGCCAGCACGATCAACGGTATACCCACCTCGCGCACAGCACCGCGCCTTTCACCACTCCGCTCGAAAACCTGGCGCGGTTGCGGATCAAGACGTCCACCGGTGATCTGCGCTATCTCTTCGAGCAGACGGCGGTTCCCCGCCTGGCTGCGATACTCTCCACTGAGCGGCATGACCGCCCCGCCAGACACCGCCGCAACCAGCGCATCCTGGCTGTCCTGAGCAGTCACCTGGACCGGATATGCGCCGGGCTGCACGCCGTTCGGGGCTGCGCGGTACTGCCCGGGATTGACTTCACGCAGCACGGTTTCGATAACCTCGACAGAAGCCACGATGAGCCGCACAGAAACGAGTAAGAGCATCCGAATACCTGGTAGAATAGCGAGCCTGAACGAAGAACAGCCGACCAAGCCTACTCGGGCTCGCCCGCCGAACAATAAAACGACGACCGGCTTTCGTATCTCGGATGCGTTGTGGACCGTATTACAGCCCATCTTGCCGGTA
>DAOUBK010000110.1:0-111020 GCA_034432635.1 Roseiflexus sp.
AAAATATGAGCTAACGCAATTTCTACCGCATCAAGATGCCCCAACTTAAGCTTCTGCTCTCCCCTCTCCCGCGCAAGCAGGAGAGGGGACAGGGGTGAGGGCGTTCAGCGCATCTCCAAGCCCTATCTCCTGCAAGCGCTCGCAAGTCCTGTCCGCCCTCGAACCTGCTAAGAAGAGAGGGTTGTTTCCAGGGCGAACCCGCCAGTTTCGACGCGCAGTGTACCACCGGTAATGCCCGGCGGCAACTCGATTGCCAGCGGGAGATCGGGGCGCAGGACAACCGACGTGCTGTGAAAGATTTCACGCCCGTTATGGATCACACGCACCGGCGCTGCCGGGAGGAGGCGCACGGAAGCGACACTCACGGTTAAGCCCCCGTCTGCCTGGCGTTGCACACCGATTGCACCATGATCGCTTGCGGTTGCCAGGTCGCCCAGCCCCTGCAGCGGAATCCAGTCGGCGGCGATAACGCGCTGCTCGCCGACGCCCAGCAGCGGATCGTCCCAGAATGTCGGTTGCGCGCCGCACCAGAGTTCGGCGTAGTCGCTTCCATCGTCAGTGAACAGGCGGCGGTCGAAATTCGAACTGAATGCGAACACTTTCGCCCCCGCGAATCCTGTACTGGATGTGGCAACAATGCCGGCATCCACTTGCGGGTCGTACAACCCAATGAACGGCGTCGGACGTGCGGCGAACAACCCCACATACCCGTTCCAGGTCGACGGATATGAGAGATCACGATTCTGATGAAGAGGCCATTCCACCCGGCTGCGTGGTGGCGGCAATGCCCGATCTTCGGTCGCGTGAACGATCATCCGATCAACAGGTACAACGAAATGTGTGGCAGGTCCGACACGATTGGCAGCCGGCGCGACCGCAGTGTTCATCCACATTTGCAGCGGCTGGGCGCTGCCTGTGCGGTTCTGTACCATCAGCATCGTGGCAATGCTTCCCTCGTCGGCGCGTAGTCGGACGGTGGCAGTTACATTGAATCCGCGTTGTTGTTCAACGGTGGTCATGCGCACTACCAGCCCACCGCTCTGCGTTTCGAGCGCCAGATTCCACGGAAATGCTTCCAGGTAGCCATGTTCTTCGGTTGGCGCCGCCCATTCCAGCCCGCCGACACCCAGCCACCAGCCGCGTTGTCCGAACGGCGCAGGCTTGATCACCGGGTTCTGGTAGAACACGTTGTGACCAGTTGATTTGATGACTGCGCGGTACAGTCGTCCGCCCAGTTCAGGCAGGAAGGTCAACTCCAGAAAACGATTTTCGACCACGACGGCGCGATAGGTGCGTGGTTGCGGTGGACCGAGGCGCGCCAGGTCGAGGCGCGGGTAGGGATGGATCGGGTCGCCGGGAAGGGCTGGCACGAGTGCGCTGCTATAGTCGTATGTTGGAAGGGTCAAAGTCGTTTCGCGAGCAGTTACCCCAGAGAAAGGGGAAACCGCGTAGCGCAGCGGTCGCCCGTAGCGCCAGAGGAAGTAGTGCTGTCCGACGTTCCCCATTTCGACCTGCCAGCGTGGCGGGTTGGCGGGATTGAACGTCAGCAGGCGACGCTCGAATGCCTGGAAGAGCACTGGCAGTTCTTTTCCGCCGACGCGAACCAGCGCCCAGTACGGTTCACTGATCGGATAGCCGAAGACGAACAGTGCATCGACCGGCGATGCTGCCATAAAGTCGCGGAAGACACGCGGCACGTTATGCCCGGTCACCGGCTCATAGCGTACAATCGTCGTTGCCGGCAGTGCCAGGTCGGGTCGTTCACGAAGTCCGCCGGGACCGAGCAGCGTGCTCACGCGCGTCTTAGTGCGATCGGGCGCGCGCCCGCCGCCGTCGAGCGATACGTACGCCGAAAGTTGCGCATAAGTGGGCGCATGTGGATTATCGATCGGATCACCGGCGACCGGAATGGCGGCAGGCGCGCGCTGTTCGAAGTTGTCGAACCCGGTTTGCATTCTGCCGGTGATCAACTCAACCACTAGTCGTCCACCGGTGACGAACCAGGGAGACCGGCGATCGCCACCTGGATTGTTCACCTCCATGCGCGCCTTATCGAAGTACTGCACTAGGCGCACATCGCCCGGTGCGCCGCTGAAGCGCTCGTAGCGCATCTCACCGGGGGCAGCACCATACGTCCAGGAGCGACGCGCAGTTCCCGTGGCGACTGCTCGATCAGCGCGCATCCACAATCCTGCGAACGCCGGATCGGCGAATCCATCGGGGATGACCAGCGCCGCAGCGACCGGTGGAGCAGGAATAATCAGGATGGCAATGAGAAGGAAGGTCGGCAGGAGACGTTTCACAGTGTGAGCCTTTCGATAAGAACAGGGATGCACTTCAACGTTCAACGTTCAGCATTCAATGTTCACAACGTTCAACGTTCTTCAACCTTCAACTGTGTCAGGATACTCCTCCCGGCACGTCGCGCAATCGGCATCGCAAAATCGAACACATCGGCACGCGCGCAGAGGTCTAGGTCTGCCTGTGAGAGGTGAGGGTACGCCGGATTGCCGAAGCGTCTGCCGAAAGTCGATTCGCGCACCCGCCGCTCGAAGGGCGCCGGGTTGGGCGCTTCACCGCGCAATTGGGCTGCAAGATATTCAGCGCAGGCAGTATCCTCATCACCGTTGCGATCGGCATAGACGCCGGTGATCAGCAGTGTGACGTGCGACGGGGCAATGCGACGCAGAACCCGCGTCGTGGCTGTAGCGCACACCAGCGATCCGCCGAGCAGCACGGCAGCCCGATGCGCAGCGATGACGCCGCGCACGCCGCCGGCGGTGCAGAGCGCAACGTCGTACCCGGTCAGATCGATATCGCGGAGCGCAGCCGGTGAGTTGCCGAGGTCGAACCCATCGATGGGAAAGCCGCCTGGAACGGCGCCGATCGTCAGTGCCGCGGGGGAACAATGAACCAGGGTGTGAGCCTCTTCAGGGGTCGCTGCAAGTATGATTTCGCGTGCGCCGGCATGCAACGCATACGCTGCAGTCGTAAATGAGCGTAATACGTCGATCACAACAACTGCGTCATCGGGTGCAGCACCGCGGTACGCTGGCAGTTCGGCGAGGGTTATTTCCATTCCTGCTGCATTGTACCAGAATCTGCATCGATAGGCGCGAGAAGTTGGTCGATCGTCGAACCGGCAATGAACAACCCCGCAATGCGCGGGGCTGCACAGAAAGGCTGCGTTTTCGGACGAATCGAGGGGTGTTGCGACTCGCCGGCGCTTAGATACTCACGTTTGCGCCATTCACGTGGTACGCCAGCACGTGAAGCGTATGACGATGACCAATATGATCGCGGGCGTGATCGCTGAAGGTTCCCTCGATCTGGAAGCCGAGGCGCTCGAAAATTGCAATGCCACCCGTCTGTTCCTGCAACACTTCAACGATCACCTTCTCCACCCCTAGGTCGCGCGCCGCATCGACAATCGCCTGCGCCAGTGCTGTTCCCAGACCGCGGCGACGATACTCCTTGCCCACGATCAGGAGAATATCCCCGACATGGTTCGACCATCCCGGCAACCGCCGCACTGCACTGTAGCCGACGATCTCACCATCCTCCGTGACGGCGACGATCTGGCGCCAGTTTTCGGCGGCATGCGCATTAACCAGGCGGTCGATAATCTCCGGGCTGTGAAGGTCGGTTTCCAGATAGAGCCAGTCATCATCCGGCAGCGAACGACCAAAACGGAGTAGCGCTTCGCGATCCTGCTCGGCAAGCGGTCGAATCGTCACAGTCTGGCCGTTGCGCAACGTTGCAGCAACCGGCGCTTCGGCGCGCTCAATCATACACGTACCTCCTCTTACGATACTACGGCTTATGATCGCCCTACGGCGTCTTCCAGTTTCGTCGTTGCATGCCGACGGTCTGCTTCAGGAATATTAAGGAGTAACATGACTCTACTATATCACACCCGGTCACGCATGGGCATCTTCGCTACATCTGGTGAAGAAACAGTTACTCCTTACGAAAACATGCTAACGCCAGACTGGTAGCCCTTCTATTACAATGGTACAATAGAAATCGCAACACACCTTGCATATCTGCTGCAACAAACGAGGCGAGGACTGAGCTGGGCGCGACCGTCACTCCGCGATTTCGACCGGTCGGGCGCAGGCGGTCGAGTGTGCGCATGTGGTATCCCATAGCTAGACGATCTCAATAACGAGAGCATGCATCTTCGCTATTGCGGATGCATGGCAATCAGTCAAAGGAGGCAGCAATGACGGCGAATGGACGCGATGTAGTGGTGCTGAGTGGTGTCCGCACCGCGATCGGCAATTTTGGCGGCACCCTTAAGGATCAACCGCCAAGCGAACTGGCGGCGCAGGTTGTACGTGAAGCCGTCAGGCGCGCAGGTGTCGAGCCGACGGAGATCGAGCAGGTGGTGTTTGGCAATATCATTCACACCGATGGGCACGACCACTATCTGGCGCGGATTGCCGGGGTGAAGGGTGGCTTGCCGGTAGACGTTCCGGCGCTGACGTTGAATCGCCTCTGCGGCAGCGGATTGCAGGCGATCATCTCGGCAGCGCAGACAATCATGCTCGGCGATGCCGATGCCGCCGTTGCTGGCGGCGCCGAGTCGATGAGTCGCAGCCCGTACTGGGCGCACGCGATGCGCTGGGGTGCGCGGATGAATGATGTTGCGATGGTTGATGTCATGGTAGCAGCGCTCAGCGACCCGTTCGATGATGTGCATATGGGCGTGACGGCTGAGAATGTCGCCCGCAAATGGGAGATTACGCGCGAAGATCAGGACGCACTGGCTGTTGAAAGTCATAAACGCGCCGCCGCCGCCATTGCGGAAGGACGTTTCAAGGATCAGATCCTGCCCATCGAAATCAAGGTCAAGGGCGGAGTCCAGATGTTCGATACCGATGAAAGTGTGCGTCCTGATACAAGCCTCGAGAAACTTGCCAAACTGCGTCCGGTGTTTGACAAGCAGGGAACCGTGACCGCTGGCAACGCATCGAGTATCAATGATGCCGCGGCTGCTGTGGTTTTGATGGAGCGCAGTGTCGCCGAACAGCGCGGCTACAGGCCGATGGGTCGTCTGGTCGGGTACAGTGTTGTCGGCGTCGATCCGAAATATATGGGCATCGGTCCGGTTCCGGCGGTGCGCAAGGTGCTGGAGCGCACCGGACTGAGCATCGATGACATCGATCTGTTCGAACTGAATGAAGCGTTCGCCGCTCAGGCGCTCGCCGTCATTCGCGAGCTCGATCTGCCGATGGAGAAGGTCAATCCGAACGGTAGCGGCATTTCGCTCGGTCACCCGATTGGCGCAACCGGTGCGATACTGACCGTAAAGGCGCTCTACGAACTGCAACGCACCGGCGGTCGCTACGCCTGCGTCACCATGTGCATCGGCGGCGGTCAGGGTATCGCTGCAATCTTTGAACGGTTGTAGACCGGAGTATGGAACGGGGAGAGGCGCAGGATGTGAGGCGGGAATACATCTGACAAAATCCAGGACCAGACCGAAGTCAGATCCACTACTCGTCTCATGCCGCGCTTCCTCCTCCCCAGCGTTGGATTCCCGGTTCTTGGTTCTCAATTCTCAGTTCATAGACACATACAAGGAGGTAAAGGGATGGGTCGTCTCGAAGGAAAGTATGCGATCGTGACGGGAGCTTCGCGAGGGATTGGTCGTGCTATTGCGCTGGAACTGGCGCGTGAGGGATGCACCGTCGGCGTCAATTATCAGCACAACCAGGCGCTGGCGGAGGAGGTGGCCGCCGAAATCGAGTCCATGGGGCGCGAATGCATGCTGCTCCAGGCGAATGTTGCCGATCCAACCGAGGCACGCGCCATGGTGCGCCGATACCTGGATGCCTATGGCCGCCTCGATATTATGGTCAACAATGCAGGGATTACCCGTGACCGCTCGCTCCGTAAGATGACCGATGAGGATTGGCTCCAGGTCATTCAAACGAACCTGAACGCTGTCTTCTTCTGCACCACGGCAGCCATGCAGCCGATGATCGAGCAGCAGTACGGTCGCATTATCAACATCAGTTCAATGAATGGGCAGACTGCGGCGTTTGGTCAGGCAAACTATGGTGCGAGCAAAGGTGGGATCATTGCCTTCACCAAGACTGCTGCCCTCGAACTGGCGAAGTACGGCATTACGGTGAACGTTGTGGCACCGGGCTTTACTCTGACCGATATGCTTGCGAAGGTACCGGAAGAGGTTCAGAATCAGATCAAAGCACGCATCCCGCTGGGGCGGTTCGGCCTGCCGGAGGAGATGGCAAAGGCGGTCGTCTTCCTTGCAGCGGATGGGGATTACATTACCGGACAGCAGATCAACGTCAATGGCGGGGCGTATATGTGATAGGTAGAGACGTTGATAGCGCAACGTCTCTACCCTGTCGCGTCTCCGGCATCATTCTTTCCTGGCAGTCCGACCAATGATGTCGGAGACGCTCTCAGCGTAATCTTTCCAGACCCCCATCATTTCGCGGGCAAAACGCGCCTGAGTGTTGAGAGCATCTTCGATGGCTTGCTCGGCGGAACTGCGAATACTGCGGCTGTAGTTCCAGTTCTTCAGCACCATTTCGTATGCCATATCGGTACTGACGGCGATAAGTTCAGTCCAGGCTTTGACCGACTTTCCTACCATTTCTTGAGCGCTGCTATAGGCTTTGTAGGCAGTCTCTTCAACGTTTTTGGCGGTCACAGGTTGCTCCTTTCCAAGACAGCGCTTTGCGTCAAAAGATGGTAGTATTGAGTATAATACAATTGTATCTCATTGTTGTCACATGGTACGTCCACGAGTTACGGGCGAGTTCGGCGCTACTGTGTCTCTCGCATCGACAGTACTGCTTCCGCGTCTGGAGCCGCCACCGCAGCCGGCCCGGCTCATCGAGCGTCCACGGATCGATGGGTTGCTCGCTGCGGTTGCCGATTATCCGGTGACGCTTGTGACCGCGCCGGCCGGCGGCGGCAAGACGGTTGCGCTGACTAGTTTTGCGCGTCATGGCGGCTGGCCCGTTGCCTGGTGTCGTCTCGATGCCGCGGATACGCCGATCTCGCTGGCGCTCCACCTTGCGACGGCGTTTCATCCGATCACCGGTTTTGACCCTTCCCGCTTGGCCAGCTTGCACCCGGTCGATGTACTGGACAGGTTGATCAATGTATTGACCGCGCTGGGTGATGAGACGCTCCTGGTGCTCGATGACGTTCACTGTGCCGACAGGCGTCCCGAATTGCGCGTCCTGATCGAGCATCTGATCGACCGCCTGCCGCCGCGCCTCCATCTGGTGCTGGCGAGTCGTGAGATGCCGTCACTGGCGCCGTTGCCGACGGTTGCGGCGCGTGGTGAACTCTACCGTCTGAACCGGACGCAACTGGCGTTCACGAATGAGGAGGCGCGTGAATTCTTTGCTGCCTGCAGGTTGCCGTCGAATCCGCACGATGATGAGCTCAACACACTGGCGCGCGGCTGGCCGCTGGCGCTCCGTTTTTTTGCAACCGCTCGTGGTGACGCCGACGTCATGCACCACGAACCGATCCCGCCGGAACGGTTGCTGGAGCGCATTGCACCCCAGCTCGATGCGTACCTGGCGCGCGAAGTCCTGGGTGACCTGCCGTTCGATCTGCGCACCTGGTTGCTGGCTACAGCGTTGATGCGCTGGATCGATGAATCGGCGTGTGCGGCCATCGCCGAACTGTCCGATCGCCATATCGATCGCAGGACGCTCGACCGCTATGAGTTGTTCATCGAAACGCTGTCCGACGGTCGCATGGTCTATCAACCGTTGCCGGCTGCCAGTTTTGCCCGTCTGGCAGAACGTGAGTTGCCGAACTGGCGGCGCATCCATGCGCAGCTGGGTCAGTACTACGCAACCAGGGGCGATGGTCATGGCGCGGCGTACCATTTTCTTGCCGCAGCGCAGTGGGATGAAGCATCGGCGGCATTGAGTCGTATGGCGCTTGCCGGCGTTTCTGGCGCGCAGGCGGTGGCACTTCTGGAATGGATCGAACAGATCCCGCCCGATCACCGCAACAATGCCGCACTGCTCGAGGCGCGGGCAATTGCCGAACGTCGTCTCGGTCGCTACGCGCAGGTGCTTGAGTCTTACCGTCTGGCAGAGGAGCGCTACCGTGCGCAGGGAGATACGGATGGGCAGGTGCGGGCATTGCGCGGTCAGGCGGAGGTGTACATCGATACGGTACAGCCGGCGCCGGCTGCGGCGTTGTTGAAGCGCGCGATGAAACTCCTGCCACCCCATCGTCGCGCTGAACGGGCAACAATCTTGAGCCTGCAAGCCGAGAACTGGATTAACCGTGGTCGCGCTGATGTGGCGATCTTCATCATTGCCGCCGCCCACCGCGAGGCGTATGGGAGAACATGGTGCCGCGATCCGGACGGTAATGGCGCCCGTCGCTCTGCCGTTCTGTCGCCCCGCCTGTTGCTGCGCAGTGGTCGGCTGGTCGAAGCGCGACGTTTGCTTGAAGAAGATCTTGGTCTCGATACAGGCAGGACGCGCGGTGAGCATATGTTGCACCGTGATCCACTCCTGCTCCTGGCGTTGATCGAGTGCATGCTGGGCAACGGGGCGCGCGCGCTGGCACTTGCGCAGCGTGGCCTGCTCGAAGCACAACGCGGCGACTCGCCACTGACCGAAGCCATTGCTCATATGCGGCTTGGTCATGCCTATCTGGTGACGGCGTCGAGCGATGAGATGGCGTACCGTCACTATCGCGTTGCGCTCGATATGATTGAGTCGAGCGGTATTCCCCGCATGCGCGCCGAGGTGATGATGGGTCTGACGTTGCTCGAAGGGCATGCGGACAACCTCGCCGCCGCCGAAGCGTATGCCCGTGAGGGTCTCGACCGTGCGCTGGAGGCAGGTGACGACTGGATGGCGGCGTTGATCTGGCTGGCGCTCGGAAGCGTTGCAGCCACCGCTGGCGATCCGCGTGCGGCGCAATGGCTCCACGAAGCACAGCAACGCTTCGCGCGGGGTGATGATCAGTATGGGCAGACGGTCGCGCTGCTCTGGGAAGCGCATATCCTGTTGCAATCGGGGAAGGAAGCTGAAGCCGATCGTGCTCTGGCGCGCCTGCTTGGATTGATCGATGCGTGCGGCTTCGATGGCGTACTGACCACGCGCACCCTCTTCGGTCCGCACGATCTTGCAGTGCTGGTTCCGCTTTTGCTCCGTGATCGGGCGCTGCGCGGTGCTGCATCGGCGCAGGCAACCGTGGCGCAGCGGCTCCTGCGTCAGGGTTTCCCCTCGATTGCCGCCGATGATGCGGTTGACACCTATCATCCTGGCTATACGCTGCGGGTGTATATGCTTGGTCGTTTCCGCATCTTCCGTGGCTCGCACGAGATCCAGGCACGTGAATGGCAGCGTGAAAAGGCGCGTCAGTTGCTCCAGTTGCTGCTGACGTATCGCGGCATGTGGTTGCAGCGTGAGCAGATCTGCGCCTGGCTCTGGCCCGATAGCGAACCGTCGGCTGCCGAGCGCCAGTTCAAGGTGACGCTCAACGCGCTCAACAATGTGCTGGAGCCGCGTCGTCCACCACGGGTGGCGCCGTTTTTTATTCGGCGACAGGGACTGGCGTACAGTTTTGCGCCCTCGTATGGCTGCTGGATCGATGTGGATGAGTTTGAGCTGCGCACTGCCGGTGCACCAGGACGCGATCCCGAAGTAGAGATCCGCAGTCGCCGCACCGCGTTCCAGTTGTACCGTGGCGATTATCTTGCCGAGGCCCTGTATGATCCCTGGACGCTCGAAGAACGTGAGCGTCTCCTGGCGCGTCATTTGGCATCGACGGCGACGCTCGCCCAGCTGTTGATCGATCGCGGAGAGTTCGATGAGGCGATTGATCTGTGTGAACACATCATCCGCCGCGACCGTGGCTATGAGGAAGCCTACCAGATGTTGATGCGTGCGTATGCGCGCTCCGGTAGTCGCTCCCAGGCGTTGCGCGCCTATGCGCGCTGTGTCCAGGCAATGCAGGAAGAACTGGGGATGGAGCCGCTGCCGGAGACGACCGAACTCTGCGAGCGGATCAAACGGAATGAGCCGGTGTGAGGCGCGTCACCGTCTGCTCCAGTAGTTTGACGGCGGCATAGATCGCGTTGATGTGCGGCGTTGGCACGCCTGTCAACCTGCCGAGTTCGGCAACTGCTCCCACCAGGGCGTCCACTTCTGTTGCCCTGCGCGCTTCGATATCCTGAAGCATCGAGGTTTTGTGCGCGCCCACCCGTTCGGCGCCGGCGATGCGCTGATCAATGGTCATGTCGAACGTAATGCCCAGGCGTTCGGCGACTGCCTGCCCTTCCTCCATCATTGCGACGATCAGGGCACGCGCCTGGGGATGACGACAGATGTCGATCAGTGTAGCGCGGGTCAGTGCGCTGACCGGGTTGAATGCCAGGTTGCCCCATAGTTTGATCCAGATATCGGTGCGAATGCGGGATCGCATCGGCGCCTTCAGTCCGGCGCGTGCCAGCGTCTGGGCGAGAAGATGAACACGCTCGCTGCGTGAACCGTCGAGTTCGCCCAGTGTAAACCGATCGCCCTCGATGTGGCGAACAACTCCCGGCGCTTCCAGTTCGGTCGCCGGGTAGACGACACAGCCAATGATCCGTTCGGTTTCGATACTGGCTGCAATGATTCCCTCAGGATCGACCGACTCGATACGTCGTCCCTCAAAAGGACCGCCGTGCCGCTGGAAGTACCACCAGGGGATGCCGTTCTGCGCCGGAACGACGATCGTGGTGTCGTGAAACAGCGGGCGTAGCAGTGGCGCGATGGCGGACAACTGATGCGCCTTCACAGCAATGATGACCACATCGTGTGGTCCGGCTTTTGATGGGTCATCGGTTGCCAGTGCCGGTTGCGCCGTTATGGTTGTACCATCGGTTTCAATCAGGGTCATGCCGCGTTCGCGGATGGCTGTGAGATTGGCGCCGCGCGCAATCAGCGTCACCTGTTCACCGGCATTGATCAACCGCGCTCCCAGATAACCGCCGATCGAACCAGCGCCGAAAATACAGATCTTCATTGTGCGCCCCCCGATGAGTCGTCAGTCAATCCCAGCAATTTCGCCATCCAGATCCGCTGCACCTTGCCGGTCGCGCCGCGCGGAATTTCCGGGAGAATATGGATGACACGCGGAACCTTGAAATCTGCCAGGAATGCTGCACAATGGTCGCGTAATTCGCGCTCGGTTGCTGCGGCGCGTAGCACGACGGCGGCGTGCACCTCTTCTCCAAGCGTCCGGTGCGGCGCCGCGAACGCCACCGCTTCTGCGACCGCCGGATGCCGGAGTAACACATCGTCGATCTCCAGCGGCGAGATCTTTTCACCACCCCGATTGATCAGTTCCTTGAGGCGTCCGGTAAGCCACAAATAGCCATTATCGTCGATCCACCCCTGATCGCCGGTACGAAACCAGCCATTTGTGAAAGCAGCCGCCGTGGCTTCTGGATTGTTTTCGTAACCATCGAATACATTCGAACCACGCACGGCAACTTCGCCGCACTCACCACGCGGCTTTTCCGCTCCATGCTCATCGAGGATGGTCACCTCGACGCCGAAACCGTACCCGACGGAACCGGCGCGATGCGGTAGTGGCGGCAGCGGATTGGTCGTCATCTGGTGGCTTGCTTCGGTCATGCCATACGACTCAAGCACCGGCGCCTGAAAGGTCGCTTCCAGTTGTTCGAGCACGACTGGCGGCAGCGGCGCGCTGCTGGATCGGATGAAACGCAACGGCGCCGCACGGATCGCTGCGATCTGGCGTTCGGCGCGCGCTAGCAGCATCTGGTGCATGGTCGGCACTGCCGAAAACCAGGTCGGGCGGAAAGCGGTCAACCATCCCCAAAAGCGCATGGCATCGAAGCCAGGAGGAACAACAACCGAACCGCCGGAAGCAAGCGGCGCCAGCAGTGCGGCAACAATGCCGTGGATGTGGAAGAGCGGCATGACACACAATGCCCGGTCGTCGGGACTCAACCGGTATGCATTGATAATGTTGCGCGCCGAGGCTGCCAGGTTGCGCTGGCGCAGCCGCACCCGCTTGGGGCGGCTGGTCGTTCCGCTGGTGTGCAGGATCAACGCCACGTCGTCCGGTTGGGACGGAATAAACGGTTGTGGCGGGCGGGCGCCGCGTTCAAGCGACAGGTCGAGCGTACCGTCGGCGCGCAGCGCTGCGACGACGATAGTCATGCCGGGAGTGACAGCGGCGCGTGCCGCTGTCATACCGTCTGGAGGAACAATTAGCGTCGTCGCGCGCGTGTCCTCGAAATAGAAGGCGAATTCGTCCTGGCGGTATTTCGGGTTGAGCGGCGCTGCGGTCGCGCACGTCGCCGCCGCCAGAAAACTCAACGCCATCGCCGGACCATTGCCGAGCGCAATTGCTATCCGTTCGCCGCGCCCGACGCCATACACCGCCAGACGTTCCGCCAGTTCTGCCACATGCGCACGCAACCGTCCAAACGTGAGCGGTTGGATGTCTGGCGCCAGGATCGCGGGCGCATCAGGTTCACCGGCTGTCAGGATATCCAGCAGAGTAGACACCTTTGTTTCCTATTCTATGCGCGTGGTTCACGCGGCTTTGCGTTGCCGAACACCGGTTTTGGTCCACCCGACGGCGCTGCCCAGCGCGCGGCGTTGGCAATTACCCGGCGCACATTTGGATCGCGATAGGTTGGGTAGGACTCGTGACCGGGGCGGAAGTAGAAGATTTTGCCCCGTCCACGGGTGTAGCAGCAACCGCTGCGGAAAACTTCGCCACCGGTGAACCAGCTGATGAACACCAGTTGCTCTGGCGCCGGAATATCGAACCGCTCGCCGTACATCTCTTCCGGAAACTCAAAGCATTCGTCCAAACCGGCAGCAATCGGGTGCCCTGGCTCGACGACCCAGATACGCTCGATGTCGTCCGCCTCGCGCCATTTCAGATCGCAGGTTGTGCCCATCAGTTTGCGGAAAATCTTCGAGAAATGCCCGGAGTGCAAAACGATCAGCCCCATACCGTCGAGCACGCGGGCATGCACCTTCTCGACAATCGCGTCCTGCACCAAATGGTGCGCCATATGCCCCCACCAGATCAACACGTCGGTTGTCGCCAGCACCTCATCGGTCAAACCATGTTCCGGTTCGTCGAGCGTGGCAGTGCGCACCGCGAACCCGCCATGTTCGCGGAGTCCCTCGGCAATTGCGCCGTGGATACCCTGCGCACCGTATATGCTGCTTGCCGGATGGCTACTGTCCTGCTCGTGGCGGAACTCGTTCCAGACGGTGACTCGAATTGTGCTCACAACTGCTTCCTTCTGCTTCATTGCACACGACTCGCCGAACAGTTCTTCGGCGCGCGTCAGTATACCCGGCGCGCGCAGGAACGTCAATCGTCGATCCACCCGCACCGTTGATCGTGCGTTCGGTGTCGCCGCCACGCCTGTGCAATCGTTGCACGAAGATTGCAGTGCGTGCACCGATGCCTGCCATCCGATGGATGCAAAGGCTTTCAGCGCGTGGGTGAGGATGGTTGCCGCCGCTTCATCACGAAGGCAATCGCCGAACGCAGATCGCTGTGGGTGATCAACTTTTTCACGTCGATCCCCAACCCGACGATTGTCTGTGCCAGTTCGGGAGAGACGCCAACCAGGATTGTGCGCGCCCCCAGGAGTGCGATCCCCTGGGTCGCCAGGATCAGATAGTTCGTGGCGGCGGTATCGATCAATGGTACACCAGTGATATCGATAATCACCCATCTTGCCCAGTAACGCTGCACGCTCTTCAGCAACGCTTCGGTGATCTGTTGACTGCGGGCAGTATCGATGTTGCCAACCAGCGGCATCACCAGGGTATCATCGGTCACGGGCAGCACCGGAGTTGAAAGTTGACGGATCATCGCCAGCAGGTGCGCCTGATGGTCGATCAATGCTCGCTGTTCTGCCTGAGTGCGGCGTAGTTCTGCTTCCACTTCTTTGCGCGCCGTAACGTCGAAAGCAATGCCGACCATGCCGGTTACTGCGTCCTGATTGTCGCGGAAGGGTGCCTTGTAGACCATCAACCAGGTAATACGCCCGTTTGCTTCGGTGATTTTCTCCTCGATGCCCAGATGCGGCTCTCCTGTAGCCATTACCTGTTCATCGTCGGTGATGTACGCTTCTGCATCTTCAGGAAGAAACAGGTCGTAATCAGTCTTGCCTGCCACCTCGTCGACCGAAATGTCAGCGGCAGCGGCGAACGTGTGATTGCCCAGAATGTACCGGTGCTGGCGATCCTTGAAGTAGATCATGGCAGGAATCGTGTCGAGTAACGCACGTTGCACCTCCTGCGAGTGGCGCAGTTCTTCTTCAACACGCTTCCGCAGGGTAATATCAATCGCAATGCCTACCATCCCGATGATTGCCCCAGTTTTATCGCGGTACGGTACGGCTGAGTTCGATACCCAGCCAATCGTGCCGTCCGGTCGGGTGACCGGCAGCTCGACGCCCATGCTCGGTTCGCCCGTCGCCATCACGCGCTCATCGTCACGAACGTAGGCTTCCGCCACTTCGAGAGGAAAGAGTTCATAATCGGTCTTGCCCACCATCTCGTCAGGATGCACGTTGATGCGTTCAACGAATGCGCGGTTACCGTACAGATAGCGATGCTGGCGATCCTTGAAATAGACCATCGCAGGGATGACATCGACCATGCCATATCCACGCTCGACGATCTGTTCGAGTTCACTGATACGGCGTTGCGCCGCTTCCAGCTCCGCTTCGAGTTCGGCAATGCGCCGCGTCAGCGTGGTGTCGCCATCGGTTGATTCCATGCTCCTCGCCTCTGGTGTCGGTAGATGAACGAATTCCAGAGTACAGCAGCAAAACCCTCTCTGGAAGCTGCACACCCAACGCGTCATTGCAACTATATGCGTTCCCGCGGACAACGGCGCATTTGCCCGACATTCGTACACCCCTCATCTGCACCTTCAGCCCTCACTCAACCGGTATCTCCTTATAGTTGAGCGACACATCGATCCCGGCGCGACGGCGGATAGCCCGGGCAACGAAGTAAACGATCAGTCCTGACAGGAAGATGCCGGTATTAATCAGGAACATGCCAAATCCCAGCACTCCCTCGCTCAGGGTCGATGGATCGAGGCTGATGCCGGAGAAGGGATCGTTCAGGTACGCCCATTCCATGATCGCGCACGCGACGAGCGACAGAACGCCGACAATGCTGATCACCGGAATGCCTCCCACCCGCCACTTAACCGGCGAACCTTCGAAGATATCAGGACGCCGGTAGGGGAGCAGGACTGCTGCCAGCGAGACCAGCATAAAGGTCAGAATGAAACCAAAGATCCCGGAGAGGGTTGCAAAATATGGCGTGAAGACATAGATCGCCAGTGATACAATCGACAGGACGCCCATGATCCAGAGACTGACAACCGGTGTGTGGAAGCGTGCACTGACCGTCGCCAGTCGTGCTGGCATCAAGCCATCCACAGCGTATGCCAGCAGATTGCGGGAGGCATTCAGGATCTGGCCCGGTAGCCAGGCGTAGGACCAGAAGATAAAGCCGAAGCAGATCAGAAAGGCAACCAGCGCATTCTGACTCGCATACGCAAGCAGTTCGTGGAAGCGGGGCATGGCGCTCAACCCGACGCTTTCCGCTCCCGGATCGCTAAGGGTGCTGACCGCACCGAGAAAACCTGCGCCAGCCGTCCGCATCGTTGCCCAGACGAGCAGGAATCCCCAGGCTGCCGCATAGATCACCGTGCCGGGGATCGCCCAGGTTTGCAGTCGTGCTGCCTGTTTCACCTCACCACCGATATACGCTGACGAAAAACTGAACCCCATGGTCAGGTAGATCCACGTCATTGGCAGCAGTGTATTCATCCAGTCGAAGGGAGCGGCTGTATACCCGCTGGCGCTAACAATCTGCTGGTATGTGTCGGGCTGACCATTGAGCGCACCGACGTACCGGTTGAAAACGTCGGGAAAAATTGCAGCATCGGACGTCAATCCGACGAGCAACGCAACGATGGTGCTCAGCGTTGCCAGCAAAAAGAGCATGTTCTGAACGCGGAAGAACGACTTCAGCCCAATGGTGAACAGTGTCGTCAACAGCAGAATGAGGATCGTTCCGATGACGAATTGCCCGTTGGGGGTGACCGTCCAATCTGCGACAGCGATCAGAGCGGTATTGTCCGTCATTGCCGCAAGCACACGGCAGAACGGTGCAACGCCGTAGGTCGCCAGAAACGCCGATGGCACACCGCCGTACAGGATCCACCAGATCGTCATGTTCCAGCTCCCCATCATACCCACCGCCGGACCGAGCACACGGCTCACATAGACATAGTCGCCGCCGCTGCGCGGCATTGCTGCCGAGAGAAAAGCATAGACGCAGGCGGTTGGCAGTGCCAGTAGTGCACAGAAGAGCAGTGAAAGGTAGATGTTGCTGCCAGGATACGATGGAATGATCAGCAACATCAGGGCGACCATCAACCCGACGCTAATAAAGTTGGCGTTATACACCAGTACGTCGAGCATGCCTGCCTGGCGCACCAGACCGGTCGCTTTGCGGGTGAAGGTGCGCAGTGTCGTGATAGATTGTGAACGTCCTGCCACGTTGCGCCTCCTGTCAAGAGCGAAGGAAGGTTCCAAAGCGATGATCGATATCCCACGCCAGGGCGCGAGCAGGCGCGCCGTCGGTGGCGTGGAGCAGCAGCGGAATGAAGGCGAACATATATATCTGCCCGCACACCAGTGCATCGAGATGGCAGAGATTTTCAGCGATAAGCAGATCGGCGCCGAGCAGCACCGCATGGACTGACGCGCCGCTACCCGGCGTGGAGTCGACATTCAGGGCATCGATCGCTACCAGCGATATGCGCCGTTCGACCAGAGCATACGCTAGATCGACGCTCAGATATGGGTGCTGGAAGTAGCGTGCATTCTGCCAGAATGCCTCCCACCCGGTTCGAATAACGGCGATCATTCCTGGCTGAAGATCGTAGCCGTCGAGAACGGCGGCGCCAATCGGGGTATCTGCCGCATATCCGCGGGCATCGACGACTATCCCTGGAGCGATGAAGCGGTCGGGTGCGAACGTATCGATACTGCGCCCACTGGCGATGTAGTGCGACGGGGCATCGAGGTGCGTACCGCTGTGACTCCCCAGGTGCAGGGTGCTGATCTGCCACGGCGGGGTGGCAATAGCATCGATGCGCACCTGTGGATCTCCTGGATAAACCGGTATTCCTGTTGCAAGCGTTCGTGTCAGATCGTAGATCACGCTGTCCTCGTCTTATCCTTGTGTTGCCGACCCATCCCATCGTGCATGATGCGCTATCCGCTCACCAGTTGATGCGCCTGAATATGATCACCTTCCAGCGTAATCAGCGCACCGTGCAGCACCCCTTCACCATACGCGCTGCCTGGATTGATGCAGAGGGTACGCCCGATGCGCACGGCGCCGCGCGACTCGTGAATATGTCCGTGCAGCGCAAGCACCGGCTGGAACTCTTCGATCACCCGTCGCACTGCGACACTTCCCACTGACGTCATCACAACCTGTCCGCCCTCGGTAACAACCGTCAGGTCGTCGCGTATCTGCGGAGCATCGTCGAGCGTGCTGCGGTACGGCGGACTGTGCAGCACGAAGATCGCCGGACGATCGCGTGAGAGGAGGTCGACTGCGGTGCGGATTTTGCGCTCCAGTTCTTCTTCGCTCATCTCGCGCGGGCTATGCCAGGGTGTTGGCGGCACCCACGACTCGCCGATGATCTGATAGCGCCCCCATTCTAGCACGCACCCATCTGGATTGCGCACAACAGTACTGTTGCGCAGCACCTCGTCCAGCGCCGGTTCATCGTCGTTGCCGGCCATTACAAAGCAGGCGACGCCGCTTCCTGCCAGGCGTTCTTCGGCAAGCGCGACCCAGCGCCGTACTGCCTCGATCATGACGCAGCGAAACACCTGATCCAGGTAAGCGGGTTCCTCTTCCAGCCGCCGATACTCGGAGGGCGCGCAGCGGTATGGATAGAAGCCGTTGAAGCGGATATTCTTTTCCAGCGCCGCTAGTTCGGCGTCGTCGTGGGCAAGCACCTCCTGCCCCAGAAATGTCGCCCGATAACCGTCAGCCTCCTCAACCAGCGGCACGAGCATTTTACCCGTCAGATCGCCGCCCATGACAATTGCCTGCACATTGTAGAACTGCGCAGCGTTCAGGAACTTGAGCCAGCAGCGTTCCGAGCCGTGAATGTCGCTACTGTAGAACAATCGCACCTGTGTGCTGTCGCCTGATCGTTGCTTGCGTCCAAAGATCCACATTGCTAACCGCCTTCATCGGGAATATCGTACCAGCGTACCCGGTCGCCAATTCGTGCGCGCATCTTCCACGCCATGGTCTTCGGATGCGCCTCGATTGCTGCACGCAACGCAGCGATCTGAGCCGAAACCTGGTAGACGCCATACGTCGGTCGTCCGGCAGACCACTGTTCGAGACGTTCCAGACTGAGCATCAGTGTCCGGTAGACGCCCCAATCGCGCGATGCGAGTTGTGCGATATAGGACGCATCGATAGTGTTGGGCGCATCGCCGAGCGGAAAGTCGGAGAGAACGGCAAACAGATCGCGCAGATCGTTCTCCGTAGCCTCGACCACCTGCAATTTGGTCAGCAACAGGTCAGAGGGTGTCAGCGTAACGGGATGCAGGATCAGTCGTTCGCGCAGGTCGAACGTGTGGCACATCTGAAACCGGTCGAGGAACACATCGATATGGCGTTCGTCGGTTGGGTGACGGAAGATCAGGCGTTGCGCCCCATGCAGCAGGTTGAATTCACGGTCTGGTTCATACCCCTGTTCGCTGAACAGGGGCTGGAGCGCGGCGCGTTCTCCGGCGCGCCCGATCATGTCGATGTCTTTGTACGAACGACGGAGATCGGGATGACGCGCTGTTGGGCAGAGGTGAAAAACCGCAATGCCGCCGAGCAAACGCAGGTTGAGACCAGCGCCTTCCGCTGCGGCAACGATGCGTCTGGCGTCGTCGTAGAGGGTGTACGACATATGGAGAAACGTCCGGTAACCATGAGAGAGATCGAAACAGTGTTACTATCAGAATAGTGATAGAGGGCGATTTTTGTCAAGCGGGCGTCCATGGGTGCGACACACCGTCTTGCACGGCATATCGTTCTGTCGGAATGAAGCGTCCGGCTTATGCAGTATGGTGCGGTGTGTGCAGCGTAGGCACAATGTTGCGTCACATCCGGGGTACGATGGGCAACATGCCCGTCGTACCCCGAAACATCATGTTGATTTCGGTGATGCATGGACGGCTGAAAGGCGCTCATCTCCATTGATGCCTGTTAGCGCTGGATCAGTGGCAGGTAGAGAATGCCATTACCGGCAAGCAGTGCATATTCGGTCGTTGTTGCGCCAGCAGGCAGGCGACAGACCAGCGCCTCACCGGCGCGCTCGCAGCGTCCGACAGGCGTTCCATCGAGCGCCTGCCAGCGCGTAGAGGGTGGCGTGCTCGGGCGCGCCGCCGCTCAGCGCACTGATGCTGCTAAGAAACAGCCACAGCGGGGGTAAGCGCGAAGCCCAGGCGAGCCGCCTTGCGCTGCAGGTAGCGGACCTCCCGCAGCATCTGTGATGATCTGTGTACTCTTCAGCAAGAAAACCACGGATCACGACAGACATTATAGAAGAAACCCGTGCCCATCCGCGAGCGCTTCTTCAAGAAAACCACGGATCGCCACGGATCAACCGGATTGCCACGGATATGAGCAGAAGAAACCTGTGCCCATCCGTGTGCTCGCAAGAAACCACAGATTGCTGCGGATCGGACGGATGGGCACGCATACTACAGAAGAAACCCGTGCCCATCCGTCGCACCCGTACCAAAGGTCGAATCAGAAGAGTGTGAGTCGTCCGCATCTGCACGCGCTGCCGTCAACCTTCTGCCGATGCAATGCGTTCTGTCAGCAGCCGCAGACCATTCGCAACGACGATCAACGTGCTCCCCTCGTGTCCGACAACGCCAAGAGGCAGCGACACGCTGCCGATCGTAGCAAGAACCATCAACACTGCCATCACGGTGAAGGCGAATGCCAGGTTCTGTCGCACAATGGCTCGTGCACGCCGTGCCAGCCGCAACGCGCCCGGCAGACGACTCAGATCGTCGCTCATCAACAGCATGTCGGCGCTCTCCAGTGCCACATCGGTTCCGGCAGCGCCCATAGCCACGCCGAGCGTCGCGCTTGCCAGCGCAGGCGCATCGTTGACGCCATCGCCGATCATGGCGACCGGTCCGTAGCGTTGCTCGAGTTCGCGCAGCACTGCAACTTTCTGATCTGGAAGCAACTCAGCGTATACCTCGTCCACACCAAGCGCCTGCCCGATCACGTGCGCCACCTGATGGTTGTCGCCGGTCAGCAGCACCACCCGCTCGATGCCAATCTGTTTCAGTCGGGCGACCGCTGCCGCCGCTTCGGGGCGCACAGTGTCGGCGATGGCAATGATGCCCCACACTGTGCGCCCACACCCCAGCGCCACGACCGTTCGCCCCTGTGCCTGCTGGGCAGCGATCTGCTCCTGCAGTTCTGGCAACAGATCGAACAGCATCGGGCGTCCAATCGTTAACCGCTGCCCCCGAATCGTGGCGGTTGCTCCAGCGCCGGTCAACGCCTCGAAGCCGGACGCCTCGATCACCGGCAGACCACGCTCATCGGCGCCGCGCACAATAGCCCGCGCCAGCGGGTGCTCCGACGGGCGTTCAATGGCGGCGGCCAGCGCCAGCAACCGGCGTTGTTCAGGTGACAACGGTCCGAGCGGGTCATCGAGGATCGGCTGCGCCGGATGGTCTGGTACATCGATGGGTCTAAACACCTCTTCCTGGCAGGCAGGGATGCTATCGACCGGAATGACCGCCACGACGCCGGGGCGTCCGGTGGTAAGGGTGCCGGTTTTGTCGAACGCCACGACCCGTACCTGCGCGGCTGCTTCCAGATACCGCCCACCCTTGAACAGGACTCCGCCGCGAGCTGCGGCGGCAAGCGCTGAGAGGAGCGCTGCCGGGATGGAAATAACCAGGGCGCACGGCGATGCCACAACCATCAGCGTCATTGCGCGGTAGAGGGTTGTCTTCAGGTCCCACCCCAGGAACAGCAGCGGCACGATGATTGCCAGCAGCGTCAGCCCGACCACTGCATATGCGTAGTACTGACCGATCACCCGGTCGGTGAAGTCCTGACTCCTGGCCTTTTGTTCGCGCGCCTCGCGCACCACCTGCACAATCCGTGCCAGCGTCGAATTTTCGACGGTGGTCGTCACGCGCACCTCAAGCGCGCCCTGTCCATTGATCGTCCCGGCAAACACCTTTGCGCCAGGGCGTTTCTCAACCGGCATGGACTCGCCGGTGATCGACGCTTCGTTCAGCGCCGAATCGCCGCGCACAACCACGCCATCGGCGGGGACCTGCGCACCGGGGCGCACCAGCACAATCTCGCCAACCTGCACCTCTTCGACCGGTACACGGACGAGCGTTCCATTGCGGTACACCTCAGCTTCCTTCGGCGTCATGTCGAGCAGTGCGCGGATGGACGCATGGGTACGCCCCATTGCATACGTTTCGAGCGTTCCAGAGAGCGAAAACAGGAACATCAAAACAGCGCCCTCGCGGGGTTGTCCGACAATTGCAGCGCCAGCCGCTGCGACAATCATCAGAAAGTTGACATCGAACTGACGCTCGCGCAGCGTCTCCCAGGCCTCCTGGATGCTGTAGAACCCACCACTGGCATACGCAACAGCATATGCCAGCCAGGCCACCCATCGCGGCAGTGTTGTGAAATCCTCGACGACCCAGCCCGCAATAACCATCACCAGCGTGAGCGCGGTCAGGCGGATCATCCAGGGCAACGCTGCCAGTTTTGCCTCTTCCGGCGTCAACGGGCAGGTTTCTGCCGGAAGCATCCGCAGTGTCGCGCCGGCGCTACGGGCGAGCGCCTCGATATCCGCCACATTGACGCGACCACCATCGTAGCGCAATGTCAACACACGTTCCTTCTCGTCATAGTGAACAGCGAGCACCCCGGGCCGGGTACGAAGTTGAGCAATGAATTCTTGGGTTGACATTTATGCATCTTCCTCCTGTTGAAGGACACGACGATCCTCGGGGTCCAGGCGCGCCAGCAGATCATCTCCCAGGCGCGCAAAGATCCGTTGAGCGAACAGTTCCATCCAGACGAACTGATGCGCAAGCGAAACCATATTCGGGTTGGTAGTGACGGTTGCCGATGTCGCGGCATGACCGCTGGCAATCAGGCACTCGCGGTCATCGGCCACGATAATCAGTGTTTCTTCCATCTGATGCAGCGTGGTCTCGAGGTGCGGATGCCGTACCACCTGACCGAGATCAAAAGTGGCGTTGCCGGTCAGAATCACGCCGAGTCGTACACCACGGGCATATGCATTGGTCAACGGCGTGCGCAATTCGGCGACATCATCATCGGTCAGCACTAGCATCAGTTCCGCCCGCGCGTGGTCGATCATTTCGCGCGCGTAGTGCAACGCCTCCCGGCGACCGCTAAAATTCCACAGCCGACCCTCGTCGTGTGGGCGATAGAGCGGTGCCAGGCTGGTGCGCAGTTCTGCGACGCGCTGACGCAGACCCTGCTCATACCGGTTGAGCAGAATATCGGGCGACACCGGGCGGTAGAGCGTAGCTTTCTCATCAAAACTCTTCAGCACCGCCCCTCGCGTTTCGAGGCGTCCCAGCGCCTCATAGACCATCGAACGCGGCACGCCGGCCAGTTTCCCGACCTGATACCCGGTGGCCGGATGTTCGTGGAGTAACGCCAGGTAGACCTTTGCCTCGTACTCGGTGAAACCAAGCGCCGTCAGTTGTTCGATCACATCCATAGTCGTTTGTTTCCTTGCTAGTAGTTAGATTATAAACTACTATTGGGGGATGTCAAGATGTAGAGAGGCTGGATGTGCTACCCCGATTTATTTCCAGATGTCCTGAGCAGAATAAAGCCAGTGAGGAATGCGGGCAGTTGCCGAAGGGTAAGGATCAGAGCGCGTTCCATGCGCTCGTCTCATACTTCGAGGAGGTTGACGCAGTTCTGGTGTGTGGACAGAGCAGAAGGCCGGATCGCGGATTATAACTCCATTCCTTACTCGTCCGGTGGATGGCGTCGATCGGACAGTTGCGGCAAAGGAGTGTTCACACAATACACATAGCGCATTTGCGCAAGCAGCTATTGTCCTGGAATAAAGACAACGTACAGCGCACGGTATTCACTCAACATCCCTTGAAACCGGCTATCGCCGACAAAGTAGATATTCGTATCAACCAACACGGCATCGGCAAAGATATGCGCTTCGGCAGGCAGCGGGATACGGGTCCATGCATCGGCGACCAGATCGTAAGTAAGCCCCTCACGACGCTCGCTATCGAAGATGAGCAGAGTACTCGAAAGCCCAACCGCAGCGGGGCGGGCAATCGCCTGCGGCAATGGCGCCTTGGCAATCCAGCGTCGGCCTGGATCATCACCTGGTTCGAGCCATGCACTGTCACGGAGCGGTCCGTTCTGTCCTTCGCCGCCGACAATGTAAAGCCGGCCACCTGCCACTGCCACACCGGTGTAACACCGTGGTTGAGGCAACTGGGGACCAACGTCCCAGCGTTCGCGTACCGGGTCGTAGACAAAAACCTCAGCCCGAATTGATGTTCCATCCCAACCGCCGATCAGGTACAGTTGCCCTTCCCACGCCACCAGTGCGTAGCGGCTACGCGGCTCCGGGAGTGCCGGACCGTTGTACCAGCGCTGTTCTCGCGGATCGTAGATTTCGAAGCGATCGGTGACCATACCCGTGCTGTCTTCTCCTCCAGGTACGAAAATAAGTCCGCGCAGGGCAACAGCACGAGCGTGGCTCACCGCAGTGGGTTTATCAGTCAGTCTTACCCAGCGATCAGTTTGGGGATCGTAGCGATCAACTGCTGCACTCACCATACCGTCGCGTTGACCGCCGATGACATAGAGCCGGCGATCGAGATCATAGGCAGTAAGTGCAAAATGATCACGTGGTTCGCTGAGCGATTGGCGAACGAACCAGCGTTGTTGATCGCTGATGATTGGTTGCATGGTTGGGCTGGTAGTAACCGGCAGGCCACCGGGACGGGTATTTGTGACCAGAATCGTGATTATGATGGCAACCAGTGCGACACTGCCGATCAGCCATGGCAGCATCCGCATCGAGAAAGGCGCCAATGTAGGAAGCGAAACCGATTGCGCTCTTGATTGAGCATCTGTCGCCAGCTCGCGAGCATCCGGCGATATGGTTGCTGCTGACTCAAGAGCACCTGGCGGCGTCACGGTCGATAGTGCCGGCAAAGCGGGTAGCGCGGGTTCGGGGATTGTCGCCGGGGTAGGCGCGATGTCGTCGACCACCTGTGATATATCAGTCTCGGGTGGTGCTGGTTCAGAAATTGCCACCGGTGCAGGTGCGATGTCGTCGACCGCATGTGATGTGTCAGTCTCAGGTGATTCTAGCTCCGTCGAAGCCTCTACCTGGTCTGTAGTTGAAATCCCGGCTTCTCCGACAGTAACAATCCCGGTGCGAATTGCGTAGACAGTAGCTTCGGTGCGTGACTCAACCCCAATTTTGGCAAAAATGTTGCGTAAATGTACCTTTACCGTATTGACACTGATGTTCAATGCAACGGCGATCTGCTGATTGGTGGCGCCGGTGGCGACAAGGTGGAGAATCTCACGCTCTCGCTCGCTGATTGGGCTTTCGCTAGTCATAGCCTGGCCTGGTATATCGGAGCGCGGACCGCTTCGCGCCCATCATAACACATACCGCGCGTGTGCCGGGCGACTATCCATACGGTGTATCTTTGTGTGGTGTTGCAGGACAACCAGAAAAGGAGCGCATGATGACTCGCCAGTACCGTACTCATTATGCATGGTAGAACCTTTACGGTTTAGAACATTTGTCGAGAACGTCTTTGCAGTTGTAAGCGAAGTGTATTATACAATCGTCATGCCGAACGACAAATGATCAGAATGTAACTTCCTTCCCGATATGTGTAGCGCCTCTTCACCGTTCAGTCTGTTCTACCACCTTTCTCCCGGTCGTCGCTGGTTGATAGGTATCCTTGTACTGGCAATCATTGTCGCCTTCTTTCCCGTTGGAAGGATACTGCTCGCAACCGGCTTCTGGTTGGTAACGCCGGGGTATTTGCTCGAACGCCAGATACTCGTTGCACGTCCGCACTGGCTCTTCCGACTCGTTCTCTGGAACAGCCTTGGCTTAAGTATATTGCCACTCCTCTATCTCTGGATTACGACAGTTGGCGCTGCCCTGCCGGCATCGTTCCTGATAGCCGGTGCTATCGGGTTAACCGGTGTAGCACTTCGAGCAGCCTGGCACGATCTGGCAACTGTTCAGGTGCGACCGTCTGCCACAACGTGGCTGCTTGCTGGTGTGCTGGCGATTGCCGCCTGGCTGCGTGCCGGGCAGATCGCCGATCTTGCAATGCCTGCATGGGTTGACTCAGTACACCATGCGCTTCTGGTACGGGTAGCTGCCGAGACCGGACGTGCTCCGTGGACACTCACTCCCTATTTACCAGTGGTTGAGATGCCGTATCACTGGGGGTACCACGTGCTCATCGCAGCGGCGTGGCATCTTGGCGGTGGTGATTTGCCCGCAATGTTGTTGTGGAGCGGGCAACTCCTCAACTGGTTGCAAGGAGTCGTCGCCGCTGCACTCGCCTTGCTCTTGTGGCGACGACCACTCGCTGCTGTTATTGCAGCAACCATTGTGAGTTGTATCTCGTGGATGCCAGCCTACTATGTCTCGTGGGGGCGTTATACCCAGTTATCTGGACTGGTGCAACTCGGAGCACTTGCCATAAGCTGGCAACACTGGTTGTGCGCAGAGGATCGTCGCGAGCGCATCGGTTGGTTGACTCTGAGCGTTGTCATGATTGCCGGACTAAGTCTGGTGCATATGCGGATGTTTATATTCAGCGGGGCGCTGATCGGTGCGCAGAGCGTTGTCTGGGCATTACGCCAGTCGCGGTATACCATCGGCACGCGGGTGTTACAGGCGGTATGGGCTGGTCTGGCAGCCATTGCACTTACAGCGCCATGGTGGTCATTACTGATTCGTCGGATTTTGTTGCCGGCGGCCGCCGGCACGCAAAGTCTGACAGACAGCAGTTCATACGTTCAGTTGAACCTCGACCTGATGTGGGTCGAACCGAACAGGTGGCTGGTGGCACTGGCTCTGGTCAGTGCCACAATCGGTATTGTCCGCCGCCAGCTGGCCACTGTTGTGCTCATGCTCTGGATTGGTGGCCTGGCTGTGCTCACGAACCCCTGGCTGGTCAGTTATCTCGCGCCATCCGTCGGACTTGGGTTGTTGATCACCGGCCTGGCTCAACGCAGGTGGGTTATAAGCGGTAGCGGGGTCGTCTTCCTGGCAATCAACCCGGCCACGGTACAGCTGCCCTTTCTCTGGTTGTTACCGGTCGATATTGTTGCCATCAGCCTCTTTTTACCGATAAGCAGCATGATCGGCGGCGGTGTAGCGCTGATCTGGCCCAATCATCGTTTGTGGCGGATTAGCGGTACGCTTGCACTTACTGCGCTCACACTGTGGGGCGCCTATCAACAACGCACCATTGTCAATCCGGTCACGGTACTGGCAACTGCGGCTGATCGCGCAGCGCTTACGTGGATCGCCGGGCAGACGTCACCAACAGCACGGTTTCTGATCAATGCTGCTCCCTGGCTCCCTGGCATGGCTCGTGGCACCGATGGTGGCTGGTGGATCTTACCGCTCACCGGGCGCTGGACAAGCACACCTCCGGTGCTGTTTGTGTATGGGGAGGCAGGCACAGTTCAGGCAGCACAACATCGCAGCCAGCAAATTATCGACTTTGGCAACGGGAAGGCGATCGATCTCGATCATCTGATTGCGATTGAGCAGATCGACTATATCTACACCTCACCCGCCGGACCGCTGCGCCCCGAACACTTTGCTCATCACAATCACAATGGTTATGAAGTAGCCTTTGCACAGGACGGAATCGTGATCTATCGAGTGCTGGCGCCTCCTCGTTAGGGTTCTGTGGCGCCCGATCCGTCAATCTGTCTCCGATCGCTTCCTGTGTACCGTTATTTCTGCCTGGCGGTGCATTTTCTGCGGATGGGGGATGCTGCTGATGCACTAATGCCTTTTCAACCGGCGCGGCTCGGACTGACGCGGTTCGGACTGGCGTGGCTCGGATTGATGCGGTTCGGACTGGCGTGGTTCGGATTGACGCGGTTCGGATTTGCGCCGTTCTTCTTCGAGCACGCGGGCGATGAGGCGCTCAAAAAATCCATCGTGCTTCCCGGCTTCGCCGATCGGCGCATCTACCGCATCCGGCGGCGATTGCTGCGCTACAGCCAGAGTGATAATATGCTGCTGAACCAGACTGGCAATACCGACACACACGTCGATCGGGGCAATGGCGAGATCACGGGCGATGTCGAGGATGGTTCGTTTCCCATCGATTGCCGCCAGGATCGAACGAATCTCTTCACCTGCCAGCGATGTAGCAGTGGATCTGGGAGTGCGCAGCATAGGAGTCATCTGCGGCACCGGCACATAGTCGCGCACCGTACTCCAGGTTTGCGCCTGATGCTCCGCCAGTTCGATAATTTCCCATGGGTCCATCCAGAGCGTAGGTGTGACCGGCGTGCTGTCGGCAACAAAACGGAATGGTGCGTTGCGCTCGGCAAACATGCGTCCGATCGCATCGACGCCATGCAGCCCAGAAAGTTCTGCATGCTGCAGCAGACCGTCACGAAAGAAGATGCGACCGGTGTCCGGTCCGACCTGCACTTCCAGCACGCCGCTGACCGAACTGTACACTGCCATTTCAATCAGTTCACGCAATGGAAACTGATCGAGAGAACCTTCGAGTTGCACGTCGCATCTCCCTGTGAAGCAGGTTGTATCGCCCGATGCGTCTTTCTGCCTGTACCGTCAACTCTTTGCACCTGGTCTGAACGGGATCGGTTCCCGTGTCTCCACCGTTATTCCTCAATTATAGCCGAGACTGCACCGGTGTGCATAACGCTAGTGCCAGCACCCGACACATGTCGCCTATTGTCTCAATCGAAACCTGGAATACACCACCTGCGTACATAGTCATAGTCACAAAAGCCGGACGAGCACAGGGAATCTGTCACATGCGCACCGTTGGACAACGAATAGCCTCGCTTGTTACCGTCGTCCTCTTTCTCTGGATCCTTTCGATCATCCTCAGACGGGTCTGGATCGTTATCTGGGTTCAAACGCCCTGGTGGGTACTGGTGTTGATCGGGGTACTCCTGTTTCTGGCGATCGATTATCTGGTTCATCGCACATTCGGCGGAAAACGATAATTCCTGCCCCTCTCAGGTCTGCCATTTTTCGTATATCATGGCGAGCGCATCGGTTGCTATGATGCGACGTGGCGCAAGATGCGCGCGTCGCCTGATGGATGTCAATGAACCTCGATCTGACTGACCGTCAGCGTCGCATTGTTGCGCTGGCGAATGATCTTGCATTGCGCTTTGCCGGGCGCGCCGATCAGTATGACCGTGAAGGAGGATTTCCGTTTGCCAATCTTGCCGATCTGCGCGAGTCCGGGTACCTGCGGCTGGTTGTCCCCCGAATCTATGGCGGTGAGGGGGCAGGTCTGTTCGAGATGGTGCTGGCACAGGAACATCTGGCGCGGGGATGCGGCTCGACGGCAATGGCGGTCGATATGACGATCCATCTGATCGGTCGTCTGGCTGAAACTGCAGCGTGGCCCGAGCCTCTCTTTGGTATGGTGTGTCGTTCGGTTGCCGAAGAGGGGGCGTTGATCAACTCGGCGGCCACTGAGGCGGACCTGGGCAGCCCTTCGCGGGGCGGAGTGCCGGCTACACGCGCACGACCGGTTGCAGGCGGGTGGCGGGTGACCGGTCGCAAACTGTTCGTCAGCATGGCGCCTGCCCTGCGCTGGTTCCTCGTCAGTGCTGCACTGCCGCCGGACGACGAAACGCCGCATGGAGCGGTTGGCAGTTTTCTGATCGAAGCCGGTTCGCTAGGCATGCAGTTGGAAGACTCCTGGGGTGATGCGTTGAGTCTGCGCGCCAGCGCCAGTTACGATCTGACCCTCGACAACGTGTTCGTACCGGCGGAACGTCTGGTGGAACGTGTGCCGGTTGGCGAGCCGCCGCGTCCTGGTGTTCCAACTCAGATGGCGTGGTTCGCTCTGACCCTCGCAGCCGTCTATCTGGGGATCGGTCAGGCAGCCTGTGATGCAGTGTGCGCCTATGCGCGTGAACGGTCGCCGACGGCGCTTGGACGACCGATTGCCACGCTCTCCCATATTCAGCGGCGCGTCGGTGCGATTCAGGTGGTGCTGAGCGCTGCGCGCAGCACACTGTATCAGACGGCGCGGGCATGGGAGAAGTTCCCCGCCGAACGGGCTGCAATGACGCCATATATCGCTACGGCGAAATACCTCTGCACCAATGCTGCGTGTGATGCCACCGATCAGGCGCTGCGTATTGCAGGAGGTTTCGCACTCACACGCTCACTACCGCTGGAGCGCTATTTTCGAGATGCCCGCGCAGGGTTGACCCATCCACCACATGATGACGCTGCGCTGGAGTTGATCGGCAAACATCTGCTGGGGGTATAGTGTGGATCTTGGATTGCACGGGCGCGTAGCGCTGGTCACCGGAGCATCGAGCGGCATTGGCGCAGCGACAGCGTGCCTCCTGGCAGAGGAGGGCGCGGATGTTGTGGTCGCATTTGGGCATAATGAGGCCGGAGCGCGTCAGACGGCGACATCGATCGAGGCGGTTGGACGGCGTGCCTGGCTGTGCAGGTTCGATACCGCCGACGCAGCTTCGGTCTCCGGTGCGATCCAGACGATTGGAGCGCAGACCGGCGGTTTCGATGTGCTGGTGCTTTGCGCCGGTCACAACATCGTCTCCCCGTTCGTCAGTATAACTCCCAACGAGTGGGACAGGGTCATCGGTATCAATTTGAATGGGACATTCTACACCCTGCACGCCACTCTGCCGTTCCTGCGCGATGGCGCCGCAGTCGTGACAGTGGCAAGCGTTGCCGCAGCGACCGGCGCGCCACACCATGCACACTATGCCGCCGCGAAGGCCGGTCTGGTGAACCTGACGAAAAGTGCAGCGCGGGCGCTGGCGCCGCGGATCCGGGTCAACTGTGTTGCGCCGGGTATCGCACTCACACCAATGGGACGCGAAACCGTTGCCAGCCTGCCCCCCGATTATGCCCGTGAGAAACTGGCGTTGCAACGCTACGCGGAACCGGAAGAAATCGCGCGCTGCATTGTCTTTCTTGCCAGCCCGGCCGCCAGTTTTGTGACTGGCGCGACTCTCGATGTCAACGGTGGACGAGACATGCGTTGATTGACGCGCCGCGCTCCAGATGCTACACTTGCGCCGTGTGCATTGCCTGCGATCGAGGGAGGGATGTATGTTCGAGAAGGTGGATCACATCGGTTTTGCTGTACGCGACATTGATAGCGCTATCGCCTTCTACAGCCAGACATTCGGTATCAGCGAGTGGGAACGGATCCCCATGCCAGAGCGCCATATGGAGGTTGCGGCAACGCGCATAGGTGACGTGCTGCTTGAACTGATTGCTCCAACCTCGGACGAAGCAGCGTTTGCAAAATATTTGAACGAGCGTGGTCCCGGCATGCATCACATCGCCTATCGAGTGAACGACATCGTCGCTGCTCTGGCTGAGATCAAGGCGCGCGGGGTGCAGTTGATCGATGAAACGCCCCGTCCAGGACTGCACGACACGCTGGTCGCCTTCCTCCATCCGAAGAGTTGCCAGGGTGTGCTGGTCGAGCTGGTACAGCATCGCCATTGACGCCAGATACGACAATCCATCGATGGGGGTTCCGTGCCTGAACATCTGCGTCGCAGCATTCTTATTTCACTCGCCCTCGGTCTGTGCGTGGCGATTGCGCTGGGGCTTATCAGCGACATCCGCGCTGTGGCGTCCAGTTTCGGCGCGTTCGACTGGCGGGTGCTGCCAGCGGTGCTGGGGTTGACGCTCTTCAACTATGTGCTGCGCTGGTTGAAATGGGATTACTATCTGCGTCGCATGGGCATGGGCGATGGCGTCGGGTATTACGACAGCGCGTTGCTCTTCACCGGTGGCATGGTGATGGCAGTAACACCCGCTAAGGTGGGCGAGGTGCTGAAATCAGCGTTGCTGAAACGAATCAACGGTACTCCGATCACCGCTTCTGCTCCTATTGTACTGGCGGAGCGTATTACCGATGGTCTGGCGATGCTGCTGCTGATGGGCGTCGGGCTGACGTTGTATCCGCCGGCGCGCCCGGCGTTTGTGGCATTGCTGGTGCTGACAGTCGCCGGCTTGCTGCTGGTTCAGTCGCAATCGCTGATGCAGCGTGCGCTGGGGATGCTAGCGCATCTACCGTTTGCCGGTAGAGTCGTGCCGCGTGTGGCAACTGCATATGAAAGTAGTCGACAACTCCTTGCATGGCGGTTGCTGTTCGTCTCAACGATCATCAGTGTGGTATCGTGGTTTGGCGAGTGCGCCGCAATGTATTATGTACTGATCGGTCTTGGGATCACCGGCGAAGCGCTGCTGCTAAAGGCTACATTCATCTTTGCAGCATCGACCCTCTTCGGTCTGGTGTCGTTTCTCCCCGGCGGTCTGGGGGTGTCGGAAGCGTCGAGCACCGGGTTGCTGGTGCTGCTCGTGCCGATGGCTGCCGGTCCGGCAACGACTGCAACTATCATTATCCGTTTCTGCACCCTCTGGTTTGGCGTCAGCCTGGGAGTAGTCGCGCTGGCGCTCTTCGGTCGGCGGTATGGCGCGCCGGTCGCCGAAGCGTCGCGCATAATGTAAGGGATGGAGTTTCGGGGTAGACCTGACAAGAGGTACCCGTTTTGCAGAACCAGGAACTAATAACCAGGAACCAAACGCCAGCCACCAGTTGCCGGCTGGATCTCCGGCAAAAATTGTGCATTGAACCTGGTTCTCAGTTCTCGGTTCTCGGTTCGTCCTATGCAACGGATTATCACGCTTCTTCTCACACTCACAGCACTTTTGCTCCTCTCCTCGTGCGCAAACCGTCCGCTTCTCGACGAAGTGCGCCTATCGGCGTCCGAGTTGCGACCGACCGGCGCAGGCGAAACGGTAACAATTGCCTATGCCATTGGACGCCCGGCGCAGGTGACGGTAGCGCTGGTCGATGATCAGGGGGAGCGCTATGTACTCCGCCAGAATGAGCCACGCCTCCCCTCCGATGAGCCGTATGTGTTGCGTTTCGATGGCACGGCGCCAACCGATGATCCCGTACTGCTGCGACGGATGCTTCCCGGTGGCGTCTATACGGTCACAGTCGAGGCGATCGGTGACGATGGCGTTCGCCAGACAGTGGAACAGCCGCTAACGATTATCGGGCAGGAAGCGCCATTACCGTTGATCAAACATCTGGTAGTGTATCCCGACACTATCTCCCCCAACGCCGATGCTATCGATGATGTGGCTGAAATAACCTACCAGTTGCCGACGACAGCGACGGTGGATATTGTGATCGTATCGCCCGACGGCAAAGAAACCTACCCATTCGTCACGGCTGCGGAAGAAGAACCGGCATTGCAGAAGCATGTCTGGAACGGTCGCACAGTTGATGGGACGCTGCTTCCCGATGGAGTGTACACACTGGTCATTCGTGCACAGGATCGCTTCGGCAATCTGGTCGAACGGCGCAATCTGGTGACAATCTCCGGTGGCGGTCAACCCGAAGCGTTGATCACCTACAGTTACATGGCGCCGCAGTCGGTGATGCTCGGCGACGTGATCACCGTGACGGTGCGTGTCCGCAATACCGGCAAAGTTCCGATCCGCACCTACGGACCGCCGTCGGGATACGAGTATGACACCGATCAGGTCTTCTCATCGATTGCGGATGGCGCATATGTTTCCCGTTCTGGCGGATTCTGGCGTGTTGGCGTCGACTGGGATGCCAACAGCGGCGGCGCCGCCAAACGCTACCCCTACCGCTGGGCGCTATCGCCGCGATCGCCGGAACAGTGGCGTATTCCTTTCGAGGAAGACCTGCTGATGCCCGGCGAGGAGGCGGAGATCATCGGGCGTATCCGTATTCGCCAGCCTGAGACAAAGATGGGATTCTACGTTGGCCTGATCCAGGATGGTGTGGGCTTCTTCCAGGATCGCACCGGACGAACGATCATCAACGTTGGATTTTGAGTGCGCGGGAGTCGCCGGGTGACTCTGCATCACCATAGGCGCCTGTTCAGCGACAGCCATTGATACCGGTTATCGCACACGGTACTGAAGCGTCGCCTCGTTACGGGCGCTTCTGTTCCCATGGTTCGTAGCGCATCCTTTTCCGAGAACGACCCTGGCAACTGGTTCCGGGAAGCGTGAAGGGTTGCATCGTCATGAACCCACCGGTTCGGGTTCCCGATCACGTGTTGAGCGTGTGGAGGCAGGGGCAATTCCTAGAACTGCTAAACGATGCCACGTGACCGGCAATATGCTGCGATCGGCGCAGAAAGGCGGTTACGACGCGATGGGGAGAGTAAAAAAGAAGGTCGAACCGCGCCCCAGTTCACTGTTGACCCAGATACGCTCACCGTGTGCCTCGATTGCCTGACGGCAGAATGCAAGTCCAAGCCCGGTACCGCCGCGACGCTCGCCTACCTGACTGAACTTGGCGAAGATCCGCTCACGATTGCCGGGTGCGATACCGATCCCCTGATCACTGACCGAGACGATGACTTTTGGTGGTCCATCATCTGCTGATCCAACTGCTGCCCGCACAGTGACCAACCCGCCACGATGACTGAACTTGATCGCATTACTGACCAGATTCTGGATAATACGCCCTATCAATCCGGTATCGGCATAAATATCTGGCATGTTTGCTTCGACCTCGGTGCGGATGGTTATCGCGCGATCCAGCGCCAGCGATGCCAGGCGCTGGACGGCGTCGTGAATAATGACACGTATGTCGCTGACACAACGCTCGAGCGGCATACGTCCCGCTTCGAGTCGACTAATATCGAGCAGCGTATTGATCATATCCAGCATGTTCGCCGCGCTGGTGCTGGCGATCTGTAGCACATGCCGCTGCTGATCGTTCAGCTTCCCCGGCACACCGCGCAGCATCAGTTCAATCGATGCCATCACCCCAGAGAGCGGGCTACGCAAGTCGTGGACGATCATATGAGTCAAATCCTGACGCATACGTTCCGCCTCTTTTGTGTCGGTGATATCCCGCAAGACGAGCAGCACGCCGCCGTGACTATCGCCGCTGCTCTGCGCACGAAGCACCGACCATTCCAGGTGCCGCAATTGACCGGTGCTTCCACTCAATTCACCGGCAACGAACTGTGCAGTACCGGTCAGCACATCATCGATGCCGCGCTGAAGCGCCGCACATTCTTCGGTTGCATATGTCGTCGCCTCGAACCAGCGCGACAGGAACGCATCGATCGACAATCCGTGAATGGCGCTGGCGTCGAGGGTTGTCAGATCGGAGAGGGCGGCATTTGCCACGACAACCGTGCCATCAGTGTCGATCAACAGAATACCTTCGCGTGTCGATGCCAGAATCGACGCCATCTGATCGCGCGCCGTGCGTACCGCCATGAAGAGGTCGATGCTTTCGATAGCGACCGCCGCCTGGGAGGCAAACAGGATCACCGTTTCACGGTCGGAAGGTTCAGGAAGGGCATTGGTGTACGCCACGCAGACACAGCCAAGGGTGCGCTGCGTGGCGCGCAGTGGGACGATCAGCAGAACACAACGCGGTGCGCGTCCCGGCGCTTCCGGATCGGGCGGCAGCGTATCAGGACGACCGGTGGCAATAACCCGGCGCACAACGTTCAGCAGGCGATCATCGAGTAGCATTCTCAAGCCAATCGACACAACCGGACGCATGCTCTCGCCATTGGGGAGCAGCGCCATCGCGCCAACTGCACCGGTCATTTCGGCAATGCCGCGCGCCGTCATACTCAATATCTCATGTGGACTGCGCAGCGTTGTATTGATCGCCATACCGAACGCATTGAGCGCCGTCAGGCTGCGCAGGTTCTGTTGCAGTTGCTCGTTGGTGCGCGCGAGCTCCTGAGCGCGTCGCGCCAGCGCCTGATCGATCTTCTCGAACTTGCGGGCGTTTTCCAGCGCAATAACGGCGTAATCCGCCAGCGCCTCGAGCAGACGCTGATCCTCGACCGTAAACGGTTGCAGATCGCGCCGGTTGAGCACTTCGATGACCCCTTCCACCCCACCGACGCCGCGCAACGGCACTGCCAGCAGGGTACGGGTCGTATACCCGGTCGAAAGGTCCATCGACCGGTAGAAGCGCTCATCTGACTGCACATCGTTGACGATCACCGATTGCCCGGTGGCAGCCACATACCCGGCAATACCGACGCCTCGCGGCAACCGTTGACCGAGAATGCGTTTCCCCACCTGACCGGTGGTATAGGCGAACACCATTTCGCCGGTATGATCGTCGGTCAGGAGGAGCGAACTCTCCTCGGCATTCAGCAGTTCGGTCACCTGTCGCAGAATAATGTCCGGCACCTGCTGCGGGTCGATCGACGACGTAATGGTGCGACCGATGCGGTTCAGCACCAGCAGTTGCTGCGCCTGACGCTCCGCACGTTCATACAGCCAGGCACGGTCGAGTGCGACGGCGGCATGTGATGCAATCGTCATCAGCAGACTCACATGTTCCTGGCGATAGACATACCCTGCGCGCGAACTCGCCAGCACGATGACGCCGATCAACCGGTCGTGCGCAATAAGGGGCACACCAAGCCAGGCCGGACCGAGGACCTGCCCCTCCAGCATCCGCGGTTGCACGCCACGTTGTTCGCACTCGTTCGCATAGTCGCTGACACAGAGCGGTTGTCGTTCCCGAACCACCACCCCCGCGAGTCCGACATCTTTTGACCATCGCTCTCTCGTAGGTTGCAGGCGTCCTTCGTGGATCAAATAAACCGGTTCGAGTTCCTCGCTCTGTGCATCATACAGTGCTATCAGAAAGGTCGAGGCTTCGACGATGCGCTGCACCGCTGCGTGGATAGCGGTGAACAGTTGGGTAAGATCGAAGGCGCTGCTGATCAACCGCCCGATCTCGTTCAGCGTTTGCAACTGCACCGCCTGATCGTCGCGTCGCCCAATATTGCCCAGCATCGCAAGCGCAGGACCTGACTGCCCGGCGATCATCCGCAACAACGATTCGTGTTCAGGCGACCACGTCGGATCGGTCAGGCAGATCCAGCCAGTCAGGGCGCGGCGCGCTCGCAGTGGAGCAAAGCAGATCATGCCGGCTTCGCCCTGCGGTACAACGACGATCTCTCCTTCACGCAGCGCGGCGCGTTGGGCATCATCAGGTGTGTGCATCGGACCGATACCATGCAACAAACGCGGCTCGCCTGCCAGCAAAAGCACCATCTGACAATCACGCGGCGCCAGGCTTCGCTCGATCTTGGTGACAACACTCAGAATGCCCGCCTCAAGATTCGTTACCTGAGACAGATCGAAGCAGAGTCTCTGAATGACATCTGCACTGCCAGTATCAAGTGCGAGCGTTTGGTTCATGAACGGCTAGTCTCGAATTCATGCACGTCTTATTTACCGCTATTTTACCAGAGAGCAGCGCTAAGGGCAACGATGCACCTCCTTTGCACGTATGTCGTATGCATGCTATACTCACGCATTGTGGTGTAAAGACAGACTTGTTGTGAACCATGAGCGGCGCATTTCGTACAGTCTGGTGGGAAGCAGGTCAGGTTTGCCTGATCGATCAGCGTTTGCTGCCGAACGAAACGCAGGTTGTGCGCTGCACCACCGTCGAAGATGTCGCCCATGCCATCCGTACCATGCAGATCCGCGGCGCGCCTGCGATTGGATGTGCTGCCGCATACGGTATGGCGCTCGCTGCATGCAGCGCTGCACATGATACTGCCGGTGATAGTGCACGCATCTACGCGCGTCTGGCAGAAGCGAAAGCGTTGCTCGACGCACAGCGTCCAACAGCGGTCAATCTCAGTTGGGCGACACGACGCATTCTGGAGCGCGCTCAAAGCCTGAACAATCCCACGTCCGATGACATTGCACAGTGTGTGCTCGAAGAAGCGCATGCAATCCTGGCGAAAGATCTGGCGATGTGCCATGCGATCGGTCGTCATGGCGTCGCGTTGATTCCGCCGCGTGGTCATGTGCTGACGCACTGCAACGCCGGTGGGCTGGCAACCGCCGGGTACGGCACCGCACTGGCGCCGGTACGCACCGCACACGAACAGGGGCGCCCGATCCATGTGTATGTCGATGAAACCCGTCCTTTTCTGCAAGGCGCGCGTCTGACAGCATGGGAATTGCTCCAGGAGCGTATCCCATTGACGCTGATCACCGATAACATGGCAGGATACTTTATGAAGCGCGGCGACATCGATTGTGTAATCGTCGGTGCCGACCGTATCGTTGCCAACGGCGACGTTGCCAATAAGATCGGCACCTACAGCCTGGCAGTACTGGCGCGTGCGCATGGTATTCCATTCTATGTGGCTGCGCCGTCATCGACGATCGATTGCTCGCTGCCGAATGGTGCTGCCATCCCAATCGAGGAGCGCAGTTCCGATGAAGTGACGATGCTGTTCGGGCGCAGGATTGCACCGGAAGGCGTGATCGCCGCGCATCCGGCGTTCGATGTCACACCTGCCGATCTGGTAACGGCGATCATTACCGAGTGCGGTGTAATCTATCCACCGTTCGCAGAAGCGTTGCAGCGAGCAGGAATGGGACACCATTAGCGTATGCCGCTGCCCTTTCAACCAGCTTGTTTACCGTTGTTGCTCGGCGCTTTGCCTCATCGCAGTGCAGCGCAGGCGCTCGACATATCACGGCGGTATGCTGGGGTGTTGCTGGCATGGCCCCAGCTGCCGCAGCGTAGTTTTCGTGAACAGTGCCTGGTGCAGAGCATGATCGGCTTTCCCGGGCTGGTTGTCGATGCTGCGGCACAGCGGGTCTATGTCGATCGCAATGAGGCGGAGCGTCAGATCGACACGCTGCTGCTGGCATATCTGGAGCATACCGTCAGTTATGCCGCGCTTGGCGTCGATGATGCCGCCGGTCTGGCCGAAATCGTGCGCGGCGGCGGGCGCGACCTGTACGCTGTCAAAGGTCAGATCCTCGGGCCGATCAGTGTGGCGCTGCAACTGACCGATGAACACGAGCAACCGTTGATCTACGACGATATGTTGTTCGACGCAATTGCACAGATGCTGCGCCTGCGCGTGGCCTGGCAGGAATTGCAGCTCAGCGAGATCTCGCCGACGACGATCGTGTGTATCGATGAACCGCTGCTCGAAGCGACGACGTTGCCGTTCTTCCCGCACGATTGGGATCGTGTTGTCGGACAGATCGAAGAGGTGCTGGCGGGGATCAACGGTTGCCGCGCACTCTACACGTGTGGCACGGTCGATCTGCGTCGGTTAATGCAAACGTCGGTTGAACTGCTGATCGCCGATAGCGCTGCGTACCGGCGTCTGAGCAAATCGGATAGCGAGGAGTTGATAGCGTTCCTTGACCGCGGCGGCATGGTCGGCATCGGGATCATCCCTGCTACTGCGGAACAACTGGCACAGGTGTCGATCGAGTCGCTCTTCGATGAGTTTAGCGCATTTCTGGGGGTTCTCGAGTCGCAGGGGATCGCGCGTGATCGATTTGTGCAACAGGCACTGATAACGCCGGCGCAATCGCTCGGCGTTCTTGATATTGCCAGCGCCGAACGCGCGCTGCACCTGCTCGCCAGGGTATCGCGGCGAATCCGTGAAGCATTTGCACTGACCTGACAGGTGTGACTATGCGTCGTATCGTGGTTACCGGCTCGCTTGCCTATGATTACATCATGGCATTTCCCGGATCGTTCCAGGATCATATCGTACCGGAAATGCTGCACAAGTTGACGATCAGTTTTCTGGTAGACTCAATGCGTCGTATGCGTGGCGGAGTGGCAGGAAACATCGCCTACACGCTCGCGTTGCTTGGTGAGCGTCCACTGGTGCTGGCAAGCGCAGGTCAGGATTTTGGCGAGTATCGCACCTGGATGGAGCGGCGAGGGATCGATACCAGCGGCATTGTCGAAGTTGCGGAAGACTTCACCGCCTCGTGCTTCATCAATACCGACCGCAACAACAATCAGATCGTTGCATTCTATCCAGGCGCGGCAAGTTATTCGCGTCACCTGTCGCTCGAACAGTTGAATCTGGGACCGGACGATATTGTCATCATCTCACCGACCGATCCAGAGGCAATGGCGCGTCACGCTGCCGAGTGTCGCCGCATGGGTGCGCAATTCGTCTTCGATCCCGGTAAACAGACGCCGCGCCTGAGCGGCGACCAGATTCTGGCGGGGATGCATGGCGCAACCGTGCTGGTGGGGAATGACTACGAGTTCGCTATGATGGCGCAGGCAACCGGGCGCCCGGTTGAAGAACTGCTGCGAGCCGCACCGCTGACGGTGGTGACACGTGGTGAACACGGCTCGACAATCTATGACCGGCAGCGGGATGAAGTTCACGATGTACCGCCAGCGCCGGTCGAAAAGGTTATCGATCCGACTGGCGCGGGCGATGCGTATCTCGGCGGCTTTGTCTTCGGGCTGGCGCGCGAAATACCGTTACCGGTCGCCGGTCGTGTGGCGGCGCTGGCAGCCGCATATGCCATCGAACAGCGTGGCTGTCAGGAGCATTCCTATACGCCGGACGAGTTTGTGGCGCGCTATGAGCGTGTTTTTGGTCGAGCGCCGGAACTTGCGCGGCTCAGCATGGTGGCGATGGAGCAGTGACACAATGCTCAGGCACAACGGCGCCATCGTCATATCGACTTAACCTCTGCCGTCTACGATGACAAAAGGTGTACGATAAGCAGTAGTGCTACCACTGGAAAAGAACAGGAGCATCAGCGACATTATGGGAAAGAACTTCGATATCAAGGATGTCAATCTGGCAGATTACGGGCACCGCCGCATCGACTGGGCTGAAGCCGAAATGCCGGTGCTGCGCCGGATCCGTGAACGCTTCGCCCGCGAGCAACCGTTGAAAGGGGTGCGTCTGTCTGCCTGTCTCCACGTCACGGCGGAAACCGCAAATCTGATGCGCACCCTGGCGGCAGGTGGCGCCGATGTGGTGCTCTGCGCTTCCAACCCCCTCTCGACGCAGGACGATGTCGCTGCGTCGCTTGTGGTCCACGATGAGATTCCGGTCTACGCCATCAAAGGTGAAGACCACGAAACGTACTACCGCCACATTACCGCCGCGCTTGATCACAATCCACATATTACGATGGATGATGGCGCAGATCTGGTGACCGGCGTCCTCAAACAACGCCCCGATCTGATCCCCATGATGCTGGGCAGCACCGAGGAGACGACGACCGGCGTCATCAGGCTCAAAGCGATGGCTGCCGACGGCGTGCTGAAGTTCCCGGTCATCGCGGTGAACGACAGTGATACCAAGCACCTGTTCGACAATCGCTACGGCACCGGTCAAAGCACCCTGGACGGTATTCTGCGCGCGACCAACGTACTGCTGGCGGGTAAAACCTTCGTTGTCGGCGGGTATGGCTACTGTTCGCGGGGCATCGCCGACCGTGCCCGTGGGATGGGTGCAAATGTGGTTGTAACTGAGGTCAATCCGATCAGAGCACTGGAAGCCGCGATGGATGGCTATCGGGTGATGCCCATGCGCGAAGCGGTGAAAATCGCCGATTTCGTGGTCACCGCAACCGGGAATAAGAATGTACTGGATGCGGAAGACTTCGAGGTTATGAAAGATGGGTGTATCGTTGCCAATTCGGGGCATTTCAACGTCGAGATCAACATCCCCGACCTGGAGGCGATGGCAGTCGAGAAGCGTCAACCGCGCGCGTTCGTCGATCAGTACATCCTCAAAGATGGGCGGCGGATCAATCTGCTCGGCGAGGGGCGGTTGATCAATCTGGCGAGTGCCGAAGGGCATCCCAGCGCTGTCATGGATATGTCCTTCGCCAATCAGGCGCTGGCGAGCGAGTATCTGTTGACGCACAAAGGCAAGTTGCCGAACGGCGTCCACGCACTGCCGAAGGAAGTCGATCGTGAGATCGCGTCGCTCAAACTTGCATCAATGGGTATCGCTATCGACGTATTGACCCCCGAACAGGCGAAGTACCTGGCTTCCTGGGAGGAAGGAACGTAAACGAGGAACCTATGTCAACATCATTCATGAAATCGCCGCGCCTCTTCTTCACCTCAGAGTCGGTGACGGAGGGACATCCAGACAAAATCTGCGATCAGGTGTCGGACGCAGTGCTCGACGCTTTCCTGACGCACGATCCACGCGCGCGCGTCGCCTGCGAAACGGCAACTACCACCGGTCTGATCGTGGTCATCGGTGAGGTGACCTATGAGCAGGGGTACATCCCGATCGAAGAAATCGTCCGCACAACGGTCAAAGAGATTGGGTATACCGATGCGTCGTATGGCTTCGATGCCGATACCTGTGGCGTCATGGTTGCTATTCACGGTCAGTCGCCCGATATTGCCCAGGGGGTTGATCGGGCGCTCGAAGTACGCGGCGATGGGTTTGTGACCGATGAGGAAGTCGCAACGATTGGCGCTGGCGACCAGGGGATGATGTTCGGGTTTGCGTGCAACGAAACGCCTGAGTTGATGCCTCTGCCGATAGCCCTGGCGCATCGCATCGGTCGTCGCCTTGCCCGCTTGCGGAAGGAAGGTGTGTTGCCGTATCTGCGCCCCGATGGCAAGAGCCAGGTGACAGTCGAGTATTCGTATGGGCGTCCGGTGCGTGTTGATACGGTGCTGGTCAGTAATCAGCATGCGCCCGATGTGACCCAGGATCAGATTCGCCACGACATTATTCATCAGGTGATCCAAGCTGTCGTTCCGCCAGAGTTGATCGACGAGAAGACGAAATACTACGTCAACCCGACCGGACGCTTCGTTGTGGGTGGTCCGATGGGTGATAGCGGTCTCACCGGTCGCAAGATTATCGTCGATACTTACGGAGGGATGGCGCGTCACGGCGGTGGCGCATTTTCGGGTAAAGACCCGACCAAGGTCGATCGTTCCGCTGCGTATGCGTGCCGCTGGGTCGCCAAAAACGTGGTGGCAGCCGGTCTCGCCGATCGTTTCGAGATCCAGGTGGCATACGCAATTGGTGTTGCGCATCCGTTGTCAATCAGTGTCGAATGCTTCGGTACCAACAAGGTCTCCGAAGAGACGATCCTCCGCCTGATCAACGAGCATTTCGACCTGCGCCCGGGTGCGATTATCCGCGATCTGCGCCTGCGTCGTCCGATCTACCGCCCGACGGCAGCTTATGGGCACTTCGGGCGCGACGATATTGACGCACCCTGGGAACAGACCGACCGCGCCGGGGCGCTGCGGCGTGCGGCGGGGTTGTAGACAACTGCCTGTTGCGCTGGAATACTGTCCCGGCATTGAATGAAAAAGAAGAGCCTCCCATGAGTCGGGAGGCTCTCAGGTTGGAGCCGATGGTCGGATTCGAACCGACGGCCTGCTGTTTACGAAACAGCTGCTCTACCGCTGAGCTACACCGGCTCGTTCTCGACGTTGACTATTGTAGCATAGAGCGCATCGGGACGCAAGCCGGAAACAGCGCGTCGCCGTTGCTGCACACCTGACGACGCGCCCTGATCAATGCCCGACGTTACCGCACTTCGAATGTAAGCGTTCTATTGAGTTTGTTGTTCAGGTAGATATCGACTTTGTATTCGCTAGGGGGCCAGGGTTCCGTGAGGCTCAGGCGAAAGTTTACACGCCCGCTCCCCACAGTGCCCGAGGTTTCGCGAATAACCTCGTTTGGTGCAGCGCCCTCGAGGTTGACCGCTATCCAGACAGCTTTGATGTTCGTGGTATCCGGTGCGTTGCGTCGATCGACGATTGCATAGAACGTATCGAATGGGCTATACGTCGTGACCCGAGTGTCGCCCGTTTCATCGGTGGCCATTCAGGCGTCTGCGATGTTGGCGGTGCTAGCGCTGACGCTGCATGCCATGATGAACAGGATGAGCGAAAATGCGCAAATGAGGATGGTTGGTTTCGCAATGCTGGTCTTCATCGCTCCTTACTTTGGATTGGTGTGATGTTCCTTCTCACAGGCATAAACAATAGTCGAAGCAAAAATGGCATATCGTCTCACCTGGTTGTCCACGCGCCTGTCATCACCTGGCGCAGCATCCATTCCTGGAGCACGGCGCGGCATTGCAGGCACTCCAGTTCATCTATCAGCGCTGCGATCTGATGCACTGTGCAGGGAACGGAACGATAGACCAGGGGCTTGTCGGTCACTGTGTCGTCGTTGATTGTGGCAATGACCCCGAACAGTAACTGGTTCGAGAACGAACTGTTGATGATCCATCCCTGTTCATTGAGTGGTTCCAGCGTCACAATCGCTTCGGGTGGAATGCCAAGTTCACGCCGGACGATCACGGATGCGCTATCGAGCGGCGTTGTGCCGGTCGGAACCCGCCCGCCCGGCAGGTCGAGCGTCATCCGTGCGACACCGGGACGAAACTGTGGATGTGGCAGCAGTACCTGCGCGCGCCAGATCGGGATGACAATCACCGATGGCACACGCTCGACGCGCCAGTAGTCCAGTTCCGTGCCATGATCGTCGATCCAGCGCTCGGCGACCATCCGCACCCATGGCGATGTAATGGCGACAATTTCTGCAATACGCCGCCAGGGGCGCGGTGCTGCTGTCTCGTTCATGTCGATGGTCTCCCTGTTTTGCAATGCTTCGCGCAACTCGCATTTCGGAGCGCGTGTTTGTTTCGCTGCGATTCTTCTTGCTATTGCGTGTTTATTTCTACCTGATCCTGGCTTTACCGCTGCTCCGCGCTACGCCGGATCCGGCGGATTTCTGCTGTGCCACGCTGACGGTACGGCATACTGAGCCATAGCAGACCGGTCATGATGACCGCCGATGTCAGACATCACAGACATGTAGCCCCTACAACGAACGGTTCGAGGAAGGTGAGATAGAGCGATACGAGAACGCCGATCAACGCCAGAACGGGTAACACCAGTGCCATATGCGTGCTGGCTTTGCAGTGCGCTGCTATCCATGCCGCCAGAATAGCGCCGTACCCGGCTATTCCCGCTACTCCCACAGGAATGATGCCGAAAAGCCGCGCGAATTCGCTCTGCTGCACCGTCTGACAGTCACCCACCGGTCCGCATATCGCCGGAGCGCCGGTTGTCTCGACGAACGTCAGATATACCGCTACTGCCCCGCCCATCGCCAGTAGAGGGATGGATCAGTCACGTTGACGGGTGAGAGGTTTCCCTGGACGTGTCCACGTAACTCCCGCCCACATAACGGTGACCAGCATGCCAGCCAGTACGATAACAGCAAGCGCATTGGCTGGCAGGTCGCGCAGGAAGGGCGGCGGTTCGGCGGTGGCGGGTGATGGCGTCGGTGGCGTCGGAGCGCTCGTTGGTAAAGTGACAGACAGGTCTGCCAGACCGGGAAGTGGGGGCCAGTCGCTGCCGCCGCCCGCTAGGAGCGTTTCGACCAGACCCGGCATGCGTTCCGGGAGCTCGACAGAACCGACCAGTACTGTATCACCGATGATCATGGTTTGGAACACCGCGCCGCGCTTTAGGGATGGCATAGACGGCAATTGCCTCGCGGTAGAGCGCTGCGCCCTGCGCCTGATCGACATCGATCTTTAGGATCTGCAACTGATCGCCATATTGGCGTTGTAATGGCGACAGGTGCTCGCGAATAACGAGGTGGCAATGACCGCAGCGCGGGGAGTAAAACAGCACTGCGCGCACTGTTGCGGCAGCGAATGCAGAGGGCAGCCCTGCCATCAACGCAAAGATGAGTGCGCATACCGGCAAAAAACACCGCATTGCAGTCTCCTTTCGTGGTTGCACAATGATTATACGTCGCAGCGCAGGGCGCGCGGGGGAAGTGTCGAGAACTGAGAACTGAGGACTGAGAACCAGCGCGGTGAAGTTTGAGCGTTGTACAGTGCAGGGAGACGGTGTATTATGAATTGTCCGTCAGTCCGAACACGTTCCGTAGCCTGCTGGTCTGCAGAACACCTACGCTTCCGGTGTGGGCGTGGTTCAATCATTCTGCATTCGCTATAGCGTGTCAGGAGAGGGGCGCGCCCGAGGGCGCGCCACGTGCCCGGTGAGATTGCCCGCGTAAGTATCGCCGCCTGCCGTCATCCCGGTCTGAGGGCGAAGCGACTGCCTGCTCATCCCCGTTTCAGCTCCCCGGCGAACTGGAGTTGATACAGGCGGTAGTAATAACCGCGCTTCGCCAGCAGTTCGTCGTGTGAACCATCTTCGACCAGTCGCCCCTTGTGCAGCACCAGAATCCGGTCAACGTGGCGGATCGTCGAGAGGCGATGGGCGATGACGATACTGGTTCGTCCACGGATCAGGCGTTCGAGCGCTTCCTGGATCAAACCTTCCGTTTCAGTATCAACGCTCGACGTGGCTTCGTCGAGGATGAGCAGCACTTCCGGGTTGAACGCAATTGCACGGGCAAATGCCAGCAACTGACGCTGACCCACCGACAGATTACTACCGCGTTCGCGTACTTCGTAATCGTAGCCACCCGGCAACCGCTCGATAAACGGCGCCGCACGCGCGATCTCCGCTGCCCGACGCACCTGCTCGTCGCTGATGCGCTCGTCGTGCAGGCGGATATTCGAGGCAATCGAACCGCTGAAGCACACCGGGTCTTGCGGCACTGCGCTCACATGCCGGCGCAGGTCGGTCTGGCGCAGTTCGCGGATATCGATCCCATCGAGTTTGATCGAACCGCGCTGAATGTCATAAAAGCGCGCCATCAGGCTTACGAGCGATGTTTTACCTGCACCGGTCGCACCCACGACCGCCACTGCCTGACCTGCCGGGATGGTGAAAGAAATGTCGCGCAGCACCCAGCGGTCGTCGGTATCGGTCAGGCCAGATCCATCGGGTCCGGCGGCATCAGTATCGTATGTGAACCACACACGCTCGAACACAATCTCACCGTGTACCGGTGTCGGCAGCACGCGCGGATGATCCGGATCGACAACTGTTGCAGGCGTATCGAGCACGCGGAATATCCGTTCCGCCGACGCCATCGCCGACTGGAATGTATTGTAACGTTCGGCGATCTGGCGGATCGGCTGGAATGCCTGGTCGGTATACTGAATGAAGGCAACCAGCATACCAAGCGTCGCCACGTCTGCCAGTACTGCCTGTCCGCCAAAGTAGAGCAGCAGCGCCATCGCCGTCACCGAGAGGAAGTTGATGAGCGGGAAAAAGACCGCGAAGGTTCGGTTCGACTGCAACTGTGCTGCCAGGTAATCCCGGCTCAGTTCGGCAAAACGAATGCGACTCTGTTCCTCGCGGTTGAACAGTTGCGTGATCAGCACCCCACTGATCTGTTCGTTGAGAAACGCATTGATGCGTGCAATACGCTGCCGGACACGCCGGTAGATGGTTCGCATGATGCGTTGAAACACACTGGATGCCAGCATCACCGCCGGAAACACGATGAAACTGATCAGAGCAAGCCGCCAGTTCAGCACCAGCATGGTGATAATGATGAACAGCAGTCGCACCAGATCACCCAGGAGTGCCACCGTTCCCTGCGTGATAAACTCGTTCAGCGCATCGACATCGTTCGTCAGACGGGTGATCAATCGTCCGACCGGATTGCGGTCGAAGAATGCCAGGCTCATCCGCTGGATGTGGCTGAAAATACGGGTACGGATGTCCACCATCACCTGTTGCCCGACCGACTGGACAACGTAGGTCTGACCGTAGCGGAAGCCGAATGCTGTCAGCAACGCCACGATGTACACCCCGAAGATCGGCAACACGCCAGATGGGTCGCGCGCCGCAATCGGTCCGTCAATCGCCTGTTTGACCAGAAATGGCGGTGCGAGCTCCACTGCTGCGCCGCCGAACATGAGCGCCGTTGCCAGGGCGAGTCGACGCCAGTATGGTGCGACGAAGACGCCCAACCGTCGCACCAGGGTCGCGTCGTATGCCTTACCGAGGATCTCATCGTCATCGAAATGTGCGCCAGCCATGTCGCATCTCCTGACACCGGATACAACGTTGCTCCGGTGACGATTGCAGATACCTACTCTTCCTCAAGTTCTGCCTGCAACAATTCCCGCCGGTACATATCGGCGTACCGTCCACCCTGTTCGAGCAGTTCGCGGTGTGTGCCGCGTTCGACGATCGTACCGTTGTGCAGCACGATAATCTGGTCGGCGTCTTTCACGGTTGCAATGCGCTGTGCAATAATGATGCTGGTGCGCCCTTTCATGAGCGTACGCAACCCGGCAAGGATTTCGGCTGCCGTATGCGTATCGACGCTGGAGAGCGCGTCATCGAGCACCAGAATGGCGGGGTCGCGCAGGATAGCGCGGGCTATCGCAGTACGCTGCTTCTGCCCACCAGAAAGTGTAACGCCGCGTTCGCCGATCAGAGTGTCGATTCCCTGGGGGAACTGCTCAACATCGTTGATTAGACGCGAGATGCTGAGCGCCTGCAAGATCTGTTCATCGTTCGCGTCTGGTCTGCCGAATGTGACATTCTCGCGGATCGGCACGCTGAACAGGAAGGTGTCCTGGGGAACGTAGCCAATCCCGCGACGTAATGCGTCGAGCGGCAGGGTGCGCACATCATGCCCGTCGATCAGCACCTGTCCCTCGTCCGGGTCGCGCACCCGCGCCAGCAGATTGACGAGGGTCGTCTTGCCGGCACCGGTGGCGCCAACGATTGCCAGTGAACTGCCCCGCGGAATGCGAAACGAAATGTGGCGCAACACCCATTCCGATGCGCTGGATGTCGCGTGAGTAGCAGAACCGGCGGGGGATTCGTGTCCATTCGTGTGGAGGCGATGGTCGAACCGCAGCCCAACGTCGCGGAACTCGACCTCACCCTGCACCACGAAGTCGCGCGGTGCAGCGGGCGGTGAGGCGATTGCTGGACGACGTTGCAACACTTCGCCGATGCGGATCAGCGATGCTGCGCCTTGCTGGTAGAGATCGACCGTCCAGCCAAGCGCAATGACGGGCCACGCCAGTTGCGCCAGGTACGCATTGAACAGCACCAGTTCACCGACGCTCATGTCACCGGCGGCGACCATGCGCCCGCCAATTAGTAGCACAAAAGCGCCAATCGTTCCCAATATCAACCCGATGATAGGCCAGAGCATACCGCTGAGCAGCACATAGCGCAGGTTGAGTGCGCGGTAGCGCTCGTTCGCTGCACGAAACACGCGGATCTCTGCGTCTTCCTGCGCATACGCCTTGATGGTTCGGATGCCGCTAAAATTTTCCTGAGCGCGGGTCGAAATCTCGCCGAACTGATCCTGCACCTTCCGAAAGATGACACGCATCCGTTCACCAATCACAACGAACAGTACAGCAACCATGGGCAACAGAAGAACGACAATCGCGGCGAGCAACGGATTGGTGAGAAACATAAGCGTTGCAGCAGTGAGGAGCAGGAGTGTCGAACCGAGCAGGTTGCTTATGCCGGGACCGAGGAACATGCGCACCGCCGAGAGATCATTCGTCACGCGCGTCATCAGGTCGCCGGTGTGCATTGTGTTGAAAAAACCCTGATCCAGGGTGAGCAGTCGGGCAAACAGCGCTTCGCGCATGTCGAAATCGATGAGATGCGATGTGCCGATGATCTGCGTCCGCTGACCGTAGCGCAACACTCCTTCGATGGCGGCAGCGAGCAGTAGCAACCCGCCATAGGTGATCATGCGATCGAGCAGAACGCCACGGGTGTTCAGATCATCAACGGCAAAGCGCACAATCTGCGGAATCGTGGCGGCGACAGCGGTCGCTGCCAGAGCGCACAGCGCGCCGATCAGCAAACGACGGCGGTAGCGTCGGACAAAGGGCCATAGATGACGGAGTTGAACCACGACCACGTCTCCCTCTGGTTGCCGCAAGGACATAAAGATGCCAAAGCGTCGCCGGCGATCCACCTGCGACGCAGCTATGCCAGTATATCACATACTGCGCGGGACTCATCAACCGATCGTGCGCGCAGGAAGTGGCGCAGATTCGTCAGTTTCCCGCGTTCTGCTCTTCGTTCGAAGAGGGTTCATCCGTCCGAGGCAGCGTGTGGTCGGGAGGGGGTGCGGTTGCCTCCGGGGGCGCCTCGACCGGCTCTTCCAGCGGATCGCGTCCCATCCAGAGGAATGTCACTTCGACCACGGCACGGTCGCCTTTGATGCCGAGGTCGTCCCACCAGATGCCGTCGGCAATATCGATAGCAGTGGGGAAACGAACCCGACCGTGCTGCGCGCGACCATTGTTGTGCCCATCGAAGAAGGCGGCATGATCCTGGGGCCATCCCTGGCGCAGATCGCTAAAGTAGCGTTGCTCCTGAGGATCCCAGTAGTTGTCGCGCGTGTTCCACGGACCGACATCGTACACCGGGGCAACGGCGCTGCGTCCCTGGTAGGTAACCCGCACCCTGTACTCATCACCGCCGCGACTGGAGAGAACGCAGACGCATGGCAGCGCAACGAAGCGGTCGTGCCTGGCAATCCGGTGACCGTTGGCGGTGCGTCTGCCCACCAGCCCCAGGCGTGTGGCGTGGACGGTGAAGGTAGGTACGACCGGCGGTTGCTCTTGCTCGAGTGCGCTGAATGACCGTATGGTACGCTCCGGGATCAGACGCAGGGTCTGGATCGTCGGCGATGATCCGGTTGCCAGCATACGAACGCGGTACTGTGCAAAACGTGCCGGATGATCGAAGTGCGTGCGCTCCTGAAGCGCCAGATCGACGACCCACGGTGTCCAGACGACGCCATCGACGCTGGAGCGCACGTCAACTGCCACCTGTGCGCCACGGGGAAGCAGCGCCGTATATTCGACGCTCAGGGTGTCGAACTCAACCGCATAGGCAATGGTATCACTGACAAAGACACCGAAACGACCGGCGCCGCCGAATGCAGCCGGCGCCGGAAGCGCGTCTCGGGCAAGGGTCATACTGCCGTTGGGTGCAACAATCACGCCGTCGGCGACGCCGGCAGGTTGCGGTGCGGCATGGACAGGCAGCGCCAGAAGGCATCCGATGAAAGATGCAAACGCAACAGCGCCCCGTAGCAAACGAGGGACAACCCAGCGCATGAAGCCTCGTGGCTTTCCTCTTTTTCGACCAGACGGGGGCGGATTATACCATAACTCCCAAAAATGGCTTGCAGCCGCACGCATCACCGTGCCAGCCATCCGCCATCAACGACCAGCACATGACCATGCACATAGTCGCTGGCGGACGATGCCAGGAAGATGGCAGCGCCTGCCAGGTCTTCGGGAACGCCCCAGCGTCCGGCTGGAATTCGTTCGAGGATCTGCCGGGCGCGCTCTTGATCGTCACGCAGCGCCTGGGTATTGTCGGTGACCATGTAGCCAGGCGCAATAGCATTGACATTGACACCCAACCGCGCCCATTCATTGGCAAGCGCCTTCGTCAGACCGGCGACCGCATGTTTGGCGGCAGCATATGCGGGCACACGCACACCACCCTGGAAAGCGAGCACAGAAGCCACGTTGATGATCTTGCCGCGTCCCTGTGCGATCATCAGGCGTCCGGCAGATTGACAGAGCGCCCAGACCGCATCGAGATTCACGTTGAGTACAGCCTGCCAGTCGCTCCAACCATACTCAGTCGCCGGTGCGCGCCGGATAATCCCGGCATTGTTCACCAGAATGTCGAGCCGACTGAGTTGAGCCACGGTATCATTGATGAGTCCTTCCACCAGTGTGGTACTGCTCAGATCGGCGGTCAACGCAATGCCGCGTCGTCCTGCGGCAGCAATGGCGGCAAGGGTGGCAGTGGCATCGCCAGCGCGAGAGACGACTACCACATCTGCTCCAGCGTGTGCAAGCGCCACGGCAATCCCCTGCCCCAATCCCTTGTCGCCGCCGGTCACCAGCGCAACCCGTCCATCGAGACGAAAGAGTTCCAGCATGGCAGACCTCATGATCGTTCCACCTGTTTGATCAACGGCGCCGCTTTCTGCACCCACGCAAGCGCCGGATCGAACGCGACCGCCTGCGTACGCCCCGTGCCGGCAAGGAACCAGAGGAAATAGTTGGTGTATCCTGGAGCGCTACACGTCGTATGGTAGCCATGGGGCGCCATAAAAATCGTCGAATCGGTAATGGTGTAGGTCTGATCATAACCGCGTTCAGGGCTGTAATGTCGGCACAGTCCGAACCCTTCCGGCGGATGTACACGAAAGTAGTACATCTCCTCGTGGCAGGCTTCGTGAGGAAGATTGTCCACCTCATGTCTGTGCGGCGGGTAGGTGCTCCAGTTGCCCGACGGCACAAAAGTTTCGCCGACCAGCAACTTCGCCGCCGGCAATTCGGGTTGACTGCTGGTTGTCAGGATGTTGTACAGCGTGCGACTGAAGTTGGCGGCGCCAGCATCGACTCGCACCACCATATCGGGAGTGATCAGGTATGGTTCAGTATGCAGGTCTGAAGGCGCCAGACAGATTCCGGCGTCCAGCGCACCGTGCGCTGTAACAGTATAGGAACTGCCCGCAGGCAGATAGACTGCGAAGGGTTTTCCGGCAAAAGGATTGGGTCGTTCACCAATCCTGGCGAAGGTCCTTCCGGCGACCTGCACTGTGCAGCGCCCGCCGAAGAGAACAAGTAGCGCCTCGCGTTCACCAGTCGCTCCGTCGAACCTGGTGCCATCGGCAAGAATCAATCGATTGAAATCGAGCAGCGTACACGGATTGATATCCAGGGTGTTGAGACCGGGCGCGCTACCGACGCGGGTAAAGCAGGGGGTCATACATGTGCTCCTCTGGTTGCGAGATGCATCACTGGTGTCAGACGGTTCTGTTTGCGCGGAGCGAAGATGCGCCTGCACACTATACCACAGGGTTCAGATTCCTTTTCAATGGTGTCTGCGTGTATGTGGCTTTGCAGTGTGCGGACTGACTGTCAGTGCTCCCAAAACGGTCGCGCCCATCCCCGCCGCACCAGGTCGGCGCGCAGATCGAGCATCGCGGTGTACGTCGGCAGCACGTAGAGAGTCGTGTCGGATGGCAGGCGCTTTAGCGCAGCATCGAGTGCCTGCGACGGGTCTTCCTCGATGGTCATCCGTTCCGGCTCGACGCCAGCATACTTCAACCGCACCGCCATATCAGCCGCGCGCGTCCCGCTTACCGTCACGTGCGCCACGCATCCTGCCAGACGTTCGAACTCTGCATCCCACAGCCACGAGACATCCGTGCCGTCAGCGTGACGGTCGTTGATCAGGATCAGAAGGTGCAGATCGAGAGGGGCATGGTGAGTGTCCGGTGCGATGCGGCGTGGATCGTGAGGTGAAGCTGCCAAACTAACCTCAGACCCGTGAGCGATGTGAGCGATACGCGATTCGGTCAGCATGCGAACGGTTTCGGTTGCGCCGACCGGATTTTTGATCAGAGCAATAAGCAGCGGTCGCCCACCGGCATCGATCCGTTCGATGCGTCCGAATGCAGCATCGAAGCGTTCGAGCGCAGCGCGGATGCAAGGTGCAGCAATGCCGAGTTCCAGGCACGTCGCAGTTGCGGCAAGTGCATTGATGGCATTGTACAGCCCGGGGAGTGGCAGATGCACCTCCATTGCGCCTCCCGGAAACGTCAGATAGAGCGTCGCATGATCGGCGCCATGGAGTTCCAGACGTTCCAGCGCATACACCGGCATCGGACGGGTAGCGCCACATGTCTCACACCGATAATGCCCGACGTGAGCGTAGAAGAGCGCGGTATAGCGGTAGGGTGCGCCGCAGCGTCGGCAAAACCGGGCGTCGCCGATCTGCGCAGCCGCGCCTGCCGCATGCCGGACATCGTTGAGACCGTAGTAGCGCACCCGGGCTGTCAACCCTTCACCCAGCGCCGCCACTGCGGGATCATCGGCGTTGAGCAGCACCGTCGTTGTCTCAGGGAGGCGTTCGAGCGCCGCACGCCATCCTGCCGCAACCGTATCCACTTCGCCGTAGCGGTCGAGTTGATCGCGGAACAGATTATGCAGTACAACCAGGCGTGGATTGGTTTCGGCTGCCACAGCAGGGAAAGCCGCTTCATCCGTCTCGAAGAGGGCAATCTGCGCTCTGAGGCGCCCGTCGAGCGCCGCGCCTGCCAGCGCCGTTGTGGTGACGCCGCTCACCAGATTGGCGCCGGCGCGGTTATGGAGCAGTGTGCGTCCATCTGCTGCCAGCGTGGCGGCGATCATGCGAGTGGTGGTGGTTTTGCCGTTGGTTCCGGAAAGCAGCGTTACACCCTGGGGCAGCCGCGCCACCAGTTTCCGTAGCATCTGCGGATCGATCCGCCGGGCAACGAGACCCGGAAGCGTGGTACCACCACCACGCCGCAACGCACGACTGACGATCCCAGACGATTGCCCGGCTGCGATTGCCAGGAACAGTCGAACATCGAACATCATAGGCGTGGCGGGTTACCTGTCGGTCAACCCGTGACGTGCTGCAACCACTTCGGCGATAATACTCACGGCGATCTCTTCCGGCGAGTCGGACCCGATCTTCAACCCAATCGGTGCGTGCAGGCGCGCCAGGAGCTCTTCCGGCACTCCATCGGCGCGCAGCCGTTCGAGACGTTTGGCGTGCGTTTTGGGACTCCCCAGCGCCCCTACGTAGCGCGCCGGCGAGGGAAGTGCGACCTTGAGCGCCGGGTCGTCGAGTTTTGGATCATGGGTCAGCAGCACCACAAAACTGTTGCTCGTCAACCGTCCAGGCAACACTTCATCGGGCCAGGCGTGGATCAGTTCATCGGCGTGGGCAAAGCGTTCTGGAGTGGCGAAAGCGCCGCGCGCATCGATGACAACAGTGCGGAACCCCAGCGTTTTAGCGAAGGTGACAAGTGGGATGGCAATATGTACCGCTCCGACGATGAACATGGTTGGCGGAGGAGGGAACGTCTCGATAAAGACCTGAACCTTGCCTTTAGAGGTCGTATATGTGCGAATGCCATTCTCGGCGCGCAACAGCATCGCCAGCGCATCGCGTTCGACCGCTTCATTGAGTGCAGGATCGCCCAGCGTCCCCAGCAACGCCTCATCGGGGCGTACCAGCGCCTTGGTGCCAATCTGCCCTGATCCATCGACGATGGTTGCTACCGCGACAGGTTGCTCTGCATCGAGACACGCCTTAAGAACCTGAAAGAGCGTAGACATGCTATTCCCCATGCGAACGAAAAGGTTTTGTACATTTCACGGGTGCTATGCCAAAGGTGTGTGTATCACTGGAACGCGAAAAAAGAATATGCACAACGTAGCGCCATTACCCTTGGACGTGGCAACCGCAACAAAAGTTGCAAGAAGATCAGGCACTCACTCACCACTCCAGCGGTTCAACGAACACGTCAATTATCCCACCGCACGCCAGACCAACATCCCAGGCATCATCATCAGCAACGCCGAAGTGGAGCAATTGCGCTTTACCGGTTCTGATCGCTTCCTGACAGGCATCGAACACAGCGCCCTCAATACATCCGCCGCTGACCGATCCGACCATTGCGCCGCTCGACGAAACTGCCATCTTTGCTCCAACGCCACGCGGTGCAGATCCAAGCGTCTTCACCACAGTGGCAATTGCCACGCGCTCGCCGCGCGCACGCCATTGCTCGATTGCAGGAAGAACATCCTTCATATGTGCGCCTCGCCACTATCGTAAAGTCTCGCTCAATGTTGTCGGTTCCAGACCGGCAGCACGCAGACGATCAATGATACCGGGGAGTGCGCCGGCAGTCGCTGGACGCCCGTGGAGCAGCAGGATGCCGCCTGAAGCCCATGCAGGATTGGCGACGGCACGGTCGAGCCATGCCGGTATGCCGTGATCGTCGGCGCTCCAGTGGTACGGGATGTATCCTTCTGCCGTAACGACGGCGACCGCCTGCGTGGTGTAATCTCCATAAGGGAAACGAAAGTGCGGTCGCGTGCTGCGGCCCGTAATCTCCTGAACGATGCGCTCAGTCTCGCGGAGTTCGTTTGCCATGCCATCGAGACCGATCCGCGAAAAAAAGGGATGCGTCAGCGAATGGTTGGCAATCTCGTGCCCTTCGGCGACAATCGCGCGTGCAGCGTCGGGGAAGCGTTTGACCCAGCGACCGGTAACGAAGAACGTTCCTTTGACCCTGCGCTGCCGCAACACGTCCAGGATGGCGTATAACGTTGTATCGTCGATTTCGATATCGAACGTCAGCGCCACCTTACCGGAGGCGGGATTCCCGCGACGCACCGGTTCGGTCAAGCCGGAAGCCGGTCCTCCAACACGGAACAATGGTAGCACCAGCGCCCGTTCGGGTCGCAACGGCGCTTCGATATCGATTGCGTTCAGGGTTGCGATCGATGCGGCATCACTCCCCAACCGCGCCGCGATGCCATCGAGCGTTTCACCATCTGCGACCTGGTGAACAGTATACCCGATCAGGGCGGGCAATGGAGTGGGATCGGGAGTCGGCACAGCGGTTGGTGTCGCCGATGGCTCGGTGAACGGCAGACTCACTGGGAGAAACGCAGGACGCTGGGCGACCGGCGCTTCCTGAACGCGCGCTGTTGGTAGCGCCGACTGAAGCGGAGACAGTTGGTTGAATGGCGAATGTGCTGACATACCGAAGATTCGCCCGCCGAGGATCAGAGCAGCGCATACGATTGCTGCCGCAATGAAGGGGAGTGGTTGGTTCACGAAGCGCGGGCGCGCGGTGCGGCGCTGCAGTGGTTGGAACAGCGCGCCGGTATCGGGTGCAATCCGCAGGACTGGCGTGCCCCACATCGATCCTGTACGCGCCAGCGCCGCGCGCCCGATGGTCACTGCCAGATCGACCGATACTCCCAGCGCCAGGTGATGATAACAGATCGCCGCAAAACGCACGGTGGCGTGCGAGGGCAGCGGCATGCTGAACCCGATTGTCGCCGGTAGATGCGCATCGATCAGTAGTGCCGCACATACCACAGGCGCAACGTTCAACGCGGTCCCGTCCCCTTCGCCGCCCGTCAGCGTGACCAACCGCAGGTTGGTGGCGCCTGCCAGCAGATCGATCAGATCGCCGGCGTCGAACCGGTTGCCAATATCCAGTTCCAGGCGCTGATCCGGCGTCAGCACAGTGCGCGTTACAAGATGCAGCACATGCGGCGCTTCGTCTGCCAGCGCCCGACTGAGCGTTGCACGAGTGGTATTGGGGAGTGTTCGTAACGTGAGTTCGCCAGCGCGAATGTGAGGCGCCAGAGCGTGATTGAGGTCATCCAGGTGGTGGTGGTTGCCGGGTGATGCAACTGCCAGTACACGTAGCGATTCGCGTAGGGGCAGAGGCGGTGGTGGCGTTACATGCCGTCCATGGCGCACCAGCGTATAATCCGCGCGTAATGCCGGTTTCCAGACGTTGACGCTCCCCAGCGTGAGATACTCCCAAGGAAGCGCCGCGAGTTCCGGGACATTAATCTGGAGGCGTACCTGCACGCGGACGCCCCTTGCCGCGGCGGTGCGTGCTGCCTCCAGAAGCAGCGTGCGGATCGGTGTGGTAAACAGTGCCTGTCCCAGCGCCAGACCGATGTCGTGAACATCTTCGATACGCTGTGCCCCGGCACGCAGCGCGCGCCATCCCAGATCGACTAGCTCTTCAGAGAGAAACAACGCTGATGCGACTTCATGCCCGTTCCCACTGGCGCGGGTTGGACAACCCCCCCGATCATCGCAGGGACCAATGGCGATATGCACGATGATCGGGGGGGTAGTGCTGTCCGGTGCTGCTGGCATGCTCTTTTGCTTCGATGGCTTGCCGCTCGTACAGCACAATAGTATCACAATTCCGACGAACCGTGAGTCCCGTCGGACGTTCACGCCTCGTCGAACGCTCCCGCACGCTCCCCTATTCACCCTGCAACCAGCCGCTCATACTCCTGCTTCGTCCGGCGTGCAACGATGGGCCAGTCGAATGTGGCGCGGACCAGACGGACACTCTCTTCGCCCCAGGCTGCCCATCGATCGCGTTGTTCGAGAGCCAGTCGCAGCTTTGCTGCCAGGTCGGCGACATCGCCTGGACGGGTCAGATAGCCGTTGCGTCCGTCGAACACCTTGTCGGGAATACCGCCTGCCGCTGATGCAATGATGGGGCGGCGATGGATCATGGCTTCCAGGGTGACCAGTGATGAGCCTTCGTAGAGCGTCGGATGTACGACCAGATCGACCTCTTCGTAGAGGTTGTGTAATTCAGTGTCGTCGAGGCGCCCGACGAAGCTGATATGCCCGGCAATGCTAGCCTGTTGCGCCTGTTGCTCCAGTGCGGGTCGTTCTTTCCCGTCGCCCACCAGAAGCCAGCGCCACTGTGGTGGAAGATGATCGCGCACACGGGAGAGTGCCTCGATCAGCACGTGATACCCTTTGTTGCGTTCCAGCCGTCCAACGCTGAGAATGGTCAGATCCGCGTCATCGAGTCGCAGCCGTTTGCGCAGGTGTGTGCGTGTGGCATCATTGACTGGTGCCAGGCATTCTTCGGCATCGATGGCGCTGGGAATAACCACAACCCGCTCCGGATCGACGCCCAGATAGCGCGGTAGATCATCGCGGGTACAGGCATCGGTTGCGATGGCACGATCAGCACAGCGTGCGCCGTATGAGTAGAGCGCGCGAAAGGGTGCGTATGCCAGCCACTTGCGCCGGTCGGGGGTGCGGTATTCTTCCAGCCCATGTGGATTGGCGATGAACGACAGGCGACGCAGCAGCGGATCGCGGATCCGGATCCAGCCATAGCCAAAGGCACACAATCCCTGGGCATGAACCACATCGTATGCGCCCCGTCGCGCAGCGGCGGCGACCATGTGCCCCAACCGCCAGGAATACCAGGGATAGTTGATCTGTCGTCCCGCAATGGAGTTTGGACGTAGCAACGGCGATGTGTAGTCGTACCGCAGTGTGATCACACGCTCGATGCCTGGCAGCACATCGGCGTAAGGATTGGCAGGAGTTGTGTCCTGGTTGTGCGATGCTGCGCCCGGTGTCTGCACATACAGCGTCACCCGCACACCAAGCCGCGCCAGGTGGGTTGTCAGATGGAAAACATGGCGTTCGATGCCGCCGAATCCGTGCAGTGGAAAGACGACGCGCGCCAGCATGGCAACGCGCAGTGCATCGGAGGAGGATGGTTCACTCATAGCGCGGTGCTCTGCATCAACGCCGTTCGAGCCGAAGCCAGGCGCCGCCGGCGGCAGCACTCTGCCGTGCTGCGCCGATGACGCGATCCGCTGCCAGACCATCGCTCAAAGCCGGATGGGGTGGCGTACCGTGGATCAGAGCGCCAACGAACGCAGCCACCGATGCCAGATGCCACTGGAGCGTTCCAACCGGCGTTTCGGGCGCAGGCAACGCTGCAGCGGGAACAGTCCGACTCAGGGTTGCAATGCGTTTTCCGCCGATACCCTCCGTTCCCTCGACGATCTCTAACCCATTCGGGTCGCGCGTGTCGAATATCAGCGCACCGGCGCTGCCATATGCCTCGATACGGATGTCGTCACCGGCGCCGGGAACGACTTTCGAGACCTCTACAGTTCCGTAGCCGCCACTGGCGAGTTCGACCGAGAGCCAGGCGACATCGTCACCTTCGACCGGAACAGACGCGCCGTCGGCGCCGGGGCGCTCGCCGACGACGATGGCAGTGCGTGCCGATACAGCGTGTATCGGACCGAACAGATAGTGGATCAGGTCGATCAGATGCGATCCCAGGTCGGCAAGGACGCCGCTGCCGGGTCCGCTGAAGCGCCAGGAGATCGCGCGATCACGGCGCAGGTTGCTGCTGCGGTAGTAGCGCAGGTGGAAACTGCGCACGTCACCGATCAAACCGTTGTCGATGCGTCGTCGTGCTTCCTGAATGGCCGGCACGAAGCGCAGGTGAAAGTTCATACCGCCTGGCAGTCCGCGGGTATGCGCCAGTTCGACGATGCGTTCGGCTTCTTCTGACGTTGCGCCAAGCGGTTTTTCGCAGAAGAGTGCTTTTCCGGCGGCAAGTGCGGCTTCCGCAATGCGCGCGTGATCGCCGGTAGGCGCGCAGCAATCAATGACAGTGACAGAAGGATGCGTCAGCACGTCTTCGAGGTTCGTCGTTGTCAACACATCGCCGAGTTCGCGCCGTGCCCGATCTGTTGATGGAGCACTGGCAGTGACGATCCCTGTCAGGTGTACATGGACTCCCAGATCAGGGTAAACCAGCGGCAGCATACGGTAACAGAGCGCATGCATGCGCCCAATCCCACCATAGCCAACCAATCCGATGCCAATCGTTGCGGTCATACACAGAAGGGTGGCGCACCTGCGCCGGCGAGTCGCTCCAGTTCTTCCAGCGCAGCGTGTGCCGTAGCATAGACGGACGGATCGCGCTGTGCCAGCCCGCGCGCTTCGAATTCCTCTACATCGAGTCGCACCATGCGATCACGCTCCGCCGACACGAACAGATCGAGATCGAGGTCTTCGGAGATGATCGTCTCGGCGCCGATGATCGCTGGGCGTGTGACGTTGCAGTACCATCCCTTAAGGGTTCCGGTTGCACTGCGCAGTTCGAACACATTGTACCAGCGATCGGCGTAGAAATGCTCGAAGAAGACATCCCCCGTCTCGAATGTCACATATCCCAGGTCGAGTCGTGGTCGGTCCCACACGGCGCGCACCAGCACATACACCGGCGTCGCGCGGATCACGCTGGCGCAGTAGGTCACCACCTGGTTCTTTTCCGGCTTGACGAGTTTGACCGTGATTGAGCGTGGAGATGACACGGCGCCACACACAGGGCAGATGTGCGATACGTTGTGTCTGGATTATCCGATACCCGGACAGCACCCCATCCGCGATCACCGCATCAGCAATGTTCTCACAGATAACTGCGCCGCAGCAGGCGGCGAATGCTCCGGCGTACACCAGCATCTACGGATCGCACGATCAGCGATGCGAAAAACAAACCGATCAGGCGCAGCAGCGACATGCGTGGACGCACCATGTCGCGCAGCGTTGCGGGGTCGCGCAGGCGCAGCGGCGATGATTCGCGCACTTCGATGTTCAGATTATCGCCGCGCCATTCGCGCTCGACCCAGAAAAGTTCGGGCATGCTACGCTGGAAGAAATAGTACGCGGGATTGAAGGCATACAAATAGTCGAACAACTCCCCAAACGGTTCGTGTGGTTCGCGCGGATGAAGGACCAGTGTATCATTCTCCAGGTTCACATACCAGCGGTGAAACGACCAGTGAAACAGACGCTCGGCAATCTCGGAAGGGCTCTGGATGTACCCGGCAGCGCTGACGCGCCGCAATTCGGCGGCAAATTGCAGCGGGTCGTCCATATGTTCCAGGATATGAGAGCAGATCGTGTAAGCGAAAGCCCCATCCTTGAACGGTAGGTGATGGGCATCCGCCACAACAAACGGGCGATCAACCACAAGGTCGCCGCCGCGCTCACGATTGTCTGCGCCGGGGTAGCGATCCAGCAACACATCGGCGCGAGGGTGTGGATTGTCGCCACTCCCGATCTCAAGAACTAAACCGGTTGCTGGCGGATTGCATTTTTGTCTCATTGCTGCTGTGGAGGGTTATCGTCAGTCTCACACAGAGGTGCACTGCCTCAAAGACTGCCGGTTCCTGCTTCCCGATCCCTGGTCCCTGGTTTCAGTTCCCGGCTCTCGGTTCCCGGTTCTCAGTTCTCAGCACTCCCTAATTCAAGTCGTCACCGCTGAGACTATCGCGCAGAATGTCGATATATTCCAGCGCCAGCCCGGTGCCAATGGCGACGCAGTTTGCCGGTTGGTCGGCAACATAGCAGGGAACGCCAGTCACATCGGTCAGCAGTTCGTTGATGCGCCGCAGCATCGAACCGCCGCCGGTCATGATCATGCCCTTATCGATAATATCCGACGATAGTTCCGGCGGAGTTTCGGCGAGGACGCGCCGCACGGCGCCGATCACCGCCTCCAGCGGCTCTTGCAGCGCATCGGTGATTTCATTCGAGTTGATCTCGATGGTGCGTGGCAGCCCGGCGACCTGATCGCGACCGCGCACCTGCATCGACAGCGGGCGCTCGAGCGGCAGTGCAGAGCCGATCTCGATCTTAATGCTCTCGGCGGTGCGTTCGCCGATCAACACGTTGTATTTACGCTTGACATAGGCGGCAATGGTTTCGTCGAACTTGTTGCCGCCGACCCGCACCGAATGGCTGACGACGATATCGTTCAGCGAGATGACCGCCACTTCGGTCGTGCCACCGCCAATATCGATGATCATGTTGCCCGACGGTTGCGCAACTGGAATGTTTGCGCCGATCGCCGCCGCTAGCGGCTCCCGGATCAGATAGGCGTGCCGAGCGCCGGCTGCCTCTGCTGCCTGCCGCACGGCGCGCATCTCGACCGTCGTGATGCCAGCCGGAATGCAGACCATAACGTCGGGTTTACTGAAGCTGAACGGTCCCATCGCCTTGCGGATGAAATACCGCAACATTGCCTCGGTGATGTCATAATCGGCGATCACGCCATCGCGCAACGGACGAATCACCTCAATACTTTCGGGTTCACGCCCAAGCATCGCCAGCGCATCGGCGCCAACCGCCTTGATACGGTTGTCCTTTGTCGAGATAGCGACGACCGAAGGTTCAGCCAGAACAATGCCCCGACCTTTGACATACACCAGAACATTGGCAGTGCCCAGGTCGATGCCGATTTTCTTTGCCATACCTTTCTGCCCGGCAAATCTTGCCTTCACAACGAAATATCGCAGGGTTCAGACGCTGCATCCATGATACTGCGTCCTGTACCCTGCGACATCAACCCGGATCATCGTGAATACGCGGTTCACTAGTCGCGCTCACGTCGGATTTTCTTCAACTGTGCAACCTTCAACTGCACCAGCGCGCGGCGCAGTTCCGATTCGGCGAGTGCAAGGTCTTGTGCGCTCTTACGCTCGGCAATCCGCTGCTCGGCAGCGCGTCGTGCGGCTTCGGCGCGCACCTCGTCGATTTCATCGGCGCGCTCGGCAGTATCCGCCAGGATCGTCACGCGGTTTGGCAGCACTTCCATAAACCCGCCCGAAATGGCAAAGGGAGTGGTCACACCATCCTTGACAATATCGAGTTCACCGATCTCGAGGATCGTCAGGAGCGGTGCGTGACGCGGCAGGATGCCGACGCGCCCATCTTTGGTCGGCGCATTGATCATATCCACATCGTCGGAGAGTACAACCCGCTCCGCTGTCACAATCTCGAGATGGATCGGCATACCCGTTTACCTCCGTGATGCCTCATACGCCTGGATAACATCGTCGAGCCCGCCCTGGAGCAGGAAGAACTGCTCAGGGATGTGATCGACTTCGCCTGCCAATAGGCGCGCAAAACTCTTCACCGTTTCCGCAATCGGCACATACTTGCCAGGGCGTCCAGTGAACTGCTGTGCAACCGTGAACGGTTGTGAGAAGAAGCGCTCGATCTTGCGCGCGCGCGCCACGGTCAGTTTGTCATCGTCGGAGAGTTCCTCAACACCCAGAATGGCAATGATGTCCTGCAAATCTTTGTAGCGCTGAAGCACCCGCTGTACCTCGCGTGCAACGCGGTAGTGCTCTGCGCCGACGATATTGGGGTCGAGGATGCGGCTGGTCGAAGCCAACGGATCGACTGCCGGGTAGATACCTTTTGCTGCAATGCTACGTTCGAGTGTGATTGTCGCGTCGAGGTGCGAGAAGACCGTTGCCGGCGCCGGATCGGTGTAGTCGTCGGCGGGCACGTAGACCGCCTGCATCGATGTGATCGACCCCTTTTTGGTCGAGGTAATGCGTTCCTGTAATTCACCCATTTCGGTGCCGAGGGTCGGCTGGTATCCCACCTGTGACGGCATGCGCCCCAGCAGCGCCGAAACCTCGGAACCTGCCTGAACGAAACGGAAGATATTATCGATGAAGAGCAGCACGTCGCGCCCTTCGTCGCGGAAATACTCCGCCATGGTCATGGCAGTCAGCGCCACACGCAGGCGAGCACCTGGCGGCTCATTCATCTGACCGAACACCATCACTGTCTTATCGAAGACGCGCGTCTTCTCGTCGATCCGGGCTTCCTTCATTTCGTGGATGAGGTCATTCCCCTCGCGCGAGCGTTCGCCGACGCCGGCAAAGACTGAGAAGCCCGACTGCTCCTTGGCGACGTTGGCGATCAACTCCTGGATCACGACGGTCTTACCGACGCCAGCGCCGCCGAAGATGCCGGTTTTGCCGCCACGTGTAAACGGCGCAATCAGGTCGATAACCTTGATGCCGGTTTCGAAGATCTGTGCCGTCGTCGATTGGTCTTCGAGCGCGGGGGGTGGACGATGGATGGGGCGGTATTCGGTTGCCTGCACCGAACCCTCGCCGTCGATCGGATCGCCGAGCACATCGAACACGCGCCCAAGCGTTCCTGGTCCGACCGGCACCGCAATCGGGCGACCGGTATCGATCGCCTTGACGCCACGGCGCATGCCATCGGTGCTGCTCATTGCCACGGCTTTGACCACCCCGCCGCCGAGTTGCTGCTGCACCTCGGCAACCAGGCGCTTGCCATTTTCAAGGGGAATCTCCAGCGCACTGTAGATTTCCGGAGTCTGATCCTCCGGGAACTTCGCGTTGAGCACCACACCGATAATATCAGTCACGACACCGGTTGCTCCGGCCATGAGTATCCTCCACTTCTGATCTATCGCGTCACATCTCCGCCAGGGCTGCCGCTCCCGACGCGATTTCAGAAACTTCTTTCGTAATGTTCGCCTGGCGCGTCTTGTTGTACGAAAGGGTCAGGTCGCGCTGCAATTCTTTGGCATTGTCGGTCGCATTGCGCATGGCTACCATCCGCGCGCTGTGCTCACTGGCAATCGCCTCCAGCACCGCCTGATAGAGTTGCACTTCGACGAAGCGTGGCAGCAACTCGCGCAGCACCTCTTCTTGACTCGGTTCGTAAGTATAATCGACCATTCGACCGACCGGCTCGTGGGGCGGATCGATCGGCAGCAGGCGTTTGATCGTTGGGCGCTGCACCAGAGTATTGACGAACTGGCTGTAGAGTACATACACCTCGTCGTAGCGCCCGCCCAGGAAACCGTTGATGACATGGGTCGAAATGCCGAGGATATCGGTCAGCCGCGGGTGATCGCCCAGTTTGGTCACTTCGGCAACGAGATTCTGATGGGTGCGCACCATGAAATCGCGCCCTTTCTTCCCAATCGCCAGAATCTCGACCGAATGCTTCTTCTCCTGCTCTTCCAAGATAAAACGCGACGCGCGTCGCAGCACGTTGGCAACCAGGCTTCCTGCCAGACCGCGGTCGGGCGTCACGACGATCAGGGCAACCCCCTGCACCACAGGGCGCACTTCGAGCAACGTACCGCGCCGCATTCCAACCGCGCGCCCGGTCAACTCGCCCATCACATCGAGCAGGCGGTCGGCATACGGGCGGGTCGCAAGCACATTGCGCTGCGCGCGGCGCATTTTCGACGCCGACACCATTTCCATCGCGCGCGTAATCTGCGCCAGGTTCTTAACCGAGCGAATGCGCCGCCTGATTTCACGTGTACTGGGCATATACACCTCGTCTCGAGAGGTTCAGGTTCGTCGTACTGCTCACGCCTGTTCCGTGCTGAAATCGCTCATCTGCTTGAATTCCTTCAGCATATTCTCGATGGCGGAGCGAATTTCTGGCGACGGGAACTTGCGGTCGAGGCGATTGTCGTAGATCATCCGCCCGACCTCTGGATGCGCCGTGCGCATATAGGTGAACAGTTCCGACTTGAAGCGCCCAATCTGATTAAGCGGCACATCATCAAGGTAGCCATTGATACCTGCGAACAGAATAACCACCTGCTCTTCCAGCGGCATTGGCTGGAATTGTGGTTGTTTGAGCACTTCCTGCAAACGCTGACCGCGCTCGATCTGCGCCCGTGTGGTCGCATCGAGGTCCGACGCAAACTGGGCGAATGCGGCAAGGTCGCGGAACTGCGCCATATCGATCTTCAGGCGATCCGACACCGAACGCATTGCACGGGTCTGTGCCGCACCACCGACGCGCGACACCGAAATACCGACGTTCAGCGCAGGGCGAATACCGGCGTTGAAGAGATCGGTCTCCAGGTAGATCTGACCGTCGGTGATCGAAATGACGTTGGTCGGAATGTATGCCGACACGTCATTCGCTTGCGTCTCGATGATCGGCAGCGCCGTCAGGCTGCCGCCGCCGTAGTCCTCGTTCAGGCGTGCAGCGCGCTCCAGCAGGCGCGAATGGAGATAGAACACATCGCCGGGGTACGCCTCGCGTCCCGGTGGTCGGCGCAGCAACAGCGACACCTGGCGGTAGGCGGTTGCGTGTTTGGAGAGGTCGTCGTAGACGATCAACGCATCGCGTACCTCACGACCATCGATCATCACGCCATTTTCCATCACCTCTTCACCCATCGCGCAACCGGCGTATGGAGCGATGTACTGGAGCGCCGCCGACTCCGATGCGGTCGCAGCGACGACGATGGTGTAGTCGAGGGCGCCGTGCTTCTCGAGAATATTGATGATCTGCGCAACCTGGGCGCGCTTCTGCCCGATCGCCACGTAGATGCAGACCATCCCCTGGCCTTTTTGATTGATGATCGTATCGATCGCCACCGCCGTCTTCCCGGTCTGCCGGTCGCCGATGATCAACTCGCGCTGACCGCGCCCGATCGGGATCATCGAGTCGATCGCAATAATCCCCGTCTGCACCGGCGTATCGACCGACTTGCGCGTGATAACGCCCGGCGCAATTCGTTCGATTGGGCGATATGTTGTGGTCTGAATCGGTCCTTTGCCATCTATCGGTTGACCGAGGGCATTGACCACCCGCCCGATCAGCGCCTGACCGACCGGCACCGAAATAACGCGCCCAGTCGAATTAACCTGATCACCTTCCTCAATGCCGAGGTAGTCACCGAGAATAATTGCCGAAACCGAATCTTTTTCCAGGTTCAGCGCAATACCGTACACCGGCTCACTCCGACCGGCTTTCGGTGGGAATTCGAGCAATTCAGACGCCATCGCCTGCTCGAGTCCGCTGATCCGCGCCACACCGTCGCCCACCTGAATAATGGTGCCGACGTTGACCATCTTTGGTTGGAGATCGACACCCTCGCGGATGCTTCTCAGCAGGCGCTGATACAATTCTTCGGTTGTTGCAACAGCCATCGTCTCTCCCCTTTTGACGCCGCGACACGTCCCTTTCAACCGGAGGCTAACTGGTCATCATGTTCCGCTGAATTGCAGCCATGCGCGTCCGCAAACTGGTATCGAGCACCTGATCGCCGATCCGGATGATCAAGCCGCCGATCAGTGATTCATCCACACTGAAGCGCAGTTCAAGGTCAGGACCATACCGCGCTGTCAGTTGGGCGATGATGCGTTCACGCTGTTGCGGGTTCAACGCGACAGCGCTGATCACCTCACCGGTCAGCGGGCGCGTGCTGCCGCGGCGCGTCATCTGCTCGAAGGCAGTCATCACGGCTGGTAGGCGGTCGAGGTTGCCCTCCTTCCCCAGCGCCATGACCAGATTTCGCACCTCACGCGGAGCATCTTCCGGGAGCGCCGCCAGCACCCGTTCTGGCGTCAACTCGCCATTGACACCGGCAGCGGCGCGTAACGCCTGAAGTGCCGTCCCCGTCAACGAGTCGAACAATGCCCGCGCAATCACCTGAGCCTCAGATGCACTCACGACTATTCCTCACCTCCGCGCCGGGCGTCCCGGCATCGCGGTTCAATTGTACTTTCCGAGTTCAGCCAGCGACTCTTCGATCAGGCGGTCGTGGTTGGCTTTCAACTCTTCGCCGAGCACCCGTTCGGCAGTGAGAACCACCAGTTCCGCCATCCGGTCCTTGAGTTCGCCGAGCATGCGCAATCGTTCCTGTTCCGCCTGTGCCAACGCGTCACTCTTGATCTTCTCGGCATCGCGGTGCGCCTGTGCAATAATCTCGGCAGCCTGCGCACGGGCGCGCTCCTGCGCCTGCGCCAGAATACCCGCAGCCTCCTGACGCGCCTTTGCCAGTTCGGCATCATAATCGCGCCTTGCGTTCGCCAGTTGCTCCTTTACCTTCTCTGCATCCTGCAATCCTTCCTGAATCCGGCTCGTCCGCTGATTGAGCATATTCAGGATCGGGCGGTACAGGAATGTCGTCAGCAACCAGACCACAAAAACGACATTGATGATCTGTGCGATCAACAAACCCCAGTTGATACCTAGTTTTTCCACGGTCGTTCTCCTGCGTAGCGCCGATGGACACTACACGATTCGGAATGCGATCAACAGCGAGATCACTAGGGCGAAGATGAACAACGCTTCGACCAGAGCAAAGCCGAGAAACATATAGGTACGCAGAGTCCCCTCGGCTTCTGGGTTGCGGCCCATCGCTTGCAGTGCGCCGCTGAAGATAACGCCGATGCCAACGCCAGGCCCAATCGCGCCAAGACCCACCGCCAGCGCCGCAGCGATAAGTCGCAGACCTTCATCCGACATGATCTGTCTCCTCCTCAGAGTACAAAGACGTGCTTATGTCTGTCAGAGTAACACCTGCGCCGTCACATGCGCAGCGATTGATTGCTAGTGTGCCGATGTTTCTCCGTGGTGCCCGCCATGCGCTTCTGTCGCCAGCGACATGAACACGAACGACAACACCGCGAAGATCAGCGCCTGAATGAACGCCACGAACAGTTCGAAGGCGTAAAACGGCACCGGCAGCAGGTATGGGAACAGAAACGCCATGACAACGAGAATGACTTCACCGGCAAAGATATTGCCGAAAAGACGGAAGGCGAAGGCGATGATGCGCACAAACTCGGAGATCAATTCGAGAATGCCGACAAGCGCCATCATGAAGCCTTCGCGGAAGTTGAAGAACTTCGTCAAATACCCGATGCCAAGCGCCTGGAAGCCGAAGATTTGAATCAACGCCACTGATGCCAGCGCCCATGCCAGCGTCATGTTCAGATCGGCCGTCGGCGCGCGCAGAATCGGCACCAGGGTAGTTCCTTTCTCACATGCCAGGGGCCACGATGCAAAGAAATCTGCTGCGCTGGCCGGCTCTTCCGCCATCGTGACATCAGCGATCGGTGCAACAATCATCGCCTCTTTATGATCCGCTGTCGGCACACATACTCCAATGCTACCAACACCTGGGATCAATCCAGTAACATTGCAGACCAGCATAAAGAAGAATGCTGACGCGCAAAAAGGGAAAAACTTCGCAATATTCTTGCGATCAACTCCCTGAGCAAAGTTGTAAAATGCCTCGACCAGCACTTCCACCGTATTCTGAAAACCGCGCGGTATTAACTGCATATTGCGCGTGCCAGCCAGGATGATAATAAAGAAAATGATCAGAACGATAACAGTCGTGATCAGCGAGTTGGTGATGGGAAATCCGCTTGCGCACGTTTCGAGGGTTGCGCGTGCGCCGCCAAGACAGAAGACCGGTTCAGCGGCAACGGAGATGTGCAATTTGGTCGAGCGAACACCGATGATATACAGAATGATCCCCAGCACAAGCAGGGCGCCGGTGACCGCCAGAACACGGTTTCGCATAAATACGCTCTCCCTGTTTACTTTGAGAACACTTTCACAATAAAATGTACCACATCAGGCATAAAAATTCAACCTACGGACGAGGTTGAACAGACACCGCTTGCGCATGAGACATGCTAAGGTAGCGTGGCGAGTATAGCACAGATAAAAAGAACGTGCAAACGTGCCGCTACCCGAGCAACTCCTGAATATCGCGGATGGCGCGCTTGGCATACACCCAGACCGACCCGATCTTCGCCGGAGTCCCCGATTTATCGAAGACAATCACCAGCATCAGGCGTTGCGCGATGTCGAAGCAGTAGAGATCGTAATGACTGCCTTCGTGGACATACAATGCTGACGATTCGGTCTCGCGCAACATCTGGGTGATCTGTCCGGCTGTCGAGAAACTGGTCGAGAGCAGCGGCAGAAGCACCATCGTCGGCAACCCGATGGTCAATCCGGTCTCTGCCAGCACCATGCCAGCCCGGTCGGCAAGGATGATACACTTGGAGCCGACATCGCGGTCGAGGGCTTCCATGCGCAACCGTATCGCGCGCTGATCTTCGGGAGTCAGCACCAATGGTCCGTCGCGTCGTCGCGCCGGGCGGTGTGCCGGTTCCATTGGGCGGGAAGGCGGCGTTTCCGTCGGGCGCGGCGTCTCCGCCTTCTGGCGTGCCGGGCGTGGCGGCTCGGCGGGTGCGGGCGGTTCTTCCTTTGGCTGGCGTACCGGGCGCGGCGGCGGTTCCGGTGCACTCACAGGCGGCGGTTCCTCTACCTGTGAGGTGGTTGCCGCTTCACGCAGTTCGCGGTAGATCAGATCGCGCAGGTCATCGAGCGCCATGTCGCTGTTGACGATGTGCTGGATGCCGAACCCCGCCACCTGCCGTGCGATCTGTGGGTCCGACCGGCGACTCCAGAGCACCAGACGGGTCGGCGCACCGAAATTTGGCAGAATCTCCGCCAGATCGATGCCGCTCATGCCTGAAAGTTCTACATTTGCGACGATCACGCCAGGCGGATCATTCCGTACTTCCCACAGCGCCTCATTTGCCGTATCGAGCGTTTGCACCGTAACATCGCCTGAGAACGCGCTCTGCAAGGCGCGCAGTTCATCACTATCGCCTGGAACAACGATGAGTCGGTACGTCATGAGATTGCTTCACTTTCCCGCTAAGTCTGGCGGAGGGGGAGCGCAAACGAGAAGGTGCTGCCTTTACCCTCTCGACTGACAACCCACACCGCCCCGTCCAGTGAGGCTATCAACTCGCGCACCAGCGCCAACCCAAGCCCAACGCCACCCCGCTCGCGCGTGAGCGAGTCGCCGACCTGATAGAAACGTTCGAAGATCCGTGTTCGTTCATGCGCCGGGATGCCGATCCCGGTATCCCTGACATCGATCGCAACCCAGGGCAGCGCACGGAGCGATGCCGAAGGCGTGATGACCGATACCTCGCGCAGTGATTCCAGTTCGTTATACTGCCGGATGCTCGCCGTAATGGTGATCTGTCCGTTCTGCGGTGTAAACTTGATCGCATTGGACAACAGATGAGTGAGCACGAGCATCACCTTTTCGCGATCGGTCAGAAACGGCGGGAGTGTATCGGGCAGGTTGATCGTGATTGTTTGCCCCGCCAGTTCCGCTGCACTGCGCAGATTCTGCACCGTCTGGCAGATCATTTCGCTCAGATCGACCGGCGTGAGATGCGATTGGGACTCACCGGTATCGATGTAGTGCAGATTGACCATATCATCGACGATCGCTTTGATCCGCTGAGCGCTCTCCATCACACGCTGGAGGTAGTCGCGCTGACTGCTCTCGACCTGATCACGCACCATCATAGTATATCCGAGCACAATCGAGAGTGGTGTGCGCAGTTCGTGCGAGGCGATGGCGATGAATTCGCTCTTGAGGCGATCGAGTTCCTGCCGGCGCTGATACGCTTCATCGAGCTGGCGGTAAAGCGTAGCATTGCGTAACGCAGCGCCTGCCTGATTGGCGAGCAGAATCAACCCCTCCTGGATGCCCAGTCGCAGCGTGGTGGAGCGCTCGTTACACAGCACAACGATGCCGTTGACCCGCCCCTGAGCGCGCAACGGCACAGCCAGCGCTGCATGTAGATCGCAATCGTGCTGTTTTCCGTAGCGTGCGGTATCTGCGTAGCATGTTTGCTGGAGCGTGAATGCGCGTTCTGCCAGTAATCGTCCTTCCTCGGTCAGATGTGCCGTCTCCGGTGTTGTCGCGGCAAGATGCAATAGTGCAGGTTCATCGCCTAGCAGCAGGAACCCGGTCTGAAAGCCGCTTCGCTCGATCATGGCATTGAGAACGATATGCACCAGCTCCGATAGTTCCAGCGTGGCACTAAGCGCTTCGCTGACCGCAAGCAATTGTTCGAGCGTCCGCAGGCGCAGGTTATCCTGCTGCATTGCGCGTTTGTGCAATGCCTGATCGACCGCCAGGCGCAGTTGTTCGAGCTCAAACGGTTTTGCAAGAAAATCCGCCACGCCGCGTCGCACTGATTGGTGGAGATTTTCGAGCGACGCATACCCGGTCATGATGATGATGGCAATCTCCGGGTCTTTTTCACGCGCGATTCGTGCCAGATCGAGACCACTCATCGCCGGCATTTTGATATCGGTCAGCAGCAGATCGAAGTGTTGCCCGTTGCTGAGCGCCTCGATTGCAATGAGCGGATCGTTGGTGGCAAGCACATCGTAGCCGGCGCGTTGCAGGGTGCGCGAACATACGTCGCACATGTGCTGTTCATCATCGACGATCAGCAAACGTGGCGATGAGGCGCCAGGTGGCGTTTTGGAAACCGCAGTACCGATTGCCTGACTCATAACCGTGCAGCAGCGTCTTTCAATTCAGCGCCTCGACCGCGATAATGGCCGCTGTCATCATCGATCCATCGTCGAGCACAATACTGGCAGCCGGAGTGCGCACACGTGAGGGTAATCGCCGCGGTGTGGACGAAATCGCGCGCACCCGCCCCAGCGCACCCAGGCAGGATTGGTGCAGAACGCGAACGAGTGCGCCAGGACGAACTGCCGGACGCGGTGCTTCGATCGACAGCCCGGTGGTCCGTGTTGAAAGTGGAATAACGACCCGGGGCCGCTGTGCTCCATTCCACAACCGTGTCGATCCTTCAACCAGCGCCTCCTTGCCATCGTGTGATGCCAGCAATTCAAACAATGGTTGCGACATCGGGCGATGGCCAAACCCTTCCGTCACGATCACGACCAGATCACCGCTCGGAGACGGAGGCGCCGGAATCTGCCAGTGGGGCGGACCAATCTCCCACGCTGTGTATCCCCCTGCACCGAGAAACGCGCGAAGTTCTGCTTCATCAATGCTGCCGACGATGACGCCACGCACCTGTTGCTGCACTGCCCGCTGAAGCGCAGCAGCGCTGATCCCGCTCCCACCGATGACCACCGCATACGCGCTTCGTGGGTTGATCATCTCTTCGGTAATTGGCTCGGCAGGATCGGTCACCAGCAGCCGCAACACGCCATACTGACTTGCACCGATGCCGAAGATGCCGTAAACCTGTGCAGCCGGTGTCTCGATCTGTACGCCCTCATATGGGGTAATCCCCATTACCACGCCGCGAACAGTGGCCGACAATTCGTATCGTGTCGGTTCCGGCACAATGGTGATATAACCGGTCGCTTCATCGACACCGGCAAGCACGCCACTGACCGGTGCAGGACATACTCTGCCACCAAATCGGCTGGATCGCGCAAGTGGCGCACCCTGCGCAACCTGTGCGCCAATCTCATGGAGGAGCGCACGTTTGACGCGCGACGGCGGGATCATCAACGCGCGCGCCAGGTTTACAATCTGCGGCGCTGCGGGAACGAACGCCCATGCAACCACATCGTCCGGTTCGACGCGCTGCCCGACTCGAACAACGACTTCTCCGGGATGCGGCAATCGGCGCTCGATGCGCGCCAGAGCGCCGGGGATGAGTGGCGATGCGCCTGAAGGAACATACAACGACATACTGCCCCCATGCGCTGACCTCAAAAGTCTAGCCAAATTATAGCATACCCATTGTGTGTCGTATGAGACCGCCTGCAACTCTTGAACATGTTCGACCGTCTGAGCAGTAGATGGCGCAGTTGATCATAACGTCTGTCAACGACTTTTGGGGGAACATTATGGACATCTCGACTTCACGATTGATACGCAGTCGTCACGACGCGATTATTGCCGGCGTGGCCGGCGGAATTGCAAAGTATCTAGGGGTCGATTCGACCATTGTGCGTCTGGTGTTTGTTGCACTGATCTTTACCGGTGTGGGGGTGCTGCTCTACCCGGCGCTCTGGATTATTATGCCGCTTGAAGCGCCGCAGAACCGGGCGCAGGGCGAGCAGCGCGAGGTGTTTGTGAGCGGTGAGACGGCGCGCTCCGATCCAATGACCGGCACTGCCTCCGCTTTCGAGGCGGAGGTGCCGATCAATAACCTGAACGAGCGCGGATCGGCGCAATCGTCGCCATACGGGCAGCGTAACCGACAACTGGGCATTATTCTCATCGGTGTTGGCGTGCTGGTGCTGTTGAGCATTGTGCTCGGTCCGGCTTTCGGCAAACTGTTGTTTCCGCTGGTGTTGATCATCGCCGGTGTGATGATACTGATACGCAGTCGGCAGTGATATGACGACGGGCACAGGCGGACAATGGTGGCGTCGGTGTGCACCTGTGCCTGACATCTCTCCGCTTACACTGGAGTTGTTCCTGTCTCTTCTGGAATCCCCCACCGCACCCCTACAGATCAGGAATGCGTGCGCCGAAGAGTGTGCGCCGGGTTAGCGGGGTGTTCATCCCCAACCCGATGGTGCACGTGGCAATAGCGTATTTCACCAGACTATCGCCGACAATCACGGAGGCAATGAGGTCGTTGGTCCAGACGCCGTAGAATGCAAGCAGGGTAAAGAGGGTGGTGTCGAGCGGGACCGAAAGGGCGTTGCTCGAAAGGACGCGGACGATCCATACCCGGTGGCGCAGGGCGTGGTACACCTCGGTATCGGTCAATTCCGAGAGAACCAGCGCCAGTGCAGAAGCGACAATAATGCGGAACGGCATCATTGCTGCAGCAGCAGCGGCAATGTTGACGCCCATTGCAGCCAGAATCGTCGCATAGACGACCATTCTATCGTAGCGCCGGTGGATCAGGTCGCGCAGGGTGAAGATCGCACCGAAAAACAGGGTGCCCAGCGCAAATTGCAGGAACCCGACGGTCAAAATCGTTTCGGCGGTCAGATTCGCCGCCAGAATTGCCAGGATGTAGAGCGCAATGGCGATCATAGGCGCATGTGGTCCGTGATGGCTTCTCACCGCCATTATACACGCGCGCGAACGCGCGCGTGCTTCACCTCCCTGTGGACAAAGCAATCATCCGATACAACGGGTGATTGCTGCGCGTTCCGCACCGTTCAGCCAGTTGGCGAGAGTATAACCGCAGTGTCTTGACAATCTGTCGCCATTCATTTATACTCCGCTTAACCGTTTCACCGCTTAACCGTTTCACCATGCAGGCGACGATCAAACAGGTTGCGCAGCGAGCTGGCGTATCGGTCGCCACAGTGTCGTATGTACTCAACGGCACCGGTGTGGTAACCGACGAAACACGCCAGCGTGTGCTCGATGCGGTCGCCGAACTCAACTATCAGCCACAGCATGCGGCGCGCAGCATGCGTGGTCGGAGTCGCACGCTTGGGGTCACCCTTTCTGCGCTCCCAGGGCGTCTGGCGGAACCGGCGTTGACCGAGGTGTTAGCCGGTCTGGCAGACGCAGCCGTGCTGCGTGGCTACTTTCTGCTGCTGGCAACGGCTGGCGCAGATCAGGACGAGACGGAATTGTGCCTGAGCCTGGCGCGTACCAGACGTGTTGATGGTCTGGTGTTGCTCGATATGCTGGTGGATGATCCGCGCGCGCAGGCGCTTGCGGGGGCAGGTATTCCGCATGTGTGCGCTGGTCCGCCGCCGGCGGGCATTGATAGTCCCGCGGTTGTCATCGATATGCACACCGCAGCTGTTGATGCCGTGCGCCATCTACTCGGTCTGGGGCACCGGCGGATCGGCTTGATCCAGCCGCCTTCGGAACTGGTCGTGAGTGATCTGATCGTCGCAGGGTATCGTCAGGCGTTGACCGAAGCAGGTCTGCCATTCGATCCGGCGCTGGTTGTCGAGTCGGGGCGCGCAGAGGAAGATGGCTACCAGGCAATGACGGAGTTGCTTGCATCTCCCAAACCACCGACCGCTGTGCTGGCAGGAAGCGACGAACTGGCGTTTGGCGTCATGCATGCACTCAACGACGCCTGCCTGATCGTCGGGCGCGATGTGTCGCTGGTCGGATTTGATGATCTTCCGCAGGCGGCGCACGTCAATCCGCCGCTGACGACGCTGCGCCAGCCGTGGCGCGTGCAGGGTCAACAACTGGCAATGCTGCTCGATGATGTCATTCTGAAACGCAATACCGGTTTACGCACGGTCACGTTGAGCGCGCGCCTGATGGTTCGCAGGTCGAGCGGTCCCGCGCCCGTGTCGTAGATGACAGGCAAGCGTAGACGCTGAAGAGTAAAGCAAAGGAGTACACGCGCATGGCATCCATTAAGTTCGACCACGTCTGGAAGCGCTTCGGTGATTTTGCCGCCCTCAAAGATCTCACCCTCGACATTGCCGACCAGGAGTTTCTGGTGCTGGTAGGACCGTCGGGATGCGGGAAGACGACGGCGCTGCGTTGTCTTGCGGGGCTGGAAGAAGTGACGGACGGCAACATTATGATCGGTGATCGCGTAGTGAATGACGTGCCGCCCAAGGATCGCGACATTGCGATGGTGTTCCAGAGTTATGCGCTCTATCCTCACATGAGTGTATATGACAATATGGCGTTTGGCTTGAAATTGCGCAAAACGCCGAAAGCCGAGATTGATCGGCGCGTCAAGGAGGCCGCAGAGATGCTCCATATCGGGCACCTCCTTGATCGAAAGCCAAAAGCTCTGTCCGGCGGTCAGCGTCAACGTGTCGCTCTCGGTCGCGCCATCGTGCGTCATCCGTCGGTGTTCCTCATGGACGAGCCGCTCTCGAACCTCGATGCCAAGCTGCGGGTGCAGACGCGCGCCGAGATCTCGAAATTGCATCAGCGCCTGAAAACAACCTTTATTTACGTGACTCACGATCAGACCGAGGCGATGACGATGGGAACGCGCATCGCTGTGATGCGCGATGGCGTCTTGCAGCAACTCGACACGCCACAGAACCTGTACGACCATCCGGCGAATATGTTTGTCGCCGGGTTCATCGGCTCGCCGGCGATGAACTTTTTCGAGGCGACGCTGGTGCGTGGCAATGGGCAGGTGCTGGTGGATTTCGGTCCGTTCCAGTTGCCGGTGCCGCCCTCGCGGGTCGACGCGATTGCCGATCATATTGGGATGCCGATCTTCTTCGGTATTCGCCCGGAAGACATCCACGATGCGCACTACATGCCGCGTGGCGTTGATGAGACTGCTCGCCTGATGACAACGGTCAACGTCGTCGAGCCGCTGGGATCAGAAGTCTACGTCTATGTGGAAAACGGCGGCAAGGAGATGGTTGGTCGTCTCGATCCGCGTACCAAAGCGCGCACCGGGGAGACGTTCGAGGTGGTCATCGATATGACCAAGATGCACATCTTCGACCGCGATACCGAAAAGGCGCTGATCTGAGATGCCCCCTGCTTTGCACGACCTGAGTACGCTGGCGCACCTCGAATTCTGCTATCTGACGACCATCGGGCGGGTATCGGGCAGACCGCATACGATTGAAATCTGGTTCGCGTTGCGTGACCACACGGTCTACGTGCTTGCGGGCAACCATGCGTCCGATTGGGTGAAGAATGCGCGGCGCACTCCGACGGTGTCGCTCGCCATCGGCGGCGCGACGTTTGGCGGCACGGCGCGCATTGTGGATCAGGAAGCGGAGGATGCACTGGCGCGTCGTCTGATTCTTGCCAAGTATCAGCCCGGCTACGGCGAGGATCTCTCCGACTGGGGGCGTACTGCGCTTCCGGTGGCGGTCGATCTGCACGTGTCCTGACGGATCGCGTTGAGGATCGTGGAGCATCAGCGTGCCGGACAGGCGCCGTTCCTGGGCAGGAAAGACAGGTGTATCGCGACGCGGAAAGCAGATGTTTGTCTCGAAAACGCTCCTCTGAGAAAGCAGGGAGTGAGGATAAGATCACGACATCCAGGGGCGCAGCGAACCTGCGCCCCTGCTGATGTGTGCGTCTAGCAATCGGGGGTCCAGAACGCTTCCGGTGCAGCACAGCGTTGCAGATCGCGCGGCGTCTGCTCCGGTCCCGGGTTGCCTGCCGCACCACCGAGGTTTGTCGGTCCGCCGAGCGTCTGCGCTGGCGGGATCCCCGATGTGCCGCTGCTGGCGGGATCGCCCCGGTTTGCTGCATCGAAGGCGACGATCACCAGGCGACCGCTTTCGACACCCTGCACGCTCACCCGGTAGCGCCCGGCTGCCAGAACGACTCCCAGATCAACATCCACGCTGAATGCGCCGCCGGCATCGACGTTCAGACTCGCCATGCCAAGCACATCGCCATTAGGGAAGGTCATCCAGATGCCGATCGGTTCGTTGGGCGCATACCCGGATCCTTCGACCCGCACGACATCGGTCGCGCCGGAACGGTCGACGAAGGTCACAGCAGCGCGTGCCGCTCCGTCGGTGGTGAGTGTGCCGAACTCTGCATTCCCCACATTCGACTCAACAACTGCCGGCACGGGTTCGGCAGGGTTATTCACAAGCGCCGGCTGGAAACTCCCCGGCGTCACGTCGAAACTGGCGATCTGGAGCCGCCCGCTGGAAACACCTTTGGCGGTAATACTATAGCGACCGGTCGGCAACCGTTCATCCAGGTCGATCACAACGAAGAAATCACCGTTGCCGTCGGCGACCTGTGTTGGCAGGCTGCGCACTGCATTGTTCGGTAGTGTCATCCACAACCCAACATATTCGCCCGGCGAGAAGAGCGCCCCGGTGATCGCGACACCGCCGTTCTGCCGTGTTGATGGTTGCGCCGGATAGGCGACGCGCAGTTGCGCCCATCCGCTCGGCGTCGAAGAACGCGCCCGCAGTTCGAACGGCGCGAAGACTTGATATCCGCTCAGGGTGCCGAGCGCCGTAAATGTGTATTTGCCGGTCTGATGCACATTGGTGAAAATGAAGGACGACTGGAAGTTGCCGATGTCGCTGGCGACCTGTTGCGGATAGTCGAGAACAGTGCCGTCTGGTTGGGTGATCCAGATCGAGATCACCTCGTTGGGGAAGAAGTTGGCGCCGTGAATATTGATCAGGTCATCATGAAATGCAAATGCGTTAAATGTGCTGTTGTTCCACACCGCTAGACGCGCCGGACTGGGCGGAGGCAGCGGACCGGTGCGCGGAGTCACCACCAGGTACCCGACCGCCGTCTGGCGGCTGCCCTGCCCGACAGCGGTCAGTTTGTAGCACCCATAGGGCCACTTATTCGTTACCAGAAACTCAAAATAGAGATCGCCCGCTACATCGGCGCGGTAGGGTGGCAACGCAAAGTGCGGCGGCAGATCGACAACGCCATCGAGGAAGAAGGTGTCGTTCGGGCTGAAGATGCGACCGTCGGGGAACTGGAAACTGATGGTCACCCCTTCCTGATCGAGGAATCCGTGCAATTCAGAGCCAAAGATGCTGTCCTGGAATGTTGCTGGCGCTGATTGACCGGTGAGCGAGCATTGCGCCGTGGTCGGACCACGCACAAGGTACACTGCGGCAGCACTGGCGCGGTAGGCGAAGATAAGCGTGCCTATTCCGAGGAGAAGCATAACGATAACAATCCCCCGATAGAAGATACCCTGCGGTTTCATACTCACTCTCCATCCTGGTTGCAAGCGAAAGGCCACTATTCCTGGAGCACCTGCTCTGAATCTTTGGGATGGCGTACCGTCGATCTGCGGCTGGCGGATTGCTTCGCCGGCACGCACCGCCCGATCGTCCGTTTCTCGTTCATTCATCAAACCCTATCGACTCAGGATGCATTCTTGCCGGTTCGACCCAGGGTATGCTGGAATGTTCCTGGTGTGCTGGACCAGTGCACGTCCCTGTACCGCCTGGGTGCTCAGGCGTCTCGCCTGTGTGCAGCGCTACGACCCATCATGGGAGTGCGGGCATTGTGCCCTCGGCTATCCCGTGAGAACGGGACGCCTGCGCTCTGTGGACACCAGCACGGAAGATGGACGGAACACCCGTAGACCGTGTATCGCGCTCTACCAGATGTGCTATCAGTTCCCGGTTCTCAGTTCTCGGTTCTTGTTTCAAGCCTAAAGAAGGCGCGCGATACTACCTAGCGGTGTATATGACAGCCGGATGACAGCTTCATCACAAACAGGTTGTGTTTGCCTGATACGATGTATAATCGCAGCATATGCGCACCTGGCGGTGAGAGAAAATCGCTCGCAATCCGTACTCCTCAAGTAGAGAACGGCATGCTACAATACAAAGCAAGGTGTGTGGTGTGGCGTTTCTCCCACCATCGAACGACATGCGCGTCACCTGTTTGACCATGTAGAAAGGGTTTACAGGATGCATTCTTTCCGCCTCTCCGCACTCATGGCACTGTTCGCTCTCGTCCTGTCAGGATGCAGTGTTTCCCTCGGCACAGCACCGACCGCCACTCCCGAACCCCGTCCGACCGCCACGCCCCGTCCGACTGCCACACCCCGTCTGACCGCCACGCCGCTCCCGACCGCCGCACCAACCGCGCAGCCCCAACCGACGGTCATGCCCACAACGCCGTCGGGTGGAACAGGAACCGGTTCGGGGATGCTGGTCCCGGTTGTGATTGATCGCCTCGAAACCTTCAGCCATGCGCAGCGATTGTTCAGCATCGATGTACCGGCTGACTGGACGCTGGAGGAAACTTCGAATGAGAATACACTGGTCTATGTCTGGACCGATGCCGCCGAAAATGGGCTGATCATCCTGAGCCTCACCGAGTCACAGGAAGCATTGACGCAAGACAATCTGGTCGATCGCGCAACAGCATTCGTCAACATCTTCAAAGACGAGCAGGATTTCTCAATGGACCCGCCGAAGAGACTAAGTAGCGGCGGCGTACAGATCGTCTGGAGATACACGGCGCAGGCGAATGGCGGCGTCAATGCGCCATTACTGATGAATACGTTCGTCTATCGGGACGTCGATAAAGTATCGCTCCTGACGTTCGGCATTCCAGAAGAACAGTTCGATGAACTCAAAGGCTCGCTCGATGCCATTCTCCAATCGTATGTGGTCGATTCTGCCGTTCCGCTCTCGGGTGATCCGTCCGTCAGACGTTTTGCGTTCGATTTTGTGGACGATGAGAGAGAGTGGGTGACCGGCTCCTCGGCAAGACTCCAGGCAGTGATCGAAGAGGGGGTCTATCGCATTACGCTCAGCGATACTGATCTGTACTACTTGACAGCGCCGGATGTGAGCCCGGCAAATGACGTGGAAGTGAGTGCGGATGTGCTGATCGACGGCAAGTCGCGTGCTGGCGTCGCAGTCCGGTACAGCCCGGGCAGTCAGGGGAATGCAAAGAATTACTACGCCTGCTGGATCGATGGGCGCGACCGGTATGGCTGTTTTGTGTCGGTCGATGATCGCTGGACAACACTGCGCGAGCCGATCAGCAATCCTGCCATCAAGCCGGGGCAGGTCAACAGGGTATCGCTGCGGGCGGAGGGGAACAGTATTACTTTCAGCGTGAACGGCGTTCGGTTGCAGACCTTTACCGACTCGCGCGTTGCCGCCGGGCAGGGGGCGCTCTATCTGGAAAACTTTGATACCGAAGCGGGCGCGGAGTTTGACAACGTGATTGTCACGCTGCTGAGATAAGGGTGTGCGACACCTGTTCGCTCACTCCCCGGAAGTGCGCGGTTGCCGTATCGCGCGCTTTCATTTATAATACGCTGCGTCAGACGCGCCTGTAAGCATAAGGCTCCCAGGAGAACGATATGAGCCCGCTGGGCGAGCGCCTGCGCGCAGCTCGCGAAAGCCAGGGCATCAGCCTGGCTCAGGCTGCTGCCGAGACACGCATCTTGCAGCGGTACCTCGTCGCGCTTGAGGACGGCGATTATCAGAACCTTCCCGGCGATGTGTACACACGCGGCTTCATCCGGAACTACGCCGCGTTTCTCGGTCTCGCAGCGGACGAGTTGATCGAGCTGTACCGCTACGAGCGCGGGCGTACCGATCCGATCCGGATTGTTCCGGCAACGTCCAAACCCCGCGTGCGTGGATGCATCGCACCAAGCCTGATCGGCGTCTTCTTCGTTGTGCTGGCGCTGGTCGGCGTGACATATCTGGTGTTGAGCGCGACCAACCGGATCGGCGAGAATGCACAACTCGCAACGATCCCAACAGCCACCATGCCGCCTGTACCAAGTCCGCTGCCGACTGTACTGCCAGAAGTGACGACTGCGCCACTGCTATTGGAGACGGCGACGCCTGCCGTAGCTGGCATCGAAGTTGCGCCATCTCCGATGCCTACCAGCGAGCCAGAAGCGCCGATTGTCCTCGAAGTGCGGATCGATCCCGGTGATAATCCCGGATCGTGGCTCGAGATTAAAACCGATGGGAAGTCGGTCTTTCGCCGGGTGCTGGCGCCGGGGCGCTCGGTACGCTTTACCGCCCGCCGGTCGGTATCGGTGCGCGCCGGGAATGCTGCGGTTGTGACGGTTATGATCAATGATCAGGAACGCCGCCTCGGGACGAGACCTGGCGAAGTGGTGACGTTCGAGTGGCCACCATAAGCGGGAGGAGGCGCTGTGCCTGCTGAAAGCACATTCGATATTGTCTCGGATTTTGATCGTCAGGAACTGGTCAATGCGATCGATCAGGCGCGGCGCGAAGTAGCGACGCGCTATGATTTGAAGGATACAAAAACCGAGATCGTGCTGAGCGAAAAGGAACTGACGATTACGACCGAATCGGAGATGCACCTGACCGCAGTGCGCGATCTCATTCAGACAAAGGCGCTGCGGCGCAATCTTTCGATTAAGATTTTCAAGTTTGGTCCGATCCAGGAGGTCAGCGGCGGTCGTGTGCGTCAGGTTGCGCTGTTACAGCGTGGTATTCCTGAAGATGTGGCGAAAAAACTGGCGAAACTCATCCGCGACCATTTTCCAAAGGTGCAACCGCGCATTCAGGGTGACACACTACGGGTCGGGAGTAAAAGCCGCGATGAATTGCAGGCAGTTATTCGTTTGATCAGGGAACATCAGGATGAGTTCGCTATTCCACTCCAGTTTACCAATTATCGCTAAACGATGAAGTTTCATATTATTACTCTTGGATGTCCAAAAAATCAGGTTGATAGCGAAGGCATGAGCAGCATTCTGGCAGCGCAGGGACATACGCCTGCCGCAGATGTCAGTGATGCCGATGTCGTCGTCGTGAACACCTGTTCCTTCATCGCTGCGGCGCGTGAAGAGACCCTTGCCGTGCTGCGTGAAGTCGCTGCCCGTAAAACGCCCGGTCAGCACCTTGTTGCAGCCGGTTGTATGGCGGAGAGCCACAGTGCGCTTGTTGCGGCAGCGCCCGGAGTTGATGCGCTGCTCAGCACCCGTGAATGGATGCGTATAGGGGATGTGGTTCAGGCGCTTCGGCATGAACCGGCAGTTGCTGCACCCTCTGCCACGCGCGAGATCATTCCCCTTACCAGCGCTCCTGCTACACCCGCCGATCTGAGCGTTCCCGGCGCCTACGCCGACTGGCGTACCGCGCCGATCCGTCGGCGGGTCAGCGGTCCTTCGGCGTATCTGAAGATTTCCGATGGGTGTAATCTTCGCTGTGCGTTCTGCACTATTCCGTCGTTCAAGGGCGATATGCGTTCCAAAGCGGTGGGAGCGATCATCGGCGAGGTGCAGGAACTTGCCGCGGCTGGCGTAAAAGAGATTGTGCTGGTAGCGCAGCACCTGACTGACTACGGGCGCGATCTGGGGTTGAGGGATGGTCTGGCGCTGTTGCTCGATGAACTCTGTGCAGGGTTGCCAGACGATACCTGGGTGCGCCTGATGTACGCCTATCCCCACGGCATCAGCGAGCGCCTGATTGCGACGATGGCGCGCCATCCGCAGATCTGCCATTATCTGGACATGCCATTGCAGCATGCCCATCCCGAAACGTTGCGCCGGATGCGCCGCCCGCCTGATAGTGATCGCACCAGACGCCTGATCGCCGACCTGCGCGCGGCGATGCCCGATATTGCGCTACGCTCGACATTCATCGTCGGCTTTCCCGGTGAGACGAACACTGAATTTCGAGCGTTGACGGCGTTTCTCGAAGAAGTGCAGTTCGATCGGGTAGGGGTCTTCCGCTATTCGCGCGAGCCGGGCACGCCAGCAGCATCCTTGCCGGATCAGGTGCCACAGCGAGTCATCGAGCGCCGCTGGCATACGATCATGCGTTTGCAGCAGGATATCTCGCGTCAGTGTAACCGTCGCTGGGTCGGGCGTGTCATTCGGGTGCTGGTGGAGGGGCAGGGGCTGACCGATGACGGACGCCCGTTGAGCGTCGGGCGCTCATTCCGCGATGCGCCTGAGGTCGATGGACAGGTGTTGTTCTGGGGAACTGCTGCCGCTGGCACATTCGTTAATGTGCGGGTGACGCAGGCGCTCGACTATGACCTATGGGGTGAGGTGGTCGAAGCGCCTGCGGACGATGTGAGGAGTGAAAACGGTACGTAGCAGGTCTACTATAGTATAGGAGGTGCTACGCCCGCTTGCTTAATGGTCGCACTCCTCTTCTTCTCTTCAAGCGGCGATGCGCGCCTGGATGGTCTTCTGGATGCGGCGCAGTTCGTTCGGGTTGCGGCGCGCAAGATAGTCGATCATGTAATCGACCGCCGTTGTGCTGTAGTCGTCCAGTAAGCCGTCGAGCACCTGCTGCACCACCATGGTGACAAAATCGGACTCGCTGATCGCCGGTGTGTACACATATGCCAGTCCTTCGCGGTGGCGGCGCAACACACCCTTTTCGGCGAGGCGGCTCATGGTCGTCATCACCGTAGTATAGGCGATCTCACGCTGCTGCGATAGTTTGCGATGAACTTTCTTGACTGTGCTGCGCTCGTCCCGCCAGATGATCTGCATAATGTCGGTTTCGAGTGGTCCGAGCACTTTGACCAGTCCATCCTTGGTTGGGCTGAAACGAAAACGCATGTTCAGCGGCATCGACACTACTCCTTTCGGTGGCGTTAGTGGCGCTACGGGTTGTACCGATGAGCGCCGGCAGGTCTGGAATATCAGTGCGCTCTACTCATATGCAGTGTACTAACGCCGCGCGCAAACCTCAAGAGGAGTGGATTACTGACCGGTTACATAAGATTACGGCAGGATGACACCTATGAAGCACTCAGATGAGCGAACGGCGATCGAAGCGGCAATGCGTGCGGCGTTTCCGTTGGCAGATGAGCGGGTAGCGCGGTTCTATGCAATGCAGGAGTACCACCTCGGCTGGCGCGATGAAGAACTGCGCCCGGCGACATTCGATCCGGGCAAACTGTTGCGTCCACGCCTCTGCCTGTTGAGCTGTCGCGCAGTTGGCGGCGACCCGCGTGATGCCCTGCCGCTAGCGGCGGCGATCCAGTTGATCCACGATTTCTCGCTGATCCACGATGATATTCAGGATCAGAGCGATACGCGTCGCGGTCGTCCGACAGTGTGGAAACTGTGGGGTCTGGCGCAGGGGATCAATACTGGCGACGGCATGTTTACCATCGCGCACCTGGCGCTCCACCGCCTGACGCTGACCAGCCTGCCGGCAGCGATAGTCCTTGATGTGCTGCGGCGGTTCGATGAGACAATTCTGACCATTTGCGAGGGTCAGTTTCTTGATCTGAGCTACGAGGGTAACCTGGAGATCGATGAAACTGCATACCTGGCGATGATCGAGCGCAAAACGGCGGCGCTGATCGCCGCCTCTGCCGAACTTGGCGCACTCGTTGGCGGCGCTGATGAGGAGACAATTCAGGCGCTGTTCGATTTCGGGCGCGCACTCGGTCTGGCGTTTCAGATCGAGGACGACGTGCTGGGCATCTGGGGCGATCCGGCTGTCACCGGTAAGCCGTTCGCCGCCGATCTGTACCGCCGCAAACTCAGCCTGCCCGTCATTCATGCATTGACGACATCTCCCGACCGTGAGCGTCTGGTGGATCTCTATACGCAGGCAATACTCGATGATGATGCGGTACGTCAGGCGCTGGCGATCCTCGATGCTGTGGGTTCGCGGGTGTATGCTGAAGCAACTGCGGCGGCATACCACGGTGAGGCGTTTGCTGCGCTCGACCGCGCGCGCGGCGATGCAGCGGCTCTGGAGGAGTTGCGCGCGATTGCGACCAGCCTGCTGGGACGACGCGCCTAAGCGGGTGAACGTTCCTGCCTGCTGCACAGGTGAAGGGTAGCAGCGCACCGGAAACCAGGGGAGGCGGCTATCTTGCGGTGTGCTGCCGGTTTCAGCAACCGGGGTCGGTAGTGTGGTCGTTGCGCTCTGCTTCTCCAGACAGCGCCTCGCCGACTTCTTCGGCGAAACTGTAGAGATCAATCTGCAACCGACGCGCTGTCTCGCGCACTTTGGGATCGATCATCGGCAAGATAATCATCAACCGATCTGCCTGTCGGGCGTGACGCTGTTGATACCATTGCGCCTTGCGCTCAAAGGCGTAGACATCCGCTTTGCTCACCGAGGACTTTATTTCGCAGATAATCAACAATCCGTTCTTAATGATCAGGTCGAGTTCGATCTGCTCTGGTCGACCAAAGACAGCGCCGGTATCGTCGTATTCAATGACGTTGATGACTTCGATGTTGAAGAATCCGGTGAGAATACTCCTGAGAGCATTGCGGAAGGACTGTTCGGAATATAACCCCCAGCGCGCCCAGAGCGCCGATGGTGGAGTCGTGTTTGCGATCCAGTGCCTCCATGCGCTGGAGTATCATCATAATTTCCTGGTGATTTTCGTGCCACTTACGGTTTTGTTCGTCCCATCTGCGACCAGCTTCGTCCCGGGCAGCCCGCATTTCCCGTTGATTTTCGCCCCACTTACGGTTGGCTTCGTCTTGCATGGCTTTGAGGGCGCGCTGGTTTTCCTCCCATTTGCGATTTTGCTCTTCCCGGTCGCGGCGCAGTTCTTCCAGCATACGGTCGAACCGGTTCTCGGTTGCACCACGATCGGCAAAATGTTGCTGCGCCAGTCGCAGGATCAGTTGCCGAACTTCGGCGTCCTGCTCCAGGATAGCGGGCAATTCTTGAAGAATGATGGCTTTAACCTGTTCGCGCTCCAAAGACATGCCTCAACATTTTTTTCCATGCCATCCATACCGTAGTATTCTATCACGTTCGCTCGTTTGCTGCTCTGTTGGGCGCGAAAGCAGCAGTCGTATGCTGGCAAAGCAGACAACGTGCATTCCAGGCACGCGAGCGCCGCTCCGCATCATCCATCGTGGCGCGTTTTGCTGCAGAGAATCGATTGCATCAATGGACGCCGGGAGAACAGGCGCCAGGGCAATCCCTGGCGCTCTTGACCGGTAGCGCACAGAAACATGGCTTCCGCGCGCCAGAGGATGCGACCCGTGCGTTCCGACGTGCGCGATCCCCTGGAGGAGGCGACGATAGCGCCGTCGCCTCCCCCGCCTAGCAGGATGGTTCGGTCATGCTCCACAAGTACATAACAGACTCCAGAGAGGGTCGCAGGTGCGCGAGACGACCGAAATAAATTTCGGTCTCCGGCGAAGGAGTGCCGGGGTACGGAACGAGCGAAATGATCGGTTTCAAGTTCTAAACCCGCTACAGCGCGCGAAGGCAGGCTTTGTATCTGCATAGCCAGGGGCTTCAGCCCCACAGCCAGAATGTCTGGTATACCGGACTCGGTCGCCGGGGCGAATACCGGTTGATGTGCTTCATCTCACGCCCTCGGCTGTAACGCGAGGGCAGAACACCCTCGCTCCGTGGCAAACAGCGTAGCATGGATACGGATACCGGCGGACTGCGCATCGTGTTCGATCAGATGTGACCTCAAGGGTCGCGAGGGACGACCAGATCCAGCCAGGACTCTAGAGCAACGACAGGATCCGGCATGTCCGTACCGGTTGATGGCGGAGCTGTCTCAACAGCGCCCGACAATGCAGTTGCTGCGCGTGATAACATCGGCGTGGCGGCTGGTAGTTGAGGAACAGTGGGAGGCGCCGTTTTGATTGCTCTGCGTATACGCGCAGGAGGTGAGGATGCAGCCGGTTGATCAGGCGTCATTTCGGCGGGTGGTGATGCGATTTCGGACGGTGCCGGCATGCCAGGCTTCGGCGCTGACATCGTGGGGGGCGGCGCAACAATCTGGACTGCAACCCGTTCAGAGGCTGCGGTAAAATTGAGGTCGTCCTGCGCCAATGCCTGACCGATCAACCAGGTGTTGGGCGCTACGTCGTCGCGCGCTCGCACGACAATCGTGATGACGGCAGGTTCCCCTGCGCCGGTCTGGACAGTGCATACGACTGTGCTGGCAATCGAGCATGAGCCTGCGCGACTGTCGATGCTGATGATCTCGATCCTCTGATCAAGCATGTCGCGTACTTCGACGCGCGCCTGCTCGCGGTTGGCGGTTACCTGCAGCGTGTAGGTGAACGACTGACCGGGAGTGACGGTGGTGGTCGAGGCGCTCTTCGTCAGCACTAATGGCGCCGGTCCGACCGGGATGTCCGTTGGTTCGGGTGGTACTTTCGGGGTCGCTGTCGGTACAGGTGGCGGCGACTCTTGAGCCAATGCCGTCGTATCGCGAACGACAATAACGAGACAGATGCACAGGAATAGTGTGAGCAGTTCAACAAATCCAGGCTTAATGTGGGAATGTTGTGCCAGCATCATGTGACCTCGCTATAGATTCAGTATCCGTGTCGCTGTTGTCTGAAGGGCACACCGGCGCAACCTTCGAGCGTGCTGAAGGATCGAGGGTGAGCCTTTCACTGCAAAAATGCACAATGACGACGGAGATATGGTAGCATCGATGGCGCACTACCATATCGGTGCGTACATGACAACTCGCTCTCAGAACAACCTATGAAGATTGTGCTACTCAGCGCCGAATACCCGCCGATGCCCGGTGGTGTTGGTGACTATACCCGTCATCTGGGAATGGCGCTCCTTCGGCGGGGGCATGACGTAGCCGTACTGACCGGCGCAGGGGTCGATCCGGATGGAGGGCAGACGGTGCGGGTCGTCCGATTGCCATTGCGCAGGTGGAACTGGCGTTGCTGGCGCGTTGTGCGCCGCGCACTGGCTGATCTGAAGCCGGATATTCTGCATATTCAGTATCAGACCGGAGCATACGGCATGCATCCGGCGATCAATCTGCTGCCCTGGCGGTTACGCTCGTGGGCACATCGTCCGCGCATCGTGGCGACGGCGCACGATCTGCTGCCCCCCTATCTGTTTCCGAAGGCTGGTCCGATCCGTGATTGGGTCACGCGACGGCTGCTGATCGACGCCGATGCCACAGTTGCGACGAACGAGGTTGACGCGGCGCGGCTGCGGGGCTGGGGCGCCGGTCAGGGTCATCGTGTGCTGGCAACCATCCCCATCGGTGCGAATGTAACGGTAGCGCCGCCCCCCGCCTATGGGCGCCAGGCGTGGCGCGCGCGGCTGGGCATAACGCCGGAAATGACGCTGATCGCCTATTTTGGGCTGATCTCGCGGAGCAAGGGGATCGACACGCTGGTGCAGGCGCTGACCTGTCTGCCGGACACGTTCCGCCTGCTAGTGATCGGTGGTGAAGCGACGGCGCCGCAGGATCGTGCCTTTGCCAGTGAGGTGCTGAAGCAGATCGCCGCCGCGCGGCTTGAGGGTCGTGTTCACAGAACGGGGTACTGCGATGAAGCGACGGTTTCAGCGCACCTGCTGGCATCCGATCTGGCGGCGCTGCCGTTTGTCGATGGCGCTTCGTTTCGACGGGGGAGCCTGCTGGCGACGCTGGCGCATGGCGTGCCGACAATCACAACGCCCGGCAGTGCCGCTCTCGTCGATAACACCCATGTTCTGCTCACACCGGCGGGAGATGCTGCGGCGCTGGCTGGTGCGATTGCGCGGCTGGCGAGCGACCCGGCATTACGGGCGCGGCTGAGCGCCGGGGGTGCGGCGCTGGCAGCGCAGTTTTCCTGGGAAGAGATTGCCCGACGACACGAGGAGGTGTACGGGGAGGTGGTGGAGAAACAAGAAGATCGCTGATGAACCTTCGCTTTTTATCCCTCCACCTTCACCGGGCGTACCGCCTCGCGCTGCTGTTCCCCAGAGTGCTGCCCACGCACCAGCGTTGGTACAATTGCCAGCGCCGCCAGGAACGCTGCCACCAGCATGGCATCGTGCATACCGGCAACCAGAGCGAACGGTGGAGCATCAGTGATCGGTTCGTACTGTTGTCCGGCTGCCGCAGTCACCCGCACTGCCCAGATCGCGCCGGCAATTGCAACGCCGGTAGTCTGCCCGAGTGTGCGCATAACTGCCAGCAGGCTGCCTGCAACTCCCAGGTTCGCCCGTGCAACGCTCCCCATGATCAGACTGTTGTTCGGCGATTGGAACAGACCGAAGCCGGCGCCGATCAGCATCAGGCGCAGCACGACATCCATCTGTGAACTGTCGGTCGTGAGGGTCGCCATACTCAACAAGCTGGCAGCAGTCAACGTCAGACCGATGATCCCCAACCAGCGCGCGCCGAACCGATCCGACAAACGTCCACTGATCGGCGATACGAGGGACAGGATCAACGGTGACGCAATCAGGGTCAACCCGGTTGTTTGCGGTGAATACCCAAGCACCTTTTGCAGGTAGTAGGGGAGCAGCAGGAAATTGAACGCGCCTGCCAGAAAGATCAGGAAGGCTGCCATCAGGCTGAAACTGAACGATGGATTGCGGAACAGGCGCAGGTCGATCATCGGCGCCAACGCGCGATATTCCCACCAGACAAAACTCACCAGCAACGCCGCGCCCCCCCCCAGCGCCGCCAGTGTACGCCGGTCATCGAAGCCCCAGACCTGCCCTTCGGTCAGCGCCAGCAGCACGAGGAGCAATCCGATGCCCAGCAAGCCGGCGCCGATCAGGTCGAACCGCTGCGTGGTATGCGTGCGGTCGGAAGGAAGGGCGTACAATGTCAGCGCAATTGCGGCAACCCCGATCGGGATGTTGACGAAGAAGATCGCCTGCCACCCAACTGCATCGATCAGCGCGCCGCCGAGTACCGGACCAGTCAGAATACCGGCGGCAACTGCCGTGCCGATATAACCGAGCGCCTGACCGCGCTGGGAGGGTGGGAAGGCTTCCACCAGCAGCGCCGCGCCGACACCCTGGATCATTGCAGCGCCGATTGCCTGCACCACGCGAAACCCGATCAGTGCGTCAATGCTCCATGCCAGACCACACAACCCCGAACTGACGGTGAACACCACGAAACCGATCAGGTAGACGCTCCGTTTGCCGATCATATCGCCCAGACGCCCCATACCTGGCAGCAAACAGGTGATCCCCAGCAGATATGCCAGCACTACCCATTCGACTTCGTGCAACCCGGCGCCAAACGACTCCTGCAGCGTCTTGAGCGCAATGTTGACGATCGAGCCATCGATCGTACTCATAAATACGCCGGTTGCCACTGCCAACAGCGCCCACCATTTGCGTTCCATTGCAATGCTTTCTATTCAGTGTATCCGAGCCAGCGAAGGGCATTCGGGTCATCGCGCCAGTGGTCGCGCGCTTTGACCCAGAGATCGAGGTAGACGGGTCGTCCAAGCATGTCTTCGATGGCAAGGCGCGCACTGCTGCCGATCTTCTTGAGCATACCGCCGCCGGCGCCGATCAGGATGGCTTTTTGCGACTCACGTTCAACCAGGATGGTCATTCGGATGTAAGTGACCTTTTCTTTCTCCTCCCACTCCTCAACCTCGACTGCCACGCTGTGGGGCACTTCCTGCTGCGTATGGCGCAAGACCTGCTCGCGCACCAGTTCGGCAGCCAGTGCGCGTTCGCTCTGATCGGTCACCTGTCCTTCCGGGTAGAGGGGTGGACCTTCCGGCAGCAGGTGCACAATCTCGTCCACCAGGGCGTCGAGACCCTGACCGCGCAATGCCGAGACAGCGACTTCCATATCCCAGGGGGCAAGGGCGCGGTACGCCTGCACATGTTCGTTCCCGTGCCGGGTGGGGAGATCGATTTTGTTGAGCACCAGCACACGCCGCGCCTGCGCTTTGCGCACCAGTGCGGCGATCCGTTCATCCAGGCTTCCCGGCGGGCGCGAGATGTCCACCACCATGCAGACAACATCGGCATCAGGGATGGCACACCGCGCTTGCCTGACCATATATGCGCCAAGGCGGTTGCGTGGCTCGTGGATGCCGGGCGTGTCCACAAAAACGATCTGTGCATCGGGACGACTCAGAATCCCGCGAATGGCAGTACGCGTTGTTTGCGGCTTGGGAGAAACGATAGCGACTTTCTGCCCGAGCAGCGCATTGAGCAGTGTCGATTTGCCGACATTGGGGCGTCCGACCAGCGCGACGAAACCGGAGCGGTGGGGACCTTCGGGCACAACCGGGCGCGTGGCAGGCGGCAGTGTGGTTGCCGGCTCTTCCACTTCGTTCTGCTGCTCCTCGTCGCGTTCAGCCAGAAAAGGCGCGAGGCGTTCCAGGCGGTGCTCCAGTTCGAACTCATCGACTGGCAGCACCTCGAACCCCAACAGGCGCTCGTCGGCGTCGAAATCGAGTACTGCTGGCTCCTCCAGTGGCTGTACCGTTGCCGGTTCGTCACCGATGAGATTGACGGTCAGTGTGCGTTCCGATGCATCGAACGACACCTGTGGATGCACCAGCGCCAGGGACAGGTCATCGGCGTTGAGCGACTCGTCCAGGTCGAGTTCAACGCCAATGATCTGACCCTGCTCATCGAGCAGGATCGCAGCATCGCATTCACTTTCGAGTGAAGCGTCTTCATCGGCAGTTTCGACGAAGCGCCAGAACAGTGTCCCGGCGTCTAGCTCGTAGATAAGCGTGATCATAGTGTATGACTTTGCGGATCGGGCAGGAAACACGGGCTCTCCCGCCATACGTCTTCGATACGCATACGGCTTCCTTACTGTTGTTCAACAACGCACAGTCCTGGCGTTGCAATCACGGTGATCCGCTCAAATTCGAGCAGGCGGAGAAACTGCTCCATCGAGCGTTTGGCTTCATCGGCGGCGCGCTGCATGATTCCATTTTCGCACGCGGCTTTCAGAATCTGGCGTTCCGCCTCCTGACGCGCCTGCGTCTCCAGGTTCGGATCCTGCCCGCCGGTCAGTTGGGTGAGCAGGCGGCTCTGGCGATCGTATACGCGCGTTCGTTCGTTATTCAGGCGCGCGCTGAAAATTTCGGATGCTGGCAGGGTAAGCGTGACGCTGGCGCCGTCAGGCGAAATGATGACGTCGCGCGTGGCCAGTTTACTCAGATCGACGCCGGCAACCACATCGCCGCTGGCGATCAGCAGCAGACGTTCGCCAAGCAACGTGTCGAGCGGATCACCCCGCGCGGTCGAGGCTTCGACGACTCGCTCGATAGAGAACCGCTGCGTTTCCAGGCGGTTGAGGTTCTTCATCTGCTGGATTGCACCGCCCCAATCACGGATGGTTGGTGTGGGGGTGGCAATCACCTGCAAGACCTGCTGCGGCACGTTCGGTACGAATGTCGCCACGATCTGCTGCCAGAAGAGCATGAGCAGCAGTACGACGGTAATGGCACCAAGCGCCACATACAGCGCGGTTGCCGCGCATCCTCCACCTGCCAGCGGCGGTCCGTAGCGCCCCGGTCTGACAGGGTCATAGGGGAGATACAGCGGTTCTTCCTCGATCACATCGTCCACATCTTCGCCGCGCGCCCGCCGCAGACGCCGCTCCATCAGCGACTCGCGGCGCGGTTCGCGACGACGGATCTGGCGCGGTCGTTCCTCATCCTTTTCTTCCGGTGTGTCGTCGTAGCGGAGCATGGCAACCTCCGGACGTTGTTACCCGCGTTTGATGCCGGTATGGATCGCGGCAGCCCCCAACCCAACCAGGCGGTACGTTACGTCGCTCCAGCCGGCTGAGCGCATGACCTGCGCCAGTTCTTCCGGCGGCGGAAAGACGCGCGCCGACTGCGGCAAGTAGGTATAGGCTTCGGGATCGGCGCCGAGTGCGCGCGCCATCAACGGCACGATCCGCTGGAAATAGACCCAGTGCCCTGCGCGGAGTAGCGGATTGCGCGGGCGGGCGACCTCCAGACACGCGACGGTCGCACCAACGCGCGCGACCCGCCACATTTCACGAAATGCTGCAGCGATGTCGGTCACATTCCGCAGAGTAAAGCCGGTTGTGATGGCGTCGAAACTCTCATCGGCGAATGGCAGCATGAGCGCGTCACCAGCGACGAACACTGCGCGTCTGTTCCTGATCTTAGGGAAGCCTGCGCGCATCATCGGCACAGTAAAATCCACGCCGACCGCCAGACCATCTGGTATCCAATCCGTCAGTTCCACCAGGAAATCGCCGGTGCCGGTACCGATATCGAGCGCGCGACCACAACTCGGCGGCGCAGCAAGGGCAACAGTAGCCGCGCGCCACTCGCGGTCCAGCCCCAGGGTCATGATGCCATTCATGGTATCATAGCCGGGCGCAATCCGGCTGAACATCCGCTCGACATATTCGGCTTTTTTGTCGGGCGACGGTAAAACGGTTGTGCTCATGGGCGGTTCATCTCGTAGATCAGTCGCAATCCTTCCAGCGTAAGATACGGCTCAACGGTGGTGATGGCTTCAGTTTCGGCGGCGATCAATTCTGCCAGCCCCCCAGTGGCCACCACTGGGCAGGACGTCCCCAGTTCAGCCTGCATTCGCTGCACCAGCCCTTCGACCAGCCCGGCGTATCCCAGGATAACACCAGATTGCATGTGATGGATCGTGTTCTTCCCGATAACACTCGGCGGACGCACCAGTTCGACCTGATAGAGCTTCGCCGCCAGGCGGAAGAGTGCATCGGCGGAAATGCCGATGCCGGGGGCAATTGCGCCACCGATATACTCACCGTCGGCAGTGATCACATCGAAAGTGGTGGCTGTGCCGAATGCCAGCACAATGACCGGACCGCCATACCGGCGGAAGGCTGCCAGCGAATTGGCAATCCGGTCGGCGCCAAGTTCAGCCGGCGAATCGACGTTATAGCGTAACCCGGTCGGCGTCGTTGCATTGACCATCAGCGGCTCGACGCGGAAATAGGTGCGGCACAGCGTCCGGAACTCGCCGGTCAACGGCGGCACCACGCACGAGATGGCGCACCCGTCGATCTCACGTGGGTCGATGCCGCCAAGATCGAAGAGATTGTGCAGGAGCACCCTGTATTCGTCAGCCAGTCGATGGCGTTCCGTCGTGACGCGCCAGTGCGCCGTAAGGCGCTCATCCTGATAGACGCCGATTTTGATGTTGGTGTTGCCGATATCGATTGTGAGGAGCATAGATCACCGGTTTTGCCTCCACTGTGCCGTATACGTCTGTGACGCGCTCACTTCTGGCGCTCTATCGTGTATCGGTCGACGACGCGCTATGGGAACCAGACGCGCACATCTTCCGGTCGACGCGCTGCCCCCAATGCCAGCATCAGTTTGATACGCGCTTTTGGACCGTTGAGGTGATGTGCGAACATCACTCCCAGGCGCACAAGGTCGTGGTAGGCACCGACGTAGCCGTACTCATCGTACAGCGCGCCGTTGCCGGTACGTGGCGCAATCACGACCATAATGCGTTGCAAGAGCGCTTCCTGGATAGCAGGTAACCACCAGGGCGGGACGCGGCCGCTGCCAAATGCTTCGATAACGATCCCGGCCACACGATCGACAATCGCATGGCGCAGCAACCGATCATCACTTCCCTGACCCAGGCTGATAAGATCGACCCGCTCTTCGAGGTGCATACAGGGAATATACATCCGCTGCGCCGGACGGTGATGTAGCCAGATCCGATCCGCCACGATCCAGCCGATCGGACCCGATCCCGGCGCGGCAAACGCCTCGATAGACTGATTATATGCCTTTTGCACATCGGCAGCAGCAAAGATCTGTCCGGCAAACACAACCAGTACGCCGGTCTCGCGCACGTCCGTTGCTGCTGCGACGCGGATGGCGCTGGCGAGATTGGATAAACCATCATAGCCGGGGGTGGTTGGAGGACGCGCAGCGCCAGTGATGATCACCGGTTTGTCGCGGCTGATGGTCAGATCAAGGAGATATGCCGTCTCTTCCAGCGTATCGGTTCCGTGCGTTACAACGACGCCAGACACCGTTTCGTCGTTCAGGATCGTATCGATCTGACGTGCAAGTTCCAGCCCCTGGGCTGGAGTAATGTGGCTGCCCGGCAAGCTGCTGAATTCGCTGAATTCTGCGGAAATGCCGCTGTTCAGCAGTTGGGCAAGCATATCCTCGCCATCGATTGGCATGATGGCGCCGGTTGCTGCGTTACGTTTGAAAGCAATGCTCCCGCCGGTTGTAACGACAATGACTCTCTTCACAGACGTCTACCACTTTCGGGCAATCCATGCAATCCGCTGCGTGCGCTCGCTGATAGGTTGCGTGGTGAAACAATCATACACTGCTTCAATCGTCAATCCGGCGTCGGTGATCAATGCCGCGACTGTCTCTGGCGGATAGGTACGCTCGATGTGAATCTCCTCGAAACGTTCGTACCCGTTGTCGTCGTCGCCGACGAACCCGATCAGGCGCATGGTCGAACAGGCGGTTTCCGGCTCGAAGCGACTGCGATTGATCTGAATGAAACCGGGTCGTTCGATGATCTCAACCTCGCCCCACTCATACTCAAGGAAGTGGCGTGTGTTCATATCTCCCAGGAACAATCCTCCCGAAACCAGCGCTTCGGCAGCGGTTGCGAAGCACGCCGCCAGGTCCTCTTCGGTCAGCATGTAATTGAGACTGTCGTAGGTGCAGGTAACGAGATGAAACGTACCTGGCTGCACCTCGTTGACCCATTCACACCCCGTGCTCTGGTCTGCCGTTTGCCACAGGCGCCGCATATCCGCCTCGATGAAGCAGGGGAGGAAGGCAGGTTCCACAGTTTGCGCGCGGTTGCGGGCAATTGCAAGCATCGCCGGTGATCGATCAATCCCGACGACTTGCCATCCGGCGTCGGCGAGCATGAGCGCCAGTGTCCCGGTGCCGCAGGCGAGATCGAGCACCCGGCACCCGGCAACCGGATGCCGTGGCAGGATGTCGCCCAGGAGATAGTGAGCAAACAGGATTGCAAACCGGATCTGACCACTCCCATCGTAGAAGGGCGCGTAAGCGTGATAAATATCGGGTGTTTCACCGGGCATATGCTCGGTCGGGAAAGGCTTATCATTTTCGGTGTGCGTATTGTATCATACCGCGTAGGATGTACGGTGCAGGACGAGTCCCTGCGATAACGCATACCGGACGTATGACGGATGAGGAAGCGCAGCGGGCGGATATGAATCTGCACATCCGTGTAGTGGCGGGTCGATCCGGCAGTATTGTCGAAACTGTGGTACCATACCATTATCGGTGCTTACGATTTCCAGCTGACAGTGCTCCTCCCCCTGTATGCATCTCGTCTGGTTCAAACGCGATCTCCGCATCCACGATCATGCCGTGCTCAGCACTGCTGCGAGGCACGGCCCAGTGTTGCCGCTCTATATTGTTGAGCCATCGCTGATCCAGGCGCCTGATTTCGCCGCGCGCCACTGGACATTTCTGCACGGCTGCCTCTGCGAGTTGCGCACAACACTGGCACGTTTGGGTCAGCCGCTGGTGGTACAGGTCGGTGAGGCGGTGGAAGTGCTCGAACGGCTGACCCGTGAGTGGCCGATTGAGGCGATCTGGGCTCATGAAGAGACCGGTAACTTGCTGAGCTATGCACGTGATCGGGCGGTGCGACGTTGGGCGCGAGCGCGCGGGTTGCCCTTCTATGAATTGCCGCAGAACGGTGTCGTGCGGCGACTGCCTTCGCGGGATGAGTGGCAGATGCGCTGGGAAGAGCGGATGTCTGCGAGTCAGGCGATACCGCCGTCGGCGCTGCCGCACATACCGATTGACCCTGGTCCGATTCCAACCGCCGCAGCCCTTTCGTTGCCGCCAGATACCCGCGTTGAATGCCAGCCTGCCGGAGAAACAGCGGCACTGGCGACCCTCGACGACTTTCTCTCCAGGCGCAGCCGGCACTATCATCGGGCGCTGTCCAGTCCGCTCACGGCGTGGGAAGGTTGCTCCCGCCTGAGCGCCTACCTCGCATGGGGTGCATTATCGCTGCGCACTGTCGTCCAGGCGACACGTGCCCGTATTGCCGAATTGAAGCAGCATCCCGACCCGGCAACGACCGACTGGTTGCGGGCGCTGAGCACCTTCGAGTCGCGTCTGCACTGGCACTGTCACTTTATTCAGAAACTGGAAGATGAACCGGAAATCGAAGTGCGCAATCTGGTGCGGGCGTATGATGGCATGCGGGAAGAGAATCACCGCCCCGATCTGATTGCGGCGTGGGCTGCCGGTCGCACCGGCTACCCTTTTGTGGATGCCTGTATGCGCGCGTTGACTGCAACCGGATGGCTTAACTTCCGCATGCGGGCGATGCTGGTGAGTTTTGCCTGTTATGATCTCTGGCAGCACTGGCGCGAACCGGCTCTAATCCTGGCGCGACGCTGGATCGACTATGAGCCGGGGACTCACTACAATCAGATGCAAATGCAGGCCGGTACTTCGGGTCATCACACGCTTCGTATCTACAATCCGATCAAGCAGGGGATCGATCACGACCCTGAAGGTGTCTTCATCCGACGCTGGGTGCCTGAGCTGGCTCATGTTCCTGCAGCGTATATCCATACCCCGTGGCTTCTAGACCGGACTGCACAGGATCGGTTCGGTTGCCGGATTGGGCGCGACTACCCGCTGCCAATCGTCGATCACGACTCGGCCTGTCGTCGGGCGCGGGCTGCGATCGCTGCTGTGCGATCGCGATCGGAGACGGCTCAGGAAGTCGCTGCTGTTCAACAGAAACATGGCTCACGTCAGCGGCAGCCAGATCGCCGTCGCCGACCGAAACACGTGGCGGTTCGTCAACTTCGGCTTGATCTGTGATGAGAATGCAGAATGAGGTGCGCCACACTTCGCGGGAAAGAACGCCGGGAAGGAAAATGTGACGCACCCCGTCGGGAAGGGAGGTAGGCGACGGCATTGCCTTCCCCTTCCCATCGAACCGGTCGGACGCATGAAGACGCAGGAGAGTCCGCCCGTCTGTTGCTCTAACCCGCAACACGAACTGATGCGCCACCGCGCGCAGCCGACGCCTGGATGGCATCCCACAAACGCGCCATGCGCAATCCCACCTCCGGTGGACACGGATTCTCCTGTGTGCCGGCGCGTACTGCCAGGAATTGCTCCCACACGCCGCGCGACTCGGGGACGGGGATCGTGGCTGGCGCTTTGTCGCCCCGGTACTGAACATCGAGCCGCTCGCCCCAGACCCCGGTGTACACAATGGCGCGCTCGCAGAAGACGCGCACATCTGAATGGCACGACGGGATGGCTTCGCCACACGCATGCAGCGTGATCAGCGTCCCCGACCGCAGGCGCGCAATGACGGCGCCTAGCGTCTCGACCGGACGACCCTGGTTGTCCAGGTATGCCGCAACTTCGGCTACATCCTCGCCTGCCAGATCGACGACGGTGTTCAACAGGTGGGCGCCGGTGTCGAACAGGAAGCCGCCGCCAGATAACTCCGGTTGCTGTCGCCATGTGCCGACGGTCATCGGTCCCCAGTTCTGCCAGACGACGCCGCTGATGGTGATGAGCCGTCCGAATGCGCCTGAGCGCAGGAGTGCCACGGCAGTGCGAATGTTTGGCGACAGGCTGCCGGGAAATGCAACCACCAGCAATCGTCCGGTTCGGTTGCGTGTTTCGATCAGGCTGAGTGCCTCATCGGCGTTCATAACCATTGGTTTTTCCAGGAGGACGTCGAGTCCGGCTTCCAGGCACGCCTTTGCCTGGTTATGGTGGTAGGCGTGGGGTGTGATGATGAACGCTGCATCGAGTTTGCCGCGATACGCAACCAGGAGTTTCTCCAGGTCTGGTTCGTTGGGTGGCAAGGTAACGCCCGCCTGCTCGAAGAGGGCAGCCGTGGCTTCGTAGGCGGATTGCGCTGGTTCGCACACGGCGACAATCTGTGTACTGTCACGCAGTTCGTACATCGAGCGCAGGTGGTGACGCGCCATGCCACCACAACCGATCATCACCGTGCGTACAGGTTGGCGAGCCATGAGAACCTCCGGCGAAAATAAGGCGGAGGCTGGCGACCTCCGCTTGTGCTGTGCTGATAATGCCTGATTATACCGCTTTTTTGAACGCTTACTGCGTGATAGTGAACAGTTGCCCGTCCGACCGACCGAACACTTCCGGGAAGAAACTTTCCTGCGCTATCGCCGGAATGACGCGATACTCACCTGGCAGGACGGCGCGGAAGGTGTAACTGAAGAGGTACGCACCTCGCGGCAGGTAGTCGGCGAAGAGCACCACCTGCTCATCGCGCAGTTCTACCCGATCATACCAGCGCCACCACCACCAGAAGTATGGTCGAATCCCGTTCGCTGCCGGTTGCAGGTCGGGTGCGACGTTCTCCGCCAGCGACGTCGTTGCCAGTGTCGGATCGATCGCCTCACCACCTGCGGGGAGTGGATCTGTCACCTGCACGTAGAAGAGATCGCGCTCTGCAACGATGGAGAGTTCGACCCGCACCGTGTCGCTGGCTTTCACGGTGGTCAGCGCAGGGCAACGCGGACCATCGGTGCAGTCCGCCGCTACGTAGCGTCGCGTTACGGCAATGCCCCGGTCGAGCGCCGGCACCTGATCGGCGGGCAGCGCGAGGTTCAGGTGGGCAGTGTAGTAGAGTCGTCCGGGTCCTGCGCTGCGCCCCACCGCGACGAACGACGTAGCGGTTGACGGCAGGTCTGCCAGCGGTACGCGCACGACGGTTGGCGACATCACTGTGGTGGAGTCGATGCTGCCGGCGATGCGTTCGTCGCCGTTCAGCCAGACGGCGTAATCGTATGCGCTGTTAAGTTCACCAGTGATCGCCATCCAGTCGGTCAGCGCCAGCAGCGCCCACGCCGACTCCTGGGTCGAAAGCCAGGCATTGCCACGGCGCGTGACCATCAGCCAGCGCACAGCGTTGGGGATGAGCGGGTTCTGTGGATTGAGCCGTACTAGCGTCTGGAGGGCAATGGCGCTGCTGCGCGTGTTGCCGCCGGGCGCCCAATAGTCGGGCATGTTTTCTTCCCAGTGAATGCCGGTGGCGCTGACAATTGCAGCATTGTTCAGATCGGACAAGAGCGTTTTCAGGCGAGTATCACCGGCATTGACGCGATGGATTGCCAGCGCTAACAACGCCTTGCCGTACACTCCCAGACGTTCGCGATTGCCGTAGAGCGCATCCATCAGCGACCCGTCGGGTTTCCCGCCGTCGGCAAGCACGTACAGCAACCATGCCTGCAGGTTTGCCTGCAATACGCTGCGTACATCGGCGTCGGGCAGGAGTTGCGTCGCGAGATACTCCAGTCCGCGTGTCAGCACGTCATCGCGCACGGTGAAGCCGGCTTCGCGCGCCCGAAGCATGCTGTAGACAACGTAGGCACTCATATGCGGGTTGCTATCATCGTCTGCCCACCATCCCCAACCGCCATCGTCGTTTTGCCACAGATACAGATCGTCGAGCGCGGTAGTCACCAGCGTCGGCAGGCGCGCCTCCAGAACGGAGTTCGTGATACCCAGTTGCCGTAACGCGCGCACGGCAACGACATTCGGCAGAAAGCGCGATACCGCGGCTTCCACCGACTCATACGGATACTCCTCCAGCGCTTGCAGCCCGTCGATGATACCCGCGGCGAGTGATGGGTCGATCCGGATGCGCAGATCGCCCAGTTGCGGGTCGACGTTCGGCGGCAGCGCAACTGCTTCTGTCCGCGCCCCCGCCGCTTCGATCTGCCCGCCGGTGGCAACCGTCTCCGGCGCGCGGTAACGGTAGATCGAAATCCGTCCATCGGCGCGTGCAAGCCGCGGTCGCGCCGCATCGCTCAATTGCCCGGCAGTGACGCTGAACACCAGATCGGCAGAATCCCCATCGAGCGCAGTAACCCGCCAGACGACCGATGCTTCGCCATTTGCCGGAATCTGAACCGTCTGCGTTTGCGGAGTGGTGATCATGACGCCGTCGGCGATCAATGCAACCTCAGCCGACAGTGCTGTGTCAGTGAGGTTGCTGACGTTTGCAGTCAGTTCCGCCACATCCCCGACGACGAAGAAGCGCGGAGTAACTGGTCGGATCAGCAGCGATTTGGCGCTGATCAGCTCACCCGTTCCTTCGCCAACCCGCGTATCAGCGGTCAACGCCACACCGCGCATGACCCAGGTGGTCAGGTTGTCGGGCAACGTCACCTGCACACTGGCGCGCCCGCTCGCATCGGTTGCGACGACAGCCTGCCAGAATGCAGTGTCGGCGAATTGTTCACGAACGGTCAGTCCCTGCGCGAGTGCGGTATTCCCGGTACGCGCCGGCGCTGCCTCCGCCGGCAGCGGAGCGCCGGCCATCGGCATGGCAGCTTCTGGTCCTGCGGCGCCAGCGCCAGGCGGCGCCATGGGTTGCGCCTGAGCCGCATCCAGCAGACGATCGAAGCGCTCCGCTGCGACCGATAGCCCTGCCGCCGTAAAGACGCCGAGGGGGCGACGACCGTAGAATGCCTGCACAATCGCATCCGGCTGGCGCGGTTGCAGAGTCAGCACGGCTTTATCGACCAGATCGAGCGACAGTTCTGCTGCCACTGGCACTCCCGTCGCATCGGTGACGCGCACCTCGAACGGAACGGTGTCGCCCGGTGCAGCCTGCGGCACAGTGGCTGTTACTGCGACCTGCAATGTTTGCGGGATGGGAGCAACGCTCAACGGGAGAATGCCGACCTTGTAATCCGCTGGCGCGCCGTTGCTATCGGGCGGCGCGAACAGCACTGCCGAAACGAATATGTTCGGCGCATGTTCTGCCGTGATCGGCAGTTGATAGATCAGGTTGCCGCCGCTGATCTGGCGCACCTCGTGGCTCAGCACGCCGCCGCGTTCGACGGTCAGCAGTGCCCAGTGTGTTCCGGTGAATGGCGAAGGGATCAGGATGGTTGCCGTTTCGCCGGTGCGGTACTCGCCCTTGTCGGCGATCAGGTTGATACGATCAGTATTCTCGCGCAGCCAGAATGCGTCGCTGCCGTACACCCAGACATACAGCGACGAACGCGCCTCGCGCCCGCCGGCGTCGCGCGCGCGCGCGATCACTTGGTATGCGCCGCTTTTGTCGGGCGTAAACGATGCCACTGCTTCGCCATTCGCGTCGGTGGTGATGGTCACAGTACCGGCAGGTTCGCGCACCTCACGCGACTCCCATCGTCCGCCGGCATCGTCCTGTACAAAGCGGTTTTCCCACGTTGTGCGCACCAGTTCGACATCGACAGTTTGACCGGCAAGCCGATTGCCGCGTGTGTCGATCGTTACCAGATCGATCTGCTGCCTGGCGCCGGCTCTACCGACATAGGTGCGGGGCGCCAGACCGACGTACAGGTTGCTGGCGTGCACAATGACAGTGTTGCGTCCGCTGATTGCCTGGTTATCGCGCCCGGTAACGGTCGCTTCGACAGTGAGACGAACACTGCGGGTGATCACGTTGCCTTCGGCATCGCGCAGCTCACCCGGCAGATCGATGATCGCCTGCCCCTGGGCATCGGTCGTCGCGCTGCCGAAGAGGATCGGTTGCGGCGGCGGCGGCGTATACCACCAGCAGAAACGGCAGAGCCACAGATCGTCCAGTTCCGTGAAGGTGTACCTGTCGGCCCATGCGGGGGCCGGTGCGAACGGTTCTGCCAGAACGCGCCATTGCACCGGCAGGTTCGCCGCAGGTGCGCCAAAGAAATAACCGGCGCGCACCGTTGCTGCGGTGGACGCGCCACGAACGATGTCACTCGCCTGCGGCGTCACCGTCACCTCGATTTCAGGCGGACGATAGGCGGCAACCTGGAATGGAAAACTGAACACGCGCCCGTCGGCGTCGAGATTGATCGCGTACTGTCCGGTGGGCGCGCCCTCCGCCAGGACGAAGCCGCCATCGAATGCGCCATTCGGATTGAGCGTGACCGGTTGCTGGAAGATCGGTTCGCCAGCCGCGTTGTAGACCGTGACCTGCACAGTGTTCAATCCCTGAATCAGGCTGTACTGCGCATCGTTGTCGGCGCGCAGCGCGCCCTTGAACCACACCTGTTGGCCGGGACGGTAGATCGGGCGATCGGTGTAGACATATGCGGTCACTTCAGGACGATCGAGCGACGCCTGAAGGTTGAAATCCCACGGACTGACCCCCACGCCCCAATCGGCGCCGAACATCGCAAACGGTTGCCGCGCCACCACCAGCAATCCCCGATATTCGGTGCGATTCAGCGTGGCAACTGCCACCCCGTTCGAGTCGGTCGTGGCTGTTCCAAGCGCATTCCCTTGATTGTCGAACAATTCAAGCGTCAGTCCGGCCACTGGCGCGCCGGTCGTCAGGTCATTCGCCCACACCAGCGCATTGCGTTCTGCCGCCTTGAGCGTCAGGTGTAGCGACGAGAGCACCAGCACGCGCACTTCGGGCTTCCCCGCAGGCGTATCCAGCATCAGCAGGTAGACGCCGGGTTCGAGGCGCGCCCCTCTTTCCGTGAGATCGACGCTCACAACCGTCGATTCATCACGCGGTATGCTGAACTGCGCCTGCCAGCGACGCACCAGTGTTGCGCCAGCGGGTGGGTTCATACCGTCGGAAGTGAGGATGTCGCGTTGCACCACTGCTTCGACCGGCAGGCGGTAGAGCGCCAGCGACACACTGGTAACGTTGGTTGCCATCAACGCAATGCGTGGCGCACGGCCAGCATCGAACGTGGAGATAAAACCGGGAGTGAGCGGATATACCATCGGTAAGAGCGGCGCAGTGCGGAAGCGCACCGTCGACAATTGACCGGTGCGGTTGCCGTAGGGGTCGGCAATATCCGGTCCGATCATAACAGTGTACGCTGTCGAGGGCTGCGCATCGATGCCGATGAAGAACGAATTGTCGTACTCATTGCTGTATGTGTAGACCTGCGTCGGCTGTGGCGTGATCGTCACATTCGGCATCACCGTTGCCGGATCGACCGGCGCATTGAAGCGGATCGTCAGTCCGCTTCCGGGTGGTATATCTGTGGAACCGTCGGCTGGATCGGTTCCGAGAAGGCGCAGTCGTGGGACGGTCTGAAAGGTGGCGCGGAAATCATTTACCATGCCAGACCCGCCTGAAACACCGGTCAGACCGGCGGCAACGGCGACTGTGTAGCGCGTATCGAAATCCAGCCGTTGGGATGGGGTAAACACCAGCGTCGCGCCGTCAACCCGAAGATCGCCGGGCACAGTGGCGCTGTCGGGTTGGAGCAGACGAAACGCTGTGCGCGCCGCAGCGGGATCGATCGGTACATTGAACCGCAGCGTCAGACGGGGTTGCAGCGGTACAAGTGTTGCGCCGTCGGCGGGTTCGATAGTCACCACCTGCGGACGGGCAACCGTGAAACGCCAGGTGTACTCCGATTGGAGCGGATTCCCAGTAACATCGGTCAGACCGGCGGCAACGCGCCCGGTGTAGGTCGTGCCGCTGGCAAGCGGCGCATCCGGCGTGAATGCGTAGATCGCCGTATTCAACCACTCGCCGCGCCCAGCAATCGGCGGATCGAACGTCAACGGCTGCGGCAGGTTCGCCTGCGACTCAATCGCGGTGAGGGGCACAACTGGACGGTTGAAGAATACCGTGATGGTCGAATCGGGCTGTACATCAACCGCGCCATCGGCGGGGATCACCTGCCCGACTTCGAGAAAACCGGCAGTGGCGAAGCGGAAGCGCACCGGTGCAGCAAGCGGCAAGCCATCGGCGCTTTTCGCCGTTTCGCGCAGGAACAGTTCATAGGTGGAAGCGCGTTGCAGTGGCGCGGATGGAACAAAGCGCAGCGTGCGCACATCAGGCCATTCGATGGCGCCGGTCACGCCGCTAATCGTCAACGCTGTCGCCACTGATGTCCGATCCATGGGGCGGTCGAAGATCAGTTCAATCGGCGCGCCTGGATCGAGCGCCTGCCCCGGTTCAGGCGAACGGGCAATCAAGACCGGCGCTGCGCGATCCGGCGGTGTGGGTATGTCACGTTGCGGAGCAACCGGAGTGGGCTGCGCCGCCATCGGGGTCGGGGTTGGTTGCGGGCGCGGTTCGCCACAGGCGGCGAGTATCACCGCAAGTATCAACAGGAGTGCAGACCAACGGTAGAGCGGCAGCATACCATCTCCCCTCCTCGTGTTAGAGCATCCGTACTCTCAAGACGCTGACAGGATAGCAGGAGTTCCACAAAGATGAAAGGCTACAGCGCGACAACCACCCTACAGCGACGCCACAACCGCACGCTGATCGTGGCAATACCGGAAACCCTTCAATATTGTGCTATCATACCCGTGCAGCAAGGCGAACGTCGTTCCGGCTTGCTGCGACGCAGGACGCTCGTCTGTCGTCTGGAAACCGGAAGTTCAGCGGGTGTGACCATGGGCAACCGGGCACTTGCGATGCGTGCGTCACCGCAGCACCGCGAAACGTTACTGAACGAAGCCCGCCGTCTGGCAGAACAGATCGCGGCGCTTGGCGCTGTCAGGGTCATTCTCTTCGGTTCGGTGGCGCGCGGCACTATCTCGCTGTTCAGCGATATCGATCTGCTGGCGCTGTTTGAGGATGCCCGCTCGCCGCGCGAGTTGACACGCTGGGTGTACAGTGTCATCGACAGCAGCGAGAGTGTTGATCTTCTGGCGTACAGCACAACCGACTTCGAGCAGGCGCGACAGCGACCGTTCTGGAAGCACGCGCTGCGTTACAGTCAGGTGCTCTATGAACGACCTGCAACGTGAATCCGATCGCTGGTGGCGTCAGGCGAGCGCCGATCTTGCTTTCCTCCCGGTTGCCGCACAGGCCGGCAAGTTTGATACCTGCTGCTTCCTGGCTCAGCAAACGGCAGAAAAAGCACTGAAGGCATATCTGTTCAGCCAGGGGCAGGAACTGATCTTTACGCATTCAATCTTCAAACTTTGTGACCTTGCTGCGCGTTATGATCCTTTTTTTGCCGATCTGAAAGAAACTGTCAAGATGCTGGACTACTACTATGTCGAAGCCCGCTATCCAAATGCGCTCCAGGATGTCATCCCCGCTGAGTTTTACAGTGCACGTGATGCAGCAGAAGCCATCCGTATGGCAACCGATGTGCATCGCGCTGTGGCAGAACGCCTCGCACCACCCAATCCGTCCGAATCATAATCCACCTGGCAGTCATCGTTAGAGAAGGAAATAATCATGCCCATCCGCTTTGGAACCTTTGTGCCGCAAGGATGGCGGCTCGACCTGATCGAGATCGAGGATCCGGTTGTCAAATACGAAGCAATGACAGCAGTGGCGAAAACCGCCGATGCCATCCCGGTCTATGACTCAATCTGGGTGTACGATCACTTCCACACCGTTCCGCGGATCGAACACGAAGCCGTGTTCGAGTGCTGGACAATCACTGCGGCGCTGGCGCGCGACACCCGGCGGGTTCATGTCGGGCAGATGGTGACGTGCGTCGGGTACCGCAACCCGGCATTGCTGGCAAAGATCGCCTCGACCGTCGATGTGCTCAGCCACGGTCGCCTCTACTGCGGCATCGGCGCAGGCTGGTATGAGCACGAATGGCGCGCCTACGGCTATGGCTTTCCCGAAACACGCGACCGCATGCGCGCCTTCCGCGAAGCAACACAGATCATCATCAAAATGTGGACTGAGACCGAGCCAACGTTCGAAGGCGAATACTACCGTATCGCTCGTCCCATCAACGAACCACGCGGCGTGCAGAAGCCGCATCCCTCGCTCTGGATTGGCGGCAGCGGTGAACAGGTGACATTGAAACTCGTCGCGCAGTACGGCAATGCCTGTAACATCGGCGGCTCACCGGAAACGAACAGTCGCAAACTGTCCATTCTCCGCGAACACTGCGACCGGGTTGGACGCAACTATCACGAGATTATCAAGTCGAGCAATGTCAATATCGTGCTGTTGAAACCGGGCGCCGACATCGCTGGAGCAACTGAGCGTATTCGTGCAACCTATGGGTGGAGTGTCGAGCAGTTGCAGCAAGCCTTTATCGTCGGTACCGGTGAACAGGTCGTCGAACGCTTGCAGGCGCTGGCTGACGCAGGAATAGACTACTTCATCACCTACTTTCCGCGGATTGCCTACGATCATACGCCGCTCTACCAGTTTGCCGAAGAGGTCGCGCCGCATATCCGTATGCGAACGTCGGCATAACCCGCATTGCCGGCGCAGGAAAACCCGACCGTGCCGCCACGAATGTCGTCAGGGGGCGTATGCTTTGCAAGGTAGACGCCTGCCTCGGCATCCGGTGGCGGTTTTCGTGGTTTCCTGTTGTGAACGATCACGCAACAGGCGCATCGCTTCCCTGCTCGAAGGGTCTGTCTGCCCTGCTTTGACGGGCAGCACAAACGAGCGTATACTTGCGCATGCACTGAGTCGAAACTGGTTTCCCTGCCCGGAACAGTTGTCGGCGGAGGCATTCTGATGCACCAAACGCACTGTCTGGACGAACAAGACACCTTACGGCTTCCTGTCAACGAGATTATTCAGGGCGACTGCGTCGAGGTCCTGAAGACATTTCCGGCGCAGTCTGTCGATCTCATTTTTGCCGATCCGCCGTATAATCTGCAGCTTCGTCATGCATTGCTCCGTCCGAATCAAACGGTGGTGGATGGCGTGGATGATGAATGGGATCGGTTTACCGATTTCGCCGAATACGACACATTCACCCGAAACTGGCTCAGCGAATGCCGCAGAGTGCTCAAGGAGAGTGGAACGATCTGGGTGATCGGTTCCTATCACAATATCTTTCGGGTTGGTGCGATTATGATGGATGTGGGGTACTGGATTCTGAATGATGTGATCTGGCACAAAACCAACCCGATGCCCAATTTTCGCGGAACTCGTTTTCAGAATGCCACCGAAACGTTGATATGGGCTAAAAAATCCGCTGAGCAGAAAAAATACACTTTCAACTACCACGCGATGAAGCACCTCAACGATGAGAAACAGATGCAGAATGTCTGGCATATTCCTCTTTGCACCGGTACGGAGCGCATCAAACTGAACGGGAAGAAAGTTCACTCCACCCAGAAGCCAGAAGCGCTCTTGTACCGCGTTCTCCTGGCTTCCAGCAATCCCGGAGATATTGTGCTCGATCCGTTCTTCGGCTCCGGTACGACCGGAGCAGTCGCCAAGCGGCTCAAGCGGAACTATATCGGCATTGAACTCGAACCTGCGTATATCGAAGTTGCGCGCAGAAGAATTGATACGCTATCGTTGGCGCCCTTTAATGAGACAGTGCTGGTCACGCCATCGAAGCGCACGGCGCCACGGATCAGTTTCGGTCAACTGATCGAAGCGCACTATATCCGCATCGGTCAACAGGTCTTCTCAAAAGACCGAAAGGTCGTTGCAACGGTCAAGGCGGACTCGCACCTTCTCTGGGGGAATCGAATCGGATCTATCCATAAAATTGCTGCTCTTGTCCAGAACAAGCCGGCTTTCAATGGCTGGGAATACTGGTATTGTGAAGATCAGGAAGGGAATCTGGTGAGTATTGATGCGCTGCGCGAGCGTTATCGCCTCGAGCATTGTATGGAAAAGACGCAGCGGACGTAGAGAGCGATTGATGGAAAACGCTGTGCTCTACGGATTGTGATCGATCAGCACGCCTTGCTGCCAGAGCACTCCCCTGATCATTCCGGGATGTTCCCGGTGCGCTGGAATGGACTGCGGGCGGAGCGCCGCATCGGAACGGCGTGGCGTGCATCACGGCGCACCCGATGCACACGATCCCATCATCATTCCGCGCTTCACCGCAGGGCGCAGAGGCATTCACCGGCTCGGAAAACCCGTCTCGTCTTCGCCGGTCAACAGTTCATCGGCGGCTGCAAGGAGCGCGGCAATACGCTCTTCCGTGAGCGGCGGCGTTTTCTGGCGCAGGTACAGCTCCAGCGCGCGGCGCGGCGTCAATCCGTCCAGCACGCTCGCATCGTCACGCGCCAGGCGTCCACGCGCGCTGCGTTCCACTTCAACTCCTATGGCAGCGATAAAATATGCGCCCGCCTCTTCGATCGCGCGCCGGATGACTTCCGTCTGCACTTTGTCTGATTGTTCCGAGCGGGCTTCGATCTTCACCCGCACCACCGCGCCGCGCAGCGAACGGCGTTCAATCGCGCTCAATACCGGCGCCATCGGGTTGCTCACGCCACGCACATCGACCGCAATCGTGACAAACGGGCGCGCCGAGAGTTTGTGGAAGCGCCAGCGCGCCTCACCCTTCGCGTCCAGATCGACGATCACGCACCCCTTGTCTTCCCCTTCTTCCCCAAAATCGATGCGCTCGATACTGCCAGGGTACACGATCGGCGGATGGTCGCCGAGCGACTGATGACGATGGAGGTGCCCCATGGCGACATAATCGATATTCGGCAGCGCCATCAGGCTGCGCGGATACACCAGATCGCGCCCCAGCAGCACCTGCCGCTCCGCGCCTAGCGTCGCGCCGTCGATCGTTCCGTGAACCGTCAGTATCGTCGGGAGCGCCGGATCGACATCGTCAGCCGCCTGACGTAAAAATCGTTCCACCCGCTCGATCAGCATCGTTTCGACCTCCAGAAACGACGCCATCCGCAGTTCGTCGCGCGTCAGCAAGGTGTGGCGCGTCACCCAGGGAAGGGCGATCACCTGAAGCGGACCGGATCGGGTCGGCAGCGTGTGGATGCGCGGTCTGTCGGCGATCGTCACTCCATCGACTGCCAGGGTATCGAAGATTTCGACCGCGTGGGCGCGCCCGGCTGCCGGCGACACATCATGATTGCCGGTAAGGATGAGCACCGGCAACCCCGATGAGCGCAGACGGTGAATGCGCCGCGCAAATTCACGTTGATGGGTGGGGTTGGGAGTACGATTCTTGTACACATCTCCCGCAATCACCACTGCGTCGATCCCCTCAGCCAGCCCGATGTCAATCGCCTCATCCAGGCGTTCCAGGTAATCACGCAGCCGGGTGTGCAATCCGGTTGCCGGATCGACACGTCCGTAATTCTCGATGCCGATGTGCAGATCTGCAAGATGGAGCAGGCGCATAGAACCACTGGATCGGCTCCCTGCCGAGTGTAAAAGACCGGCGAACGACAAAACCTGAACGATTGTACGCCATTGGCACAGGTGCGTCAAGCCATATCGCCACAGAATCGTCCCCTGATCTGCTGTGGAGATGGTACCAGGCATAGTACCAATGTCGCATTCCCGCCAGTACAAAGGTCGGAGATGGTTGGTCTTATCATTTCGATGCCCGGCGGCTATACTACCAGACAGAGTAAACCAGACACGCAGCAGGGAACCAGACCCAGCTGCGACCTGCAGACGGCGTTCGTGCGCGAAGCTGCGTCTTCCGTGCACTGAACGCCGTTTACGTGGATGGCAGATTGTCCTGATTGGTGCGCCTTCCGACGACTCAGTGCCAGCGCAGCGAAATGATGTCAGTATCGGGAAATGATGCACAGTCGCCGCCGGAGCGACGCCTGCCGATCATGCGGTGGATTGTGTCGGATTGGATGCTGCTTCCGCTGCCGCGCTCCCCGCCGACTGCGGCGCGGGTTATACCGCACCTGATCGGCGCGCTGTCGGTTCATCGTCAGACAGCAGGCACGGTGTTCATCGAATCGCCGCCGATCGACTGTTGCCTGTTACATTACATCAGAAGAGAAGAAGTGGAGATGCCATGCTCAAGCTGAAACTGCTGGCACAACGGAACGCAACCACACTCGCCTTCACGTTCTCCATCGTTCTATTCGTTGCTGTTATTGCCGGAGTCATGCTCACGCCCTCGCGCGCGGCGATGCCACTCGGCGATCCGAACGCGCCCATACCAGAGACGACGGCGGCGCCGCTGCCCGACAGCGCCATGCAGCCCGTCTCCCGTCCTGGCGCGGTTCCAGTAAGCGATACCGGCGGCAATCCTGCGGATCAGGAAGGAGCGGTCGTCCAG
>DAOUBK010000111.1:0-6798 GCA_034432635.1 Roseiflexus sp.
AGCAGGGACAGCAGGGACAGCAGGGACAGCAGGGACAGCAGGGTCAGCAGGGTCAGCAGGGACAGCAGGGTCAGCAAGGAGACGCGCAGAGTCCGGCGACGGGCAGTGAGGCGGGCAGTGGCAGCAGTGACCTTGTCTATCAGCCGTTCACGCCCGATGGGCAATCACGTGATGTTGAGCGTATTCAGGGTCAGCAGGGCGAAGGCGGGCAGACGCAGATTCAGCAGGGGCAGATGAATGTGCCAGGCAGAGTCAGCCCGCTTCAGATGCCGTATCAGCAGGTGCTGCGCGATTATCAGCAGGCAGCCGGCGAGGCGCTCGAGCGGAGCGCCATCCCGCCGCACCTGAAGGATTATGTGCGTGACTATTTCTCACGGCTTGAGCCGTGATCCGATTTCCCTGACTCCAGGTTCGAGTTAGGAGGTTCAGCTAGCGTATGATCTGGTTCTTCCTCGCCGTACTAGCATTGATCGTCGTCTTTGGGAGCAAGGCAATCATTGTCAGTGGACGATATATGCAACCCTCTGCCAGCATCGTGGCGTTTGTCTTTGCAATCACAGCAGTATCCTGGGTGGCACTGATTATCGTTTCGATCAGCCTGATGGTGCGAAGTTTCGCAACAACCGTAAGTCTCTGAGAAAGAAGAACGTATGACAGCAGCCGAAGAGAAGATGCAGGATGTGTTGTCACCCGAAGAGTTCCGTCAGCGTGCGCTGGCAATTGAAACCGAAATAGCGCAGGTGATCGTCGGTCAGCGCGAACTGATCCTGCAGACGGTCATCACCCTGCTGGCGGGAGGCAATGCGCTCCTCGAAGGGGTGCCGGGGCTGGCGAAAACCACCCTGGTACGCACGCTCGCCGATGTGATCGACTGCTCCTTCAGTCGCATCCAGTTTACACCCGACCTCATGCCGGCGGATATTGTCGGTACGACGCTCATCAGCGAGGACGAGTCGGGGCATAAGACGTTCCGGTTCGAGCCGGGTCCCATCTTTGCTAACCTCATCCTGGCAGACGAGATCAATCGCGCAACGCCGAAAACTCAGAGCGCTCTGCTGGAAGCGATGCAGGAACATACGGTGACAGTCGCCAAAACCATCCATCGTCTCGAAAGTCCGTTCTTCGTTCTGGCGACGCAGAACCCGCTCGAAATGGAAGGCACCTATCCGTTGCCCGAAGCGCAACTGGATCGCTTTTTCTTCAAGATTCTGATCCCGTTCCCTACAACGGCAGACCTGGTTGAAATCGCCAACCGTACAACCGGTGCGCATATGCCAAAGGTGCGCAAGGTGGCCAATGCGGCGACAATTCTGGCAATGCAACGCCTGGCGCGCTCGGTGCCTATCGCCAGTCATGTGCTGGCTTATGCAGCGCGCCTGATCACTGCCACACACCCCGAAGATAAGGACGCGCCTGCTGTGACCAGGCAGTATGTGCGGTACGGCGCCAGCCCCCGCGGTATGCAGGCGCTCATTCTGGCAGGCAAAATCATGGCGCTCCTCGATGGGCGCTACAATGTTGCCTTCGCCGATCTGCGCCAGGCGGCGTTGCCCGCTCTCCGTCACCGCGTGATCCTCAACTTCGAGGCGCAGGCGGAAGGTGTCGTGCCTGATGATATCGTCCGGCAGGTGGTCGAATCCGTGCGTGCGGAGTGAGTTCTGACTATCCTGCCGACGTCGGTCTTGTGCGTATCCTGGTGCATCGGTGACAACCTCCACATCACAACCGTTGTTCGATTCGGCGTTTCTGCGCAAACTGGATCGCCTGGCGCTGCTCACGCGCCGTGCAATGGTCGGCGACATCCAGGGTGAGCGGCGCAGTCCGCGCCGCGGGTCGTCGGTCGAGTTCGCCGATTTCCGTCCGTATGTCCACGGCGATGATATTCGTCAGATCGACTGGAACCTGTATGCGCGGATGGAACGCTTCTTCCTCAAACTCTTCGTGGCGGAGGAAGAATTGACGATCCATCTGCTGGTCGATAACAGCGCGTCGATGGATTGGGGCGCCCCGCATAAACTGACCTATGCCCGGCGTCTGGCGGCTGCATTTGGATATGTGGCGCTTTCGACGCTCGATCGGGTGACCGTTACGGCGTTTGCAGCTGGCGCCGGCGCACAACTGCGCGGTGTGCGCGGCAAAGCCGGGGCGCTGCCGCTGTTCGCGTTTCTGCAGCGCCTCCAGCCCGGCGCTGCGGGGGACCTCGCCGCTGCCTGCAAACGCTATGTGCGCACTGCTGTCAATCCGGGACCACTGATCCTCTGTTCCGACCTGCTCGATCCGCACTGGGAAGAGGCGCTGCGCGCGCTGGGGTCGCGCCCGTTCGAGATAACATTGATCCATATTCTGGCGCCGCAGGAATTGCGCCCGCAACTCGATGGCGATTTTCGCCTGCTGGACGCCGAAACCGGCGAGGCGGTCGAAATTACTGCCGATCTGGAGACGTTGCAGCGCTACCTTGAGCATCTCCATGACTGGCAGGAGTCGATTGAACGCTTCTGTCATGGACGCGGCATTACATATGTGCAGGTCGATACAGCGCAACCGGTCGAAGAATTCATTCTGACGATATTGCGTCAACGTGGCGTATTTCGTTGATCGCGCTGGTGTCGTATGTCGCTGCTCGCACCACTCGCTCTGCTCAGCACCCTTATTGTGGGTCCGCTGATTGTGGCGATGTATCTGTTGAAATTGCGTCGTGAGGAACGGCGCGTCTCTTCGACATTCCTCTGGCGGCGTATGGTGCGTGATGTCGAGGCGAATGCGCCCTGGCAGCGTTTGCGGCGCAACTGGTTGCTGTTCCTTCAGTTGCTGCTCCTGATCCTGCTGGCGATTGCGCTGGCGCGCCCCTTCTTTCTGACGACCGGTATCAGCGGGCGGAACCTGATCATCATTCTTGACCGCTCGGCAAGTATGGCGGCAACCGATGTCGCGCCATCACGTCTCGAGGCGGCGCGTCGCCAGGCGCAGACGCTGGTCGAACAACTGCCCGAAGGCGGGCGTGCGACGATTATTGCGATTGGCGGGCAGATGGAAGTGGTCGCTGCATCCACCACCGATCGCCGCCAGATGATCGATGCCATTCGTTTGATCACACCTGGCGTCGGCAGTCGCAGCGATCTGTCGCAGGCGCTGACGCTGGCTGCGGCGCTGTCGGCGCGTGAGCCGGATAGCGAGGTCGCTATCATTTCCGATGGGAATGTGCAGATTCCGACCGATATCCTCGTTCCGGCGACAGTGCGCTACTTCCCCATCGGTCAACGCGGCGAGAATATGGCGATCAGCACACTGACCATGCAACCCGGACCCGCCGGTCAAACACTGTTCGTCCAGGTGACCAGGTATGGTTCAGCGCCGGTCACGCGACGGCTCGATCTGTACCTCGACGGTTCGCTGTTCAATGCGTATGAACTGAACTTCACCGCTGACGATGCGCCGGGTTCCTCGCAGACCATCATCGCCGATATTCCGGCTCAGGTGCGCGTTGCCGAGGCACGTCTCAATGCTGCGCCAGATGCCGATTACCTGGCGTCTGATGATCGCGTCTGGGCGGTGAGTCAGGCAGGCGCTGGAATGAATGTGCAGATCGCCGGTCCCGGCAATCGATTCCTCACAACCGCGCTTGCGTTGCTGCCCGGCGTTACGGTGACCGGCGCAACAACGGCTTCTGGTACGGTCGATCCGGCGCCGCAGGTAACGATCTTCGATCGGGTTGTGCCGGAAACGTTGCCACCTGGGAATCTGTTCTTCATTGCGCCGCCGCGTTCAACCGATGTCTTTTCGGTGACCGGCATCGTCGAGTTTCCGCTGTTGCGCCCGTCTCCGTCTGCCATCGAGGGGCAGACGCCACCACTGTTGCGCAATGTCAGTGTGAGTGATGTGAATGTCCTGCGCGCAGTACGGGTCGAACCGGGGATATGGGCGCAGGTGCTGGTTGAAGGAGACGGCAGCCCCATCCTGATGGCCGGGGAACGTGAAGGGCGGCGCATCGTGGTGCTGGCATTTGCGCTCCAAGACTCCGACTTGCCGCTCCAGGTGGCATTTCCGCTGCTGATCTCGAATATCATTGGCTATCTTGCGCCGGGCAGCGGTCTTGAAGCGTCGCAGATCACGCCGGGACAACCGCTAATCACGCCGGTTGATCCCTCGGCGACCACCGTGCGCGTGGTGCGACCGGACGGGCGCACTGAGGCGGCGCAGATTCAGGGTGGGCAGGCGATCTATGCCAACACTGGGACGCTCGGACCCTACCTGGTTGAGCAGGTGCGCGGCGATCAGGTGATCGAGCAGCGTCGTTTCGCTGTCAATCTGTTCGACCCGGACGAATCGAACATTGCACCGGCGAGCGAGTTGCGCGTGTCGCAGGTGAGCGGTTTGCAGCAGGCAGTCACCCGTGAACAGGTCGGGCGCCAGGAGATCTGGCGCTGGCTGGCTATCGCGGCATTGCTGGTCGTCGTGGTCGAATGGCTTGTGTACCAGCGTAACAGCCTGGCGTACCTGCGGCAGCACTTCCGCCGCATGCTTGCTGCGCGTCGCCAATCGGCATAGTATGAACATTTCGTTCATATATCCCGATGCCCTGTGGCTCTTGATCGTGTTGCCGCTGCTGTGGGGAGTCGCGTTGATCGCGCCTTCGCATGGCAGAGTCTGGCAGCAGCGGATCGCTCTGATCCTCCGCACCGTGATAGTTCTGGCACTTGTCGCTGCGCTGGCAGGTGCGCAGGTTGTGCAACCGCCCGGTTTCACCACCACCATTTTTCTCCTCGATGGCTCGGATTCGGTTGCAGTGTCGCAGCGCGCGCGCCGAAGCGTTCATTGCGCAGGCGCTGGCAGCGATGCCGCCGGACGATCGTGCTGGCGTGGTGGTGTTCGGACGCGAGGCGCTGGTTGAGCGCATGCCGTCGTCGGAACGCGCCTTTGGCGCTCCGGCGGTACGTCCTTCCGGCAATGCAACCAGTATTGCAGAGGCATTGCAACTCGGTATGGCGCTGCTTCCCGCCGAAGGGTATCGACGGCTGGTGCTCCTTTCCGATGGCGGCGAGAATCGTGGAAATGCGCGCGAGATTGCGCAACGTGCGGCAGCAGTGGGTATTCCCATCGATATTGTTCACTCAGTGGCATTGCCGATGGTCTCGATGCGCAGATTGTCAGCGTGGCGCTACCATCGATCGCGCGTGAAGGTCAGCGTCTGTCGTTGCGCGTCGATCTCGAAAGCAATGCGCCTGCTACCGGATGCCTGATCGTGACAGGACCTGATAGGGGAACGGTTACAACTGTGCCGGTCAGTATCGGTGCTGAGCGCCAGACCCTCTCCATCCTGCTCCCCGAAGCGCCGACCCTCATTCAATCGCTACACTGTGCGCCTCGAAGTCCCGGCGATATCCGTACTCAGAACAATGCGGTCGAGACCTTCAGCGTCGTCAGAGGCAGACCGCGCGTATTGCTGGTTGCGCAGTCGTCTGAAGATGCAATCAGTCTAGAACGTGCGCTACGTGCTGCCTGCATAGATGTTGCCATCGTCGAACCAGCGGCAATGCCCGACACGACGCTGGCGATGAGCCAGTACGACCCCATCGCCTTGGTGAATGTCCCTCGTTGTGCGTTTTCCGAATCGACACTGCAACGCCTCGCTGCATATGTCCACAATCGTGGCAGTGGTCTGATCATGGTTGGCGGACCAGAGTCGTTCGGTCCAGGTGGCTGGCGCGACACCCCGGTCGAAGCGGCGTTGCCGGTGACCGTGGACATTCCGGTCTACTGCAAAATGCTGCCGGTCAGTGTGGTGATCGTCATCGATATTTCGGGCAGCATGGCAATGACCGAGGATGGTGTGTCTAATCTGTCGCTGGCGCTCGACGGCGCGTGACGGATAGCTTCACTGCTGCGCGACGAGGATGAACTGACCATTCTGCCGTTTGATGATCGTCCAGGCATCGTCGTTGGTCCGCTTCCGGGATTGCAGCGCGACAGAGCCATCGAACGGATGAATCAGGTGCGGATTGGCGGGAGCGGCATCAACATTTGATGCGCTGGTAGCAGCGGCGAGATACATTCGCGCCAGTGACCGCCCCGTTCGCCATATCATCACGATCACCGATGGAAACGATACTGTGCAGCAGGAAGGCGCTCTCGACGTTGTACGCGCCTTGCACGCTGAGCGCATCACCCTGACCTCGATTGCCGTCGGGCAGGGCAGCCACGTGCCGTTCATCCGTGATATGGCTGCAGTTGGCGGCGGGCGCACCTTTCTGACCGAACGCGCTGCCGATCTTCCCGACCTGTTGATGGATGAGAGGGGGAAGTTATGCCGTTGCGCAGAGCGCCACATCCCGCAATCCGCAGCATCGACGCAGTGCCCTGGCTATCCGGCTATGTGCTGACAACGCTGCGTGACACCGCACGGGTCGTGCTCGCCACTCCAGAGGAGGATACGTTGATGGCAGCGTGGCAGTATGGTCTAGAGCGCTCAATCGCATGGACGAGCGATTTCAGCGGCCGATGGGGAGAGGAGTGGGTGGCGTGGGATCGATTCCCGCAGTTCGGTGCGCATCTCTTCAACTGGCTTATGCCGCCGCAAACCGATGATGTTCTGAGTATCGAAACGCACCCCTCGGGTGACACGCTGACGATCGAGACGCTGGCACGGAAACCCGGGGGCACGCCATGGACCGGCTAAGGGCCTATCCGAATAACCCGGATGCACGAAAAGCGATCAAGGCACAAGTGAAAGGCAGAAATGCGGCGTAGTTCTCAGGGTTCTTCTCCCAGCCCACCAGGATGCGGCGAAATTGGTTCAACCAC
>DAOUBK010000112.1:0-7367 GCA_034432635.1 Roseiflexus sp.
CACCTGCCGCCAGCGGCATGCCCGACGACAAAGCCGCCCGCCTGGCAGCCATCCGCGCCGCCAATGCTGCTAAAAAGGCTGCGGCTCAGAAGCAAGACGGGAATGACGATCAATAAGTGAGCACGCTTTATGACGGACATTCTGAGATCGTGGATTGGCAGCGCCCTGCCTGACTGGCTGATCGTCCTGATAGCCTATCTCATCATCACAACCATCGTTCTGTTCTACGCCGTTGGCAACTTCATTCTGATGGTGTGGGCGGAGCGACGGGTTGTTGCGCGCATGCAAGATCGTCTCGGACCGAACCGGGTCGGACCAGAGGGTTTGCTGCAACCGATTGCCGATGCGGTCAAAATGTTCACCAAGGAGGACATCGTCCCGCGCAATGCCGATCGCTGGGTTCACCTGCTGGCGCCGGTTGTCTCGCTGGCGCCGGTGGCGATGATGCTCGCCGTCATTCCATGGGGGCGTGGTTGGGAACCAATCGATCTGAATGTCGCACTGCTCTACATTGTCGCGGTGTCGGCGGTATCAGGTGTCGGGTTGATGATGGCGGGTTGGGGGTCGAACAACAAGTTCGCACTCCTCGGCGCGATGCGTGCAGTTGCCCAACTGGTCTCCTACGAAATCCCGGCAGTCACTGCGTTGCTGACAGTTGTCATCCTGGCTGGCGGCATGTCGCTGCTGAACCTGCCGCACTTGCAGGCAGGCGTGCCGATTCTGGGTGCGACTATTCTCTGCCCCGATCCGGCTGGATGTTCGCCGCTGCTCTATACCTCGATCACGTTATTCCCCGGTTCGCCCGATCAACCGGTACAGGTGCTCGACCTGGGTCTGGGATGGTGGGTGTTTACGCCGGTTGGGCTACTCGGCTTCGTGGTCTTTTTCATTGCAGCGCTTGCAGAAGGTGAGCGCACGCCGTTCGACATCCCGGAGGCAGACTCAGAGATCGTTGCCGGCTACATGACCGAATATAGCGGGATGAAGTTTGCAATGTTCTACATCGCGCAGTATATTCTCAACTTTGCACTGGCGGCGCTCGCTGCCACCGCGTTCCTCGGCGGATGGCAGGGACCGGGGGTTGTGGCGCTGGCGAACATGGGCGGTCCGTGGGTACACGCTGCGGCGGCACTGTCGGCATTCTACCTGCTGGCAAAAATCTGGATTCTGTTCTTCGTGATGATCTGGTTGCGCGGCGCGTTCCCGCGTTTGCGCGTCGATCAGTTGATGGACTTCGCCTGGAAACTGCTCCTGCCGCTCGCACTGGTCAACATCGTGTCGGCATCGCTGATGGTGTCGTTCACCCAATGGACGAGTGCACAGTGGAGCGGCCTGGTGAATCTCGATGGCTTTGCCGCCTGGCAACGTCAGTTGATCGCCGTGATTGTGACGGCGATCATCAATATCGCTGCAACGTACTGGATTCTCTCGATCAATCAACGACCGATAGAGGAAGAGTGGGATGAGGAACCGGTCGTGGCATCCTGAGCGTGCCCACGGGGTTAAGCACTGTTGACGGATTGGCATCTATGAATACATTGATTACCATTCTCTTCCTGGTCTTTGGCGTGTTCATTCTTGTGGCGGCGATTATGACTGTCACAGTAAAGAACATTGTGCACGCTGCACTCTGGCTGATCTCGTCGTTCTTCGGAGTTGGCGCGCTGTACTTGTTGATGGAGGCGGAATTCCTCGGCGTTGCGCAGGTGCTGATCTATGTTGGCGCTGTCTCGATCCTGATCCTGTTTGCCATCATGCTGACGCGCGACCTGGAAGGAAGTCAGAATCGGCAACTGACGCCGCGCTGGTGGATGACGCTGATCGTGCCGGCAGCACTGTTTGGCGTTTTGATCGTGCCGACGGTAATGACGCATACGTGGCAACTTCCACCACCTCCGCCTGCCGGGCAGCCGCCAGCCATCTCTGGTGCACAACAGATCGGCACGGCATTTATGCGTGAATACCTTCTGCCGTTCGAGGTAGCAGCAATCCTGTTACTGGTGGCCATGATTGGCGCCATCGTCGTTGCCTTCGAGGAGCGTGAGCAGCGACGCCGCGTGCTGACGCTGGCAGAACAGGTACGCCTGCGTCGGCAACGGCAGCAGCAGGTTGCAACCCCGCCCGAGCCGGCGGTGAGTGTTATTCAACCGTCGGAGGCGACCGGCAGCGAGACGTGAGCGGGATCGAGTCTGATCGGATTGTTCTGCTTTCCTGTTGTTCTGCATCGAGGCGCGCTATGCCGTCAATGACCGAGGCGGTTCCACTTCCATGGGTGCTGACCCTTGCCGGCGCACTTTTCTGTGTCGGATTGTTTGGCGCACTCTCACGGCGCAATACGGTCGGCATCCTGCTGGGTATCGAACTGATGCTCAATGCCGTGAACATCAATCTGGTCGCGTTCTGGCGCTACTTGGAGCCGAATGTCGTCGCCGGACAGACCTTCGCGCTGTTCGTCATTACCGTTGCAGCTGCGGAAGCTGCCATCGGTCTGGCGATGATTATTGCCATCTACCGCGCACGCCAGACTGTCAATGCCGACGAGGTCGATAGTTTGCGCGGTTGAGCGCGTTCCCGGTTCTCGGTTCGCGGTTCTCAGTCCTCATCCGACATAGAAGACAGGGACAGGTTATGGGATGGTTTTTGCAGAATGCCTGGCTGATCCCGTTTCTGCCGCTGATCGGCTTTGCGGTGATTACCCTGACGCCGATCCAGCGCAATAAGCAGGCAAGCGCATGGCTGGCGACATTCCTGATGGTCGGCGCGACGATCATTGCGCTCGGTACAACCGTCGAAGTCGCCGGCGGCATCAAGATCACACCGGACGGCGCCGTTGCAGAACAAACGCACGCGACGCATGCCGCAGCGCCTGCCGGAGCAGAGACTGGTCACGGCTTCGAGTGGCATGAACCAAACATCGTTCGCACGGTGCGCTGGGCGCCATCCGGCGGTGACATCCCATTCACCATGGGGTACATCATCGACCCGGCGGTTGCAGCAATGCTGGTAATGGTCACGATCACCGCCACCTGCATTCACCTGTTTTCGGTCGGCTACATGGCGCACGACCCGCGCCAGGCGCGTTTCTTCTCGTTCATTTCACTCTTCACTGCCGCAATGCTGGCGATGGTGATGGCGAGCAATCTGCTGCTCTTCTTTATGGCGTGGGAGATCATGGGACTCTGCTCCTACCTGTTGATCGGCTTCTGGTACGATAAAAACTACGCCGATCCCAACCAGATCACCCCGCGCCAGGCGGCGATCAAGGCGTTCATCACAACCCGGATTGGTGACGTGCTGTTGATGATCGGTCTGGCATGGCTGTGGACTGAAGCCGGTACTCTGGAACTCGGCACACAACCCGGACAGGTGTTCAACCCGGAGTTGCTGGAGCGGCTGGCTACCACAGTCACCGGGATCGGCATCAGCGCCGCCACCGGCATCGCACTGCTGATCTTCTGCGGCACCATCGGCAAATCGGCGCAGTTCCCGTTGCACGTCTGGCTCCCTGACGCGATGGAAGGTCCGACGCCGGTCTCCGCCCTGATCCATGCCGCCACCATGGTGTCGGCAGGTGTGTTCCTGACTGCCCGTACCTTTCCGATCTTCCAGGTCAGCGATGCGTTACCGGTCGTCGCGATCATCGGTGCATTCACGGCGCTGTTCGCCGCGCTGATCGCCGTTGGTCAGTTCGATATCAAGCGTATTTTGGCATACTCGACCCTTTCGCAACTGGGGTTCATGGTTGCAGCGTTGGGCATTGGCGGATGGGTGGCGGCAATGTTCCACCTGCTGACCCACGCCTTCTTCAAGGCGTTGCTGTTCCTCGGTTCGGGGTCGGTCATTCACGGGATGGAAGCCGCCGTCGGTCACGATTCGAATACTGCGCAGGACATTCGTAACATGGGGGGGCTGCGCCGCCTGATGCCGGTGACGTTCTTCACCTATATGGCAGGCTTCCTGGCGCTTGCCGGCTTCCCCGGTTTCGCCGGTTTCTGGAGCAAGGACGAAATCCTGGCTGATGCGTTTCGCGCCAGTACGCCGGTATGGATTGTGCTCAGCCTGGCATCGCTCCTGACGGCGTTCTACATGACTCGCCAGGTGATGCTGGTATTCTTTGGATCGTTCCGTGGTCATCATACCCGGCAACCGGCGTATGCGTTCGCACATCACGATGATCACCATCACGAGGCGCACGACCCGCACGAAAGTCCCTGGACGATGACCGTACCGCTGGTGATTCTGGCGCTGTTCGCCCTGTTTGCCGGTCTCATCAACCTGCCCTTCGAGGGGTACCACCATCTGGCAGAGTTCTTCGGTCAGGAAGCGGGAAAACTGAACCTGCTGGTAATGGGTATTTCGAGCGCGATTGCGCTTGCCGGCATCGGGCTTGGCTGGCTGGTATACCGCCAGGCATTCACCGCCTCCGCTGAGGAAGCCGACCCGCTGGAACGGCTGATTCCCGCCGTCTTTACCATGCTCAACTGCAAGTTTTATATCGATGAACTGTACGCGGCAACGTTCGGCGCACTCGCGGCAATCCTGGCGCGCGTCTGGACCTGGTTCGACGCGCAGGTGCTGGATCGCCTGGTGATCGACACCGGACGCTTGACCCGTTTCCTGGGACAGGTGAATTTCATCATCGATGATGCCGTGCTGAACGATGGCGCCGACCTGATGGCAACCGGCACACAGGTTGCCGGGGATCGCACACGCCGCACAACTACCGGTAAAATCCAGGATTATATTGCACTGGCTTTTGCCGGTGCCGTCGTCCTGGGGGTACTGTACCTGTATGTGGTGCGGTAAAGGTTCGTAAGGTCGAAGGCACGTTCTGAGCGTAGCAGGGTTGCAGGTCCAAAGGTAACCATATGACATATCTGGCATACGCATCGACGCCATGGCTGACGTTGCTGATCCTGTCGCCCCTGGTCGGATTGGCGCTGACGGCGCTGGCAGGCGCGCTGCGCCTCGATGATCGCACGGTCATGATCGGCGCAACGGCGTGGTCTACCATCCCGCTGGCCCTGGCAATCGTCGTCTGGGTCGGGTTCAACCCGTATGCCACTGCCGACGGACAGGGGATTGTGCAATTCGTCGAGAAGATCCCCTGGGTGCAGGCGATCCGGGTCGATTATTTCGTCGGCGCGGATGGCATCAGTATGCCGCTGGTGATCCTGACAGCAGCGATGATGCCGGTGGCGATGCTGGCGTCGTTCAGCATCACGCAGCGGGTGAAACTGTACGTGGCACTGATGTTTCTGCTGGAAACAGCACTGCTGGGATACTTCCTGGCGCTCAATTTCTTCTTCTTCTTCATCTTCTGGGAGTTCAGCCTGGTTCCGGCATATTTTCTCATTCAAGGATGGGGACGTCGCCACGCCGCCGATACCGATCCGGAACAGCGTCGCCGCGACGCCGCGCTCAAGTTCTTCGTCTACACCATGGCCGGTTCGATCGGCATGCTCCTCCTGTTTCAGTTCTTCTACGTCGCCACCGCCGCCGCTGGCATTCCGACGTTCGATCTGATCACACTGGCGCGACTGGGGCAGGGCTTAACCGTCGAACGCGCGGCGCTCGATCCGGTCAATCTGACGCTCCGAGAGATCATCTTCAATTATGTCGAGCAACTCGGAATCACCGACGTGCTTGGGCGTTATCCGTTGCTCTACACGTCGATTGCGTTCTGGGCGATTTTTATCGCCTTTGCGATCAAGCTGGGCATCTGGCCCTTCCATACCTGGCTACCGGATGCCTACAGTGAAGCGCCGCCGGCTGCTTCCATCCTGCTGGCGGCAGTGATGTCGAAAATGGGCGCCTACGGCATGCTGCGCCTGATGCTGCCCCTGGTTCCCGATGCAGCACAGTATTTCGGTCCGGCAATCGGTGCACTGGCGCTGATCGGCGTGGTGGCCGGCGCCTTCGGCGCTCTAGAACAGGTTGGCGGCGATCTCAAACGTCTGATTGCGTATACCTCGGTCAACCACATGGGGTATGTCGGTCTGGCAGTCGCTGCAGCAGCAACCGTGGGCGCGGCAGATGTCGCTACCCGCGCAACCGCAATCAATGGCGCTTTGTTCCAAATGGTTGCCCACGGTCTGTCCACCGGTGCGCTCTTCCTGATGGCCGGCATGCTCGCCGAGCGCACCGGCTCCGACGACATGCGCTCACTCGCCGGTTTGCGCACGACGATGCCGGTTTTTGCGGGTACGATGGGCGTGGCGACCTTCGCCAACCTGGGGTTGCCCGGGCTTGCCGGGTTTATCGGCGAGTTCTTCATCTTTCGCGGAGTCTGGGCATCGCTGCCGCTCTTCGCACTGCTGGCAACGGTTGGGCTGGTTGTGACCGCGCTGGCACTGCTCCGCATGTATGGGCAGATATTCCACGGTCGGACGAACGAGCGCAGCGCCCTGCCTGATATGCGTCTGGTCGGGCGCGAATCCCTGGCGGTTGTGCCGCTGCTGATCGCACTGCTGATCCTGGGTGTCTACCCGGCGCCGATCATGGACCTGTCGAACCAGACGGCAACCGCGCTGGTGAGAGTATTTCTGCCTTGAACGGCGATGTGCAACAGGACGACGTATGAACCTGATCGATCTGCCGCTGAATGTTCCCTGGCTCAGTCTGATATGGCTCAGCCTGGTGATACCGACGCTCATCATCGCGCTGTTGAAGCCGGAGCAAAAGCGTGAAATCCGCATCGTTGGCGCGGTTTTCTCGTTCATTTCCCTGGCGCTGACACTGCTGGTGTATCTCGCATATGACTACCGCAGTCCGGAGAAGTTTCAGTTCCTCGAAGAAGTTCCCTGGCTGCCGGAACTCGGCATCAACTATATCCTCGGCGTTGATGGCATTAGCCTGCCAATGTTACTGCTCAACGGTCTAGTCATCTTCACCGGTGCGCTGATCAGTTGGAACATCGAAGAACGGACGCGCGAATACTGGGCGTTGCTGCTACTGCTGGCGGCCGGCGTGTACGGCGTCTTTGTGGCGCTCGACCTGTTCCTGCTCTTCATCTTCTACGAACTGGCAGTGCTGCCGATGTATCTGCTGATCGGCATCTGGGGGAGCACGCGCAAAGAGTATGGCGCGATGAAGCTGACGCTCTACCTGATGGGTGGATCGGCGTTCATCATTCTGGGCATGGTCGCCGTCTACTACAGCGGGACGCTTCGCACCTTCGACATGCGCCTGCTGGCGCAATCGGCGCTGTTCAGCCGCGATGTGCAGATCATCTTTTTCGTACCGCTGTTCCTAGGGTTCGCAGTGCTGGCGGGTATGTTCCCCTTCCATACCTGGTCGCCAACCGGACACGTCGCTGCGCCGACGGCGGTTTCGATGCTGCACGCCGGTGTGTTGATGAAACTGGG
>DAOUBK010000113.1:0-28428 GCA_034432635.1 Roseiflexus sp.
CAAGGCGATGGTGGTCTGCATGAGCCGGCGCATCTGCGTGGAGCTCTACCGCGAGATCACCCGGCTGCGCCCAAAGTGGCACCACGACGAAGACGACAAGGGTGTGGTCAAGGTCGTGATGACCGGGGCGACATCAGACGCACCGGAGTGGCAGCCCTACATCCGGAACAAGCAGCGGCGAGAGTTCCTGGCCAACCGCTTCCGCGATCCCGCCGATCCGCTCCGGATCGTGCTCGTGCGCGACATGTGGCTCACCGGCTTCGACGCGCCCAGCCTGCACACGATGTACATCGACAAGCCGATGCGCGGCCACGGTCTCATGCAGGCGATCGCCCGCGTGAACCGCGTCTTTCGCGACAAGCCTGGCGGGCTGGTGGTGGACTACCTGGGGCTGGCGCACGAGCTGAAGGCCGCGCTCGCGACCTACACCGAAAGCGGCGGCACCGGCCGCACGGCGCTGGATCAGGACGAGGCCGTCGCTGTCATGCAGGAGAAGTATGAGATCTGCTGCGACCTCTTCCACGGCTTCGACCGGTCGAGGTGGATGAGCGGCACGCCGCAGGAGCGGCTGGGCCTTTTGCCCGCGGCCCAGGAACACATCCTGAAGCAAAAAAACGGCAAGGACCGTTGCCTCCGCACCGTGCGCGAGCTTTCACAGGCCTTCGCGCTGGCGGTGCCGCACGAAGAGGCCCTGCGCATTCGCGATGACGTGGCGTTCTTCCAGGCCGTGGCGGCGGTGCTCGCCAAGCGCGCCCCGGGCGAGGCAAAGCCCGAAGAGGAGCTCGACCGCGCGGTGCGGCAGATCATCTCGCGCGCGGTAGCGCCGGAAGGGGTGGTAGACATCTTCGCCGCGGCGGGGCTTCAAAAGCCGGACATCTCCATCCTCTCCGACGAGTTCCTGGCCGAGGTGCGCGGCATGCCGCAGCGCAACCTCGCGGTGGAGCTGTTGCAGAAGCTGCTCAGAGGAGAGATTAAGCTGCGCCAGCGCAAGAACGTCGTGCAGGCGCGCTCCTTCGCTGAGATGCTGGAGCAGACGATCCGCCGCTACCAGAACCGCGCCATCGAGGCCGCGCAGGTGATTGAAGAGTTGATTGCGCTCGCCAAAGACATGCGCGAGGCGAACGCACGCAGTGAAAAGCTCGGCTTGAGCGAGGAGGAGCTGGCCTTCTACGACGCCCTAGCAACTAACGACAGCGCGGTAAAGGTGCTGGGCGAGCCGACCCTCAGGAAAATCGCCCAGGAGCTGGTGCAGACCGTCCGAAGCAACGTCACGATAGACTGGACCCTGCGCGAGAACGTTCGCGCGCAGCTTCGCGTACTGGTCAAGCGCATCCTGCGCAAGTACGGCTACCCGCCGGACAAACAGGACAAGGCCACGCAGACGGTGCTGGAGCAGGCAGCGCTGTTTGCCGAGGAGTGGGCAACAGCATAAGGGTGGCGTCAACGTCGAACAGCAGCATTGCAGCAGATGGTATGCTTCTACTTGTCTAAAAACTGCTCAGCCATACGCACTGAGTTGGGCTGAAGCCGCCTGATCTGTCTATAGAAGCCCTGTTCGGGCTAGCGTAACGAGACCGACTTTCATAAACTAAGGCAAGGCATGAGCCTGCTTTAGCTCTTTAGGAACAAGGCAAGAAACATACTGCGCACGGAGACCTGATCGTGACCGACGCTCATGATGCTCTTCTTGATGAATTGCCGCTCCTGCCATTGCGCGGCATGGTGGTCTTTCCGCCATGCGTCGTACCGGTCGCTGTGAGTCGTCCGGCGTCGATCCGCCTGGTGGACGAAGCAGTCGTATCAGGCAGTCTGGTCGTGGTCAGCGCGCAACCCGGCGATGACCCTACGCAGTGGTATGCTGTCGGTGCGCTGGTGCAGGTGCATCGCCTGGTACGCCTGCATGACGGAACGCTCCGCATTGCGCTCGAAGCATTCGATCGCGTCGTCATTGATCGGGTAACCCGTCAGGAACCGTACCTGCAGGTGCAGGCGCGCCGTTTGCCGGATCGTCTCGATAATCCCGATATAACGACCCATATGCACGAGGCGCAGATGCGGGCGCATGAACTGCTCAATGCGCTGCCGCCCAATGAAGAGTTGCGCGCTCAACTTGAGTCGGTCGATGATCCACGGCATCTGGCGGCGTTGATGGCGTCGATGCTGCTGTTGCACGCCAGCCTTGCTGAGCGTCAGGAACTGCTGGAACTGACCGACGTGGGGGAGCGTCTGGCGCGAATTGGCGCATTACTGGACCAGGAACTGGCGATCCTGCGCGGTCATTTGAGAATGTAGTACGCGCCGCGCTTGTCACCGACGCGCAGCAGCAACCCGCGTTCGACGAGGTCAGCCAGGTCGCGCCGCAACGTTTCGGCGGAAACGTCGGGGGTCAGTTCCTGCATGTCGCGGTTGGTGATGCGTTGATGCGTTGCCAGGAACAGCAGCGCTGCGATCTGTCGCTCGTTGAGACCCATACGTCGCCAGGCGGTAACATCGGCGCCGCTAGCGTCGGCGCGGTCATCGCCGGTATGCCCGTACAGCGTGACCATAAACCCGGCGGCAGTTTCGCGGAACTCCGGCGGCGGCAGCCCGGCATCAGCCATCTGACGTAACATCCGATCGATGCCGTAGCCAAGACGTTCGATCAGCCCCAGATCCGCCAGTGCCTGCACCAGCGTTTCATTACGACTGAAGCGCTCGTCGATCAGGTTGTCGACCGTGATATGCCCTGGCAGGCGCCCCGGCGAGTAGCATTCCAGGCGGTCGCTGAACAGCATGATCCGGATGGAATCGCCGCGGATGGTGTAATCGCGGTGCGCCAGGGCATTGATCAGCGCCTCGCGTACCGCTCCCAGCGGAAACTGCGTCCAGTCCTCCCGTTCCAGCCCGATCATCCGGCTGCCGTGCCGCATATGCTCAACGATCCAGCGCTCGGCGCGGCGGGCTGTTTCGGGCAGCGTGTCGCGGATGTCTTCGCGCAGGAATTCATCGCTCATCTCGCGCCCCTGGTAGCGCACCAGCGTCACTTCTGCCTGTGGAAACCAGCACTCGATCTCGCTGCCGAAAAGGAGCAGACCGGCATTGGTTGGGATCAGGTCTGGCGTTCCCTTTGCCGGATCGGTTCGTTGTGCCAGACAACCGCGTCGCACCAGGAATGCTAGCGGATCGGCTTCGGCGATCGGACCAACACGCCGCGCATAAGCGGCGATCTTGTTTGGGTCGAGATCGGCGAGAGTGGCATTTGCCGGCGTCATCCGATCCCAGCTGGTTTCACCGCGTTCGATCAGAAGGCGCCGTAACATATCGAGAGAAAGCGGCGCATTCGTCGCACCCTCGCGGCGCAGATAGGTTCCATTGACACTGTAGACATGCGGCAGCCCTGCGGGAACGGTGACGACCAGCAGCGTTGCACCATTGTGAGTAACAACAGTTGGCAGCGGCAACACCAGCGGCGGCGTGCATGCCAGCGCTGCATCGAGCACCATCGCGCGCGCAGCATCGGCGTCCGTCACCCCTTCGACCTGTCGCCCGCGCATGCCGATGACTACCGTTCCGCCCGAACCATTCGCCATTGCCGCCAGCGTCTGCGCCAGGTCGCCGGTGCGCGTATTCGCCCGTACAAACGCCAGATGCCGATCCTCCGCTTGTGTGAGCAGATCGGCGATTGCCCGATCCTGAACGTTCATAGATCGCCCCGGTTCCCTTCCTGCTTTGAACTGTTCTGATTGTAGCACAAGATTGCGATCACGTCTTGCATATTTCGCATGCATGTGCTATTCTGGAGGCATGAAACCACCGTCATTCGATCAGTTTGTGACCTTTATCTACGTTCGCGATCTGCACGCCAGCGCCGCGTTCTACGAGAACCTGCTCGGTCTGCCGCTGGTGCTCGATCAGGGTTCCTGTCGTATCTACCGCGTCGCCGGCGATGCTTTTCTCGGCATCTGTCAACGGCGCGACGCCGTTGTTCCACTGCCTTCTGACGCGCTCATCCTGACGCTGGTGACGCACGACGTCGATGAATGGCATCGCTACCTGGCAGAGAGCGGCGTTGTCGTGGAAAAACCTCCTCAGTACAATCCTGCCTACAATATCTATCACTGTTTTTTGCGCGATCCGGATGGCTATCTGGTCGAGATTCAGCGGTTTCTCGATCTGGCATGGCCCGCCGGAACGAAAGGTCTATGAACGCTGTCGGCAGCGATTGCTGCCTATGACTCTCTGCCGGGCAGAAGGTGACATCGTTGCCGGGTCACGCAACACGTCAGGCGCTGCCTGATGAAGGAAGCAGAATGCCAGACACGCGAACGCACGACATCATCACTGTTGTGACTGGTGCTATACTTACCCCTACTGCCTATGTGCTGCTGGAGGCGGGTGGTCGTGACGATGCGGCTGCTGGCGCAACCGTACTGACCGGCGCGCACCTGATCTCCGGTCTCCTCTTTTCGCCCGATCTCGACATCGACTCGGCTATCGATAATCGCTGGGGTTTTCTCTTCTGGATATGGCGCCCGTACATGTGGCTTATTCCACACCGTCATTTCTGGAGTCATAGCCTGGTTTTCGCGCCGTTGCTACGCCTGATCTATTTCTATCTCGTCACACTGCTGATCGTTGTATGGGGAACATGGCTCCTGGGAGGGATCGGTATCGGTGTTCCTGATCTGCATACGCAGGCATCGGCGTGGTTCTTCGACATCATGCGGCGCAATCCGGACATGGTGCGTCTGTTCGTTCTCGGTTTCATCAGCGGAAGCGCAGCGCATACGATTGCCGACTGGCTTGTGACTGGAGGAAAGCGCTATATGCGAATGGCAGGCATTCGCCTGCGCCACGATTATCGCAACCACGATCAGATGCCAGGAGGTTGACCCTGCAACGCTTAGGAGGAGTGGCGAGAAGCCAGCCGTCTGAGGGATGTCGTGTTATATCGCTGAAACTCGTGCCCGTGATCGCTCGAATGCCTATGATCCAATCACAGAAACCCCAATCAGCAGGACGATCCCGGCAATCACCGATCGGTGGCGTGTACGAAGTCTGTATTGGTGTGACCGACCCGTTGCCACAGATTCGTTACTGGGAAACACTTGGGTATCGGATCGGTTCGATCGGCGAATTGCGAGCTGGCGAAGCGAAAGCGCTGTATGGCGTTGACTCCCATCTGCGCTCAGTTCGTTTACTTCATCAGGATGCCGATCATGGGTTAGTGCGACTGTTTATCTGGGAAAAGCCGGCGAACGAAGGGCTTGGTCTGACCCGACTCCTGACGCCTGGCAGCCGCTGGACATCGACACTGACTCGTGATGTCTTACAACTGTTCAACCATGCTGAAATAGCCCGCCGTCATGGTTTTGACATAAGTATCGTTTCACCACAATGGTCACAGATTTACGATTTCGGCAAATCGGAGCCGTTCATTGGTGATGTATGCGGTGTGCGCGAACTCATCATCCTCCAGCCTTTTGCGCGCCAGATGTTTTTTGAGCGTTTCGGATACAATCTTCCATACTATGGCTGCATCAACGAAGCCGCGAAGTTCAAAACCAGCCAGATTACCCACAGCGGTCTGGTCTTTCAGAGCGATGACGCCAGAGCGGTCATGTTCTACAGCGATGTTCTGGGTCTCAAACCTGTCATTGTCGAACAGTTACAGACATATGACATGCTCGACGAAGGATGGCGTCAACTGTATGGGATGCAGCCAGGCGATGTGTACTACGGAACGACATTCGATGCTCCATATTCGGGAGATACTCCCGATAGTGTCGTGTCTGGACGGCTGCTGCTGCGTCGCATTCCGAATCACATCAAAACGGACGACCTTACGTATCGCTCACGTCCAGGCAGCCTGGGTTACTCGTTGTTTACGTATCGTGTAGCGGATATCAACGCCTGGCATGCACGGGTTGCTTCCAGCAGCGCAACTGATGTGACCGGGGTGATGACGAACGAGTTCGGTGAGTTGAGTTTTTCATTCACTGCACCAGATGGAAGTTTCTGGACTTTGATCGGCAGTGAGATATAAAGGCGAGGGGCGCTCCTTGTCGGTCGTCCCTCATATGTATCAGATGACCGATCCCCTTCCTGCCAGCAGTAACGTCAGGAAGAGCATAATCGCGATCACGCTGCATATCAGCAGTGCACCGATCATCGCGTAACGCCCCGTCATCGGTATGCGATGATCGAGCGGTGTGTTCTTACGCGGAACATGCTGGCTATCGCGCTGTTCGTTCAATCCGCCGGGCTGACGTTCTGCGGCGCATGGCGCCTCGTTCCCCGCCTGTTCGTTCATTCCAAAGACATCCGACGGTTGCCCGGTCGTTGTTGTCACAGTATCATCGAGTACGACCGGTTGGAGAACGAATCGCGGTTGGGATGGTCTCCTGCCGGTTCGCTGTGCGGCGAGTCTGTCTGTGCTGCGTGGGTGGCTGGCTTGCTGATCGTGGCTCTGTGAGTTGGACGGCGTCATGGTCGTTCGAGTCCGCTCCATTTATCGAAGTGCCTTAACCTGAACCCCATGCAATAGTATACCACCAGGGTTACCGGATCATTACCACATTGAGTAACAGTATGATCATTGTGTCAGATACGTCTCATCGGTTTGTGAACCCCACCGCGGTACAATGTGTGTGCAGTGATTTTCGGTTGTGTTATGACGGGCAGGCGCATGTTCAGCCGCTGGTCGCTGACCGGTTCCCGATGCTTATTTCCTGGTTCTCCATGCACCGCATACGCTTCTTCACCATCATCGTCCTGGCTATTGCGCTTACTGTACTGCTGACAGCGTGCGGTGGCGCGCCTCCTCGGCTAGCCGCGCTTCCCACGTTGCCGCCGGAAGCGCCGACTGCGGCGCCTCCACCGACGCCAATCCCGTTGCCCACAACTCTCCCGTCGCCGACACCGGAACCGACGCTGCTTTCCTCACCGTCGCCGGTTCCGGCGACGGTTACGCCGTTCCCAATGCCCGAAGCAGCGACTGTTTCACCGCTTCCACCCACGCCATCACCTCCGCCGGAAGGATCATTGACCGGCGCGCTGATCTTCCTGCGTGACGGTTCGCTCTGGCTCTTCGATGCGAATGGTGAGCGTCGGCTCGTTGATCGGGTATACGAGTTCGCTCCTGCTGCTGATGGCAATCTGATCGCAGTCGTGCGCGAAACCGATCAGTTCGATATCTGGATCGTGGCGCGTGACGGCAGCGCGCTCCGGCGGGTGACCAGTGATCGTGATGTTGAGTCCTCGCTTTCCTGGACGCCCGAAGGTTCGGCGCTGGTTTTTGCTGCTGCCGATGCCAGTGAACCATTGCCGCAACTCTGGCCCGATTGGGCATTGTGGTGCAGTGCAAGCCAGGTCTACGTCATCGATCTCGCCGCCGGGCAACGTCAGTCACTCGCACGTGGTTGCGATCCGGCGGTGTCGCCCGATGGTCGTCGTATTGCGTATAGCGCCCCTCCAACTGCACGTGATGCGGCAATAGTCGGGGAAGCGCCGGTGTTCGCGAATACGGTGCGTCTGATCAATCGGCGCGGTGAGAATGGTTGGAACTTTGCCAGTGCCGATGGCGCCAATGCCCCGATGCCCAACACTGGCATGCTCGTCTATGGACCTACCTGGTCGCCTGATGGCGCGTCGGTGACCTATCATCGGTATCTCGGCATGCAGGTCGGAGTCGATATTAATCTGAGCGAGATTGGCGGGTCGTTCGAGGGTAGGGGGCGTCCATTTGCCGAGGGTGCAGGATGGTTGTTGCCGGTGCGCTTTGCGTCGGATGGACGGCGAGCGGCGATTATTGAACACAATTACAGCGATGCGCGCGGATTCGGTGGCTATGATGCATGGTCGGTGCAGGTCGTGACGTTTGATGGCTCGCGCACCGTTGATCTTCCCCAGGGTCCGGTGACTATGATCGGCGGCAGTGCGGTGCATCTGCCACGCGCCTCCAGTGCCGTCTGGTCGCCGGATGGAACGCGCTTGGCAGTGCTGCTTCCACCCGGATGGCGGCCCGATGCGTCGCTCAACGAGCCTTTCGACCCGACAGGTGCGGCACGTCCGGGTGAGGTGTGGCTGTGGCAACCTGGCGCAACTCCGTCGGTTCGTCTGATCAGCAACGTCGACTTTGCATCGCCGCTCGCCTGGTTGCCGTAGTTCGCGCGCCGGGAGCGACGGGCATCCTGATGATCAAAACAGGAGATGGCATCCAGCAGATTGCCGCGATAACAGTCCTGCTACGGTCGTCGCCAGAGACGCCCGGTATGGCATCTGTCGCCAGTTGCCCTGGCAGGAAGGAAAGTCGATGACCCAACCGTCCCGTCGGGCAGGGCAGGCGAAGGCAGTGCTCTCGCCCATGCACGGGTCGCATCCGCTCGCTGCCGGTCGAGCGCGAAGGGGATTGCCCTGGTGCGCATTGGCAGGGGTGACACATGCGTCACTCCTGCCCGTTCCTCTGGCGTCCATCGGTGCAATCGATATCTTTGATCAAAGCGAGCCAGGATGGAAGATGTGGACAGGCGCTTGCGTGCCTGGCAGGCTTGGTGCGGCGTGAACGTGATCAGCCGATGCCGCATCCATCAGAAATAAACAGTCATAACCGGCTCTAGCTTCCCTTACCGAGCACCCGCAGGATCCGCGGCGGCAACACCCAGAGTAACGATCCCGCGCCGGGATCGAGGGAGGCGAGGTCGATCAGCGCCAGGCCACCCTTCTTCATAACAACCCGGCTGCCGCCCGTCAATTCGGCAACGATACTGCTGAGGTCCGGCTCGTGCCCAACAATCATAACGCTCTTCGCACGCGGCATATCCGCCAGTAAGTCGAGCAGCGTCGCCGCATTGCATCCCGGCGCCAGCGCACCAACTGTCTCAGGAGCAATATCCAGCGCTGCACCAACGATATCGGCAGTTTCGCGTGCGCGGGTCAACGGGCTGGTCAGCAATCGGTCGAGTTGCACACCGAGTCGTCGCAGTCCACGGGCGCCAACGCGCATCTTTTCGGCGCCCTCCGGTGTCAGCGTGCGTGCCGAGTCGCTGCCATCGTTCGAGTGTTCCTCTGCTATTGCGTGGCGGAGCAGATAGAGGTCCATCGTGTCACTCCTTCGGAATGGTATAATGGATCAACGGTGATCCACAAGGGTCTTCCAGTATAATGCAAAGCACCACCTTCCTGATCATGCACGAATCCATCCCTGTTCTTGATTTCGGATCTCAGACGGCGCAACTGATCGTGCGTCGATTGCGCGAACTCGGCGTCTACAGCGAACTCGTGCCGCATGATGCGCCCAAAGAGGATGTGCTGGCGTTGCAACCGCGTGGCATCGTTCTTTCCGGTGGTCCGGCGAGCGTCTATGAGCCTGGCGCGCCGCAACTGCCGTTATGGCTTCGTGAATGCGACCTTCCCGTGCTTGGCATCTGCTACGGGATGCAGTTGCAGGCGCACACGCTCGGTGGGCGGGTCGAGGGTATGCAGAGCCGCGAGTTCGGTCCGGCTGAGATCACGGTGGTCGATCCCGGTCCACTCTTTGCCGACACCCCGATGCATCAGCAGGTGTGGATGAGCCATGGGGATCATATCGCCGCGCTGCCGGTCGGCTTCCGCGTCATGGCGCACAGTCCTGGCGCACCGTTCGCCGCTGCCGGTGACGATCAACGTCGCTGGTACGGCATCCAGTTCCATCCCGAAGTGGTACATACCCGTTTCGGGCGCGACATACTGCGTAATTTCGTGTTCCGCATCTGCGGGTGTCGCGGCGACTGGCAACCGGCGAGTTTCGTTGCCGAGGCGATTGCACGGGTGCGGGATCAGGTCGGTGATGGACGGGTGATCTGCGCCCTCTCTGGTGGAGTTGACTCGGCAGTCGCAGCGCTGATTGTTCACCGGGCAATCGGTGATCGCTTGACCTGCGTGTTTGTCGATAACGGGTTGCTGCGCCAGGGTGAAGCCGAACAGGTTGTTGCCACATTCCGCGAGCATTTTCATATTCCCCTGATCGCAGTCGATGCTGCAGATGAGTTCCTCGACGCCCTTGCCGGTATTGCCGATCCTGAACAGAAACGGAAGATCATCGGTGAAAAATTCGTGCGCATCTTCGAGCGCGAGGCGCGTCGTATCGAAGGTGCGCACTTTCTGGCGCAGGGAACACTCTATCCCGATGTTATCGAGAGCAAGGCGCCGGATCGTCAGAAGGGCGTGACGATCAAGACTCATCACAATGTGGGTGGATTGCCCGCCGATATGCGGTTGACCCTGGTAGAGCCGCTGCGCTACTTGTTCAAAGATGAAGTGCGCGCTGCCGGTCTCGCGCTGGGTTTGCCGGAAGAGTGGGTCTGGCGGCATCCCTTCCCCGGTCCTGGTCTGGCGGTGCGTGTACTTGGTCCGGTCACGCGGGAACGTCTGGCAACCCTGCAGGCTGCCGATGCCATTTTTATGCACGAGTTGCGCGCCGCCGGGCTGTACCGCGCGACACAGCAGGCATTCGCCGTACTCCTGCCGGTTCGGAGTGTTGGCGTGATGGGTGATGGGCGCACCTATGTCGATGTCATTGCACTGCGCGCCGTGACAACCCAAGATTACATGACAGCGGATTGGGCGCGTCTGCCCGCCGATGTGCTGGCGCGCGTCAGCAGTCGTATCGTGAACGAAGTCCCCGGCGTCAATCGCGTGGTGTACGATATTACCTCCAAGCCTCCGGCAACTATCGAGTGGGAGTAAATCCTCCGTTTCCGGTTCTATGCGAAGTTACGCATCGTCATCCGGCAAGATCATTCTCTGCGGCGAACATGCTGTTGTCTACGGTCGCCCGGCGATTGCCATTCCGCTCACCGATGTACGTGCGCGGGTCAGCATTGCCCCTGTTGCACCGGGCAGTGGCATTCGCTTCGAGGCGCCCGATCTTGGGCGGCGCTGGTTGATTGCATCTGCTCCGCACGACCCTCTCTCTGAACTGACGCTGACGGTGCTGCGACAGTTTGGCGTGCAGCATATGCCGGATATCGAGATAACTATCACGTCGGACATCCCGATTGCAGGCGGGATGGGAAGCGGCGCTGCAATTGCGACTGCCATCGTGCGCGCGCTGGCATCGGCGTTTGGGCGCAACCTGAGCGCCGCCGAGGTTTCAGCGCTGGTTTATGAGAGTGAGCGGCGCTTCCACGGTACACCCAGTGGTATCGACAACACGGTGATTGCGTATGAACAGGCAATCTGGTTTCAGCGTTGCAGCGAGCCGCCGCACCAGATCGAGCCGCTCTCGATTGCAGCGCCGTTCGTGCTACTCATCGGCGACACCGGTGTGCGCAGCGCGACACGCCTGCCGGTCGGCGAGGTGCGCCGACGCTGGGAGAGGAGTCCATCGTGCTACGAGGCGCTATTCGATGCAGTAGCAGAGGTTGTGCATCAGGTGCGGCGCGCTCTGGCAGAGGGGGATCGTGCAGCCTTAGGACCATTGCTCGATCGCAACCAGGCGTTACTGGAGGAAATCGGCGTATCGTCGCCAGAACTGGAGCGTCTCATTGCTGCAGCGCGCAGTGCTGGCGCGCGTGGCGCAAAATTATCCGGCGGCGGCTGGGGTGGGGTGATGATTGCGCTGGTTGAAACGGAGACTGCGCAACGTGTGCGGGAGGCATTACAGTCGGCGGGAGCGACGCACGTGCTGGAAACCGTGGTCAGGGCTTCCGCCTGAAAACCGGACAATATGCTATGCTATACTTATCGTTGACAAGCGGCAGTAAGCCGCTTTTTGTCGAATAAACACCGGTTGTTGCATGTGTTCAACCGGGCATCTAGAAATACGTAAGCAATGGCAAAGATTGTGGTTGCAATGAGCGGCGGCGTCGATAGTTCACTGGCGGCGGCGCTGCTCCACGAAGCCGGGCACGATGTCACCGGCGTAACCCTGCACCTGTGGGAAGGGGAAGACGACCGACTGGCGGAGAGTCTCTGCTGCTCACAGGAGATGACCGAGAGTGCGCGACGGGTCTGCGCGCAACTCGGCATTCCGTACTATGTCTTCAATTACCAGCGCGAGTTTCGGCGCTACGTGATCGAGTGTTTTTTGCGCGAATATGCCAGCGGCTTCACGCCGAACCCATGCCTGGAGTGCAACCGCGAGATCAAGTTTCGCGCCCTGCTGGCGCGCGCCCGTACCCTCGGCTTCGACTATGTGGCTACGGGGCACTATGCCCGGATTCGCGCAGATGAGATACGTCACGATAACGAAGACGCCGGATTGCCGCCAGCCAATCGCGCGCAGCGCGTTACCTATCGCCTGTTGCGCGCCGTTGATCGCGACAAAGATCAGTCGTACATGCTGTATATGCTTGGTCAGGACGATCTGGCGCGCCTGATATTCCCAATTGGCGACTACACCAAGGCAGAGGTCCGTGCCATGGCTGCCGCGCGTGGGCTGGCGAGCGCCAATCGACCGGAGAGTCAGGACATCTGTTTTGTGCCCGGCAATGATTATCGCAACCTGCTGCGCGAAGAGCGCCCCGATGCGCTCCGTCCCGGACCGATCCTCGATCACGAGGGGCGCGAAGTCGGCAGGCACCAGGGGCTGCCACTCTACACCATCGGGCAGCGGCGCGGTCTTGGGATCGCCACCGGTCAACCAATGTATGTCACAGCACTCGATGTTGCCCGCAACGCCGTGATTGTCGGACCCGAATCGGCGCTCAAGCGCGAGTCGCTGCGTGCCGAACGGGTGACGTTCGTCAGCGGCGTCTGGTCTAGGGCGCCCTTCGACTGTCTGGCGCAGATACGCGCCCATGCCGATGCCGTACCTGCCCGTGTCATACCCGGAGAGGCGGGAACGGTCGATGTGCATTTTGCGCGTCCACAACGCGCCGTGACACCAGGACAGGCGATCGTCTTCTATGATGGCGATACCGTTCTAGGGGGCGGGCGGATCGCGCGTGACTGACGCGCCGGAAGGTTGTCCATGCCACCAGCGCTTCTGCTGATTCTGCTGATTGTCACTGCCAGCGCAGCTCTGGCGCACCTGTTGTGGGGGCGTCGATGGGTGCAGATTCCGATATTCTGGCTTGCTGCCACTGGTGGGGCGCTCATCGCACTGGCAACCGGCATACGCCTGCCGCTGCGCCTGATCACCCCGGCTGGCGTTCCGATTCTGGAGACGACCCTCGGTGCGTGGGTTATGCTGATCGTTGCTTCACGATTGCGCCTGTGATATAATCAGCGCCGCTTCGTGGCATCCGAATGGCTGCTGCGCCTGAAAAAAGGAGATGCGCTGTGGGTAAATGGATCGGCATCGGACTGACGATAGTACTGCTGATCGTTGTCGGGTTCATTATCGGCGCGTACCTGTCCCCTGATTTTCGCGTCGCCTCACGCGACATTGCTCTTGTCGTGCTGGCGGTCTTTCAGATGATCTCAGCGCTGATTTCGATTGCGCTGCTGCTTGTGCTGGTCTATGCGGTGCGGACGCTGACGCGCGTATCGCGTACAACGCTGATCCCTAAACTGGAGGAAGTGTCGGTCAAACTCGATCAGGTGCTGGAACAGGGGCGGGGTGTAGCGGCAAATCTGCGCGATACAACCAGCACCGTCAGCAGCACAACGTCATTCCTGGCAGATCGCGCAATTGCGCCGGTTATTCGCGTATCCGGTCTGATGGCGGGAGTGCGCGCTGCGGCAGCATACCTTGCCAGGCGTGATGAGAATCAGACGTCCTAGTGCATCCAGGGCGATATACCCACTGCGTGTCGGTACCGGTGCGCTATTGTCGTTCACTACGCTCCGTGGTATCATACGTCAATAGGTGGTTACACGCGCCTGTTGCTCCTGTATCGATATGTTTTGAACATTCGGCATTGTGCGGTGCGCCGGATAGAGCATGAGCGAGCGAACATTTTCGTATGGTGGTCAGGCGGTACTCGAAGGGGTTATGATGCGTGGTTTGCGGCAGGCGACTGTTGCCGTGCGCGCACCCTCGGGGGAGATTGTCTTTCGTCACGAACCGCTGAACGTCGAGCGTCGCCGCATGTGGGAGAATCTGCCATTTCTGCGCGGCATCCTCATGCTGTGGGATACGCTCAACCTCGGAGTACGGGCGCTCAATTTCTCCGCCAGTGCCGCCCTTGGTGAAGAAGAACAACCGCAGTCGAAAGGTGCAGTGGCGCTGACGTTGATCGTCGCGTTGGCATTCGCATTTGGACTGTTCTTCGTGGCGCCGTTATTGATCGCCAGTTTGCTGGAGCGGGTGGGTGCCACACCACTGATGCGTGACGCTGCCGAGGGTTTTATTCAACTCGGAATTTTCATCGGCTATCTGACGCTGATCGGGCGGATGCCGGATGTTCAGCGCACCTTTGGGTATCATGGCGCGGAGCACAAAACGATCAACGCCTACGAAGCCGGCGCGCCGCTCACGGTCGAGTCGGTACGCTCATTTACATTGCTGCATCCGCGCTGCGGCACCAGCTTCCTGCTGGTTGTCGTTGTGCTGAGTATTCCATTCTTTGCGCTGTTCGGGGGCCTGCCGCTTGGTGAACGGTTACTGTCACGCATCATCCTGGTGCCGGTGATTGCCGCAGTCTCGTATGAACTGCTCCGCCTGTCGGCGGCGCAGTTCCACCGCAGTTGGGTCCGGCGCCTGGTTGCGCCGTCGCTGGCGTTGCAGCGCCTGACAACCCGTGAGCCTGATGATACAATGATCGCCGTAGCGATAGCTGCATTGATCCCAGTACTGGCTGCCGATGGCGTTGTTCCCGCTGCGTTCGATGCATCGCTGGCGCACGGTGTGGCGCGCCCGCCTGCTGATGCCGCACTTGCATAACCCTCGCACAGTGCGAGTGGAGGAAACCCATGCCGCTGGTCGGTAACATTCGTGATTTCGGTCTCTCGGATTTCCTGTACCTCGTTGATCGAGGCTACAAGACGGGCTGCCTGCACCTGAGTCGCACCGATGAAATGGCGTCGCTCTACTTCGACAAGGGCAAGTTGCTGACGGCAATGCGCAGGGACGATAACGTTCTGGTCACCGATCTGCTTGTTCGCAAAGGGAAGTTGACCCCGGTACAGGTGGAACAGGCAGCACAGGCACATCGGAGTCAGAATGGCGCGAGCATGTCGCAGGTGCTGATCGATCTCAACCTGATCGGGCGTGATGAATTGCAGCGGGTGTTGCAACAGCATATCGAAGAGTCGGTGTATGCCCTGTTTGGCTGGAATGAAGGCGAGTTTCGCTTCGAGCAGGGGCAGCGTCCTGAACCGACAGCGCCGATCATGCCGACGCCGCTGCCCGTTGAGCACCTGATCATGGAGGGGGTGCGGCGTATCGATGAGTGGGGGCGGATCAAAGACCGTATCCCCAGCACCGATATGGTGGTGAAGTTTATCGAGCAACCTATCGAGCGTGCCAAGGGGATCAACCTCGCCGCCGATGAGTGGCGCGTGTTTGCGCGTATCAATGGCAAAGACACGCTGGCGGAAATTGCCCGCAAGACGGGTATGAGCGAGTTCGATGTCTGTCGGATTGTCTATGGCTTTCTCACCGCCGGGTTGGTCGATGTCATCCGCAAGCCGGCGCCGGTGCCGATGCTGGCCACGGGCCGACCCCTGGCTGAGGCGCCACGTATCAAAAAGAGCCTGGTAACCCGCATTATTAACCGCATTCGTGGTATGTAGCGGCGCAGTCAGCACGGAGGACCGGTGTGCAGACGGTAAAAATGGTCATCAGCGGCGCAGTCAACGCCGGTAAGACTGAGTTCATCAAGACGATCAGCGAGATCGAGGTGGTTTCGACTGAACGTCGCGCGACTGACGATACCCGCCTGATTAAGAAGGAAACGACGGTTGCAATGGACTTTGGCCGCATTGCAATCGGTGATGACCTGGTGTTGCACCTGTTTGGCACGCCAGGGCAGAAGCGCTTCGATTTCATGTGGGAGATTCTCTCGGAGGGAATGCTGGGGCTGGTTATCCTGGTTGATAGCACTCGCCCCGAGACGTTCCGCGAAACGAACCGCATTATCGATTTCTTTATGTCCTACCGCGAAACCCCCTACGTGGTGGCAGCCAACAAGCAGGATCGCCCCAATGCGTGGTCGCCGGAAGAATTGCGCCTGGCGCTGCGCCTTCCAGCGCATATCAAGGTGTTGCCCTGCATGGCGACCGATCGCGAGAGTGTCAAGAATGTGTTGCTCGAACTCCTGGATGTGATTATGCAGCGGAGCGAGGATTAGACGCTGTGCATAGCGGGGTGACCACAAGAAACACGCCCGATGTTCTGTGAGTGTCTTTTCGCCTGTTGACATAACCGGAGCAGCGGCGTATTGCTTAGGGTGTGTTCTTGCCGCTGCATTGGACGGGTTACGCCAATACTCTTCGTTTCTCTCGGTCTGCATCGCGATCCTGCAACGCGTCTGTTACACTACAAACCAGGTGTGTAGAAGAATGGCGCCGGTCTCGGCAAAAGTTCGATCAGTGTGCAGGACGAAACGCCGGACCCTCGTTCCGTTTCCAGCCAGACGGTGTGTTCCTGAACCCTCATTGTTTTTCTTCTCACCGTCTTTATGACCCGCAGAGTAACCATCTTCGGTATCATAGAAGCCTGAAACAAGCATTTCCCTGAAATGAATGGAGCGTGCCTGCATGACCGACAACCGTTATGGATTGCCGGAGAATATCGCACTGGTCGACGATTATCACCTTGGACGCCCCCAGGTGGTCGGAACGTATGTGTTGCTGGGAGAGAATCCGGTGATTGTCGATCCCGGTCCTGCCAGTGTGTTGCCGAACCTCGAAACCGGATTGAGACAGATTGGTCTGGAGTTCAGCGATCTGCACGGTATCGTCCTATCGCACATTCACCTGGATCACGCAGGCGCTACTGGATCGCTGGTGCGCTACTTTCCACATCTGAAAGTCTATGTGCATCATCGTGGCGCTCCGCATCTGATCGCGCCGGATAAGCTGTTGCGCAGTGCGACGCGCATCTATGGCGGGCAGATGGATTATCTATGGGGCGAGTTCCTGCCGGTTCCGGCAGAGGCGGTTGTGACCCTTGGCGGTGGTGAGACCATCCACGTCGCCGGTCGGACGCTGCGTGTCTTCGATGCTCCAGGGCATGCGTCTCATCACCTGATCTATCTCGATGAGACGACTGGAGCGGCCTGGGTGGGCGATACAACTGGTCTGCGGATGCCAGGGCAGACTTATGTGCGTCCAGCAACACCACCGCCGGACATCGATCTGGAGGCATGGCGGCGCACGCTGGATATGCTGCTGGCGCTCAATCCGCGCATGCTGCTGCTGACCCATTTTGGTCCGGCGCATGATCCGGAGCGACACATTGCCGAAATGTGGGATCATACGATGCGTTGGGCTGAAACGGTGCGCGTCAGTCTTGAGCGCGGTGATGATGAGGCATCTGCGGCAGTGCAACTTGCTGCGCTTGCCGATGCCGAAATAGATGCCGACATCAGCGAAGCGGTGCGTCAGCAATACGCCCAGGCTGGCGCGGTCGAGATGAGCTGGCACGGCCTGGCGCGCTACTGGCGCAAGAAAATGGAGGCATGAACACTCCCCGTTGGGGTGCTTTCGGTTGTGGCATTCCTGCTGTCTAACCCGGCGCGCCTGCGGGCGGGGACGCCCGCGCTCCCAGGGCAATCGCCCCCACCCCGGCGCGCCTGCCGGTAGACCGACATTCCTTTCGGTCGTCCATCGTCTGTCCACCCCGGCGCGCCTGCGGACGGGGACGCCCGCGCTCCCAGGGGCAGACCGACGCCCTCCGGGTCGACCGGCATTCATTTCGGTCACCCATTGCCTGTGCAGCAACCCGGCGCGCCTGCGGGCGGGGATGCCCGCGCTCCCACAGGTGATCGCTGCGGTTCTGCAGCGATTTCCACGTTCTCCGCGTACAGACTTGGCAGTGCTTCGGGAGTCCGGTACCTTGCCGGGAAGAGGTAGAGTGTCGTGTGCCGACGAGACCAACGGGTGATAGTGTTGTCCGGCGCGGAGGTGTATCGTTCTGGCGATACGTCAGGCGCAGGGGAGTCCACAATGCTGTTCAGATGGATCGATCACATTCTCAGTCTGCTTCTGCCAGATCGCTGTATCGGATGTAGTCAATTGGGCACTCTGCTGTGCGATGCATGCCGTCGCCACCTGGTGGCGTATGATGGCGAGCCGCCGCGGATTGCCGATCAGTTGACGGGGGTGCAGGTGGCGTATGTGTTCGATGGTCTGCTTCGTGATGCGGTGCATCGTCTCAAATACCACAGCCGGCAACGAATGGCGCGTCCACTCGGTGCACTGCTGGCAGACCATCTGCACATACATCCGCTGCCCTGTGATGCGCTGGTTCCTGTGCCACTCCACCCTCACCGTCTGGCAGAGCGGGGCTTCAATCAGGCGGAACTGCTGGCGCGTGAGGTTGCCAGGGCAACCGGTCTGCCGTTGCTCGTGGGACCACTGGTGCGGATCAGGGCCACCAGGCAACAGGCACTGCTTGACACGTCCGGTCGTATCGCGAATGTCGCCGATGCATTTGTTTGGAGAGGACCGCCGCCGCCGGCGTGCGTTGCACTGGTTGACGACGTGCTCACGACCGGGGCGACGGTCAATGCCTGTGCGCAGGCGCTACGTGCAAGTGGTGCGCGCGACGTGTATGCGCTGGCGCTGGCGCGCAGCCGCCGCACATAGTGCCACCGTTACCACGGACGCTTCTGACCGGGAACGGTAGCGCCGAAGATCGAAGGCGGAAGTTTGAAGCCGTGCGCTTCGAGCCGCGTTGTGAAGCGTGGACGTGTGCCGGTGGGACGCAGCTCGCTGATGATCTTGCCTTCGGGAGTCTTGCCGAGGATCTGGAGGATGAAAATATCCTGCAACACCACCACATCCCCCTCCATGCCCTGCACCTCGGTAATGTAGGCGATTTTGCGGCTTCCGTCTTCCAGGCGCGTCTGCTGTACGATCAGGTCGATCGCAGAAGCAATCTGCTCACGGATGACACGCAGTGGTATGTCCATCCCCGCCATCATCGCCATCGTCTCCATACGGGCGATTGCATCGCGCGGCGAGTTGGCGTGCAGAGTCGAGAGCGAACCGTCGTGACCGGTGTTCATTGCCTGGAGCATCGCCATGGTTTCGCCGCCGCGACACTCACCGATGACGATCCGTTCCGGGCGCATACGCAGCGAGTTGATCACCAGGTCATTGATCGTCACGCGCCCGGTGCCGTCGATCTCTGGCGGTTTCGACTCGAGCCGCACCACATGTTCCTGCGCCAGTTTCAGTTCTGCGCTATCTTCAATCGTGACGATGCGCTCGTCTGATGGGATGAAGTTCGAGAGAACGTTGAGCAGGGTCGTTTTCCCGGAGCCGGTGCCTCCGGCGACGATAATGTTCAGACGGCTGACGACGCAGGCGCGCAGGAACTCGGCCATTTCAGGCGTCATCGAGCCAAAACGGATCAGATCCTCGACGGTCAGTTTTTTCTTGGCGAACTTGCGGATGGTGATCGATGGTCCGTCGATGGCGCACGGTGGAATGATTGCATTCACGCGCGAACCGTCAGGCAGACGCGCATCCACCATCGGCCACTTGCGGTCGATGCGTCGTCCCAGTGGACGAATAATGCGGTCGATGACTTTCAACACATGCTCATCATTGGCGAATCGCACCGGCGTCAGGGTCAGTTTGCCCTTCTGTTCGACATACACCGCGCGCGGTCCATTCACCATCACCTCAGTGATGCTGTCGTCGCGCAGCAGCGGCTCGATCGGTCCAAACCCGAACAACTCGTCCATCACCATATCGTAGAGTTGCCTGGTTTGCTCATCGGTCAGATTCACGCCGCTCTGCCGGTACGCCAGGGTGAATTTTTCCTGGAGTTGCCGCTCCATTTCGGGAGAGCGCTTGAGTTCCTGCTGATTGCCGAGCGAACTCAAAATGCGATCAACAATCCAGAGCGACAGTTCCAGCATTCGCTGCTGCGATATGTCGCTCCCGGCTGAGGTCACTGTCGCACGCAGCGTCGCTGCATTGTCTGGCGCGCCTGTTGGCGTGCTGACGGCGGCGGAAGGCTCGGTTGATTGCGGTTGGGAACCGCCAATTCGTTTCAGTAACGACATGGTTGAAGCTCCAACGCTATGATAGTTTCACGAAGTACGCATCATAGGCGCGATCAAGCAGTTCGCGCGACATTGACGGCGGTATACCGCGATATTTCGCTTCGTCCAGGATCTGGTCACACAGATCGCGCGGGTGACACGATCGCAGGTCGCGTCCGTCGCGCTTGTAGCGTTCCAGGATGAGATAGCGCAAACCTTCGTCGCTATAGGGAATGTTCTTCGCTTTCGCCACGCGCTGAAAGATAGCGCGAAACTCTTCCGGCGACGGGTTCGGTACTTCGATCTTGTGGCGGATGCGACGCAGGAACGCATCATCGACCAGGTCCTGTGGCGAAAGGTTGGTCGAGAAGACGATCAGCACATCGAACGGCACCTGGATTTTCTTGCCGGTCTGAAGGGCAAGAAAATCGACTTTCTTTTCCAGCGGCACGATCCAGCGGTTGAGCAGGTCTTGCGGGCGGCATTTCTGGCGACCGAAGTCGTCGATCAGGAACAACCCACCGTTGGCTTTCATCTGGTACGGCGCTTCATACACTTTTGCGATCGGGTCGAAGATCAGTTCGAGCTGTTCGAGGATCAACTCACCGCCGACCATCACCCGCGGTCGTTTACAGACCAGCCAGCGTCGGTCGGGGAGGGGCGAATCGACCACCGAGCGACCCTCGAAGTTGACAGCCGGTTCGCGGACAGTGGCGATTGCCGGTTGCTCGACCAGTTGATGATTGAGCGGATCGAACACCTTGATGACCTGCCCATCGACCTCGACCGCATACGGGATCAGGACGTGACCGCCGAGCATGTTGGCGATCCCCTCGGCTATGGTCGTTTTTCCATTACCGGGAGGACCGTAAAGGAACAACGAACGGGCTGAGTTTGCCGCCGGACCGATGCGGTCGAGCATACGGTCGCTGACAACCAGGTGGGCGAACGCCTGACGCACGGTTTTGGCGTCCACCACCATATCGCCGACCGACTGGCGATGCACCATGGCGATGTACTGATCGAGTGGCACGGGCGCAGGTCCGGCATACTGGGATCGATCCAGCACTTCGTGGATTTTCAGGCGCCCCTTGGTGGCGATGACATACTGGAATGCGCGCTCGTTGAACCCTCCCTGCGCGCCGACGATATCGACATACTCTTCGAGTTTGAGGAATTCCAGCACCTTGTCGAGCACGCCGAAGAACGGCAGTTTGGTCACCTCGGCAATCTGCTGCCCGGTGATATTGCCGTGGAAGTAGACCACCTTCAGCACTAGGTCGTTGAGAAACCCCATGCTGAGACCGGTTTCCGCGATCGACGCAGGTTCAGGCGGGACGGCAACGCCGCCGGATGCGCCGGAAGATGAGGATGTGTGCTGCTTGCCGGCGAATTGCTGTGAAAAGAAACTCACCCCTCTCCCTCCGTCGAGCGAGTAGGCAGCCACGGAACGTTGCTGGCGCCGGTGACAGTATCGATCGGTGCGACGATGTCGATCGCGTGGCGACCGATGAGCAGGAAACTGGCATGGTACAGCAGCACGTTGTCGCTGACGCGAAAGACGCGCGCATCGGTCATCGGTAGATAGCGCGACTGATCATCGTTCAATTCATCTTTCAAACGTCGGTCTGGGCGGACGTAGAGGTACCCCAGGACTGCCAGGTCGCCACCACGCACCGCGCAGAGCACAGCGTCCTTCGGGGTACGCACGGTGAAGTATTTTCCGCGTTCGTTGATGTGGACGCCGAGATCATCGTCCTCGCGGATCAGGGGTGTCGGTTCAGCGGACAGTGCATTCCATGGAACGTTGCGGATGGTGGCCAGGGCGTCGAGTTCGCTGATCAGCAGAATCTCGCGATACGCTGCCAGGATGAACGATGACTGAAACTGAAAACTTTCATCGCCAGCGTTGTACACGCGCACGTCGGTGATGGGGAGGAAGGACGATGGGTCGTTGTTCAGTTCGTCGGTGAGGCGGTTGCCGGGGCGTACGTAGACCGAGCCGACGATAATTTTGCCAGCAGTGCGCACGAAGGCGTTGATGGCGTCCTTCGTGATTCGCGGGGTAAAGAATTTGCCCTTTTCGTCGATTCGCGCTTCCATAACGCTTCCTCTCCATCAGATGACAGGCAAGAGGCGTGACAACAGAAAAAGAACCGGATGGCACGAGGCGCATCCAGTTCCAGTATAGATGAGGAGCGGCGCAGAAGCAATAGTACGGCAGCGCTACATAGGCATAGGCATGTGGTTCATTCTTCGATCAGATCCTCATCGTCGCCGATGTCCGGCTCGATCTCTTCCAGACCAAGCTCTTCTTCTTCGCCGCCAAAGACCTCTTCTTCCACATCTTCGCGCATCTCGACGCCTTCTTCTTCCTCGAGCAACTCCTCGCCGAATTCATCGAACTGCGCGCCGCTGATGAACCCACCGCGCAGGGCGCTTTCGCTCAGTTTGCCGGGGAAGGAGACCCGACCACGCTGCGATGGCGACTGATAGATCTCACGGATGATGATCCGTACCTGACGCCCGTCGATGTGAGCGACGGCAGCGATGTAGCGGTTGCCGCCGGCCATCAGTTCGTTCAGGCGTTGCGCCAGTTTTGGCTCGATGCGCCCGATCAGCGCGCCCGACATATCGTAGACCGCCACACCCCGCCCTTCGGGACGCAGTTCGACCTTCTCGCCGGTAACGACTGCCGCGAGCGCCGGTCCACGCTGGATGTCGATCAGCGATGTGAGTGCGGTTTTGCCGACTTCGGTGATGAACAACCGCAGATCAACGAGTTGTCGCCCGGCTTTCAATCTGCCGGAAAGGGAGGCGGAACGTGCCAGCAGTTCCTCGATACGTTCAAGATTTCGGCGCGCAATGCGGTTGTTCGGAGTGAGGCGCAGTGCGTTGCGGTAGGCGTCGCGCGCTTCCGCCAGACGCCCCAACTCGAAGTACGCTTTGCCAAGCCGATTGTACGCTTCGGTGGTTTCGGCGAGGCTGATCAACTTCTGGTTGATCTGGACAGCTTCTTCCCAGCGGTTGTTGACCGCCAGTTCAACTGCCTGGTTCTGCAACCGGCGTTGCAAACGAAATTTTTCGTCCTGCTTTGTCAATGTCATCTCCTTGTCACACCTGTGGGCAAGCGCCCGGATTGTTGATGCATGTCAGTAATGCTGCAAATGCGATACTATTGTTCAGTGCATGGGCAACAATGCCGGGAAGCAAACTGCCGCTGCGATCAAATCCCCAGGCGAACACCAGACCGATCAGGAACGACGGAACCAGCAGCCCGATCACCCCCTCGCTGGCAGCCAGCGAGTGCGCCAGGGCAAATACCAGCGCACTGACACCGTAGGCAGTGGCGATACCCGTGCGCGATTCGCCTGCAAGCCGGCGAAGGGAGCCGAAGAGGTAGCCGCGGAACAACACTTCTTCGCCGATCGGCGCCAGGATTGCCGCTCCGACAAAGAATAACGCCTGTCCCAGATAATCGCCGGGAAACAACGGATAGAGCGCCGCCTGATTCTGACGAATACCGGCACTGACGAAGAGGATACCGACAATGCCGTTCACGAAGAGCGCCAGCACTCCCAACCCGACGCCCAATAGCGCCAGACGCAATGGTTGAGGCGCACTGAACCCCAGCACTGCCAGTGGTTCGCTTCGCAGCACCCGCACCCGTATGACCGCGATGCCGATGAAGACGAGATTTTGCAGCAGGAGCAGCGTCAGCATCCCATCGACGCCAATCAGCCGCGTGATCTCCTGCGGGTTCAGTTGACCGAGGGCATCGACGTTGAGACCGGTCTGCGCGGCGCGCAATCCGATCATCACGCCAACCACTGCCACGCTGAGGATCAGCGCCATACCGAGCGCAATCAGCAGGTCTGCAATCAGTGCGCCAATGGCAGCGCGAGGCGCAACCGGAAGTGGAAGACGCGGCGCCGGCGAACGCAGGGTTTCCATCAGGCTGCTGCTCCATTCGCCACAGAAACGGCATGCAGCGCACCGTTGACGCGTGCGGATGTCTCATCTGACCGCGCCAGCACGCCCTGGAGCGACCAGGGACCGGTGTGGGTAATAGTCACCCGCGCCAGGCGTCCCGTCCAGTCCTCCGGATCGCTGAAGAATACCAGTTTGTTCCCCGGTGTACGCCCACGCCACTTGCCCTTGTGTTCGCCTTCAACCAGCACCTCGACGGTCTGATGCAGGAAGCGCGCATTGCGTTCAGTGGCGATCTGTTCCTGGAGGCGTTCGAGTTCGATGCGCCGCAATTGTTTCTCACCTTCGGGCACCGCTAGTGCCGGATCGAGTTCCATGTCGGCGGCGCGTGTGCCGGGGCGCGACGAGAACGCCGCAATGTGCACCTTGTCGAACCGAATGTCTTCCAGCAAACGCTTCGTTCCCTCGAAACGTTCGCGCGTTTCGCCGGGATGTCCGACGATGACATCGGTGGTCAGCGACGCATCGGGGATGGCATCACGGATCTTTGCAATCAGATCGCGGTAGCGCTGCACCGTATACCCGCGGCGCATGATCTTGAGCAGCGCATCATCACCCGCCTGCACCGGCAGGTTGATGTCCGGCATGCAGCGCGGTAGTTCGGCCACTGCTGCAATCAGGCGGTCGGTCATCCAAGCCGGGTGCGAAGTCAGGAAGCGCAGGCGCAGCAAACCGGGGATGTCGTGAACGGCGCGCAACAGATCCGCCAGATCAGGACGCCCTGGAAGATCGTGCCCCCACGAGTCGACGATCTGCCCCAGCAGGGTGATCTCTTTTGCACCACGCGCCACGATCCGGCGGCACTCCTCGACGATCTCGTCGAGCGAACGACTGCGCTCGCGCCCGCGACGCAGCGGGATGACACAGAACGAGCATGCCATGTTGCATCCGTACTGGATCGGTACATGCACCGACACGGGTGGATGATCCCAGCGTGCTACCGGCAGCGCCGGCTCTTCGAGCTGGTAGATCGGGTTTGGCGCCAGCGCCAGCACTTCATCGACAGCCGATGGCGACACGAAATGGTCGACCATAGGCAGGCGGCTCTGGAAGATTGATTGATTGCCGGGACCGACCATGCACCCCCAGAGCACCACTTTTGTATCCGGGTGCGTGCGCTTGATGCGTTGCATCTCGCTCAGTTTGCCCAGGATGCGCTCTTCCGCCGAGGCGCGCACGCTGCACGAGTTGAGCACGATGAAGCTCGCGTCTTCAGGACGTTCGGCAGGCGCGTAGCCGACGCCCTGCAGCGCCGCTTCGAGCCGTTCCGAGTCCGAAACATTCATCTGGCAGCCGACCGTCCAGACGTAATAGCGACGGTCACGCGGCGTCGTGTCGCGTGATTGTGTCGCACGCGCTTCTTCGGGCATATGCAGGTGAATGACTTCCGTCATGAGCGCCTCTGACCTGTGTGCTGTCCAAATCGTCGCATCCGGTGCGTTTCGCCGTTTTCTCCAGTACAGGGTGTCATTATAGCGAAGATTCGGATCAGGGGCAAGGAAGTTTCTCGCTCCGTCGCCCACTCACGAGGATTGAGCACGCAGGAATGCACCAGTCGCATCGTGTGACGTGCGGAAGCCATATTGCGCTCAGTATATAATACACATAAAATCGGGTTTCCATAAACAATAAGGGAGCGTTCTATGCGCACCAATATTGTGCTGGATAATGAATTGATCCAGCGTGCACTTCAGGTAACTGGTCTCAAGACCAAACGTGGAAGTGATTGACGAAGCCTTGCGAATGCTGATCCGCCTGTATGAGCAGGCGGAAATCCGCGCATTGCGCGGTCAGTTAGAGTGGGAAGGGGATTTGCACCAGCAACGTTTATCGCGCCTGGAGAAGTGAGCATGTTCCTGGTGGACAGCACTATCTGGATTGACTATTTCAACGGCGTTGCCTCTTCCCATACCGACTACCTGGATCGCATCATGGATCGGAGGCTTCTCCTGGTCGGTGACCTGACTCCCGCCGAGGTCTTACCGGGCTTTCGCAATGATGCTAACTTCGAGCGCGCCTGATGTGTGCCGGGGAAATTCCACCGAGTATCGTTGCTGTCTGCGTTCTGCTCGACAGGGGCACAGATCGTCTATTTCATCCGTCTGAAAGACAAAGGCTATGAAGTTCAGGGGAGACTCAGGAGAGCGGTGGGGCACAGAACGCCAACTCCATTCCTCGGAAGGGCAAAGGCTGCGAAGTTTGGGGAGACACAGGAGAGTGGTGGGCCTCCAGGGACTCGAACCCTGAACCAATTGATTAAGAGTCAACTGCTCTGCCAATTGAGCTAGAGGCCCACGCGGAATAATACCACAACACAGCGCATTTCGCAAGTGAATGCGATCCCGCGCGCCTCTTACCGGATTATCACGGCAGCGCGCTGTGAAGTGTGCTATACTGCTTATGTCATCGATACGCGGAACGAGGAGTGTGTTCGATGGTAGAGCGCATTTGTCCGCAATGTGGTCACGGCAATTCGCTTGATCATCACTTCTGTGGGAAATGCGGCGCAGCGCTAGAGCGCCTGCTTCCGGCTCCGCTGTCGCCGCAACCACTGGCGCGTTTGAGCGCGGCGCTCCCGGTGCGCTGGCGTGATGTGGGGCGGGCGGTGGCGATCAGCGCTGTGGCGCTGGCGGCAGAAGCCGGCATTGCCTGGCTGGCGCGGCGGATCGAGCAACGCCAGGCGCCGGTAGTTCCCTCTACGCCGCCAGCGCGCATCGGTGCTCCGGCTGCGCCACTGTCGACAGCGCGTGAGGCGACGAACATCGTCACGATCATCAGTGAACGGGTGATCGAGCTGATCGACGACGGAAGCGGAACGCGACGCATCAGCGAGCGCACATTCTGGCGTCGTATCGAAGAATAGGCGGCTTCCTGATGACAGCGCCTTCTGTGACAATCGAACAACTCCGGCAACGGTTGCGCCCGATGGCGCTCCGGCTGCGACTGCGGGACACGCTCTGGTTCGCCAGCAGTACGCTCTGGGTCGCTACGCTTCCGTCGCTGCTCACGCAGATCGCGGGCCGTCTGTGGCCCATCCCTGGGTTGCTCTGGATCTCGCTAGCGCCGCTGGCGCTATGGGCACTGACAGTTGTCGGGTATCTGATCGTGCGTCCGTTGCCGCCGCTGCGTGTCGCGCAGCGGATCGATGCGTTGCTCGAAGCGCGTGAACGCCTGGCGACAGCGCTTGAGCTCGGTCGGCGCGCTGAGCGTACACCGCTCGTCGAGTTGCAGCAGCGCGATGCGTATGCGTTTGCCGCAAACCTCAATCCGCGCCTGGTGCCGCTCCAGATCAATCGCCGACCGCTGATGATCGCGCTTGTGCTGATCGTTGCCTCGTTTGCGCTCATCATGTCGCCTAACCCGCAGACCCGGGTTCTGGAGGAGCGTGCCGCCACCCGTGAGGCGACGCAACAGGCGGCGGCGCAGATCGCAGAGTTGCGCCAGGAACTGGCGCAGAACCAGATGCTCTCCCCCGAAGAACGTGCTGCGCTGGATGCCGAACTGGCAGAGTTGCAGCGTCGTCTGGAGCAGAACCCCGGCAGTCGTGAAGAAGCGCTTGCCGATCTCTCGACGGCGGAAGCGCGTCTCCAGCAGCGCCTCTCGTCCGACTCCGAAGCGCAACGTGCAGCTCTGGAGCAACTTGCCCGCAACCTTCAGGCGCTGGAGAATCAACCGCAGAGCAGCCGCCCGACGCTGGATCAGGCGGAGAATGCGCTGCAACAACTGGCGCAGCAGATCGAGACTATGACCCCTGAAGAACGCGCGCAACTGGTGCAACAACTGCGTCAGGAAGCGCAACAGTTGCAGCAGAGTGCGCCACAGACTGCTCAGGCATTGCAACAGGCGGCAGATGCCTTGCAGCAGAATGATATCCAGCAGGCGCAACAGGCGCTCTACCAGGCAGCACAAAGCGTGCAACAGGCGCAGCAGCAACAGGCGCAGCAGCAGGCGGCGCAACAGGCGATTGCGCGAATTCAAGAAGAGCGCCGGTCGATTGCCCAATCCGGGCAACAGCAGGCGCAACAGAATCAGCAGCAGGGACAGCAGGGGCAGCAGCAGGGACAGCAGGGACAGCAGCAGGGACAGCAGGGACAGCAGGGACAGCAGGGACAGCAGGGTCAGCAGGGTCAGCAGGGACAGCAGGGACAGCAGGGACAGCAAGGTCAGCAGGGTCAGCAGGGTCAGCAGGGTCAGCAGAGTCAGCAGGGTCAGCAGGGTCAGCAGGGTCAGCAGGGTCAGCAGGGTCAGCAAGGTCAGCAAGGTCAGCAAGGTCAGCAAGGTCAGCAGCAGGGACAGCAGGGACAGCAGGGACAGCAGGGACAGCAGGGACAGCAGGGACAGCAGGGTCAGCAGGGTCAGCAGGGACAGCAGG
>DAOUBK010000114.1:0-1521 GCA_034432635.1 Roseiflexus sp.
GGCAGCTTGACGCCGTTCACGGCATCGTCTATGCCGATGCCCACCTCGGCGAGTATCTGTCGTCCCAGCGGAGCATCCCCATAGCCGATATTCCTAGGCACGATATGGTGCGCCGAGTCGAAGAACCCAAACCGCGTCCCCTGAGCCTCCATATTCCGCCGCAGCTCTTTGGCACTGGCTTGCAGATAGGTGACCTGTTCGACCAGTTGCACGCTGCCTTTGGCCGCCACTGCCGTGCCATGCCCGACCAGCGCCACGCCCCCGGCCAACGCCGGCGCACCGGCCAAGCACAGCACGCCCGTGCCGCAGGCGGCAAACCCACTGCCTCCAGCGGCGATACCACCAGCGATCTCAAAGCTGCCTTGGAGTATGGCCAGCGCGCTGCCGGTGGCTTGTCCGGCTTGATATGCCGCGTTGCTGTCGCGCAGTTCACCCAGGGGGTTAGTGTAGGCCAGCAAGTGACGCCGGTCTGATTCACTGACGGCCAGGACATTGGCGGTGAGGAGGGCGTAGTTGGCGCCGGCCAGGAAGTCGGGTCGTAAACTGAGTTGTGAGTAAAAGCGGAAGTCCGATACTTCGCCTGATTTAGACGGCAATCTGAAACAGGAGACATATGCAGACTTCCGAACAAGAGCATACAGAGAGCGTGCAGTTGGGTCAAGCCGACTTTCGGGCATTGATGCGCGAAAAGATGTGTGCAGCGGTGCGGCTGACACTGATGGCGGTGCTGGATGAAGAGCTTGAAGCCTGGGTCGGCGCTGGACGATACGAGCGCAGTGAAGGCCGCCGAGATCATCGGATCGGTACGCGGACGCGCGACCTGGGCACGAGCGTCGGGCAGATCAAGGCCCTGGCAATTCCCAGAACGCGCGGCGGGTTCCAGACGCAGCTGTTCGAGAAATACCAGCGCCGACAGATCGAACTGGACCTGCTGATCGGCGACATGTTCATCCAGGGCGTGAGTCAGGCGCGGGTGGGGACGATTCTGGAGACGCTAAATGGGGTTAAGCCGAGTGCGTCGACAGTGTCGCGGGTGTTCCACACGCTGGAAGAAGAATACCAGACGTGGAGGACGCGGGATTTGCCCGAACGCTATGTTTACGTGTGCGCGGATGGGACGTTCTTCAGTGTGATCTACGGCGACGAAGGCCAGAAAACGCCGGTGTTGGCGTTGTTTGGGATCACGCCCGAGGGTAAACGCGAGGTGATCGCCATCACGATCGGTCAAAGCGAAAGCAAGGACGCCTGGGGTAACCTGCTGGACGACATCAAGAGCCGCGGGGTCAAGCAGGTTGACTTGTGGGTGACGGACGGCAATCAGACCATGATCGAGGCGATCAACCAACGCTTCCCGGACAGCCAGCGCCAACGCTGCGTCAAGCACAAGCTGGAGAACATCCTGGCTCATGTGCCGGACAAGCAGCACGACGCTGTCGGCAAGGATTTCATGACCATCTTCTACCAGAAGAATCGTGAGAAAGCCGATCAGCATGCCATCGCCTTTCGCGAGAAGTATCGCCC
>DAOUBK010000115.1:0-79266 GCA_034432635.1 Roseiflexus sp.
TGTGGTGATCAAGGTGGAGCATTATGCGCGGGCAGGGGTGGCGCAGTATGTGATTGTGGACGATACGGGGCGGGGACGGGCGCGGCGGTTGCACCTGCTCGACTGCCGGCTGGAAGGGGGGGTATACCGGGTGCAGGCGCCGGACGGCGAGGGGCGGGTGCACCTAGCGATTGCCGACGTGTGGCTGGGGCTGCGGCGCGACCACGTGGTGGGCTGCGATGCAGCGCGGCGGGAGATGGGGGACTATGTGACGATGGTGGAGCAGGCGCGGCGGGCGGAGGAGCGGGCGCAACAGGCGGCAGCGCGGGTGCGGCGGGGCGGAGGAGCGGGCGCAACAGGCGGCAGCGCGGGTGCGGCGGGAAGCGGCAGCGCGTGCCAAGGCAGAGGAACAGGCGCGGCGGGAAGCAGCGGCGCGGGAAGCCGAAGCGCGGGTGCGGGTGGAAGCAGAAGAGCGTTTGCGTGTCTTGCACGAGCGTTTGAAAGCGTTGGGGATTGAACCGGACGATGTGGTGTAATGCTATAGTATGCATATTCATTGTCATATTCGTTGAAGACAGAAGGAGGTTCCTATGAGCATCGGTGGACCGGTCAGTCAATTTCTGCGCCATCACTTTCGCCATTTCAATGCTGCAGCGCTGATCGATGCCGCTGAAGCGTACCGTGCGCATCTCGACAAGGGCGGGAAGATGATGGTTACGCTTGCCGGCGCGATGAGCACCGCCGAACTTGGTCTCTCGCTGGCAGAGATGATCCGTCAGGACAGGGTGCATGCTATTTCGTGCACTGGCGCTAATCTGGAAGAGGATATCTTCAACCTGATCGCCCACGATTTCTACGAACGTGTGCCGCATTATCGCCAGCTTACCCCTGAGCAGGAGCAGGAGTTGCTGGAGCGCCACATGAATCGTGTCACCGACACCTGCATTCCTGAGGAGGAAGCGATCCGCCGTCTCGAGAAGGCGCTGATCGAAGAATGGATGCGCGCGGATCGATCTGGGGAGACCTTCTTTCCGCACCAGTTCCTCTATCGAATCCTGCGCTCTGGCGCGCTGGAACAGTACTATCAGATCGACCCGCGCGACTCATGGGTCTACGCGGCAATGGAGCGCGATCTGCCGATCTATGTGCCGGGATGGGAAGACTCGACGACCGGTAATATCTATGCTGCTCATTGCATCGAAGGCGATATCAAGAATGTGCATACGGTGCGCAGCGGTATCGAGTATATGATCGACCTGGCTGACTGGTATACCAGAACCTCTGCCAGACACTCGATCGGATTCTTCCAGATCGGTGGTGGAATCGCAGGAGACTTTCCGATCTGCGTGGTGCCAATGCTGCACCAGGACTTGCGTCGCACCAATGTGCCGGTGTGGGGCTATTTCTGCCAGATCAGCGACTCGACCACCAGTTATGGTTCGTATTCGGGTGCAGTGCCGAACGAAAAGATCACCTGGGGCAAACTGGCAGTCGATACACCGAAGTTCATAATCGAGTCGGATGCAACAATCGTTGCGCCGCTGATCTTTGCGCTGGTGCTGGGATGGTGACCCCTTTCCACGCCGCCCCTTTTCCGAGACTCTGACCTGTTTTCTCCCCCTTCCTGCGCGTCCCCGTTCTCCTTTTTGCCGGAGAACGGGGATGATGGTCTGGTGCAAAACCCGCTAACCTCGTCTCGACGAAGTGTCAGGCGTTCAACCTCTTCGTCAGGACCGGGATTCTGACCACAGATTATGTTTCAAGTCTTTACAAAATAGAACTTATGTGCTAAAATCTATGCACATGTTCAGAAGGGGAGGAAATGAGATGTTTCAACGTCTTGACGAGTTGCACACAGGCAGTCTCTACATTCTCACCGGTCAGGCTGGGGCAGGCAAGTCGCACCTGGCTGCCGCTGCGCGCCGTGCTGGCACGCTCTGGGTACTTGATACCGAAGGTGCAGCGCAGAATCTCTCCGGCAAACCCGGCATTCATCGTCGGATTCAGGTGATGCAATCGCTGTCACTCCGCGCGCTTACCGCCGCGATGGACGAGATCCGCACCAACGGCAAACCCGGTGATACCGTCGTTCTTGACTCGATATCCAAAGTCTTTCAGGCGATGCGTGCATATGCGCAGCGTCGTGCTGGCGCAGAGACTGACCGCAAGACCGGTATTGCCTACGATGAGCATGCCTCGGTCAACCGCAACATGCAGGCTGTTTATACGGGGCTGACTGAACTGAAGCACGCCGGATTTCATGTCATTATCATCGGGCATCTGGCGCGCAAGTATCGCGCGCTCGACGACGGCGGGCTTCAGGATGAAGGGTTGCGCGTACTGGCGGATGATCAGATCGCGTATGAAGCCGACGCTATTCTGCTGGTCGAACGTGATGGCGATGAGCGGTTTGTCACCCCGATCATCAAGCCGCCGCGTCCGGCGCATTTGAAACTGGGCAAACGCTATCCCGCCACGCTCGCAGTTCTCTACTCCGATCAGGCGCCGGAAGGTGATGCAAAACTGCGGCGTAAGGCGGCATCCACAGCGGTTGATGCAGCATCGCCCGCAGAAGCGCCCGATCAGGTGGAGTCGGTTCCGCCAGAGCCAGCCGCTCATCCGGCGCCGCCGCGTGATGCCACTGAAGCGGAACAACGCTTCTACGCCCGCTACGCGCGTGTGATTGGCGGAACGACATGGGCTGATGTTCAGCGTTACCTGAAGAGTCGCGCGCCATGTCCAACGACTGTTGAGGGATGGATCGCGGTCGCCGAGGCGGTGCGCGACCGTGCGCGCGCTGAGGGAGCATCGGTGATGTCGGCGTAGGTCAGGGTACGCAACATCACGGGTGTTCTGGATTATTCTCGTGTCGCCTTTCTCCACATGTTGTTTGAAGGCAGACAGAACATACGGATCAACGCAACTTTTGCCGAATCGGGACGCCCCAGTGCGCGGCTCTGGTCTCCTCTCCCCTCTCCGCGTGCGCGTAAGAGCGGACAGAACATATGTTCCGATGCAACTTTTGCCGAATCGGGACGCCCCAGCGCAGATCACTCGTCTCCCCTCTCCCGCGCACGCGGGAAAGGGGCTGGGGGTGAGGGCCACCAGGGCGTCCCCAAGGACTGATTTCCGCACACGCTCGCAGGTTCTGTCCGCCTCTGCACCACACGTCGGGTGGGGGTTCCTGTGGATGTAAGGGGAGAGTCGTCTTATTCGGCGCGCGTCCCAGTGGTTCCTGTGCATGAGGAAGGCAAGGGTTCTGCATCAGCATAGCCTTGTACCTGTGCTGGTGGTTCCCGCGCGTGTAAGGGGCAAAGGAACGCCGGGCGCTGCAGGCGCTGCTGCAACGCGTGGTTCCCGCGTGTGTAAACGGTTGTGGCGCGGTCGCTAGGTCAGCAGCCCGGCCCAGAGGTGGCTCCTGTGTGTGGAAGAGATGATGGGGCGTCGGTCAAGAGCGGGCATTTCTGGTTGCGTGGTTCGCGCGGATGGGAAGGGCGAAGTCTTAAGGTATTCAAGGTATTTGAGGCGTTGTTCAAAACCGCGCGGTTCCCACGCGTGCGAGGGACGAAGATATTGCAGTACCTTGTACTACCTCACCATACCGTGGCTCCCGCGCGTGCGAGGGACGAAGGCAGCGCGAAATCAGCGACCGGGCTGGCAGGGGGTGGCTCCCGCGCGTGCGAGGGACGAAGGACAGGAGATGACATAGCCGTCGCCTACCCGCATGGGTCTGATGCCGTCTATCGCACGATGAAAGCAATCGAGCAGAACATATTGACGTTCTTCAATATAAATGGTATACTCCTCCACAATGGAACGGACAACGTCACATCACGATAGTCTCGAACACAAGCGCAGTCCACGCTGTTGCACCGATCTGGTCGCTCCGCTGTTCAGCCACGCCGAAGCGCAACGGTTGAGTGAGGACTTGCAGATCCTGGGTCATCCGGTGCGACTGATGATACTCGGTGTGTTGGCGCGACATTCCGGGCAGGTGTGTGTGTGTGATCTTGAAGCAGCAGTGCCGGTCAAGCAACCGACAGTCTCGCACCACCTGCGGTTGTTGCGCGAGGCGGGTCTGGTGGACGCGGAGCGCCGTGGTTCCTGGATGTACTACTTTATTTGCCGTGATGCGCTGGCTGCATTGCGCACGCGTGTTATGCGGGTCCTGGCAGTGCTCGATGAATGAACTTTTTTTCCTGGTTATATTGATGATCTTCAATATGATGCCGCTCATTATGGATTGGCATATGTGCAACATCCATGGGTAGAAGGAGGTGGACGTTGTGAAGATCGAAGTGTGCCGCCCTGATGAGGTATCTTGCCTGCTGGATCTCTTGGAGCGCGCCGGGCTGCCGTGCGATGGTCTCGATGATCACCTGCACTGTGCGCTCGTTGCCCGCAGTAGCGGTGCTGTGGTTGGATGCGCTGCGGTCGAGTGCTATGGTGATGCCGGGTTGTTGCGTTCAGTAGCAGTTGATGCTGCTTATCGAGGGTGCGGTATTGGCAGGGCGTTGGTCGATGCAGCAGTGGATCTGGCGCGTCGCCGGGGAATACGCACACTCTACCTGTTGACAACGAGTGCGACTGCATATTTTTCCCGTTTCGGTTTTCGGTCTATCGCTCGTGAGGATGTTCCTTCTGCTGTGCAGCAATCGGTGGAATTCAATGGTGTCTGCCTGGTCAGCGCAATAGTGATGCAGCGAGATATAGATATATGAAGGAGTTGTTTGATGTCCGATAAGCACGTTTGTGCCGAAACCATCAAAGATCAGGTGCGTCAGCATTATGCGGAGCGCATTCAGTCCGGTTCGTGCTGCGGCTCTTTGTCTAGGTACAGCAGTAACGCTGCACCGACCGAGATCGCACTCTATGGAGAAGAAGTGATCGCTACGCTGCCAGCCGGTGTTGTCACCACATCGTTTGGGTGTGGCAATCCGGTTATGATTGCATCGCTACGAGAAGGGGAAATCGTGCTCGATCTGGGGTCGGGCGGCGGTCTCGATGCACTGCTAGCTGCGCAGCGCGTTGGCGTCGGGGGGTATGTGTACGGAGTCGATATGACCGACGCTATGCTGGCAGTGGCTCGTCGCAATGCGGAAAAAGCCGGGATTATCAACGTTGAGTTCCTCAAAGGCGACATCGAGCACATCCCGCTTCCTGCGAATATCGTCGATGTGATTATCTCCAACTGTGTCATCAATCTGACACCGGACAAATCACAGGCGCTGCTCGAAGCTTTTCGGGTTCTCAAGCCAGGCGGGCGACTGGCAATTTCCGATATTGTGATCGATGGCGATCTGAAAGGATTTCCTGTCACTGAAGCACAGATCCGTGCTGCGCTCGACTGGACAGGGTGTATTGCCGGGGCGCTGACGATCGACGAGTATCGGACATTGTTGGCGGAAGCTGGCTTCACCGACGTTGCCATTGCAGTACAGCATCGCTACACAGTCGACGATATACTTACCGGAGCGCCCGGAGACCTGAACGCGCTGCCGTTTGAGGTGGTGCAGGGGTTGGTCGGCTGTTTTACCAGCAGCACGATTACGGCGCGCAAGCCGGATGAACGAGTGCGGTGAATGCGCGCTGCGGCAGGCTCTGCGCACAGCGCCATCGGCCTGCTGAGCCTGCGCTAATCGCCACCATCGCCAAATGCTGCCACCACCGGGCTGCCAGCTGCGCGGCGCGGCAGCGCTACCGAGATCAGTCCGGCTGCCAGTACGAATGTGACAGCGAACCAGAGGCAGCCGACCAGTCCCCAAATCTGATACACGGCGCCGGAGAGCACGGTTCCTGCCAGGCGTCCCAGCGCATTCGCCATGTAGTAGAACCCCACCCCCATTGCTGCTTTGTCACTCTCGGTATAGGCAAGAATGAGGTAGGAGTGCACTGATGAGTTCATAGCGAAGATGATGCCGAACGCGATCAACCCTGCAACTACCGTCAGTGCTGGTTCGACGCCGCTCATCAGCGAAATGGCGATGCCGGCAGGAAATGCCGCCAGCACGAATGCAAGCCACATTGCTGTCCGACCGTCCGGTACGCTGCCGTGTGCGACACCCGTCTCATCGACCTGCATCCGGCGCTTGATCACCTCTGGCGCCGATGCCTGGACGATACCATAGCCGATGACCCAGATCGCAAGGAACCCGCCAACCTGCCAGAAGTTCCAGCCGAGAACCGTGTAGAGAAAGACCGGCAGACCGACCACGAACCAGACGTCGCGTGAAGCGAAGAGGAAAACCCGCGCTGCTGCCAGAATATTGACTGCACGGTTGTGCGAAAACATCTGGCGAAACTTTGCCTTCTTATTGGCTTTGCCAAGGTCGCCGCGCATCAGGATGGCGGTAACAACCAGCGCCGTGATGACCAGCCCTGCCAGCATGAAGAGCGCTACCCGGAAGCCGACCAGGAAGAGGAGCAGTCCACCGATAAAAAAGCCAACGCCTTTCAAAGCGTTCTTTGAACCGGTCAGGATCGCCACCCACTTGAAGAGGGTCGATTGTGCATCCTCGGCGACGATCAGTTTGATGGCACTTTTGCTGCTCATCTTGGTCAGGTCTTTGGCAATACCGGAGAGCGCCTGCGCTGCCATGACATACGGAACGGTCAGCCACGCCGCATCGGGGAACGCTAGCATACTCAGGGCAACGAACTGAATGCCCAGACCGGAGAAGAGGGTGCTTTTCAGCCCCAGGCGCGCAGCCAGATACCCACCAAACAGGTTTGTCACGACGCCGAAGATTTCGTAGAACAGAAAGAGCATCGCTACCTGAAACGGCGAATATCCGAGTTCATAAAAGTAGAACAGGACCAGCATGCGGATCGCGCCATCGGTGATCGTATCCGCCCAGTACGCGCCCGTCACTAGAATGTAGTTGCGCAGATCGCCCGATGCTGCACGTGGTGCTGCAATATCAGCGGTTGCCACAGGTCCTCCTTGTCGCAGTTCAGCGTTCGACCGTCAACGTTCAGCCTCTCTCAGCGATAGCGCCACCTTCTGCGCCAATTCGACATACCGGTTTGCGTAGCCCCACTCATTGTCGTACCAGGCAAAGATCTTCACCTGGGTGCCGTTTGTGACCATGGTTGAAGGAGCATCGATGATCGCCGAGCGCGGGTCGTCCTTGAAATCGACGGAGACAAGTGGACGATGCTCATACCCCAGGATGCCCGCCAGTGGTCCCTCGGCTGCGGCGCGGAGCAGTGCATTGACCTCGGTAATCGTGGTTGGACGCCGCACCTCGAAGACGCAATCGGTGAGCGAGGCGTTGAACAGTGGCACACGCACGGCAATGCCATCGAGTTTGCCCTGCAACTCCGGAAAGATCAGCCCGATAGCGGTCGCCGAACCGGTTGTCGTCGGGATCAGCGACAGACCGGTAGCGCGTGCCCGGCGTAGGTCCTTGTGGGGGGTATCAAGGATGCTCTGGGTATTGGTGGCGTCGTGGATCGTTGTAATCATACCGTGAACAATGCCGATCCCTTCGTGGATAACTTTGACAACCGGCGCCAGGCAGTTGGTGGTGCAGGAGGCAGCAGTCAGGAGGTGGTGCTCATCGGAGTTGTACCAGTGATCGTTCACCCCCATGACGATATTGAGTGCGCCATCCTTGACCGGTGCAGCAACGATGACCTTTCGCACCCCCACGTCAAAGTAGGGTTGCAGGGTTTCACGGGTGCGGAACTTGCCGGTGGCTTCGAGCACAATATCGACGCCGACTGCACGCCAGGGAACTGCCCCCGGCTCTTTGATACTACTATACCCGACAGGTATACCATCGATGATCAGTTGACTATTCCTGGTTTGAATATCGTGTCGCCAGCGCCCGTGAACCGAGTCGAACTCCAGCAGGTGCGCAGCAGTTTCAACCGGTCCGCCAATCTCGTTGATGTGGGCAACGGTCAGGTCAGACCAGCCCCACATTGCACGCAGCGCCAGGCGCCCAATACGACCGAATCCGTTAATACCGATACGCACAGGCATAGGTCTATCTCCACCTCTCTCTCTTCTCGCTCAGATCAGCGCATGACCATTTGTTCACGTTGTTCACGCTCAAGCAGGATCTGAAGATAGCGGATGCGCGTCGCCAGGATGGTTGCAGCCTGATGGAACGCGCGTCGCCGTTCCGTCTCATCCTCAACTGCTGCCGGATCCGGAATACTCCAGTGGATCATCTCCTTCGCCTCTGGAAACACGGGGCACACTTCGCGCGCCCGGTCACAGACTGTGATCACAACATTGAAGTATTGTCCAAGGAATTCGTCGAAGTGTTTCGAGCGCTGGCCACGAATATCGACATTCATTCTATCCATCGTCTCGATAGCCAGTGGATGCACCTCGCTCGGATGGCTTCCGGCGCTGAATGCTTCGATTGCGCCGTGACTGAAGGCGCACAGCAACCCTTCCGCCATCTGTGATCGAGCACTGTTGTGGCTGCAGAGGAACAGAACGCGCGGTTTTGCACGCTGTACAGGTTCCTCTTGCACGTCGGCGGTCGCCGGCGCCAGCGCCGGATGGATCAACCGACCAGCAGCAAGATACCGCTTCTGAATCTGCTCCAGATCAAGATGGTAGTACATCTCGCCGGGGTGGACATCGCTGGCGCGTGCGGCGACCAGTCCGGCGGTTTGCAGATCGGCAAGAGCTGCGGCAACAGTTTCAGGGGGTTGTTTGATCGCGGTGCTCAGCCCGATTACACGTTCATCACTCCGCGCCAGCCTGGCAATCACGGCGAGGCGCGGAGCATCGCCGAGCATACGGAAGAAAGCGGCGGCATCGTTCAATGAAGCGTCCATGCTCCTCTCCTCTCAATTCATATCAGTTGACATTGATAGAAACCATTGACAACAGACCAAGCAACCCAGCGACGCGCGTGCGCAATTCATCACGGGTGGTGCGGAATGCAGCCAGACGTTCGGACTCTTCCCCTGGGACTGCGACCGGGTCGGGGATGCTCCAGTGCAGCTGGAGCGGCGCGTGGAGCGTGGCGGTGCACTCTTCGCGCGCCAGATCGCAGACAGTTACTATAATCGCGGGCGCAGGCGCAGCAACATCGGCGAGTCCTTTTGCCTGTTGATACCCGATGTCGATGCCCGCCTCCGCCATAACCTGCACCGCGAGTGGTTGCACTGCGGCTGGCAAGGTTCCAGCACTACGCGCGATCACGCGCCCAGCGCTCAGGTGCCGCAGCCATGCTTCGGCAATCTGTGATCGTGCACTGTTGTGGGTACATACGAACAGCACTGGACCTGTGAATGGTGGTGGCGCGGCAGTCGGTCCGAGCGCCAGCGCGCCGCCGATTGTCTGCCACTGCCGCTGCAACGCGGCAAGATCCAGAGCGTAATACAGCACTCGTCCATCGGCGTCACTCCGGTGGGTACGCACTAGGCGCGCCTGGCGGAGGACGCCGAGATGGTAGGAAACCAGGTTCTGTGGCAGATCGAGCCGCTCACAGAGTTCGCTCACCTGCCGGTCGCTCCAGCGCAGTTCCCCGATCAGACGCCAGCGCGTCTCGTCGCTGAGGAGACGCAGCGCCTCCGGTATCGGCGACGCTGATGGAGAGTGATGGTTGATATCTGTCATTTCCGGCGCCTGGGTATTTCCATGACTGAAATGAGTATAGCAGAGAATCGGAAAAATATCAATATGAATTGATAAAATTAGTGCCGCGAAACGCAGAACAGGTAATCGCCGGTGTTGTGCGCATTGGGTGGGCGTGATGCGGGAGGGGGAGGGGCGCGTTGCCAGCACGTGTATAGTGCGACACCGCTACATGTGGTTGCAGGGCGATCAGCGTTGTCTGCGTTCTGCTTTGCGGGATTACACCGGCAGCGCCATCCTCAGGCGCGCGACCGAGTCGATCAACGCTTCGTCGGTGTCGCGCCCGAAGCCGCCCGATTTGGGAACGCCGCCGATTTCAAGGATAGCTGCGCCACGGTATCCGCGTGCTGTGAGAGCACGGAAACGGGCAGCAAAGTCGATATTTCCCTGTCCAAGCGGCAGGTGATGGTTGACCGCCGGCAGCGGAGTATCGGACACATGCAGCAGCGTCATGCGCGGCGCGAGGTCGAGCCAGTCGTCGAGTTCGTCGGGTGGCGTGTGGTTCAAATCCCAGACGAACCCCAGGTCTGGTACGGCTTCCAGCGCTGTCGTAATCACTCCAATATCGGCGAAGAGCGGTACGTCGAGTTCGTTGTGTTCGAGTGCGAGGGTAAAGCCGTGGGTGTGCGCCAGGTTGACCCCTGCGCGCAGGTGATCGATCAGTCTGTTTTCCAGGGCGCGCAGTTCATCCCGGCTCAGCAGAACTGCTGGTGCAAAGTGCCAGTGGACGTGGCGTATCGTCAGTGCGTTGATGGCGGGTAGGTTGGCGCTCAGAACGTCGAGCGGCGTGGCGCCGGATTGTGTGCGTCCATCGGGGAGCAGGCGCACAACAATTTCCATGACAGCGTGCATGGTATGCCTGGCGAGAATCTCACCAATCGCTTCCGGTGCAGCGCCGAGGTAGGTCGCATCGATGCCGCGTTCACGTCCGTGAATCTGGATGCACGCACATCCCAGGCGTTGTGCAAAGGCTATTTCTTCCGTTGCCGGGCGCCAGTTGATCGGGAAGAGCCGCGCATTGATGCCAATGGCAATCGGTTGTTCGATCGGGTTCATCGTATGGTTCCACCCGTTCTTCTGCTACGGTATGTGCAATGTTCTGGATGGCGGCGTTGCCCTGGTTGGAACTTCCTGCTCGAACATTGCCGCGACTGTGCGTCGAGCCACGTCGTCCCAGCGGCAATGTTCCAGCACCCAGGCGCGTCCACGTGCTCCGAGTGTGCGCCGCAGCGCGCGGTTTTCCAGCAACAGGTCGAGCGCAGCGGCGAACCCGGCAAATCCATCGAAACTCAACCCGCCACCGCTGGCTTCGACGGCTTCACGGGTGACATCGCATTGGGCGTTGACCAGCGCCGGCGCCCCCTGCAGCCACGACTCCATCAGCACGATCGAAAAACTCTCGTAGGTTGATGGTTGAATAAAGACATCGGCGGCTGCATACGCATCGTGACGTTCCTGAATGGCGACATCACCCAGATCGAGGATGATGGGGCGCAATGGCGCCGGTATCTCCACCGGGTCACGCCCGGTCAGCACCAGGGTCAGCGGTGTTCCGCGCCGCGCCCAGTACTCGCGCAGGTACATGAGGAGCAGTGGGAAGTTCTTCGATGCGTCGCGCCGCCCGGCATAACGCAGTACCGGTCCGCGTAACCTGTACCGCCGGCGGAATGCCGCGCCATCACCACGCGGCGTCAGGTCGATCCCTTCGCCCGCCATGACCACGCGATCAGGAGGGAGATTGTAGAGGCGGAGGGCGAGTGCGCGCTCGGCAGGGCTATTGGCAAGCACGCGTCGGGTATGGCGAAACATCCAGCGGTAGGTATTGTAGCGGGCATACGGTTCGTCGTGCAGACAGGGAAGCAGATAGCCGCGTTCTCCTGCCAGCACGGTTCCCCAGAATGTGGTCGGAAACGGGTAGGGAATGAAGAGGAAACGGCGTTTGTCGCGTTCGGCGACAATTGCATCGAGCAGCGCGTCGCTCGATACGAGCGATGCCAGCAGGCGTTGTTCGTTATCCGGGAAGGCATTCCAGTCGGCAGGTAGTCCGACGCGCCGAACCACTAGCGGGATGTACGGTTCATGGGGGGCGGGGCGCGGGGGCGTGATCGGGAAACGTCGCACCGGCACACCATCGACGATGTCGGCGCCGGTGCGGTAGTACGGAACCGGCGGGCTGAAGGAGTCGCGCCCGTCGGTACTCCACACTTCAACCGGTACACCGAGGTCATGGATGGCTGCGGCAAGCTGGCGCGCCTGCGTCTCGGCGCCCCCCGCAGTATCAGGACCGAACCACGGGACGACGATGGTGATGATATCGGGCATAGTGGCTGGCACGTGAGTCTCGCATTCGCCGACGAGAAGCCCGCAGGGCAGCGACGTCGGCGCGCAGGACGGCATCGATGCGGATCAGACTGTGCAAGGCGCCGGTCAATGCCTGATTGGCTGCATTTTGCTGTTCGACGATCGGGTTGATCAGCCAGCGCAGGTACTGACGGACGATGCGGTTGTGCAGCGCGACCAGTTTTTCGACGAAGGTGCGCCCGGTGAGGACCCAGTGGGCGCTGACCTGCTGACGCGACTGCGCCTGAGCCAGGGCGTTGTGCAATTCCAGTTCGATGAAGCGCGCCGGAGGTTCTACGGCAGCACGCGCGCGAACCTGCACCATCAGTTCGTCATACGTGGGCGATGCGGGCAGATTGCTATCGCTGCCCTGCGCACCGTCCGCTGCTTCAACTGCCGAATCGCTGGCGTTGTGATCCGGATCTGCATTGGTGGTTTCACCCTGCTGCATCGGAGTGCTGGCTTCCTGGTGATCCGCCACCTGATCTGCCAGTTCCTGGTACGCTTCTGCGAGCAGGCGCAGTGTGCGTGCAGCGGCATCGTTGAATGCATTCTGTTGTTCGACAATCGGGTTGATATACCAGCGCAGATAGCGCCGCACCACCTTATTGACCAGCGCAATTGCCTTCTGCGGTAATGTGCGTCCGGTGAGGGGCCAGTGGGCACTGACCACGCGCGTGATCTCAATGTCGTCGAGGCTGCGTTGCAATGCGCGGTGCAATGGGTCGTCGATGCTCTGCCGGCGCGTCGCGCGTTGGGCGCGTATGGCTGTACGCAGTTGATCGAGAATGGCAGCAACCTCTGGTGCGCCATCAGGCTGATGTGAGTCGATGGTCATGGAACGTATACACCTCAATGCTTATGTGCGTGATGCAGTCCGACACGTTCTCAATTCCCTGAAAGAGCGTCGCGACAAGGGTATGGGCAGAGGGTCGGACCGGCGAAAAAAACAGGTGGCTTATACACGGGCTATCGCTGGCGCCGAATCCCGGTGCGACCGGCTGAACGTCCGGCGCGACGCTCAGCGCGCTGACCCACGCATGTTCCAGGCGTACCGGGCAGGCGACACACCATGCTTCTTCCAGTTCGCCGTGTTCGCGCAGGTAATCAATATGCCAGTGCAGGCGCGTTTTCCGCCGTTTCGCGTGATACGCCAGGCGCGCCGACAACCCGCCGGGACCGAAGGCGCTGCCGATATACAGGTAATATCCGGCAGGAAAGTCTAGCGTACCGAGTTTCCCGACCGGCAAACCGGTGGCATCACGGTCGAGCCGCAGCATCAGCAGATAGGTTCCCCTCGCTGTCATCGGCGCTTTCCCCGGTGATCGACCGCAGTGCAACGAGGGAGGCAGTTGCTGCTGCGGGTGTGCTTCATTCGTCTGCAATCGCCGCCCATTCATCGTAACGCACATCCAGGGTTTCTTGCAACTCGACCATTTCGATGCCTAGCGCGGTCACACGCGGGACATCGCCAGCGACGCTGGCAGTCTGCAATGCTTCTTCGAGAGAGCGGAGTTTTGCTTCGAGGGTGGCGATTTCCTCTTCCAGCACCGCCAGACGACGCTGGCGACGACGTTCGTTGCGTTCCTGCTCGCGCATGATTGCGCGCGTGTCGATGGGTTGCGGAGCAGCGCACGACTCGGGCGCCGATGCGCGGGGGCGCACCGGTTGCGAAACGCCAGTCGGTACGGCGACGTCGTGTGCAGCACGATACTCCGAGTATGTACCGTCGAAGGTTTCGATAGCGCCATCGCGCGCCATCCAGATCGTATCGGCGACAGCATCGATGAAGTAGCGGTCGTGCGACACAAAGAGCACCGTGCCATCATACTCGTTCAGCACCGTTTCGAGCGCCTCGCGTGCGTCGATGTCCAGATGGTTGGTCGGCTCGTCGAGCACCAGCAGGTTCCCGCCCAGCACCATCAACTGCGCAAGTGCGACTCTGCCGCGTTCTCCGCCGGAGAGGTCGGCAATGCGTTTATACACGTCGTCGCCACTGAAGAGAAAGCGCCCCAGCAATGTGCGCGCTTCGGTCTCTTTCATATCTGGTCGCACGCGACGGATCTCGTCGAGCACCGTCCAATCCATGCGCAGCCCTTCGTGCGCCTGAGCATAGTAGGTGAGCCTGACATTGTTTCCCAGGCGTACGCGCCCACTCAGCGGCGGCAGTTCACCGACAATCGTGCGCAGCAGCGTCGTCTTCCCACAGCCATTCGGTCCCATGAGCGCCACACGCTGCCCGCGCCAGATTTCGAGGCCGGGAATGCGGAGCAACTCCACGTGACCGGTGTCGTGCTGACCGTTGTGTGGGCGGGTGTATCCCACGGTCAATCCTTCGATCTTCAGCACTAGATCGGCGCCGCGCGTCGTAGCGTTGAGTTTGAAGGCGATCTTCTTCTGCTGATCCGGACGGCTGATCAACCCTTCGCTGCGCCCCGATCCCCCCTGCCAGCCCTCCTTCAACCGCTCCAGACGCCGTTCGCGCCCGCGAGCCTGCTTGCTGAGCTGACTATTCTTGAAGCGCCGGATGAAGTTTTCGGTGCGAGCGATCTCCTCCTGCTGCGCGCGGTACTGCTTCAGTTGCAGTTCGAGACGGGCAGCTTTCAATTCCAGGTAGCGCTGGTAAGGCGCGGGATAATCGCCGTCAAGACGGTTGAACGCCAGATCGAGGGTGCGGGTTGTCACCCGGTCGAGGAAGTAGCGGTCGTGTGACACAACGATCAGTGTGCCATCCCATGCCTGCAGGAAGCGTTCCAGCCATTCGAGCGCCGCCAGGTCGAGGTGGTTAGTCGGCTCATCGAGGAGCAGCACGTCAGGGTCGGACAGGAGTGCGGCGGCGAGAGCGGCGCGGGTTTTCTGCCCGCCGCTGAAGCGTGCAACCGGTTCATCGCGTTGCGCCGGGGTGAACCCCAGTCCGCTCAGGATCATATCGATCCGCCGGTCAATATCGTACCCACCGGCGTGTTCGAAGCGGTGCAACACCTCGCCGTAGCGTTGCATCAACTGTTCCTGTTCGGGATGCGATGCGTCGGCAAGTGCGGCTTCGAGCACAGCGATCTCGTTGCGCAACGTGTTGAGATGATCGAGCGCGGCATGCATTTCTTCAAGCAGGGTACGCCGGGTGTCGAAGCGCACTTCCTGCGCCAGATATGCCAGCCGCGTGCCGCGCGCCAGGTGAACGCTCCCGCCGGTTGCCGTTTCCTGACCGGCAATGATGCGCAGCAGGGTGCTCTTACCTGCGCCATTGACACCAACAATCGCGACTTTATCGCCACGCGCGATCTGGAAACTGACGTCGCGGAAGACCAGTTCGGCACCGTAATATCTGGTCAAACCGCTGACGGTGATGATTGACATGTTCTGTTTTCCTGCCTGCTGCGCAATGTGCGCCGGCGCTTCGTGGGATGTTCCCGTCACAAAAAGCGCTCTGGCGGTGTTTCAGGTATGATTATAACAAACTACGGTGTGAGCGGCATGGCGGCGAGAGCAGGCGACCAGCATATGGCTGATCACGACAGCGACCAGGCGCTCCTCGAACGACTCAGGCGGGGTGATGAGTCGGCGTTCGACGATCTGTTCGTTCGCCATTATGCGCTGATCTACCGGGTTGTGTACGGTCTGACGGGAACGCGGGAAGCCGCAGAGGATGCGGCCCAGGAAACCTTTCTCGCACTCTATCGGCGTCCACCTGCCCCTGATCAACCGCTGCGCCCATGGCTCTGCCGTGTGGCGCTAAACACCGCGCGCAACGCGCTACGCGCCGAACGTCGTGATGCCTTGCGCGTCGAACGAACGGCGCCGGACGTTGTTACAGCCAGCGAACCGTCGGAAGCAGTGGAGCGCGCTGAAACGCGCGATCTGGTGCGCGCTGCACTTGCGACGCTGCCGCAACGCCAGGCGCGTCTGCTCCTGTTACGCCATGCCGGGTTGTCGTATGCCGAGGTGGCTGCCGCACTCGATCTTGCCCCCGGTTCGGTCGGAACGTTACTTGCCCGCGCCGAGCGCGCGTTCGTCGCAGCGTATGCGCGCTGTGCCGCGATCGGCGCGGCTGATCACGCTGTTGGAAAGCAGGTGCAGTCATGACCGGATGCTATGATGATGGCGCGTTGCGTGCCGGATTGGATGGTGAACTTTCGGAGGAGGCGCTGCGCACCCAGCAGGCGCACCTTGCCGTCTGCGCCATGTGCCGCGCGCGCCGGGCAGAACTGCACGCGCTGTCGGATCAGGCGGCGCTGCTGCTGCGCGTGTCGGTTCCAGATAGCCGCGCGGCGCTGACTGCGCTGCATCAGCGGATCGATCGGGGGCGACCGGTATCTATCGGCGGTCGCGCATTTCGAATGTCTTCTTTCATCACGCGAAGGAGTGTCCCTATGGCTTCAACACGTATATGGCGCCCCTGGATGACCTGGGCGATTGCACTGGTTACTGTTGTGGTGTTGCTGGCATTGCCGCCGGTGCGTGCCGCAGCAGATCAACTGCTAAATATCTTCCGCGTTCAGAATGTGGTGTTTGTTCCCGTCTCACGGGAACGGATGGAACAGTTGCAGCAACTCAACTTCAACGGCGAAACCCTGTTCGTTACGCCGCCGCAGCAGACCGGCGGATCGCGTGAGATGCGCAGCGTCGCGTCGATAGATGAAGCAGCGGCGCTCGTCGGTTTCACGCCGGCTCAACCCGGTCTGTCGCGTCCGATCACGCAGACTGAGTTTGCTGTCTCCGGCCGCGCCACCTTTGAGTTTCAGGTGAACGTCGAATCGGCGCATGAACTGCTCCGTCTTGCCGGTGTGAATGATGTCGTCTTGCCGGATGCGCTCGGCGCCGCACCGATCGTTGCCACAATGTCACCTGCAGTGACAGCCCGGTATGCAGGTGATGGGTATGAAGTGGTACTCGTGCAGGGCGTCAGTCCGCAGGTCACGCTTCCCGATGGAGTGGAGATGCAGCAGTTGGGGTACGCCGCCCTGCGGATGCTCGGCATGGAAGCGCGCCAGGCAGCAACACTGGCAGCGCAGATCGACTGGCGCACCACGCTGGTGTTCCCCTTCCCGGCAGACCTCAGCGCCCTGCGGCAGGTGTCGGTCGGCGGGTCGCCCGGTCTGCTCGTGAGCGGGCAGGAACGTGGTGAAGGGTATCAAAGCCTCTACTGGCAGCGTGGCGAGCGGTTCTACATCCTGTCAGGGCGTGGTTTGTCCACCAACGAATTCCTGGCAGTGGCGGAATCGGTGCGGTAGGGTTAGCGGCGCTATGCGGCTCAACGGTTTCCTGCTGCCTCTCATTGTGGTGGGAGACCGTTGAGTTTCAGGGGTAATCTTACGCCCTGTCGGGCGCAGGACACAGAACACGTATCTAGTTTACGCGCAGCGGATGGTCGCATTTCGTCATATGCCCGACTATGTCATCGAAACAAGCGGTCTACGCAAGGTTTACGGCACAAAAGTCGCCGTTGCTGATCTAACGCTTCAGGTGTCACGCGGCGAGGTGTTTGCGTTCCTAGGACCGAACGGCGCCGGCAAGAGCACGGCGGTCAAAATGCTGCTGGGTCTGGTAAAGCCCACGAGCGGCAGAGCGCAGGTGCTGGGCGCCGCTCCTGCCGACCCGCGAGCTATGGCGCGGATCGGCTTTCTGCCAGAGCACTTCCGGTTTCACGAATGGTTACAGGCTGCCGAGTTTCTCGATCTGCACGCGCGCCTGAGCGGGATGCCGGCTGACGCACGGCGGCGGCGTATTCCCAAGGTGCTAGCGCTCGTCGGGCTGGCGGAGCACGCGCGGCGTCCACTTGCCGATTTCTCGAAAGGCATGCTCCAGCGCATCGGTCTGGCACAGGCGCTGATTCACGATCCGGAACTGGTGTTTCTCGATGAACCGACCTCGGCGCTCGATCCGTTTGGACGCATGGTGGTGCGCGGCATCATCCGCGATCTGCGCGCGCGTGGCACGACGGTCTTCCTCAACTCCCATCTGCTCGGCGAGGTTGAGATGACCTGTGATCGGGCGGCATTCATCCGCGCCGGGCGGGTGCTCCGCACCCTGAACCTGCACGAATCAGCGGCAGGCAGCATACGGGTTGTGTTGCGCGTGGCAGGCGCAGCGAACGGGCTGATCGAGTCACTGGGGGTGTTCTGCACCGATGGTAGTGCGCCATGCGAGACGTCTCCGGGCGTGATCGAACTGGAAGTCGCCAGCGAAGATGTGTTACCGCAGATCGCCGAGCGTATCGTTGCCGGCGGCGCGCGTCTCTATGCTCTTACCCCGCAGCGCGTCTCGCTCGAACAACTCTTCCTCGACATCGTCGGTCACGACGACAGCGGTCAATAAAGCGCGCGCCTGAGCGTAGCCCAACGTGTATTTCGGTCATCCCGCGCCTGTCCACCGATCGCGCGCGTCTCCGATGCGTGTGAGACGCCTGCGCTCCCAGGAAAGAGGGATGCATGCCTCCGGTGGGTGCGGGCGGGATGCCCGCGCTTCCAGGAAAGATGGTACGCACGTCTCCGGTGGGTGCGTGCGAGACGCTCGCGCTCCCAAGGGAAGGTGTGATGCACGCTCCCGATATAGCCCGGTCTTGCGCCCAAACAGCGGAACTCCGGGCAGGCAGCGCGCTATTCCGCATCCATGGCATACATGGTATGATATGCGCGGGTTACCCTATCATCACGAGGGCTGGCATGGAGCGTCTTGGTTTCATCGGTTTGGGGCGCATGGGTCAGGTCATGGCGGGACGATTGCTGGCAGCAGGCTTCCCGCTGACGGTTTACAATCGGACGCGCGCGCGTGCAGAGGCGCTGCTGGCGAGTGGCGCTGCCTGGGCAGAGACACCGGCTGAAGTGACGGCGCGCAGCGATCTGGTTTTCACCATCCTCACCGACGATCACGCTGTTGAGACAGTCTACTGTGGTCGTGATGGACTGCTTTCCGGCGATGCCTCTAGTCGTCTGTTCATCGAAATGAGCACCATCCGCACATCGACGATCCTGTCGCTTGCCGGGATGGTCGAACAACGTGGCGCACGTCTGCTCGACGCACCGGTCTCAGGCACAGTCGCACCGGCGCGTGAGGGGCAACTGCTGGTGCTAGTCGGCGGCAGAACGTCGGATCTCGAACGTGCCCGACCGGCGCTGCGTGTGCTTGGGCGACGCATTATCCATCTGGGAGGACAGGGCGCCGGTACAACGATGAAACTGGTGCTCAATATGACAATGGCATGCTTCTGGAGTGCGCTCGCCGAATCGCTTGCTGTAGGGCAACAGTTTGGACTGAGTATCGAAACGATGCTCGATGTCTATCTGGACTCGGCCGTTGCGCCGCCGGCGTTGCGCAGCAAGACTCCGGTACTTCTGGGTGAGATAAGCGATGTTGCCTTTGACGTGACAGGTGTGCGCAAAGATTTGCTGGCAATGGTTGCGACCGCGCAGGATGCAGGGGTGCCTGCACCGGTTGCCGCGGCAGCGCTGGCGCACTTCGCCGCCGCCACCGCTGCCGGGTATGGTGAACGTGATCTTGCAGCAGTCGTCGAGTATCTGGCGGATGTTGCGCGGCGCACGGCGCGCACCGCGTTTACCCTGGGCGAGCCATGATTATCACGATACGCCCGTTTACCGGCGCCGCCGATATTGAACGCATGATCGACCTGGCATATGCCTTTCCGGACACGTGCCTGCGTGCGGTCGATCTGCCGTATCGCCTGGCATCATGGGCGCTCGATAATCCGCGGAACGCCAGTCTATGGGAGGACGAAGCGGGACGTCTGCTCGGTTTCGCTGTGCTCCAGCTTCCCTGGCACTCGCTCGATACGTGCGCCCATCCGGCAGCATACGAGGCGGGAATCGAGGAGTTGATGCTGGTGTGGGCGACGGAACGCGCGCAGGAGATTGCGGATCAGACGCATCGCAGCCTGACCGTGTATGTGGATGTATTCGAGGAAGACCTGGATCGCCGGGCGAAGCTCGCAGCGCATGGGTTCGCCCCCGACTACCCGGCCATGATCCGCATGGCGCGTTCGCTGGACAGGGTTCTTCCTATGCCGTTTTTGCCAGAGGGATTTACCCTGCGCCCCATCGATGGTATGCGTGAACTTCACGAATATGTTGCACTGCATCGGGCGGCGTTCGGCGCTGCCGATATGACCATCGAGTGGCGCAAACGCACCCTGTGTATGCCGCAGTATATTCCCGAACTCGATGTTGTGGCTGTGGCGCCGGACGGCCGCCTGGCGGCATTCTGTATCTGCTGGCTGGGTCCGCGGATCGGTGAGGGGTATATTGAACCGCTCGGCGTGCATCCCGATTTGGCCGGGCTGGGTCTTGGTCGTGCGGTACTGCTGGAGGGGTTGTGGCGTCTTCAGGCGCACGGCGCGATGACCGCCCTGATCGACCGCTATGAAGGGGACGAAAGCGCCCGTATGCTGTATGAGTCGCTTGGGTTCCGCACCCATGTGCGAACGGTAACCTATGCGTGCTGTTTTCGCAGCGTCCATAGCACAGTGTGAGCCTGTATGAATGATACTCTCGTGTTGACCGGTGAATATATCGAGTTACGCCCACTTCCCGAACGTGATCTCCCGAATCTGCTGAAGGTCTACCAGGGCACGCCGCTCTATTTCGACGGGTTGGGCGACCGGGCGGATCGTCTGACGCTCGCCGATGTGCGCGAGCAGTGGACCCGGGCACAGCACGCGCCGGATCGGGTATTGTTCGGGGTCTATCATCCGGTGACCGGTCTGTTGATCGGTGCAGTGGATGTGCAGATCGGTGTGCCGCGATCCGATACGGCTGGGGTGTGGATCCTGATCTGGGGCGGGTTTCAGCGCCAGGGGTATGGTCAGGAATGTATGGCGCTGATCGAGTCCTGGCTCATTCCGGCAAAGGCAAGTACATTATGCGCAATTGCGGCGAACAACGAGGAAGGGATCGCCTTCCTTGAACTGCAAGGGTTCCGTCGCACCGATCTGCCAGCCGAGCCGCCCGTTGGTCGCGGGACGGCGTTCTGGATGTGCTGGTAAGTCGGGGGTAAATGGTTTGCTTTTCCTTCTCCACGCTCCAGCAGGTGCACCGGATCGATGTCAACGACCCACCGCGGCGGGGTGCGCAGCGCCCGGATCAACGGCGTCGGGTCGGAGGCGCGCAGAATGATGCCAGTGGTAGGGAAGAAGGCTGGCGTCAGTTCGACACTGCGCTACAGCAGGTGCACCGGATCGATGTCGACGACCCACCCCGGCGGGGTGCGCAGTGCCCGGATCAACGGCGTCGGGTCGGAGGCGCGCAGAATGAGATGCCAGCGGTAGCGGTTGCACTGCACGCGGAAGAAGGCTGGCGCCGGTCCGACGAGGCTCCAATCACCGGTAAGCAGGCGGGTGGCGAGGGAGCGGACGTCGTTTGCCAGCGCCTCAGCAGCGCGGCGCGCACGGGCATCGCTGCCGGCGCTATACACGAACCGCACCAGGCGTGCAAAGGGCGGATAGCCGGTCTGGCGTCGGAATGCGATCTCTTGCTCGTAGAAGGCATGGTAGTCGTGCTCCTGAGCGGCGCGAATGGCATAGTGTTCAGGCGCGTAGGTCTGAATGATGACTTTTGCCCCTGCTTCGCGTCGTCCTGCCCGACCGGCTACCTGCGTCAGCAGTTGAAAGGCGCGTTCACCGGCGCGGAAATCGGGCAGGTACAATCCAGTATCGGCGGCAACCACGCCGACCATCCCCACCATCGGCAGGTCTAGCCCTTTGGCGATCATCTGAGTACCGACCAGGACATCCGCCTCGTGTCGCAGAAAACGATCCAGGAGACGGTCGTGATCTCCCTTGCGCGTGACACTGTCGCGGTCCCAGCGCAGAGTGCGCGTTCCAGGGAAGAGCGCTGCGATTTCGTCCACGACCCGTTGCGTACCGACGCCGAACGACTTGATGCGTGGACTCCAGCAGTGCGGGCAGAGGGCTGGCGGCAGTTCACGGTGGTTGCAGGTGTGGCAGATGAGCATCCCGCCAGACGAAGCGGTGCGTCCGTCATCTGTCTCGTAGTGCAGGGTCAGCGGTGAGGAACAGGAGGGGCAGAGCATTGCGTGGCCGCAGTCGCGGCAAAGAAAGGATGATGCCGCCCCACGTCGGTTGAGAAACAGAATCGCCTGATCGCCGCGTTCCAGTGTTTCTGCCAGGGCTGCCTGCAACGCCCGGCTGAAGATCGAGCGATTATTATCCGCCAGTTCGCGTCGCATATCGACAACCGTCACGTGCGGCAGGGGAAGGGTGCGGATATGAGGTAAGCCATCGCGACCGGTTGCGGCTGTAATGCGCTCCGGCAATTCGAGCAAACGGAGATGACCGGTGCGCGCAGCGGCATAACTTTCGACCGATGGCGTCGCGCTACCGAGGATCAGGACGCTGCCAGTGATGGCGGCGAGGCACCGCGCAACATCGCGGGCGTGGTAGCGTGGCGTGGCATCGTGCTTGTACGATGGTTCATGCTCCTCATCGACGATGATCAACCTCAGGTTGGGAAGCGGCGCGAAGACTGCCGAGCGCGACCCGATGACAATGCCGACATCGCCGCGTCGCAGTCGCCGCCACTGGTCGTAGCGTTCACCGATTGACAGTTCGCTGTGCAACACTGCCAGTTGACCGGGGAAGCGCGCTGCGAAGCGTCGAACCATCTGGGTCGTCAGGGCGATCTCAGGCGTGAGCACCAGCGCCTGCCGTCCCAGGCGCAGCGCACAGGCAATGGCGCGCATGTAGAGTTCCGTTTTGCCGCTGCCGGTGATGCCGTGCAGCAAGAAGTGCGTTTGCGCCGGCATGGTGCGATCTTCCGCTGCCCCGGTGCACCGGTCGAGCGCCGCAGCGATGGCTTCCCACGCCTTCTGCTGCGCCAGGCTCAGCGTCGGCGGCGTATCGGGCGGAACTTCGAGCAGTGCAAGTGGATCGCGCCACACCTCGCGGGCGATGATGGTGATCAAACCCCGGCGCTCCAGTGCGCGCAGCGCGCCAGAGTCGGCGTTGACGGCAGCGAGCAGATCGGGAACCGGGATCGGGTCTGGATGGTTGACCAGGTACTGTACCAGGTCGCGCTGCCGGGGCGCGCGCGCGAGACCTCCCAGCGCCATGCGCGCTTCGTCGGGGGGAAGCGCAAGGCGCACCAGGCGTTCGGTGCGGGGGCGCGCGCGCGCCCGACCAAAGGTGATGCCGCGCGCAATCAACCCACGTTCACGCAGCGCGGCATAGATCGACTGGAGTTCGGCATCGCTGCCGCGCAGACGCTGCCGCAACTCACGTCCGGTCATTTCACCGCTGCGACGCAGGAGGTAGAGCACATCGCGTTCACCCGGCGGCAGGGCGCCGAGGTTTGCACTGTGTCCCTCCACCGTCGCGCGCCAGGTCGTCTCGGCTTCGCGCGCAACGCCCGGCGGCGTCATTAGGGTCAGCGCCTCATAGAGCGACACCCGGTAGTAATCGGTGATCCAGTGCGCCAGACGAATCTGCGCCGGCGTCAGGGCAATGTCGAGGTCGGCAATATCGATCACATCGCGCAGGGTTGGGATCTGCGGGTCGAACCGTTCGGCAGGATCGGTGCGCAGCACAGGCGGACCGGGTGCAACTGCCGGGTCATCGCCCCACGCATACAGGTCGAGCACTACTCCCTGGACGCGCTGCTGGCGCAGCGGCGCCCATACCAGATGCCCGACGCGCAGGAGGGAACGCAACGACGGCGGTACGCGATAGGTAAAGACCACATTGGCGCTCAGAGCGACATCGGCAAGGAGTTCGGCAGTCATGCCACAAGTGTAACACATTCGTTTCGGATCGGCGCAATGGGTTCCCTCTGCCCGATGGCGTCTACCTGGCGGCGTCTGTGTTTCCACTCGCAGAACACTACGCCTGCGCCGGTGTCGTTGATCAGTATCAAATCCTGCTCAAACATGTGCAGCGTGCAGAGGTCATCCTCGTGCTGTGTGCGACCAGGCGTCCTACCGGCGCGCCGCTGCCGGGTCGTCGTAGTGCGGGCGTGCTCCTACCCCCGCCCGCCCCTGACAAGGTTATCAGGGGGATGACGAAGATCGCGCGACCAGTCTGGCTGCTACCCTCGATCTCTCGTACACCATCCTCCCCGCCGATGCCCAACACGCCTTTATGTTACTGGCGCTCTTCCCGGCCGGATTGACGCGCAATGCCACTCTCAGACCATCCTGCACCTGACCGACGAGACGCTGGAGACCGTTGTGCGCTACGGTATGGCTGAATGGCGCGGTCACCCCGACTACGCCCAGTGTACCTTACTGGAACCGGCCCGGCGCTACGCCGACGCCCGGCTCGCGCGGCACATCCCGGACGCATTCGCGCAGTACGCCCCTGCTACCCTGGCATACTTTGCCGACCTGATCGAGGCGAACGACGAAGCGATTATCAACGGGAACGGCAGCAACGGCGTCAACCGTACGGCACGGGTCACGGCCCGGCTAGGGCACTACTGGATGCTCAAAGGTGAACGAGGCCGGCTAGAGGTTCTGGCGCGCCTGGAACGCGCCCTGGCCGCCGCCCGCCGTAGCAACGACCGCCTCGGCGAAGCCAACACGCTGAGGGCCATCGGCGACGTCCTACAATTCCGCAAGGAGAGCGACGCGGCGCTGCGCAGCTATGAGACGGCGCTGACCCTCTACCGTGCCCTCGGCGACCGCCTCGGCGAAGCCAACACGCTGGCTGCGCTGAGCCGTCTGCACCTCGATATTGACCCGACAACGTCCAGCAGTTGCTCGAACAGGCACTGACGCTGCGGCGGATGATCAATGCCCGATACAGCGAAGGCGCTGATCTCGGCAACTACGGCATCGCCTTTCTGCAACGCGGGCGCAATGCGGAAGCCTTGCCCTACCTGCAACGGGCGCGGGCAGTGTTTGCGGCGCTTCAGATAGCGCACCTGGTCGAGATGATGGATCGGTTGATTGCGCAGGCGTCGAACGGCAGAGGGTGAAGGTCAACTTTCCGCCTCCACCTGCGCCCCTACCATCCGTACCGTTCCGGTCCCCAGGGTCGCGTGGTCACCTGCTGCTCGACCATGATCAGGGTGCGATCCGGCAGGTCGTCGTACAGGATGACCCCCGGTCCGCAAATGCTGTAGGCACCCAGGCGACGCCCCGGCATAATAATCGCATTGACGCCGGTGCGACAGAAGTCGCCGAAGTATGCAGCGTTGGCGGCAGTTGTCGGTAGCTCCGGTCGCCCCTTGATGCGCCAGACGGTGTCGCGGTCGTCGAAACGCAGGTTGCCGCACACTGTCGCCGCGCCGAAATCAACCGCCTGACCGACGACGCCCCAGATTTCGCAGTAGTGGTAGCAGTAGACGGTATCGAGCGCCACGCCGCTGAACTCGGCGCCGTGCCCGTACACGCTGCGCGCTCCGAGCGATGAGCTGCCGCCGATCTGACAGTAGTCGCGCACGACGGTTCCCTCGCCGACAACGGTGTGTCCCTGAAAGATCGCGCCATTGAGCGCCTGTGCACCGGCGCCAAGCCAGAGGTCGCCAGCGACGACGACGCGGTTGCCGATCACTGCGCCTGGACCGAGCACCAGGCGTCCGCTAATGTCGGCGCCATCGTGGACGCGCGCCGTGGGATGGATGATGTGACCGTCCAGATGCGCCGCCATCGCAGCGATCACACGCTCTCCGGCTGCGAGAATGTGCCAGGGCTTGTCGAGATCGACATGATCGCCGGGTGCGTCGACGACAGCAACGGTGTGCCGTTCGTCGACCATCATCTGGAGCGACTGCACAATCTCGGCTTCGACTGGCGGCATACCGCCGACGCCGACCCGCACGAGTGCCGGGTTGTCGCGCAAAAACGGCAATGCTTCGGGGCGCAAAGCGTACACGCCGCAGAAACGTCGGTCGCCGGCGCGACTGTGCCCCTCCACACCGCGCAGTTCGCCATTCTCGACGAACGCGATCAGCCAGTCGAGGGATGACTCGACGCCGAGGGACTGAACCAGCGCTGCTGCCAGGGGTCGGTCGCGCTCGAACCGTTCCCGCAGCGCCGCAAGGTTGGCGCGGTCGGTCACGATGTCCGCAGCAACCACCAGGACATCGCCGTCACACGCGGATGCGCCGCGGAGCGCAGCAGCCGCCGTGCCGTCGGGGTGCGCCTGGCACACAAAAGCAATCTCAGCAGATGCGCCGCGTAGCGCAGCGCGCACACCCGCCTCGCCGACGCCAACTACGACGACCTGACGGGTGATGCCGAGCGCGGCGAGATCGTCGGACAGACGACGGATGGCGGGGATTCCGGCAATCGGGAAGGCGCATTTGTTACGCACGACATTGTAGGGCCAGAAGCGCGTCCCTGCGCCGGCAGCGAGCAGAATGGCTGTCTGGATCATGGTTTTTCTCACCAGGGCTATCGCAAGAAGGGCGGATTGCTGCCATTGTACGTGAAGATACGAGCGGAATCTCAGAGCGCACAATCCTGCACCCCATCGTTCTGTATGGGTTCAGGAGTGGACAGAGCATATGGGCAACCAACATCGTGGACAGCCACCGGCGAGTTGATCGTGGGTTGTGGTCGGCATGGCAAGGGCGTGGCATGCCGCGCCCTTGCTATCATACCAGCGCCGGCGTCCAGCGGTATATCGTCCAGGTGCATCATCAAGGTAATAGTCGGCTGGTGTGTCGTGACCACATACGCTACCGGATTTGACATAACACACCTTCTGCCACAGCGGGATACCCCGACGCAGAGCGCTGCTCCCTGCTCCCGCAGCGCAGGAGCGGGGCCGGGGGTGAGGGCGTGTTGCGCATTGCTGCGCCAACCGTCTGTTTGTCCTTCAACCCGTGTGGGAGCAGGGGGCAGGCGGAGGGTCGCCATCATCACTGTGGTACACCCACAACCTGTAGCGGATTCGGTATGAAGAGCAGCACAAAGGTAATCAGACCCAGAACCGCCAGTGCTGCGTGCCCCGGACCGATCCGCGAGACATCATTCAGCGGCGGCGGATGGCGCGGTCCGATGAACAATCCCAGCACCCCCCACAGCAACCAGTTCGGTGCTACCAGAATGCCGAGCAGCATACACCCGCCGATAAAGGCATACGCCAGGTAATGGGCATACTCGCCGAGAAGCGCATACGCCACGTGCCCGCCGTCGAGCTGACCGATGGGCAGCAGATTGATCATCGTCACCAGCAACCCGATCCATGCGCCCCAGGCAACGGCATTCAACTGCACATCGACGCCATTGCCGGGCAAAAACTGCCCGAACACCAGGTATTTCGCCGTTGTGTACAGGATCGAATTTCCTTCCTGAATGTAGCCACCGGCGGGCGGCGGACCGACTGGCGAGGTTGCCAGCCCGTAGAAGAGCAAAGGGATCGCGACAATCAGCCCTGCCAGCGGACCGGCGATCCCGATCTCCAGAATGGTCTTACGGTCGAGCATCGGCTCACGCTGAACAATGACCGCGCCGAGCGTACCGGTGAAGGTGATCACTCCCAGCCCTGGAATCGGGATCGGCGGCACGGGGATGAAATACGGCAGACTAACCGGCGCGCGTCGCCAGCGCCCGACGACGTAGTGCCCCATTTCGTGGACGAACAGGATGCCCATGATCGTCGCCGAGAACGGGATGCCAGCTACAATCCCGGCCGGATCGCTGAACACATCGACGCCATCGTAGAGCGCGCCGACCATGAGGGTGGAAAGAACGGTGATCACAAACAGCACCACCGGCAACACTATGTTGGGTTGGGGTGCAGTGATGACAAACGGCGCCGCCAGAACTTCGACCTCATCACCGGACCGGCGCAGGAACGGCGTAAATCCGAGCGCCTCCAGATTTTTTCGCATGTGCGGATAGATTGCGTCGGCTGGGGCGTGCAGCCTGCCAGCTAAGGTCAGCGCACCGCGGCCATCCCAGGCGTACCGTTCGATGGTCATCAATCCCTCGAGCGCCAGGCGCACCCGGCCCATCAATTCAAGACGATCAAGGGTGTCGGCAGTGTATGGTTCCACAACAACCATCCTTAGTCTGTGCAAGAAACCTGTGACTTCTTATGATACCAGCCATTTGGTGGGCGCGCATCATTCGGGGCGAACCTTATCGGGCTATGGATCGCATCGGCGAGTGAGCGATCAAAGCAGGTTTGCGAAAGGTGTCTGCGCATCCGTGCCGGTAATGCCTTGACATTGTAGAACTCATGTGCTGTTATTGACACGTTAGCGTATACCTGCCGGAGTGCGAACATGTCTGCCGCCCTCGACCACGACGCGCTGTTCAAACTGCTGCTGACCGCCTTCTTCCGCGAGTTCATCGACCTGGTCGCGCCCGATCTGGCTGCTGCCCTCGACCCCGAGCCGCTCGTCTTTCTCGACAAAGAGAGTTTCGCCGATCTTTTCGATCCCGACCGGCGCGAGGCGGACCTGGTGGTGCAGGCGCGGCTGCGCCAGCAACCGGCGACGCTGCTGATTCACCTGGAGCATCAGGCGCAGGCGGGCGCGGCGCTGGACCGGCGGATGTTTCGCTATTTTGCGCGGCTCTACGACCGCTACGACCAGCCGATCTACCCGATTGCACTCTGTTCCTACCCGCGTTCACGTCGTCCGGCTGCCGACCGGCACGAGTTGCACGTGGCGCGGCGTGCGGTGCTGATGTTTTCATACCAGGTGGTACAATTAAACCGGATGGACTGGCGAGCGTACCTAACGACGAGCAACCCGGCGGCGATTGCGCTGATGGCGCGGATGCGGATGGCGGTCGAGGATCGATGGCGGGTGAAAGCGGCGTGTTTACGATTGCTGGCGGGGGCGCCGCTGAGCGGGGCGCAACAGCGGCTGATCGGGCAATTTGTGGACATCTACCTGCCGTTGAATGCGCGCGAAGCAGAGGCGCTGGCGGCGGAGGTTGCGCAACTGCCGGGTGCAACGAAGGAGGTTCTGATGGAGTTGATCACCAGTTGGGAGCAGAAAGGACGCACAGAGGGACGCGCGGAGGGGCCAGCGTCTGGTGGTGGAGCGGGTGCTGACGCGTCGGTTCGGGGCGCTGCCGGCGGGGGTGCGGGCGCGCCTGGCGGGGCTGACGGAAGCGGAGTTGACGACGCTGGCGGACGCGCTGCTCGATTTCGGCAGTCTGGCGGAGGTCGAAGCGTGGCTGGCGGCGCTTCCAGAGCGGTTATGATCCGCGCAACGTTCTGACTCTGCGATCAGAGCTCGACATTGATGCCGAGGTTGAGGCGCTCTGCTTCACGCAGCGCCAGTTGCGCCACAGCAATATCCTGAACAGCATTACCAACTGATTTGAAGAAGGTGATCTGATCATCGCTCGTGCGCGCGGGCGCAATTCCGGCAATGACTGCCCCCAACTCGACGGTCTGCGACTCGTCGAGCAATCCCAGACTTCTGGCGTGCTGCAAATCGCCCGCTTCTGCCCACGCCGCCGTTTGCTGATCAACGACAACATATGCCCGTCCAATGGTTTCCGGCGGCACTTCGACCATCTGCGGCGTGAATGAGCCGATACCGTTGATGTGAACGCCGGGACGCAGGCTGGTATCGTCGAAGACCGGCGTTGGCGACGAGGTTGCACAGCAGATGACATCCGCCTGAGCGAGCGCTTCCGTTGATGATACGGCGATGTCGATGCGTGGCGCAATGGCGCGCTCGCGCAGGTGCGCTGCCAGGCGTTCGGCGCGCGCGCGACTGCGGTTTATGATGATCACCCGCTCGATCGGGCGCACGGCGCATACCGCTTCAACCTGATGATACGCCTGTGCACCGGCGCCAATCATTGCCAGCATCCGTGCGTCGTGGCGGGCAAGCACGCGGGTTGCCGCACCCGACGCCGCACCGGTGCGCAGCGCCGTCAGGTACGATCCGTCGAGCACGGCTGCGGGTTGACCGGTTGCGGCGTCGAGGATCACAACCAGTGCGTGGATGGCGGGCAGATTGTGGCGCGTAGCGTTATGCGGAAAGACCGACACGACCTTCAACCCCAAACCACTGCTCGCTTCCAGCAGCGCCGGCATCACGAACGTGTGCGACTCGTGCGCGTGTTGCTGGAGGTGAACACGCAACGGCACTGTCGCGTGCCCGGTCGAGAGTTGCACAAAAGCGGAGGCGACCGCATCGATAGCGGCAGGCATTGTCACCGCACGCCGCACATCGTCAGCGCTCAGGATTTGCATACGGCATCCCTTTCTCTTCAGAACCTTCCCAGACGAAAAGTCGCGCCAGCAACCGGTCGGCCAGTCCGGGGAGCAGCAGCGCCATCCACACCGCCAGGCGGTCGCTCCACGCGACGTAGGCCACGCGCGGTTCGCGTCGAACGGCGCGCACAATGGTTTCCGCCACCCGTTCAGGCGCAACGCCTGGAGGATTGAAGCGTCGGCGATCGCGGTGACTGCCAAGACGACGGTCGTTGAACGCCGTGCGGGTTGTTCCCGGTCGCACCAGCGTGACCGAAACGCCGCTCCCGCGCAATTCCACCCGCAACGCCTCGGTCAACCGGTCGAGCGCCGCTTTGGTTGCAGCGTAGCCGCCAGCGTAAGGCAGCGCGCGCAGCCCCACCACAGACGAGACGAAGATGATCTGTCCGCGTCTGGCATGCTGCATATGCGGAAGAACCGCCTGAGTCAGAGCGAGCGAACCGAACAGGTTGACATCCAGCGCCGCGCGCAGATCGGCGGGTTGCAGGTGTGCCACGGGCGATGCCAGACCGACGCCGGCATTGTTGATCACAATGTCGATACGGTTGTACGTTGCCAGGGTCTGTTCAACCAGACGCTGCACGTCGGTCGGGTCGGCGACATTCGCAGGGATAGCGCGCGCGCGCCCTCGCAGTCGGCTGGCAAGTTCATTCAGGCGGGTCGCATCACGGGCGGCAAGGACGACATTCGCACCGGCATCGGCGAGGGCGCGCGCGGCGGCGGCGCCAATGCCGCTCGATGCGCCGGTGATAATGATCGTCTTTCCTGCAGGGTCCATTGTAATTACTGCGCAGTTTCGGTCGGCACGCCTTCTTCGGGGGCATTCAGCGCCGCGGCAAGCCGGTCTTCCACCATAATCGCCACAACCGGCAGGATCGGTACGAGTGCCAGGTTGTAACGCTCGGCGACGGCGCCTTTCAGCCGCAATCCGCTCCGCCCCAGCCAGATCAGCCCGGGGAGCAGTGCCGGAACGACGCCGAGCGTCAGCGCGCGCGGCAGCCAGTGTGTACGCGGCAAACGCCCGATCAACGCCTGTCCCGCGGTGACCACCGCCAGCGTATTGAACAGCAGCCGTGTATGCTCGCCGACACTTTCGTCACGCAGGCTGAGGTAGGGAATTCTGGGCCACCACTGTCGCGAATTGCCGTGGAGAATGATCATGACCAGCACATTGGCGACGATGAACGCCAGCCGGTTCAGTACAGCCCCGATCATGTTCGTTCCTGTGTTCATACAGTGCAAGTGGTTGATATACAGTAGAACGAAATGCGCCGTATGTCAACCGTGCCGCCGTTCACCGCAACGAGCGTGCGCTAACGCAGGGCTGGTGTTCGATAAACAACCTGCCGCCCGATGCGAATCTCGACATCCACCAGGTACGGTGCGAGGGCAGCGAGATCGGGGGTGACGCCAAGACCGGGACGTTCAGGGAGGCGGATCATACCATCCTGGTCTGGCATCATCCGCTCGCAGGTGATGCTCTGCGCGAGCGGCGAGGTTTCGACGGGATATTCACAGAGCAGATCGGTGTCGCTGCCGGCGTAGGGTTGCAGTGAAGCGCTCAGCGCCAGGTGCGAGGTGAAAGTGTGGTTGACGTAGGTAATACCACGGGCATGGGCAGCGTCGACAACCCGCTTTGCGACGCTGATGCCGCCGATCCGACCGGCATCGATCTGAATGTAGCCGATGCCGGCATAGTTCAGCATATGCTCCGCCATTGCGTAGTTGTGACATCCCTCACCCCCCGCCAGACGCACCGGTCCGCTCAGTTGCGCCAGGCGGCGGTAAGCATCGAGCGCTCCGGAGGTGAACGGCTCCTCCAGCCAGGTCACCCGGCACTGTTGCAGCACCTCCAGACGCAGCGCAGCGCGTTCGACATCATCACCCCAGACTGTTCCGGCATCGATCAGGAGCACCCCTTCCGGTCCCAACCCCTCGCGCGCCGCTCGCACGTGATCGATGTCTGCTTCGAGCGCGCCTTTGCCAAACGGACCCCAACCAAATTTGGCAGCTCGATACCCAAGCGTGCGTACCAGGCGCGCTTTGTGCAGAGTCTCCTGAGGGGTATCGCCGAACAGTTGCGATGCATACGGGAGTTTCGGCGTCGCCTGTCGGTAACCGAGCAGCCGGTAGACCGGCTCGCCTAGGCGATGACCGAGCGCATCCCACAGCGCGATGTCGATGCCGGAGAGGGTATGATCAGCCTGCAACAGGTCGAGGCTATTCGCCCGCACACGATCACCGATCCACCGGATGTCGGCACAATCGTCGAGCGGTTGCCCGATGATCGAATCCCGCACCGGTTTGCAGGAGCTGTGGGACATCGGGCAAACGAAACTGGCAATCGAGGTCAGTGGCGATGCATCACATTCACCCCATCCGACATATTCGCCAACCTGAACGCGTACCAGCAAAGCATCCTGGCTTCCGTCTCCAATATCGCGAATTTCCGGCATGGCAACGTAGAACAGGTCGACCGACTCGATCTTCATCTGGACATGTCTCCCACACTTGACACAGCAGCGACTCTCGCGTACTATACAACTGTCTTACATCATATGCAATAAGACAAAACGACGGAGTGGTCGCAAGATGGCCGGAGAACGCATATCTGCCAGAGACATTCAGCGCGCCCTCATCTGGCGCATCAGCAACGGCGTCTATCATCCTGGCGAGGCGCTGCCATCGGTGCGCAAACTGGCGGAAGAATTCGGCGCGAACCGCAACACGGTGAATAAAGCCTGTCAGGAACTGCGCAAACTCGGCTTTCTCGAAATGCGTGCCGATCGGCGTTCTCCGGTGGTGACGCGTGCGGCAACAACGGCAGCGCCGCTGGATCTCGTATTCCAGCAGGTACGGGATGTCATCTGGCAGGCGATGCTGGCAGGAGTAACACGCCAGCAGTTGCTCACCGAAGTGACATCGCTGATCGCCAGGGTGTACGGCGACAGCGAGTTGCAGATCCGTTTTCTCGAGTGCAATCCATACGACAGCACCACCCTGAGCCGCGATCTTTCACGTCTGACCGGTGTAGCAATCGAGGCTTGCCTGCTGGATGAGTTGCGCCGGGATGTCGATGCGTTCGCTCAGTCTTCCGATCTGATCGTCACAACATTCCACCATCTCGCCGAGGTATTGCAGGCGCTGGCACAGTATCGAGATCGGGTGGTGGGCGTCGATACACGGCCATCCTCCGAAACGCTGCTCCGCATTGCTCGGTTGACCAGACCGCAGATCGGGCTGGTATGCACGCTCCCCGACACTGCCCGCTCGCTGAAATATGTCATTCTGAGTTATCAACCCGGCACGCAGGTGACAACGGCGCTGATCGATGCGCCCGATGATGTCCGCCGTCTAGCGGAGATGTGTGACCATCTACTGGTGACCTACAACTGTGTACCGGCACTGGCGCAACTGACCGATCGCCGCCCCGATGTGGTGATTGAGTTTCGGATCGATGATCAGTCTGTCGAATATCTGCGTGAGCGCATTCGTGAGGTGCGTCTGATAAAAGCAGCGGCTCACTCCCAGAGGAACGTTCTATGACGATGTCTTCCCATCTTGATCTTTCGCATGCAGAATTGACCTGCATGCTGGATATTGCGCCCCGTTTTGCGCTGGTAGGTCTGGGGCTGATGGGCGAACATCGGGCGCTGGAGTCGTCGCCGCTCTTCGTGGCAGTCATTGATGCGCAGATCGTCGATGCGCATACGCCGGACCTGTATGCGCGGAGTGTGTCGGTGGACGACGATACTCCTGGACGACGACATGGATGCATCGAACTGGTGCATGCCGGTTTGGGGATTGTGATCGATTACCATGTCGTGCGCTACACCAATGCGTTTGCCGTCGAAACCTGGATTGTCGTGCGGAATGAAGGGGTTGTGCCGCGTCGGGTGACACGCCTGGACTCACTGGCGCTCGATCTGGTTCCCGGCAGGTACGACCTGCGGGCGTATACCGGTGCGTGGGGCGCCGAGTTCGAGCCGCAGTCAATGCCGTTGACGTCCCCGGTTACCCTCGAAAGTCGTTCCGGTCGCTCATCGCACGGTCATCATCCCTGGTTTGCCCTGATGTGTGACGGGCGCTCGATCATCTCTGGCGCGGTCGCCTGGTCGGGGAACTGGACGATCCGGTTGATGCCACATCCGGAAGAGGTAGTCGCACTTTCGGCGGGGTTGCACGATTGGGAATTTGCCGTTGATCTTGCACCTGACGCATCGGTTGAGGCGCCGCCGGTTGTGCTGGTGTTTGCCCACGGAGATGATCTCGACGAAGCAGCGGTTCAGTTTGCGCGTTTGGGGCGACGCTTCTGGTATCCGCGCAATGCGCTCGCCGACCGCTTGCCGGTTGAGTGGAACCACTGGTGGGCGTATGAAGATCGGTCGCTCGATGAGGCGACATTCCGCGCCAACGTCGATGTTGCTGCCCGGATGGGGATTGAGGTGTGCACTCTCGATGCCGGTTGGTTTGGTGCGTCCGACGCCGGAACGCACTGGTACGATCAGCGCGGCGACTGGGGGATGGTCAATGCTGCCCGATTTCCCTCCGGTATTCGTGCACTCGCCGATTACGTCCACGCGCAGGGCATGCGTTTCGGTATCTGGTGTGAAATCGAAGGGTTGGGAAACCACGCGCAACTGCTGGAAACGCATCCTGATTTTGTGGCGATGCGTGATGGCAGGCGGATCGGGTATGTGTGTCTGGGTAATCCGGCAGCGCAGCAATGGGCATTCGATACGCTCGATCATCTCATCCGCGACTATGGGTGCGACTGGATCAAACTCGATTTCAATCTCGACCCTGGCGCTGGATGTAACCGCGCTGACCACGGTCATGGCGTGGGAGACGGGTTGTATGCACATTACCGCGGATACTATGCCCTGCTCGACCGGGTGCGTGCTGCTTATCCCCATGTGGTGCTGGAAAATTGCTCATCGGGTGGTCTGCGGATCGACACAGGTATTGCGCGCCACACCCACATGGCGTTTCTGAGCGATCCCGACTGGCCCGAACATAGTTTGCAGGTCTTCTGGGGTGCGACACAGATGCTGGCGCCGGATGCCTGCCTGCACTGGGGCTACTGCGAGTGGGCGTTCGCCAAGCACCCGAGTCAGACGTTCAATCCACGTGATCCGTCGCTCCAACCGCATCAGGTTGATTTCTACACCCGCATTTCGATGCTGCGCCGCTTCGGTTTTTCGCAGCGACTACCCGATCTGCCAGAGCGGGTCGCACAGCGTTATGCGGATCACATCGCCTTCTACAAAGCGGTTATGCGGCAGTTCGTGCGTGAGGCGGATATGTACCAGCTGACGGGGCAACCGCTTGGCGAGGGGCGCGGCGATCGATGGGTCGGTTTTCAATATCGAATGCCCGACGGCAGCGATCATCTGGTCGTCGTCTTTCGTCTGCCGGGCGCTGAACCGGCGCGTGTGCTGCGTCTGAAACATCTGCAACCTGATCGGACCCACACCCTGTTCTGGGTCGATGCCGGTCAGCAAACGCAGGTGAGCGGCGCTGCCCTGATGGAGACCGGATTACGCTTCGATAATCTGCCTGAAGAAGGCTCGGCGCTGGTGCGGATCTGGTGAAATCTCCGCCAAATCGTTCACCTTCCGTCGATTGGCGCGTCTGTTTCACTTCCAACCGATACTGAACACTGTCGTTTATCTCAGCGGAGAGCAGATCTGTGGATACGCCGCATACCCAACCACACCTCTCAGTGCAGCGCCCAGTGCGCCGGGTGAGCCGACGCCGGCGCGTCGAAGCCATCAACGCCTATATCTTCATGGCGCCAGCGATCCTTGGATTGATCCTCTTTACACTGGGTCCCATGGCGGCTTCATTTCTGCTCAGTTTCACCGAGTACAACATTTTGACCGACCCGCGCTGGAACGGGCTGGCAAACTACGAAAAACTCTTCAATGACAAACTCTTCTGGCAGTCACTCAGGGTGAGCGCCATCTACTCCATCGTCAGCGTTCCCCTGGGATTGGTGATCGCCCTCGGTCTGGCACTGCTCCTGAACCACAAAATGCGCGGGATCATGGTCTTCCGCTCGGTGTACTACCTGCCGACCGTCATTTCTGGCGTCGGAGTGGCGATGCTCTGGCGCTGGTTATTCAACGGCGATTTTGGCATCATCAACATCCTGCTGCGCGGGGTTGGCATCCGTGGTCCCAACTGGCTCTTCGACGAAACCTGGTCGCTAGTGGCGCTGATCATCGCCAGTTTGTGGGGCATTGGCGGAACGATGCTGATCTTTCTGGCAGGATTGCAGGGGATACCTCAGGAACTGTACGAGGCTGCCGAGATCGATGGCGCCGGACGATGGCGCCAGTTCGTCAATATCACCCTGCCGATGATCTCGCACGTCACCTTCTTCAATCTGGTGTTGGGCGTCATCGGTGCATTACAGGTCTTTACCGACGCCTATGTGATTACCGGTGGCGGACCGAACAATGCCACCCTGTTTCTATCGGTCTATCTCTACCGTCATGCCTTTCAGTACCTGAACTTCGGGTATGCGGCAGCGGTTGCGTGGGTGCTGTTCCTGATCGTGCTGGCGTTGACATTGCTGGTCTTCAAATCGTCGCCGCTCTGGGTCTACTACGAGAGTGAGCGACCGGGGAGGGGTTGATGGGTGTGCGCAGCGCTGCGTTACCATTCTGGCGGACACGTCGTGGACAGGCGCGTCTTACCTTGCTGGCAGTACTGACGATTGCGCTGGCAGGCTCGACACTGGTGCTGATTCCCTTTTTCTGGATGGTCTCGACGTCGTTGAAACAGGCGAGCGAGGTGTATCTCTCACCGCCGGTCTGGTTCCCCAATCCGCCGCAGTGGGGGAACTACGTGCAGGCGGTGACCCGTGTACCGTTTCATCTGTATGCCTGGAACACGACGATCATCGTAGGACTGGTGACAGTCGGCACGCTCTTTTCGTGCTCGATCAGCGCCTACGGGTTCGCGCGCCTGGCGGCGCCAGGTAAGAATTTCATCTTTATGCTCCTCCTCTCAACTCTGATGTTGCCCAGTGCGGTGACGCTGGTGCCGACGTACCTGTTGTTCAACGCGCTGGGATGGGTTGGCTCATTCCTGCCGCTGATCGTGCCAGCCTATTTTGGTAGTGCGTTCTTCATCTTTTTGCTGCGCCAGTTCTACCTTACCATTCCGCGCGAACTCGAAGAAGCGGCTACGATCGATGGGGCGAATGTCTATCAAATCTGGTGGCGCATTATGATGCCGCTCAGTCACCCTGTGCTTGCCACGGTGGTGGTCTTCACCTTTGTTGGGACGTACAACGACTTCTTCACGCCGCTGATCTACCTTTCCGACGAAAGCAAGCGCACGATTGCAGTGGCGTTGTCCTATTTCCAGGGTTCGCCGCGGATCGGACCCCAGATGCACCTGCTGATGGCTGCCGTCACGATCTCGATCGTGCCGCCGCTCATCCTGTTCATCATCGCCCAGCGTTACTTTGTGCGTGGGATCGTTATGACCGGTATAAAGGGCTAATGTATGCAGAGGGAGGATTCCATCATGGCAAAACGAGTCGATCACCTCACCCGTCGTTTGAGTCGGCGGCAGTTCTTGCGGGGGTCAGCAATCGGCGGAGCGGCGCTGACATCCGGCATCCTGGCAGCCTGTAGTTCGTCACCGATGCCCTCGACAGGAAACGTGCCTGCATCGGCACCAACACAGGTTTCCAGTGAGCCGGTAAAGATACGCGCTCTCATGTGGAGCAATGGACCCGTCATCGATGAGAACTTCAAAGTCCGTGCTCAGATGTTCAACGAAGCGTTCAAGGGACAGTACGATCTCGATCTGCAACTTCTACCCTACGATCAATACTGGCCCCGCATCGATCTGGCATATGGCTCGAAGAACCCGTATGATCTCTATTTCTTCGATGTACAGGCGTATGGGCATTACCGGGCCGGCCTGCTTGCGAACATTCAGCCCTACGTCGATCTGGCGCCAGAGTTGATGAATGCCGAAGAATATCCGGTGGCACTCTACGATGCCTGGCGCTTCGATGGCAGTAATCTGTACGGTCTCCCCGAAAATATCCAGGTGCTGGCGCTCTACTACAACCGCGACCTGTTCGATGCCGAAGGTCTGGCATATCCCGATAATACCTGGACCTGGGACAATGTGCTCGATGCAGCGACGAAACTGACGAAGCGCAACGGGGATGAAACGACGCAATGGGGGATGGATATCGGTGTGATGGATATCTGGTGGGGTGCGCAGACTCTCGCGTGGGCGATGGGTGGCGGGTTCTTCGATAAAATCGTCGAGCCAACGAAGTTTCAGGTGAGCGATCCGGTCAATGTCCAGGCATTGACGTTTCTGCGCGACCTGATCTTTGTGCATAAAGTGGCGCCGACCAAGACGCAACGCTCAGCAGTTGCGCAGGATATCGGCATTTTCCAGACTGGCAAGGTAGGAATGTTCTTCGATGGCATCTGGGCGATCAGCGGGTTTCAGGATGTGCCGTTCAAGTGGGATATGGCGCCGCTGCCCCTGTGGAAGGATAAGCGTGTATCCGCCTACTGGCTGGGTGGGCAGGTCATCCCGAAAGACTCGAAAGTTATCGATGCTGCCTTTGCCTTCTCCCGCTGGTCGGCGACAACGTACCAGAAGACGATGGCGAGCAATCACGACTGGATCCCGATTGCACGCTCGGCGCGCGAGTCTGAAGAGATGTACGTCGGGCAACCAGCCGGTCTGCGGTCGGTGCTGGGGACGATCGAGGGTGCGCGGCTGGGCGATTTCTATTCCCGCAACAATCAGCAGATCTTCGGTGAGGTGCTGCTGCCAACGTTCGATCTGATGTTCCTCGGAACCATCACGCCGGAAGAGGCGGCAAAGAAGATCGACGAGGAAGCAAACGCTCTCCTGGCGAAAGGATAATACGATGACCCGAAGCGGATCGGGTGACTCGTTCGAGACCTGGTCGATGGCAACCGGTCAGATCGATCTGATTGTATCGCTGGCGCATGGGCGCCTGACCTGGTCGATGACGGGGACGGCAGTGGGTCTGGATGGTGAGGCTACGGTGTTGCGCGACCTCAACGTTGATGGTCGGCATCCTGTATGGTGCCGTGTGGTCGAGATGCGTGATCAGGCGACGGGCGATGGAGGGCGATTGTTGACCCTGACGGTTGAAGCCGCCGATGGCGGATTACGCCTGACCTGCTGGTTCCACCTGTTTGCCGACCATCCGTTCGTGCGTACCTGGGCGGCGCTGGAGAACCGGAGCAGCGCCGACTTGCTGATCGATCAATGCGACATACTGACGCTTGCGCCGCGTGGTGTGCCGCCGCTGCATCTGTTTCACGTCGAACAGTTTAGCTGGAACTATCGGCGCGACTTTTTCAGCCAGCACGAAGTATGGTTGCGACCGGGGTGCGCTCCCCACGAGATTCGGATGGGTTCGTACCCCGCCCACCACTGGGGGCCGACCAGTTGCGCCTGGTTTGCGCTCCGCGACGGTTTGCCCGATTGGAACGAGGAACCGCCAAAGAGCGGACGGGGAATTGTGTGCGGTATCGAGTTCAACGGTAAAAGCCGGTTGCACGCCTGGGCGACGCCCAACCAGGTACACCTGGTGAGCCGGATCGATGCGCTGGCGCATCGTCTTGTGCCGGGCGCGATCTTCGAGATACCGGCTTCCTTCGTGGGCCGCTTCGAAGGAGATTGGGACGAAGCAGGGTATGTGACACAGCGTTTCGCTGAAGCACACGTGCATCCACCCATGCCTGATGATCGCTACCCCTGGGTGCAGTACAACTCCTGGCGGTACGAACAGAACATCAACGAGGAGCAGCAACTGGCGGCAATCGACCGTTGCGCTGAATTGGGCGTTGAATTGGCAGTGATGGATCTCGGTTGGGCACGGATGATCGGCGACTGGCGCCCCGATCCGGTCAAGTTTCCGCGCGGGTTGCGTCCGCTTGTTGAGCGTGCGCATTCGTATGGTATGCGGTTTGGCGTTCACGTCGCGCTGGCACAGTGCAACCCCGAAGCGCCGGTTGCCAAAGCGCATCCGGAATGGCTCATTCACACCGGCAACGATTACTACGGTGCAGGTCCGCTCTGCCTGGGGCACGAGCCATGTCGTACCTGGCTCATCGATCAACTCATACGCTTGATCGACGAAGAGGGGATCGACTACATCATCCAGGACGGCGAGGATATGGTGAAGCAGTGCGAGCGGAGCGATCATACGCACGCGCCGGGTGACAGCAACTATGCCGGTTCGCAGTATGGTCTGGATATCGTGATCGAATCGCTCCGCCGCGCCCGACCCTACGTTGTGCTCGAAAATTGTGAGGACGGCGGTTGCATGATGACGTACAAAATGGCGCGGCTGTACCACACGAGCATCACAGTTGACAATACCTCATCCTACGCTATGCGACAGGGTGTGTATGGTGCATCCTATCCATTTTCACCGCGCTACAGCGTGCGCTACATGCAGGACGATCCTTCGCGCTATACCCTGCGCAGTTCGATCTTCGGCGGACCGCTGATCCTGATGCAACGCATTACTGAATGGGACGAGGCGCAGATTGCCGAGACGCGGCAGGCGATTGAGCAGTACAAAGAATTGCGTCGTCTTATCCGCCAGGCGAAGATCATCCACCTGAAAGCGCCGCAGCACAACATTGACGGTCTAGGATGGGGATGGGACGCCATTCAGGCAGTTGCGCCGGATAAATCGCGCAGCGTCGTGATGATCTACCGCACACAGGGTGATCTGGCGGAACGCACATTCAGGCCGCGCGGCTTACTCCCCGAGGCGTGCTATGCGGTTCGGTTCGTTGACAGCGGTCGCATCCTTCAGTGCGTCGGCGCCGAACTGGAGCGTAATGGGATAACCATAACGCTTGACGAATTCGATTCTGAGATTGTGATGCTAGAGAGGGTTGAAGGTTGATCCATACGGTTCGCTTCGATCCACACTGGACCTACTGCCGGTTTCAGGCGCTATTGCTCGAAAATCGCTATCTGCGCGCCGTTGTGTTGCCGGAGTTGGGCGCAAAAATCTGGTCGCTGGTCGATAAGATTGCAGACCGTGAAGCGCTCTGGCACAACCCGCGTGTACCACCGCGCCCGGCAGTTTACGGCGCTGCGTATGACGACTGGTTCTGCGGCGGATGGGACGAACTGTTTCCCAACGATGCGCCAGCATCTGTCAGCGGCGATGTGTATCCCGACCATGGCGAGTTATGGTCGATGCCGTATAACTGGCAGGTGGAAGTTGATGCCCACGAGGTGCGTGTACGACTGAGCCGCAGTGGTGTGGTGACGCCAACATTCGTCGAGAAATGGATCACGCTGCGCGCCGATGAGCCGGTGATGCGTCTTCGCTACCGGATCCGCAATGATGGGTATGCACCGCTCGACTTCCTGCTCAAACTTCATCCTGCGCTGGCGATTTCTCCTGCCTGCCGGATCGATCTTCCGGCGCGCACCGTGATCATCGATGAAGGGTTCCGTCAGCGACTCGGTGCAACGGTCGAGCGGTTCACCTGGCCCCTGGCACGATCCGATGCTGAAACGACAGTTGATCTGCGGCAGGTTCCGCCCCAAAGCGCCGGACTGTGCGACTTCTTCTATGCCGTCGAACTCGACCACGGGTGGTGTGCGTTAACTGATACGGCGCGCGCTGCTGGCTTCGGACTGGCGTTCGATCCGGCGGTGTTTCGTTCGGTATGGGTCTTTGGGGCATATGGGGGCTGGCGTGGTCTATACACCGCCATCCTTGAACCATGCACCGGCTATCCCTATCGTCTCGAAGAAGCGATTGCGCAGGGAACCGTCAGCCGGTTGGCAGCCGGAGCAGAGTTCGACACTGAAGTGACGGCTGTGCTCTATCGTGGTGTGGGCAGTGTGAGTCATATCGACTGTGATGGAGCATTGAGATGAAAGGCTTCCTCAAAGGAAACGTTGCGTTGATCACCGGAGCAGCCAGCGGCATCGGGCGTGCAACGGCGCTGGCGCTGGCGCGCGATGGCGCTGCGGTTGTCGTGGCTGACATCGACGCACCACGCGGTGCGGAAACCGTCGCGACAATCGGTGATGCTGGCGGACGAGCGTACTTCGTGCTGGCGGATGTCACCCGTGACGCAGAACGAATGGTCGAAGCCGCAGTGCAGGAGTTCGGGCGACTCGATATCCTGGTGAACAACGCCGGCATCTTCTCCACCGCCGATCTGCTCGACATCGCATTCGATCAATGGAAGCGCGTCGTTGATGTGATGTACTTTGGCACATTTCGTTGCAGTCAGGCAGCGGCGCGGCAGATGGTCCGCCAGGGCGGAGGAGGGCGCATCGTCAATATCTCCTCGGTCAACGCCTTTCTCGGCATGCCCCAGTCCAGCCATTACAACTCGGCGAAAGGCGCAATTGATCAATTAACGCGCTGTCTGGCGGTCGAACTGGCACCTCACGGCATCCTGGTGAATGGGGTCGCGCCGGGTTTCGTGGAAACGCCTATGGCAATCGTCAACGGGGTCAACGAGCACGAAACGCCAGAGTTTCAGGAGTTCTATGTGCGCCGACGGCGCATTCCACTGGCGCGACCTGCACTGCCCGCAGAGATTGCCGAAGCAGTGGCGTTCCTCGTTTCACCTCGCTGCACCTACATCACCGGGCATACGCTGGTTGTCGATGGCGGGCTATCGATAACATTTTGATACTGCTGTACAGAAGAAAACACGCTTCAGTCTCCTCGAAACGGTATTTCTGTTCTACACGTGCATAATGCTCTCATCAGGCAACCCCTTCGATACGGTTCGGCGACCTGTGCTATAGTTACCCTGGCGTATCAAAGCCATGATGTTCCGGTTGCAAAGAGGAGGCCTGGTTTGGAGTCAGATCGCGAGATTGCGCGTGTCGATCTGCGGCTGTTACCCAACACCGAACAACTAGTGTCGGTTGTTGCGCTGATCATCTTTTTTGCATCCGGGTTCTCGGCGCTCCTGTATCAGGTGATCTGGCAGCGGATGCTCGGTTTCTTTTCTGGCGCCGATGTATATTCGGTCACGATCATCGTTGCTGCGTATATGGCCGGCATGGGAGTTGGCAGTCTCGTCGGCGGGTACGTGGCGGATCGTCTCTCGCGGCGAGGCAACCTGGCATTGTTCGCCAGTGTCGAGCTGGGCATCGCCCTGTTTGCGCTGGGGAGCAAGGGATTGTACTACGACTGGCTCTACCAGCGGCTTGCGTACCTGGCTTCGTCGCCGCTGCTGATGGCAGTTGTGTTGTTCTTTAGCCTGTTGATTCCCACCTTCTGCATGGGTGTTTCGCTGCCGGCGCTTGCGTGTGCACTCACCCATTCTATCGAGATAGCCGCACGATCCATCGGCTCACTCTACGGCGTCAACACGCTTGGTGCCGCAATTGGCGCCGGTGTGACAACCTGGATTTTTCTCCGGCAGTACAGCTTCGAGACAATCCTGTACATCGGCGCGGGGATCAATGCACTGGTGGCATTGACTGCACTGCCGCTGACGTGGGTGCTGACGAAGTCGAGGACCGTATCGCAGCCAGGGACTACCGTGCAATTCGTAACGGGCGAACCGACGCGGTTCAGACACATACCTGTCCGGGCATGGATCGCGCTCTATGGTCTTTCCGGGTTTATCGCGCTATCGCTGGAGATTCTCTGGTTTCGCATCCTGGGCGTGATGCTGAAATCGATGGCATTTACCTTTGGAACGCTCCTGACCATTTTTCTGGGCGGACTGGCGCTGGGCACATTTCTCGGCATCAGGTGGGCGCTGCGCGCCCGTAACCCGGTGCGATCTTTCCTGCTGCTGCAATCCGGGGTCACTATCTATGCACTTGCCACATTGATAGCATTCATCTCCCTGACAGGCTGGCTCCCATTGTTTGAACCCTTCTGGGTCTATTTCGGCGGTTATGATCCCGTCCACACCGGCAATGCCGTGGATGCCCTGCCGACGTTCCTTTTCAATCCGGGCGCTCTGGAGAGCCAGGCGTTGACCAATGTGCGCTTTTTCCTGCTGCTCTATTTGGTACTGCCGGTCGTGCTGATTGGCGTGCCGACCATCTTGATGGGGATGAGTTTCCCGTTGCTCCAGAAAATTGTGCAGCGCGATCCAGAAACGTTAGGGCGGCGTGTCGGCTGGTTGCAGACCGCGAACATCATTGGCAGCATGCTGGGTACGCTACTGACCGGATTGGTTGCACTCTCATGGCTGGGAACGTCGAGCAGCCTGCGTGCAATCGGTCTGCTGTCCGGCAGCTTCCTGTTGCTGGCGGCGTGGGGAAGCCTGAAGCAAACATGGGTGCGACGCAGTGCGTATGCCGGAAGTATTGCCGTCGTACTGGGTCTGGTATATGCTGTGCCCGATGCACAGACCTTCTGGGCAACGTTGCACGGCGCACCACCCTCGCACATCATCGTAGCCGAGGACAATACCGGCGTGGCAGTGATCACCAGCAGGACCGGAGACTTTTCCAGGCAAGCGTATGTGATGTCCAACGGTCTGGGGCAGAGTGCAATTCCCTACGGATGGACACAGAGCGTGCTCGGCTTTCTGCCGGCGCTGATCCATCCCAACCCACAAACCATCGCCATCATCGGGCTTGGTTCAGGCGACACATTGTTTCATTCAGGAGGGCGGCCAGAGACGAAGGAAATCATCTGCATCGAGATCGTCGGTTCGCAGATGGACATGTTGCAAGGGATGGCGCAGCGGCGCGCATATCCTGCACTGATCTCGGTCCTGAACGACCCACGCATCACCTACGTTATCGCCGATGGACGTTCGTACATCATGCAGAGCGGACGGCGATTCGATATTATCGAAGCCGATGCTCTGCGACCGAATGGCGCCTATTCGGGCAATCTCTATTCGGAGGAGTATTTTCGCCTGCTTCTCGATCACCTGAATCCTGGCGGCTTTGCAGTCACATGGGCGCCGACCGAGCGTGTGCGCACAACATTTATTCAGGTCTTTCCGTATTATGCCGATTTCGGCGACATTCTGATCGGCAGCAATGCCCCGATTGACGTGGAACTCGAGGCGATCTATCGCCGCCTCGAAGATCCCTTCACCCGCGAGTACTATCAACAGTCTGGAGTGAACATCGCACAATGGCTCGAAGAGTATCTCGTTAAGCGTCAACCGGTGGTTTCCGATCCATCGACGCCGCGACCGCAATCGACCGATACGAACCGTGATCTGTTTCCGAAGGACGAGTTTCTGTTGCGGTAGTGTTCACCGGCGATGGCCACAACAATCGGCATCAGACTGCTTCGATGATCGTGGCTATTCCCTGACCGACTCCAATGCACATGGTTACCAATCCATAACGGCCGCTGCGCCGACGGAGTTCGTGAACGAGGGTCGTCAGGATGCGTGCGCCGCTTGCTCCAAGGGGATGTCCGAGCGCAATCGCGCCGCCATTGACATTGACACGTGCAGGATCGAGGTGTAGTTTGCGGATGCATGCAATTGATTGTGAGGCGAACGCCTCGTTGAGTTCAATAAGGTCGATATCGTCGATGTGCAATCCGGCTCGTTCCAGCACCTGGCGCGTTGCAGGAACAGGACCAAGCCCCATCGTTTGTGGTTCGACGCCTACAACCGCCATACTGACAATACGCGCCATTGGTTTCAGCCCGTAACGTGTCACTGCTGCTGGCGTTGCCAGCAGCAGCGCTGCAGCGCCTGTCTGAGTTTATACAGCGCTGATCGTAGCGAGTGCCGCGCATCGTTCAGTGACACGTCGCCCCACAGAAGTGCTGCAAGATGATCGCGCGAGTACGACTTCTGCTGCGCCGCCAGCAACTACACTACAGCATCGGTGGTATAATCGCTGCGAGCGACGCCATGCGTTCTGGTTTGCGTGGAAATGAGGCATCGCCTTCCTTCACAGGCGTCCCGTGGATCTGGCTGTCCACACTCTTGTACACCATACGATACGAAAGGACAATCGAACTCATGATCCGTGTTGCGATGCTGAGTTATTGGCACGTCCACGCCTGGGATTACACCCGCCAGGCGCAGAGTCATCCCGATGTGACCATTGGCGCGGTATGGGACGAACTGCCAGAGCGTGGTCGCGCTGCTGCCGAACAACTCGGCGTTCCGTTCTATGAGTCGCTCGATGAGCTGCTGGCGCTGCCGCAGATCGATGCGGTCATCGTTGATGCACCGACCTCAATGCACCGTGATGTGATGGTCGCAGCAGCGCACGCCGGTAAGCATATCTTTACCGAAAAGGTGCTCGCGCCAACCCTCGCGGAAGCCGATCAGATACTCGCTGCCGTCGAACAGGCACAGGTCGTGCTGACGGTTTCACTGCCGCGCCTTGCCGAGGGGTATACGCAGGCAATCTCTGCGCTGATCACCGATAGCGCCTGTGGCGATCTGACACTAGTACGGGTACGGCTGGCGCACAACGGCGCATTGCGCACAGAACGAAACCCGGACGGCTGGTTGCCTGCCCATTTCTACGATCCCGACCAGTGTCGCGGCGGTGCGATGATCGATCTGGGATGCCATCCAATGTATCTCGCGCGTCATTTCCTGGGGTTGCCCGAAACGGTCAACGCGCACTACGGGTATGTGACCGGGCGTGCGGTCGAAGACAACGCGGTTGTGACGCTTGGCTACGCTAGCGGCACGCTGGCAGTCGTCGAAGCCAGCTTCGTTACGCCGGCATCACCGTTTACGATCGAAGTTCATGGCACGCGCACCAGCCTGATCTATACCGCACCGCCGCCCAGGCTGATCGTGCGCAGCACCGATGGCTGGATCGAGCAGGCGATTCCAGAATCGCAACCGCTACCGTTTGTGCAATGGGTCGAACATATCCAGCGTGGTACGCGCAATGTCGCCAATATCGAAGCGGCACGCGATCTGACGAGACTGATGGAAGCGGCAAACCGTTCGGCGGCAGAACGGCGACAGGTGCGCGTCGACTCGCTGCAATCCTGATGTCTGCACGTAGAGTATTTCACGGAGTTCACGTTCATCATGACCATCTCAACAATTATCAACGTCGGAATCGTCGGTGCTGGCAACATTGCGCGCGGGCGTCATCTCCCCTGCTTCAAGAAGCATCCAAATGTCCGACTCGCCGCCATTTCCGATGTTATTGTCGATCTGGCGGAGTCGGCGGCGAAGGAGTATGAGATCCCTGCTGTTTACACCGACTACCACGACATGTTCGAGCACGAAAAACTCGATGCTGTCGTCATCTGCACGCCGAACAAGTTCCATGCACCGGCATCGATCGCTGCTCTGGACGCCGGATTGCACGTCCTGTGCGAGAAGCCGATGGCGCTCGATCCGGTCGAAGCGCGCGCGATGGTTGCTGCCGCCGAACGCAACGGTAAGATTCTGAGCATCGCATTCCACTACCGTCATATGGCGCCGGTGCGCGCTGCGCGTCGCGTGGTCGACTCCGGCGAACTGGGGAATGTGTATATGGCGCGGGTGTATGCCCTGCGTCGTCGTGGCATCCCGTCGTGGGGGACATTTGTCCAGAAGCATATTCAGGGCGGTGGCGCAATGATCGATTTCGGCGTCCACCTGCTCGACACCGCGCTCTGGTTGATGGGCAATCCACAACCGGTCGAGGTCTGCGCCAGCATATCGCAGCATCTCGGCAAAGCGCCGAATGTCAATCCCTGGGGTCAGTGGAACTACCACGAGTTTACGGTCGAGGATCAGGCGGCTGCATTCATCCGGTTCGCCAACGGCGCCAGTATGCTGCTCGAGTGTTCCTGGGCGCTGAACATTCCTGAGTCGCACGAGAACATTTCGCTTTCAGGAACCACCGCCGGTCTGGATGTCTTCCCACTGCGGGTCAACAAGGCGCACCTCGATATGCTGGTCAGCTGGAAGCCAGACTGGATGCCGGGTGAGCGTGATAACCCCGGCGATGTACAGACTGCCGATTTCGTCGGCGCGATCCTCGAAGGGCGGCAACCGGTCTCACAGGCATACCAGGCGCTCCAGGTCACCTACATTGTGGACGCGATCTATCGCAGTGCTGCGGCTGGCGCCGCAGTGCGCCTAGACGGTGTAGCAAACGGGTGATCGTCCAGAGAATGACTGCCTGACTGTGCATCCGTTCAGCGCCCATCCTTTCGCAACCCGTTCTCGTATCAATACGGAGACGCAGCGTCCGGTGGTCGCTGCGCTCTCCGGATCGAATCAGATAGAACATGTTACGAACACAATCAGTGCAAGGAGAACTAGCAACCCATGACCGTCACACGTGAACGTTTTGAACAGGGCATGACCTACGCCGAATACAAAGCCCGGATGACCCGTAACCGCGAACGATTGGAGGAGAATGAGCGCACGGTCGAGCTCTCGCCCGACGACATCGCATTCTTCGCCAACCTGCCTGAAACGCTGAACGTGCTAGTGATCACTGAAGACTGGTGTGGCGACGCGGTTGCCAATGTCCCGATCCTGGGGCGACTCGCTGCTGAAAGTGGTAGACTGAACCTGCGAGTTTTTCTGCGCGACCAGAATCCCGACCTCATGGATCAGTATCTGAACCAGGGCGTTCACCGGTCGATTCCAGTCTTCGCCTTCTTCGATGCACAGTTTCGCCCCATTGGGCACTGGATCGAACGTCCTGCCGCGATTACCGCGATGCAGGAAAAGATGCTGGCGAACCTCTACGCGACCGATCCGGCATTTGCCGGGATTGCACCGGGAACCTCGCTGGCAGTAATGCCCGACGCAGCGCGTGCCCGGTTGATGCAGGCATTTGCCGATTTTCGCGCCGAGACCCGTGCGCTCGCCGATCGCGAGGTGGTGCGTGAGCTGCGGGAATTGATCGCGCAATGGTTGTCGAACCGTCAGGAGGGATAGAGATGGACATCGATGGCGGACGGCATCTGCCCAGGATCAGGATTGTCTACTGTGCGGCGTGCGGCTACGAGCCGCAGACGCTGGAACTCGTTTCGGCGCTTATGCACGCCTTTCACTACGACATTGCCGGGATCGAGATCATCCCCTGGCAAGATGGCGCTTTCGATGTCGCCGTTGATGGCGAGTTGATCCATTCGATGTACCGCGACGGCGGTTTTCCCGCGCCCGAGACCATCATCAGAGCGGTACGGGAACGGCTGGCAGGTTGAAGCCGCGCCGGAGCGCCGCGTGGTTCAGCGTCAACAATGCGCGTTGGCGCTTCCCCAGGTGGCGCTCCAGCGCCTGACAAACCGCTTCGAGCGGCAGGAATGGTTTCAACCGGAGAAAAACCCCCAGCATCACCATATTGAGCACGCGCTCATCGCCAATCTCACGCGCCAGATCGCTTCCCGGTACTCCGACGACCACAATATCCGCGCGTGCCGGTTCGCGTCCTGCCAGCGAACTGTTGAAGATCAACAACCCGCCTGATGAGGTCAACGGTTCATACTTGTCCAGCGACGGGCGGTTCAGCGCAATGACCGTTTGCGGATTGCGCACCAGTGGTGCACCGATCGGCGCATCAGACACGATGACCGTGCAGTGCGCCGTGCCACCGCGCATTTCCGGACCATACGACGGCATCCAGGTTACCTGCAAACCGGCGTCCATGGCTGCATACGCCAGCGCCTGCCCGGCAAACAGCGCCCCCTGCCCACCTGATCCACTGATAATGAGATCGTGGTACATATGTCGCCTCTGGCTTCGACGTTCACCGTTCAACACCCAACGCCCAACGTTCGACACCCAAACACCCAATGCCCAACGCTCACCGTTCACCGTTCACCGTTCAACACCCAACGTTCAACGTTCAACATTCAACGTTCAACGCCCAACGTTCAACGTTCAACATTCAACGTTCAACGTTTCCCCCTTCTTGAACTCCCCCAGCGGGAAGACCGGGATCATACGCTCCTCAATCCAGCGCAGCGATTCGATGGGTGTCAACCCCCAGTTGGTCGGACAATTCGAGAGCAGTTCGACCATGCTAAAACCTAGCCCGGCGATCTGATGCTTGAACGCAAGGCGCAGCGCCTTCTTCACCTTCCGGATTTCCGCCGGGTTATGCAGGCTGCGCCGGGCAACATACACCGCGCCTTCCATCTGTGCTACCAGTTCGCTCACCCGTATCGGGTATCCCATCTGCTGTGGATTGCGCCCACCTAGTGACGACGACGTAACCATGCCCGGTGGTGATGTCGGCGCCATCTGTCCGCCGGTCATGCCATAGATCGCGTTGTTGATGAAAATAACGGTGATCTTCTCACCACGTGCCGCAGCATGCAGCACCTCGCCCAGCCCGATCGACGCCAGATCGCCATCCCCCTGATACGTAAAGACAATCCGTTCCGGCAACACGCGCTTCAAACCGGTTGCCACCGCCGGGGCGCGTCCATGCGCCGCGCTGACAAAGTCACAGGCGATGTAATGGTAGGCGAACACCGAACATCCCACTGACGCAACGCCAATGGTATGTCCCAGGATGCCGAGTTCCTCCAGAACCTCAGCAGTCAACCGGTGTGCGATACCATGCGTGCAACCGGGGCAGTAATGGGTGTGTGCAGCGGTCAGACCGACCGGGCGTTCATAGACACACTGTTCAGCAGTCATGGGCGCACCTCCCCGTCGAGTATGCGCGCGCCATTCTTCGTGACACGCGTATCGTGCATCGTCTGTTCAATAGCCTGCAACACCTCGTCCGGCAGCATCTCAACGCCACCCATTCGACCGTAGAAGCGCACCGGGGCGCGATCCCCAACTGCCAGCCGCACATCTTCGATCATCTGACCGGCATTCATCTCGACCACCAGGAACGCGCGCGCGCGCGGCGTCAGGCGCGCGAAGCTTCGCGTTGGGAAAGGGGCGAGGGTGATCGGGCGGAACAATCCGACCGCCATGCCGCGCGCGCGCGCCGCTTCGACGGCGTTCTGCGCCGCCCGTGCTGCGCTACCAAAAGCGACGACGATCAGCTCGGCATCTTCGGGGTACATACTACTCGATCGCTGTTCACGCTCCGCAATGGCAGCCAGTTTTGCCTGGAGCGCCAGATTGTGGCGTTCGAGTGCCTCCGATTGGAGATAGATCGAGGTAATGATCCGCGGAGGACGCCCCTCCGCGCCACCTAACGCCCATTCCGGCAATGCTGGTTCGTGCTGACGAAATGGCGGCAATGCGGCCGGCTCCATCATCTGCCCCAGATTCCCATCCATCAACAGGATGACCAGCATACGGTACCGTTCCGCCAGGTCGAACGCCAGTCTGGTCAGGTCGATCGCTTCCTGGATGGTTGCAGGGGCAAGCGTCAACGGACGAAAATCGCCATGCCCGGCCGAGCGGGTCACCTGAAAATAGTCGGATTGACAGGCGGCGATGTTTCCCAATCCTGGACCGCCACGCATCACATCGACAACGACGGCGGGCAGCTCTGCGCCGGCGATGTAACTCAATCCTTCCTGCATCAGACTGATACCAGGACCGGAGGAGGACGTCATGACCCGCTTGCCGGTGCAGGCTGCACCGTACACCATGCTGATCGCTGCCACCTCACTCTCCGCCTGCACGAATGCGCGGCCGAGTTCAGGCATGCGACGTGCCAGATACTCCAGTAATTCTGTTTGCGGTGTGATGGGATACCCGAAGTAGGCATCGAGTCCTGCACGGACTGCTACCTCTGCAACCGCTTCATTGCCCTTCAGAAGTTCTCGCACCATTGCGATCTCCTCGTGGTTATGACGGGGTAACCATTATGATGCTGATCCTGCACAGACATCGCCTACGAGCGTCGTTTTGAGCGAAAAGGTGCGATAGACGGTGATAGCTGCTTCGGGGCATACCAGGGCGCAAATCGTGCATCCGGTGCATATGCCCTCTGGATCGTGCAATTGCGCAGGATGATGACCGGCGGCGTTGAACGTGTCCGACAGTTGCACAACGCCTTTCGGACAGAATGCGACACACAGTCCGCATCCTTTGCAGCGCTCCGTATCCACGATAATGCGTCCCCGAACCATTTCGACCTCCAATCAGTAAATGAACTCGTGAATATCGTAGGTGGCGATCTGTGGACCGGGCGAGCCGAAGTTCAAACGTTCCACAATTGCCTGTCGTTGTGCACGCAGTTCTGCATCGTTGAGCGGGCGTATGTCGGCGGCGCGTATCTGAGCGGCATACGGTGCGTCGGCACGTTCAGACAGCGTACTGAAGTAGATGATGTCGCCCGCCTCGAGTGGCAGGCGATTGAGCACAGCAACCGTATCGGCGATATGCCCGGCTGCGAAGCAGTCGCCTCCCAGACCGACGAGTACAATCACGCTGACTGCGATGCCAGCATGCTTCAGTGCCGTTACCGTCGCCACAATGTCGGCAGCGCTGGATGGTTTCTGCACAAATGCTAGCAGCGGATCGTGTCCACTCTCCATACCGATGCTGACCCGCGTCAATCCGAGCGTCCCCAGGCGTGCATATTCGGACGCCGTTTTCTTGCTGCCGGTGAGTCCGTCGAGAAACGAATGGATCGGAAGATCGCCGATCTCTTCACGCGCAATCTGCATGAACGCTTCCAGCCGGCGCGTTGGTGCTGCCAGGGCATTCGCCTCACCCAGGAAGATCGAGCGCCGCAGCAGGATCGAGTCGCCGAGGAACGCGCGCACCGCGCGAGTATGCATGCGAAACTCGTCGGATGACTTGATGCGAAAACGACGACCGCGATAAAAATCGCAGAAGGTGCAGGTGTTGAACGAACACCCCTTGGTTGCCTGCACGACCACCGCCATGTACTGATCCGGCGGTAAAATGCCGACCGGATCGTACACCTGCTCGAACGCCTTGCGATCGGCAACATGCGCTGCGGCATCGAAATACGATGCGCGCTCGATGATATGCAGAAGTTCGTTCAGCGCGCCATTGCCATTCGCCGCCGCACGTGTCGCAGCTTCTTTTGCCAGCGCATCGCGCAGACTCGCCATACGCACCGCTGCCGCGTCGATCAGTTCGGCAGCTTCGGCATCACTCACCCGACGCCGGATCAATCCGTTGCTCGTGTGATACTTCTCGAGCAGATGACCGTTCAGTCCACGCTTGTACGTGCGTCCATCGCGGGTCAGCACCCACAACCGACCGCCACGATCATAGGTGAGCACCTCGTGCGTATCGAACAGTACGCTGAGTGCGCTCGATTTGATACTGATCGTTACCTGTTCGCCATGAATTGTGAATCGAAAGACCATACCAGGTAAAAGTCAAATGGATGCGCCTGCCCATCCGCTCGTTGCTCCTTGACATTCATCCCGTTGATACAACCGCCGGAGTAGTCTGTCGCACCAGGCTCTTGCGACCAACCATCCAGAGCGCCCCCAGATCAAACACGACGGTGACGATGCTTACCATCCAATCGCAGGCGCAGCAGTGATCCCGACCAGCAAAAGCAATCCGAGCGCCAGTGGCACGAATGAGCGTTCAGCCCATGCTGGCTGGAGATGCAGCAGGATCTGTCGCCCAATCTCAAACCCTATCACAATTTGTGACACATATGCGATGGCAAGAATGATCAGCACGATCAGCGCCATTCTGATAATGATGCCTGCCGCGATGATAATACCCATCAGACCCTTCAGTTGCACAGTTGCCAGCAGAATGGATGCCGCAATGGTGAGGAGTATCACCGCCAGCAAGACCAGCGCCATCGCCAGAAGGCTAACGATACCCCAACCGAGACTGGCGATCGGTCTGGTATCCAGCTCACTGGTTGTTCCACGCAGAAGGTGTGGTTTCAGCCCCACAAGCATCAGACCAAGCAGGAATAAGAGCCTATCCGAATAACCCGGATGCAATCGTACCTGCCAGCAATGCCTGCCCGCCGCCGAAGAACAGCGAACCGTCTATCTGGCTGCCGGGCAGTGTTTCGATCCTGGCGCCGCTTCCCCACAGGTTATTGCCGATGCGCGCCTGTGGGCCGAGGCGGATGATGACGGCTGTCACGAACACATTATGGGTGACCGTACCGTTTACAACGACCCCGCCGCTTACTGCGAAGAGATCGCCCTTGATGACGCCGTTTATTTTGACGGTTTGCGCCCGGGTCACAACATCGCCAATCACACGACCATTGATCGTTACAGTCGTTGCACTGACGATCAGATTGTCGTTGATCGTCTCGCTCGCTTCAATCACAACCCGCTTGCCCGTGCGACGATCCGTCGCGGTGACCATTGCAAGCGTTAGAACGAGTAGAAGCACAGCCGTCATCACCAGGAGCACCAGGTGAACGGTTTTGTTCCGTTTCCTGTTCATGTATGTGCTCCTCTCAGGTGATCCTTTCAGGAGATCGTGATGGTGGAGTGCGCGATCTATCATAGAGCAGGTGTGGCAACCCTGCGGAAAAGAAGCATATGCGGCAGAGTTAAGGATGCGCTACCTGTGTAAAACGTGCTATACTGCGCGGCGCGTGTGTTGATACAGGAGCGTTCCATGCGGATCTATAAAGCCAAAGCGCCGATGCGGATCGGCTTTTTCGGTGGCGGCACCGATGTTAGCCCCTACGCTGAAGAGTATGGCGGCAAGGTGCTCAACTGCACGATCGATAAATACGTGCGCTGTATGTTGCGCCCAAGTAGTGAACCGGGGATCATCATCCGCTCGCTCGACCTGGAGGAAGTCAGTCGCAAAACGACTGGTCACTGGGATGGTCGCCTCGACCTGCCGCAGGCGGTGCTCGATGCGGCAATGCCTCCCTCTGAGGGGGTCGAAGTGATCATGTTCTCCGACGTTCCGCCTGGTTCTGGGCTTGGCTCATCGTCGGCGCTGGTGGTCAGCATGCTGAAGTTGATCGGCGTTGCCTACCAGATCACGCTCGATCCGCATACGCTGGCAGAACTTGCCTACCGGATCGAGCGGGTCGACCTGGGTATTCCGGGTGGACGACAGGATCAGTATGCGGCAGCATTTGGCGGTATGTGCGTGTATCATTTCGGCAGAGGACAGGTGATCGTCGAACCGGTGCTAAGCGATCCAACCGCGCTGCTCGAACTAGAGAGTTGCCTGCTGCTGGGCTATATTGGCAGTCGGAAACTCCTTACCCAGCATCTGGTGGACGACCAGGTGCGGCGATTGAAGGAAGGTGACACGCTGCGCTATCACGATGAGACCAAAGCCTTCGTGGATGAAGCGGTTCGGTTGCTGCGTAGCCTGCGGATCGCCGATTTTGGCAGGCTGCTGCACGATGCATGGGAGGTGAAGAAAGCCTTCTCTCCCTACATCGCACCCACGGAGGTCGAAGCGATCTACGCGCTGGCGCGTCGTCACGGTGCGTGGGGCGGCAAGATCACCGGCGCCGGCGGCGGTGGCTTTATGGTCTTTGCCTGCCCGTTCGACCGTCGCCTCGAACTTGAGCGGGTGCTGAGCGAGGCGGGAGTGCAGATCCGGCATTTCTCGTTTACAACCCAGGGGGTGCACGCCTGGAGCGTGGATGTTGCGGAGAAATAGCCGGTATTTCCGGTTTCGGCAGGGTGGTGGTATCATAATAGGTCAGGCGCTGGCGTGATTGCTGGACAACATCGTATGGGCGTTCCAATCGCTGTTTCTGCCAAAGTGCAGGCGGCGCTTGCCGCCGGTCAGCCGGTGGTTGCGCTGGAGAGCACCGTGATTGCCCACGGATTGCCCTATCCGCACAATCTTGAACTGGCATATGCGCTGGAGCAGGAGGTGCGCGATCAGGGGGCAATTCCGGCAACGGTTGGGATTGTTGCGGGTGTACCGACGGTCGGTATGGACGCGGCGGCAATCCGGCGTTTTGCGCAACCCGATCCGCACCATCTGCCGTCGAAGGTTTCACGGCGCGACATTGGATATGCGGTTGCGACAGGCGGCGATGGAGCGACAACCGTCGCGGCGACGATGGCGCTGGCGCATCTGGCGGGTGTGCAGGTGTTCGCAACTGGCGGCATTGGCGGCGTTCATCGGGGTGCGCGCGAAACGTGGGACGTCTCTGCCGATCTGACCGAACTGGGGCGCACCCCGGTGCTGGTGGTGTGCGCTGGCGCCAAGGCAATCCTCGATCTGCCGGCAACGCTGGAATACCTGGAGACCAGCGGCGTGCCGGTGCTGGGGTGGCACACTGTTGAGTTCCCGGCATTCTACAGCATATCGAGTGGTCTTCCCGTCGCGTATGCACAGGATGCGCCCTTTGTCGCGCACGTATGGAAGGCGCACCGTGCACTCGGCGGCGCTGGTCTGTTGCTGGCAGTGCCGCCGCCTGCGGAGTACGCAATCGATCGCGCCGCGGCGGAGGCTGCGATTGAGCGTGCCCTTCACCGTGCAGTGGAAGAAGGTGTTCACGGTCCGGCGGTAACGCCGTTTCTTCTCGCGGCACTGGCGCGCGAGACAGAGGGCGAGAGCGTTCGCGCCAACGTTGCGTTGCTGCGCCAGAATGCGCGGATCGCCGCACAGGTGGCGGGAGCGATTGCAGGCATAAGATGAGTCAGGATAAGGATACTCGGCGAGACCTGTACGATCTGTCGCTGGCGGATATGGAACGTCTGATGACGGCATGGGGACAGCCAGCCTACCGAGCGCGGCAGATATTCCGCCAGTTGTATGTCAACCTGGTCGACTCGCCACTGGCGATGACCGACCTTCCCCTGGCGCTGCGGGAACGACTGGTTGCCGAAACGCGCCCTGGATCGTTGACGCCGGCACAGGTGCATGTAGCAGACCAAGGTTTGACGCGCAAGGCGCTCTTCCGCCTGCCAGGCGGCGTTGCAATCGAAAGTGTGCTGATGATATACCCCGATCGGGCAACTGTGTGTGTTTCGACGCAGGCAGGCTGCGCGATGGGGTGCATCTTCTGCGCTACCGGAACGCTCGGACTGCTGCGCAATCTATCGCCGGGCGACATCGTGGCACAGGTCGTCTGGGCGGCGCGTGAAATGCGCCGCTTTGCCGCCGAACGCCATCTTTCATCCTCCGCTGCTCCTCCTGAGGATGATTCCTGGTGGACTCCAGACAATCTCGAGGATCATTCCGATGTGCGGAGTATTTCCGTCTCACGGCTCTCGAACATCGTCTTCATGGGCATGGGTGAGCCATTTGCGAACTATGATCGCTGGTGGCGCGCAGTGGAGATCGTCCACGATCCCCGTGGGTTGAACATAGGCGCGCGCAGCATGACCGTCTCGACGGTTGGGCTGGTTCCGGGTATTCGCCTCCTGGCAACCGAGAAACTGCCGATCAACCTGGCGATCTCGTTACATGCTCCCGATGATGATCTGCGCAGCGCGTTGCTGCCGATCAACCGCCGTTACCCGCTCGCCGCGCTCTTCGAGGCGACCCGCGACTACCTGACGGCGACCGGTCGGCGGGTCTCGTTCGAGTATGTGCTGTTGCAGGGGAAGAATGACGAACCGGAGCAAGCAACAAAACTGGCGGCGCTGCTCCGTGGTGAAGCGGGAACGGTACAGTTGCCTCTTCACCTGGTGCATGTCAATCTCATCCCGTGGAATCCGGTGCCGGGCATGCCACTCGGACGGTCGGAGCGCCAGCGCGTACTGACTTTCCAGCGCATCCTGCGTGAGCGCGGCATCGCCTGTACTGTGCGTGTCGAGCGCGGCGTCTCCATTGCAGCAGCATGTGGACAACTGGCAGGTACAAGGGAACCTTGAGTGCGTTCCCGGTTCCTGGTTCCCGGTTCTCAGTTCTCAGTTCTCGGTTCTCCTATGCATCTATCAGAACAATTTCTCCTGCGACGCGACATCACATTTCTCAACCACGGCAGTTTCGGCGCATGCCCGCGACCGGTGTTCGAGATATATCAGCAGTGGCAGCGCACTCTGGAAATGCAACCGGTCGAGTTTCTGGGGCGGCGGCTCAACGGGTTACTGGCGGAAGCGCGGGCGCGTCTTGCAGCGTTCATCGGCGCCGCACCCGAGGATGTCGTGTTTGTGCCCAATGTCACCTATGCACTGAACATCGTTGCCCGCTCGATCGATCTTCGACCGGGTGATGAGGTTTTGGGCAGCAATCACGAATACGGGGCAATTGAACGTAGCTGGCGCTACGTCTGCGATCAGCGCGGCGCGGTCTACGTTCCGCAGCCGGTTTCTCTACCGGTTGAGGACGACAGCGCGATCGTTGAACAGATCTGGAGTGGCGTTACTGAACGCACAAAAGTAATTACTCTGAGTCACATCACCTCGCCAACCGCACTGATCATGCCGGTGGCAACCATCTGCCGGCGCGCGCGGGATGCGGGCATCATCACCGTCATCGATGGCGCGCATGCGCTGGGGCAGATCGATCTGGATCTTCAGGCGATAGGGGCGGATTTCTACGGTGGCAACTGTCACAAATGGCTCTGCGCCCCCAAAGGTGCCGGATTTCTCTACGCCCGTCCAGAGCATCAGGCGCTGCTCCAGCCGCTGGTTGTCAGCTGGGGGTGGCAACCGCGCCAGCCAATGCGTTCGAGTTTCCTCGCTTACCCGGAAGGCGCCTCCTTCCGCGACTACTACGAGTGGATGGGAACTGATGATCCCTCCGCGTTTCTCAGCGTTCCGACGGCGATCGATTTCCAGAACGCCAACGACTGGTCGACCGTGCGTCGCGCCTGCCACACGCTTCTGGTGGATGCCTCCCGGCTGATCACCGGGTTGACCGGACACGCGCCGCTCACCCCCGATGGTGAGGCGTGGTGGATGCAGATGCGCGCCCTGCCGCTCCCGCCGTGCAATCCGAAAGAGGTCCAGGCGCGTCTGTGGAACGAATTCCGTATCGAAGTGCCGTGCTTCGATTGGGAAGGCATCCCGTTGATCCGGATCTCGATCCAGGCATACAATACACCGGCGGACATCGACCGGTTGCTGGAGGGGTTACCGTCAGTCTTACGGTTGTGAGTCAGAACGCATAGCCGGAAGCCCTGCGCTGAACGCGATGAACGCCTGTATGTCCTGGATGCCGGTTGTGCCCCTACGCCATCTGCTCCAGTTCATCGAGCAACGCACCAAAGTGATCCATCGCCGCCTGGATAGGCGTCGGCGAGAGCATATCGACCCCGGCATCACGCAACAGTTCAATCGAAGGGCGCGACGATCCGCTGTGCAGGAAGCGCAGATACCGCTCGATGGCTGGACTGCCCTCCTGAACGATCCGTTTGTGCAGCGCCAGCGCCGCCGAAAGTCCGGTTGCATACTGGTAGACGTAGAAATTGTAGTAGAAATGCGGAATACGTGCCCATTCCAGCGTGATCTGCTCATCGAGCGCCACTTCCGCCCCATGGTAGCGTGCTACCAGATCGCGGTAGATCGTACTGAACAGTTCGGTCGTGAGCGGCTCACCCGCTTCTGCGCGCCGATGAATTTCTAGTTCGAACTCGGCAAACATCGTCTGCCGGAAGAGCGTAGTGCGAATGTCTTCCAGTTGCTCGACAATCAGATAGCGACGCAGGGTCGGATCGTCACGTGTTCGCAGCAGGTAATCGGTCAACAACGCCTCGTTCAGCGTCGAAGCGACTTCAGCGACGAAAATCGTGTAATCGCCATAAATGTAGGGTTGCGACTTGCGGGTGAAGTACGAGTGCATCGCGTGACCAAGTTCGTGCGCCAGCGTAAACACATCGTTCAGGCGTTCCTGGTAATTCAGCAGCATAAATGGTGGGGTGGTGTACGAACCGTCGCTGTACGCACCGCTGCGCTTACCGATATTCTCGTAAACGTCGATCCAGCGACTGCGAAACGCCTGCGTCACGGCAGCGCCATACTCATCGCCAAGCGGCTCGAATGCCGCACACACCATGCGTTCTGCTTCCTCATACGGAACCGCAACATCCGCCTCTGGAACAAGCGGGGCGTACAGATCGTAGAAATGAAGTTCGTCCAGCCCCATGATCCGCCGACGCACCTGAAAATAGCGGTGAAGCCGGGGCAGACTAGCGTTGACCGTCGCAATCAGATTGTGGTAGACCTCCACCGGAATATCGTTCGGCGTCAGCGCTGCCTCCAGTGATGAAGCGTAATTGCGAACTCGTGCATTCAGTACGTGGGTGCGCACCTGTGCGGCAAGTGACGCCCCCAGCGTGTTGCGTATCCCCTGGAAGGCGCTATAGTAGCCGACGAACGCATCGCGGCGCACCCTGCGATCAGGACTGCGCAGGAAGCGCAGGAAACGTCCGTGCGACAGTTGCACCGACTGTCCCTGCTCATCCTCGATCGCGGGAAAATGGAGGTCGGCATTGGTCAGCACCTCAAAAATCTCACCCGGCGCGCGCGTAATATCGCTGAACTGCGCCAGGATCGATTCGACCTCGGCAGAGCGCACGTGGGCGCGCTGGCGCAACAACTGATCCAGTGCATACTCGTACACCACCAGATCGGGATACTCCCGAATCCAGGAGCGGATCTGATCCTCTGGCGCTGCCAGGATCTCCGGTTCGATGAATGCCAGCGCCGCACCGACCTTCGCCGCCAGTGTTCCGGCGCGTTCGGCGAGCGCCTGCCCAACCGGATCGGTTGTGTCGCTGTCAAAGCAGCGGTTGGCGTAGACGTAGATCTGCCAGAGATGCATCGATACCTGATCGCGCCGTCGCAATGCCTCCAGCAGATCGTCGGCGCTGCGAGCGACACGTCCCTGCAACGCTGCTACATCACTCAGCATCTGCTCAATCGCGGCAACGTCCTGTTCCCAGGCAGCGTCATCGGCATATATCGTCGTGAGATCCCATCGATACTGCTCAGGAACCTCATCACGGCGCGGCACTTTCTGTGTTTCGGTCATGGGAGAATCCCTCCATTACTGAGTGCAATGTGTCTGCGAGGCACCAGAATGGCGTCTTTCTGCGTATCCTGATCCCCGCTTCGTGTCGTTCCGGACGGACGACGCCTGTGGCGTCAATGTCACCAGACACACCTGGCTGACCAGGCTGCTGTACCCATGTCTTAGTGATATGACCGGCAGAAAGACAGGAACAGTATTGTACCATACCGTCCTCGTCCTGGCGGAGGAGTTTGGCGATGTGGACAAGAGGATTCTGGAAACGACCTACCCGCGTCGCCAGAGAATACCACGCTCCGGCGCGAACAGGAAGACAAGCGTAAACAGAGCCGTCGCCACCAGCACAACCGCCGCACCTGAGGCGATATTGACATAGTAGCTCAAATACAACCCGGCAATACTAGAGACCGCACCGATCAGGGCGGCGACCATCATCATCGTGGGCAACCGTCGGGTGAGCAGGTAGGCTGTGGCGCCAGGAGTAACCAGCATCGCTGCAACCAGTCCCACACCGACTGTTTGCAGCGACACAACGATGGTCAGCGCAATCAAAAGCAGCAACAGCATACGCAGACGTTCGACCGGCACGCGTTGGGTGGCTGCCAGCACCGGATCGAACGCAATGACCAGGAACTGACGATAGAGCACCAGGATGGTCAGCAGCACCGCTGCACCGATCCCCGCGATCAGCCACACGTCGGTCGGGCTGACCCCCAGCACATTGCCGAACATAATATGTGTCAGATCGACAGCGTAGGTGCGCACACTGCTGATCAACGCCACTCCCAACGCCAGTGCTGCGGCGAAGACAATGCCGATGGCAGTATCTTCCTTGATCGTTCCCTGGCGTGAGAAAAGACTGATCAGCAACGCAACGACAACGGCTGCGGCAAGCGCACCTATCAGCAGGTTTGCTCCCATCAGGTAGGCAAGTGCAACTCCCGGCAGCACGGCATGCGCCAGCGCATCACCGAGGAACGCCATCGAGCGCAGCACCACATAACATCCAACGATTGCACACAGGATGCCGACCAGAACCGCCGCAAGCATACTGCGCTGCATAAAACCATATGCAAGCGGTGCAACGATCCAGGACCACAGCGTATTCATTTCACCACAATGCTTTCCGGTTCAGATGAATGACACGCACACTGATCGACCAGCACTGAGCCATCGGGCAGCGTCAATACCTGTCCGCCAAACGCCTCAGCAAGCAGATCACGACTCAAGACTCTGGCTGGAGGTCCATCACCGATCAGGCGCCGGTTGATCAGCAATACACGCTCAAAGCGCGCCGCTGCCAGACCGAGGTCGTGCGTGGAGAGGACAATCGTCACCTTTTGATCGCTGAGGGCATCGAGCACACTGAGAGTCGCTTCCTGGGTTGCTACATCAACGCCGGTGAACGGTTCGTCGAGCAGCAGGATATGCGGTTCCTGTGCCAGCGCGCGCGCCAGAAAGACGCGCTGTTGCTGACCGCCGGACAATTCGCCGATAGGACGACGCGCCAGGTGCGCCACACCCATCAACTCCATCCCGCGTTCGACCGCCGCACGGTCGGCGCGCGTCGGTCGTTTCAACCAGCCGAGCCGTCCAAACCGTCCCATCATCACCACATCGGCGACGGTTACCGGGAAGCGCCAGTCAACATCTTCACGCTGCGGCACATATGCAACACAGTCAGTATGCGCGCCGAGCGGCAGTCCATGAACGCAGATCGTGCCGCGCTGTGGCTTCACCAGCCCGACCAGCGCCTTGAAGAGGGTCGACTTGCCGGCGCCGTTTGGGCCCACCAGTACCACCCGTTCACCGTATTCCACACGAAACGAAATATCATCAAGCACCCGCCGCCGCCCATAAGCGACGGTCAGGCGCTCGATCTCCAGATGGGCTGCTTCCCGTTCGATATGCAGCGAATTCATCCCTGTTTCAACGCCTCAACGATCCGTTTAACATTGTACCGCATCATATCGATGTATGTTGGCGCCGGTCCATCCGCTTCCGATAACGAGTGCGTGTAGAGATCGGAAACAATCGTGATACCGGTCTCGCGTGCCAGTTGTTCAGCAAGTTGCGGGTTGGCGCCGGTTTCCAGGAAGATGACTTTGACACCCGCGTCGCGTATCTGCTCGGTCAACCGTGCCAGTTGCTGCGCCGACGGGGAGGCGCCGGTACTGACCCTGGGTACAATTGTGCCAATGATACGGAAGCCATAGCGGTCGGCAAAATACCCGAAACTCTCGTGGTCTGTCACTAGTTTACGGTTGGCTTCAGGAATTGCGGCAACCTCATCGGCAATGAAACGGTCGAGTTCATTCAGTTGCGCAATATAGCGCTCAGCATTTGCGCGGTAGACCTCTGCGCCAGCAGGGTCGGCGCTGATCAATCCGTCGCGGATGTTGGCAACATAGGTGACGACTTTGGTCGGATCGAGCCAGAAGTGCGGGTCGCCCTTATCGTGGTGATGATGTCCGCCGGGCGTACTGATCATCAGGGTTGCCTGCGGCGCACGAAAACCTGTCAGCGCTAGCAGATACTCACCCTTCTCCACATCCATGATCATCGCCTGAGTCAACCCGGAGCAGTCAAGCGTCAGCGTCTCTTCGGCGTCGATCGCGGCGCCTGTGGCGATGCCGGTCACAACCAGGGTGCCGTCGCCGGTCGCAACGGCGATCTCACCACCTTCGGCGTCCCATTTCAAGAAACCGGCGTACGTACCGTCCACCTGCCGATTCAGCGTCACCTTCCGGAACATCCCGCCATGATCGTGGGCATGATCGTGATCGGCTTCTTTCTCTGCGTGGACGCCGAGTTCAACGGCGGATTCCTGGTCGGCGCCGGCAGCAATCTCTTCTGCCGCCAGGAAGAGATCGGCTGCCTCGACGCACAGCGCCTCGGTCAGTTCTTCTGGACTTATGACCGCTACTTCGCCTTCACGCGCTGTGCGACTGCTCAACCCTTGCGACGCTTCGATAACCAGGCGCTCACCGCCGGCGTTTTCCAGCAAACCGGCAAGAAACTCTTCAAAACCTGCGCCATTGACGATTAGAACGTCACTGTCGGCAACTTTGCGCACGTCTGCGGGTGTTGGTTCGAAGATGTGCGGATCGACGCCGAGCGGGATCAATGCTTCGACCTTCAACCGGTCGCCGGCGACATTCTGCGCGATGTCAGCCAAAAATGACTCCGCTGCCAGAACGTTGAGCGTGGGCGCTGCCGCTACGGGCGGCGTAGCTGGCGCAATCGTCGGTTCGGCAGGCGCAACCGTCGGTTCAGTGGGCGCAGTTGTCGGCGATGCCCCGCCCGAGGGCGCTGGTTGCGCTCCACCACACGCGCTGAGCGCCAGCACCACGACAAGCATGAGAGCAAATAACCGTGTGGACATCTGTTCCTTCCTTTTTACATACAAAGTATCAAAAAGTAATGTGGAGAACTTATGCCTTCCATTATAGCAAAACGGCGCAGATACAACAAGGGTTCAAAGGTGTTATTGATACATAATTTTTATAAAGAATCTGATGCTCGATGCTCTCCGTTGAGAGGAAGTCGTTCTTGCCTCGCGTTCGGCAGGAGAGCCAGGTGTGGCGAGGATGCCGACCACCAGCACAGGTTTCACCGTTGCGATGGCGCGCGCCGGATGCTATAATCACCTGTAGAAAGAACCCACCGATAACACTGGTATGGCTCAGTCTCCCACGCCCACTGCGCCGGTGCTGCACAATCGCTATCGCATCGAAGAGCGACTTGGCGCAACACGTCTCGCAGTCGTCTATCGGGCATACGATGAGCGATTGCAGTGTCGCGTGCTGGTCGCAATGCTGCGCAAAGAACTCCTCGACCAGGAAACGTTGCGCCGTCGCTTTGTCGCCGAAGCACAGTTTGGTGCGCAGCACGTGCATCCGTCGCTGCTGCACGTCTACGACAGTGGTGAAGTTGCCGGGCGCCCGTTTATGGTGACGGAGTATGTAATCGGCAAAACGTTGCGCGAATCCGGACCGTTGACGGTCGAGGTTGCATTGCTCTATTTCCGTCAGATTGTCGGTGCTGTTGCTGCGTGTCAGGCGGCTGGCGCACCACATCCGCCGATAAGTAGCGCGAATGTGATACTTGTCGACGAAGGGCATGTTGAGTTGATCGAAAACTGGAGTATGACACCGGCGCAGTCTGGTCTCGATGCAGCAGCATACCGCGCGCCGGAACGTATGTCCGGTCAGCCTCCTAGTGCTGCCAGTGTTGTCTATTCGCTTGGATTGCTACTGATCGAAATGCTGACGGGGCGCAGGGTTATTGAAGGCGCCGATCTGGATGGGATTCTTCAGGCGCAACGGAACCTCGTGCTTCCAACGCTCAGCGCCCTGCATCCCCACATCTATCTGCCGTCGCTGGCGCGCCTGCTGGCGCGTGCAACTGCGCCTGACCCGTTGCAGCGTTTTCCCGATGCCCTCGCCTTGAACCAGGCGCTCGACGAAGTGTGGCGGAGTGTCAGCCGCGATACTGATCGCCTGACATCGCCGATGCGCTCTGCTCCGATCGGCTGGCAGACGCCGCCGCCGCTGAATATTCGCCCGGCGCCGGTTGCTGCCGACCCATCCCCATCTTCCGCCACACCTGCTGCGACAATCGATACAAATCAGTTGATGCTGCAAACTGCGCGGCAACGTTCACTGGCGGCGTTGATCGCAATGCTTATGCTCTTCGTGCTGGTTGGTTCAGGCGCCTATGTGCTGACAAGTCTGGCGCTCGAGGGGTTGACCAGCATTCGTCTGCCACGCCCGCAGATATCGCTGCCGGAAGGCATAGCGCTCCCCGACTGGCTTACCGGCGTCGGAGGCGGCTTCGGCGAGGTTCTGATCGTCTCGATTGGCGATGTAGAAGGCTTGAATCTGCGTGATGAGCCAGGACTGAATGCGCCCATCATTGGTCTGCTCCCCAACGGAACCCGTGTGCGTAAACTGGAAGGACCGCGTATCGTCGATAATGTTCCGTGGGTACGGGTGCGTGGTGAGATCAACGGTCGACCGGTCGAAGGGTGGGTTTCGCAGTTGTTTGTACGCGCCGAAGGGTAGGATCGCTTCGCGTGCATGGGTGAGACGTGCTATCGTATGGAAATCCCTGATACGCTGATCGAACGCCTGCGTAACGCGCGGCGTGTGGCGGTTCTGACTGGCGCCGGTGTTTCAGCCGAGAGCGGTGTGCCGACGTTTCGTGATGCGCAAACGGGTTTATGGGCGCGCTATGATCCGCACGAACTGGCCTCGCCTGATGCGTTTCGCGCCAACCCCGCGCTGGTATGGCAGTGGTACGCCTACCGGCGCAGTCTGGTGGCGGCGGCTGAACCCAATCCGGGGCACGTTGCCCTCGCCGAACTGGAACGTCGGATAGCCGATTTTACGCTGATCACCCAGAATGTCGATGGTCTTCATCGCTGCGCCGGAAGTCAAAACATGGTAGAATTGCATGGAAATCTGAATCGGTACCGTTGCTTTGCCGATAACGAACCGGTCGAGTTGACGACGGTTCCGCAGGATGCGCCGCCTCCCTGCCCGCGTTGCGGCGGTCTGGTGCGTCCCGATGTCGTCTGGTTTGGCGAATTGCTGCCCCCACATGCCTGGCGTGTCGCTGTGGCGGCTGCAAAGCAGTGTGAACTGTTCCTCTGTGTGGGCACTTCAGGAGTCGTCTATCCGGCAGCCGATCTCCCATTGATCGCGCGGTCTGCCGCTGCATATACCGTTGAGATCAATATCGCTCCGGGCGCGCTCGATGGGTTGCTGGATCTGCACCTGTACGCCCCCTCAGGGCACGTGCTTCCTGCACTGGTGGCTGCTGCTTTTGGCAACGCCGCATAATCCGCTGTGCTGCAACATCGCTGCACCTCGCTAAAGGAGATGCGCCATGCTCCTCACATTGCCCGATGATGTTCTCTACCGACTGATCAATGCCCGGCGCGTCGTGGCGCTCACCGGCGGCGGCGTGGCAGCGGAGAGCGGTATACCCTCGTTTCGTGAAGCGCACACCGGTCACTGGGCGCAGTACGACGTCAGCGAACTGGCGACGCCACAGGCGTTCGTCCGCAATCCGCGTCTCGTGTGGGAGTGGTATGCGTACCGTCGTATGCTGGCTGAACGCGCCCAACCTGGTGCAACACACTACGCGCTCGTTGATCTGGAGCAGCACTATCCAGAGTTTACGCTGATCACGCAGTCGATCGATGGGTTGCACTGGCGGGCAGGGTCGCGCGATCTGATCGAACTGAATGGCAGTCTCCGACGTTGTCGCTGCTTCGAGTCGGGGCATGTTGCGTTTGCCTGGGACGATGACGGCGAGATTCCGCCGCGTTGTGTGCAGTGCGGCAGTCCGCTCCGTCCTGATGTGGTGATGTTCGGCGAAGGATTGCCGCATCACGAGTTGCGGCGCGCGCGACAGGCAGTTGAGCAGTGTGATGTCTTTCTCTGCGTTGGAACGGTCGGTGCGATTGAGCCGGTCGCTTCCTTCCCGTTCGTGGCGCGTCGCCATGGCGCTTTTGTTATGACCATCGCACCTGATGATTCGATCTACACCCTGATGGCAGACTATGTGATTGCTGCCCAGCCCGGCGCCATTGCTTCCGAACTCGTGCGTCTGATCGTTGGTGATGTCGGTGGTCTGGAAGAGTTGCAAGCCGATGCTCTCTAACCCTGGTGGCGGGAGATGGTCATGAATCTGCGTGGTCCAAGAGTGTTCATTCGTCCCTGGGAGAGTCATGATGATGATGTGGCGGATACCTGGCCGCCCTACAATGATCCTTTCGATCCGTTGTGGAACCTGCCGCGTCCATCATCGTTCGGCGGCAGCGTATGGCATACATTTCTCGAAAACGGCGCCCGACGCCAGAGCTGGGCGGTCGAGGATACGAGTGGCGCTCTGATCGGGCGCATCTCGCTCCGCGAAATCGACCGGCAACGCGAGCAGGCCCGCCTCGGCGTGACGTTCGCGGCGCCATATGTGGGCCGTGGTCTGGGCACGGAGGCGCTCACGCTGTTTCTCGACTACTACTTCGGTACGCTCAACTATCGCCTGCTGGTGCTCGACGTCGCTGCGCCGAATGTCCGCGCAGTGCGCTGCTACATGCGGCTCGGGTTTCAGTATGTCGAGAGCGACTGGCGCAACGCCGGTGCGCTCTTCGACCGACGGGTGCTCGATCAGCCGATGTATGCGCCGCTACGCCGCCATTTCCGTGATGATCTGCGTGGTCTGAAGGTCGAGTTCTTCGAAATGCGCCTCTGCCGCGAGGAATGGATCCAGCGCCGTGCGCCGGTTGGGCTGCATGGGTGATAGACAAATAGGACTATCAGGTCTCTTCACCAGGTGCGGTTTTTTCGTTATCATAACAACGGTTAAACGCGACCATCTACGTGTTTTGACAGGCGGTTTTCATGTCACTCATCGCAGGCAACCTTGGGGTCGTTCAGCGGACGCTCGATGTGCATCTTCTCACATGGGCAGTGTGCGCCGGTGCAGCAGCACATCTCTACGGCAACCGACGCCCAATCCAGGATATCGATATTCTCATCGAGCCAGGAAAGTTATCTGAAGTCGTTCGTCTGCTGGATCGGCAGCAAAAAGTCGTACAGTTCGACGGTCAACGCATTCTCTGGCGCGGTATCAAGATTTTCGATGATCTGACCATCCGACGCGGGCGAGATGTCTATCCGTTTGTGCTCGACGCCGATATGCGCGGTCGGGTGCGACGCCTGGCGCTCCTCGGCTCGCTGGTGCCGGTGCTGTCGCCCGAAGATGTGCTGGTGCATAAAGCGTTGCTCGCGCGTGGACCCGAGGAGGGGAAGCACGATATTGCCGATGCTACTGCTATCGCACGTCGCCAAGCGCTCGACCTGGACTATATCCAGCGGCGCTTGACGCTTATGCGGGTCAATGGCGCAGCAGCAAACCTGCTAGCGCAGGTCGGCATCGATGTGAGCATCAACCGATAACGAATGGCCTGATCGCATACACGAGATTCTGTTCAGTTTTTCCATCGTGAAGCAATAACCTGACGTTACAGGCAAAACAGGAGGGGCATCCCCTCCTGTTTTCAGTCTGTTTCACACGACGCCTGTCAGCGATCGTGTCACGCTTCCTGATCGTCATCGTCAGGCGAAATTACCACATCCCGATCGACCTGATCATCGAAGCCGCCATTATTTCGCCCGCCATCGTCGTCATCACCGCCGATCAGCGCCCGCAACCGCCGCCGCAATGCCTCATCGGCTTCACGGTCAGCGAGTTTCGGCTCGGCAACTGCTGTACTGGTCGCAGGCGCCACATTCGCTAGTTCACCGATGATTTCCTCAGCCAGCTGGCGGCGCTTCTCGATCCCTGTGCCCGCCGGAATGAGCTTGCCGATAACGACATTCTCCTTCAGACCCCGCAGGTAATCCACCTTGCCGGTGATCGCCGCTTCGGTCAGCACGCGAGTTGTCTCCTGGAACGACGCTGCCGCCAGGAAACTATCGGTGGTCAGTGATGCCTTGGTAATGCCCAGCAGCATAGTCGATGCCGTCGCCGGTTCACCACCCTGACTGATAATTTCGGCATTCTTCCGCACGAACTCAGTCGAGTCGATCAGTTCACCTGGCAGGTAATCCGTGTCGCCCGGCTCCTCGATCCGCACGCGGCGCAGCATTTGGCGTACAATGACCTCGATATGCTTGTCGTTGATATCGACGCCTTGCGAGCGATACACCTTTTGTGCCTCGTTGACCAGGTAGCGCTGCACCGCTTCGCGCCCCTGGAGCGCCAGCAGTTCCTGCGGATCGGCAGAACCTTCGGTCAGGTGTTGCCCGGCAACGACGCGCGCACCATTCTCGATACCCGGCGCCAGGCGCGCGGTGTGCGGCGCCACTACCTCACGCACCTCACGCTCTTCGTTGATAACGCTGATCTGTCCGGCGCCAATACGCACAACACCGGCGATCCGCGCGACAATCGGTTCACCGTTGAGATCGGCCCGGTTGCTCTGCGCCAGCACCTCACCCTCGTTTACCTGCGCCCCGTCTGCCACCACCGGTTCGTAGTGCGGCGGCAGTTCGTGATCGTCGGTGTAGAGATCGGTCGAGACGACGCGGATCTTCCGCACCTCGTCTTCACGCACCAGTTCGACGATGCCATCGATCTCTGCCAGGATTGCCTTGCCCTTGGGCGTGCGCGCTTCGAAGATTTCCTGAACACGTGGCAGACCCTGCGTAATATCGTCTGCCGACGCCACACCGCCAGTATGGAAGGTGCGCAGCGTCAGCTGGGTGCCTGGCTCACCAATCGACTGGGCAGCAATAATGCCGACCGCCTCGCCAATATCGACCAGTTTGCCGGTTGCCAGATTGCGCCCGTAGCACATGCGACAGATGCCATAATCGGCTTTGCACGCCAGCGGTGAGCGGACATACACCGCATCGATGGCACGTTCCTTGCACTCGCGCACTAGCGCTTCGTCGATCTCATCGTTACGGCTGGCAAGAATCTCACCCGTGTGGGGATCGACCAGCGGTGCTGCCAGCAGACGACCAAGGATACGCTGCTCGAAGTCCTGCAACACTTCGCGGTCATCGGTGCGATAGATCCACAATCCCTCATCAGTCCCGCAGTCGTCGATGGTCACGATATTGTCCTGCGCCACATCGATCAAGCGGCGGGTCAGATACCCGGCGTCCGCCGTGCGCAACGCAGTATCCGCCAGACCTTTGCGTCCACCGTGGGTCGACACAAAGTATTCGAGCACCGAGAGACCTTCACGGAAGTTGCTCTTGATCGGCAGCTCGATGATCCGACCGGTCGGATCGGACATCAGACCGCGCATGCCGGCCATCTGGCTCAACTGGTTGATATTACCGCGGGCTGCGGAGTTGACCATCATTGCCACCGGACCGAACGGGTTCAGATACTGCTTGACCGCTTCGGTGGTTTGTTTGGTGGCATTCTGCCAGATTTCCACAATTTCGCGGTAGCGTTCCTCTTCGGTAATCAGACCGCGACGGAACTGACGTTCGACTTCGGCGACGCGCTTCTCGGCTTCGGCAAGGATCTCCTGTTTTTTCGGCGGAATTTCAATGTCATCAACGCCAATCGTCATACCGCCGCGCGTTGCGTATTTGAATCCCAGCGTCTTGATCCGGTCCGCCTGGCTGGCCGTCATTTCCGAACCGAAGTATCGCGCTAGGTCGTCACGGGGACGGTCGCCGTACATTGTACGAATCGTGTCGAGATCGGCGTCCGTCAGGTTGTTGAGATTCGTATAGTATTTGTAACAATCCGCAATGATCTCGCGCAGCCCTTTTTTGGCGATCAGGCGATTACGGAAGCGCAACGGTTCGAGCAGTTCATTGTTGAAAATGATCCGTCCGATGGTTGTCTCCAGCAGCATCCGGCGTGTACCATGTTCGTCAGGGCTGAGCATGCGCACCGGTCGATCGCTTTCGCCATGTAGCGTTCCAGTCATGCGGACGAGGATCGGCGCCTGAATATCGATCAATCCTTTATCGTATGCTAGCAATGCCTCATCGATTGAGGCAAACATCTTGCCGCTGCCCTTCGCCCCGTCCTTCACCATCGTCAGGTAGTAACATCCAAGCACAATATCCTGGGATGGTGTGATGATCGGATCGCCGGTGGCCGGTGACAGCAGGTTGTACTTCGACAGCATGCGCATGCGCGCTTCTTCCTGCGCCTTGCGCGAGAGCGGCACGTGAACCGCCATCTGATCGCCGTCGAAGTCGGCGTTGAACGCCGCACAGACGAGCGGATGCAACTGGATCGCCGAGCCTTCGATCAGTTTGGCTTCGAATGCCTGGATCGAGAGGCGGTGCAGCGACGGTGCGCGATTCAACAGCACCAGGTAGTCTTTGATTACCTCTTCGAGCACATCCCACACTTCGGGGCGAACGCGCTCGACGATGCGTTTGGCGCTCTTGATGTTATGGGCGAACCCCTTGTCTACCAGGCGCCGCATCACGAACGGCTTGAACAGTTCGAGCGCCATCTTCTTGGGCAGACCGCACTGGTGCAGTTTCAGGTCTGGTCCGACGACAATCACCGAGCGTCCTGAGTAATCGACGCGCTTACCGAGCAGGTTCTGGCGGAAGCGACCCTGCTTGCCTTTGAGCATATCACTCAGGCTCTTCAGGCGATGCTTCCCCTTACCCGACACGGCGCGCCCACGGCGACCGTTGTCGATCAGCGCGTCGACCGCTTCCTGGAGCATGCGCTTCTCATTGCGCACGATAATTTCGGGCGCGTTGAGTTCCATCAGGCGCTTCAGGCGATTATTGCGGTTGATGACGCGCCGGTACAGGTCGTTGAGGTCGCTGGTGGCGAAACGACCGCCATCGAGTTGCACCATCGGGCGCAGGTCGGGCGGAATGACCGGCAATACCGTCAGGATCATCCACTCGGGGCGATTGCCGCTCTTGCGGAACGCCTCGACCACGCGCAGGCGTTTGGTCGCCTTCTTGCGCCGCTGCCCTTGCGTGGTATACACCTCGTTCTGCAATTCTTCCGCCAGTTTATCCAGGTCGATTGTGCGCACGATCATGTCGCGCACCGCACCCGCCCCCATATCAGCGCGAAACACGCCAGGTGCAATCTCACGTAGTGCGCGGTACTCCTGTTCACTGAGAATGCGCTTCAGTTTGATCGAATCGATCTGTTCGAGGCGCTCTTTTTCCTCGCGCACCAGACGATCGAGTTCGCTCTGCAGGCGTTCCTGCAGGCGCTCACGTTCCTGGCTGGCTTCATATTCCTTGCGCTCACGCTCGGCGCCGGTCAACTGCTCGGCATCATCGAGATCGCGCTGCTTGCGCTGCTCGAGCGTCTCCAGTTCCTGATCGAGCAATTCATCGAGCGCATCCAGCGTCTTTTCGGTAATGATCTCACCCTCTTCGATCAGCACCGTGCCGCGGAAGAGAATATCCTCCTCCGCCGGATCGCCCTGCTTTTCTTCAAGATCACTGCGCAGGCGTTCTGCTTCGGCGCTGATCTCATCACGCAGGCGGCGATATTCCTCCTCGATCCGCCGCTGCGTCGTGATCTGAGCGCTCTCCATACCGCCGAGGTCCTGCGTCAGTTGGGTCGAGAGTTCGATCTGCTTCTCCTCGGCTTCTTTCTGGATGCGCTCGCGCTTTTCGCGGTACTCCGCCTGCAACGCCTCACGTGCCTGTGCCTTCAACTCCTCATCGACGTGCACGATCATGTACGAGGCGAAGTACAGCACGCGCTCCAGGTTGCGCGGCGAAATGTCGAGCAGCAGACCGAGGCGGCTCGGCGTGCCCTTCACAAACCAGATATGCGATACCGGCGACGCCAGCGAAATATGTCCCATACGCTCACGTCGCACCTTTGAGCGCGTCACCTCAACGCCGCACTTGTCGCAGACGACACCCTTGTAGCGCACACGCTTATACTTGCCGCAGTAACATTCCCAGTCCTTGGTCGGACCGAAGATGCGTTCGCAGAACAAACCGTCGCGTTCGGGTTTCAGCGTGCGGTAGTTGATCGTCTCCGGCTTGGTCACCTCGCCGTGCGACCAGCTCAGAATATCTTCAGGCGACGCGAGACTGATGCGAATGGCGCTAAAATCGTTGATCTCGATCATTGTTCCCCCCGATGGCATGCGCCCCTTCAAACAACACGCATCCTCCCGCCGGTCGATACGCCGGCGGGAGGGATAACAAAATGGCGTTTAGAATTCCCCGCGCTCCATGCCCGACAGATTGATCCCATCGAGCGCCGTCAGATCGCTATCCCCATCTTCGGTCAGTTCTACCGGCGTTTCATCAGCGCTCAGCACTTCGACCGACAGACCGAGCGATTGCAATTCCTTGATCAGCACCTTGAAACTTTCCGGCACGCCGGCTTCCTGGATCGGCTCACCCTTGACGATTGCCTCATACGTTTTCACCCGACCCACCACATCGTCCGACTTCACAGTGAGCATTTCCTGGAGGGTATAGGCTGCGCCATACGCTTCCAGCGCCCAGACTTCCATTTCGCCAAAGCGCTGACCGCCGAACTGCGCCTTGCCGCCCAGTGGTTGTTGCGTCACCAGGCTGTACGGACCGGTCGAGCGCGCGTGGATCTTGTCCTCCACCAGGTGCGCCAGTTTCATCATATAGATGTACCCGACGGTTACCGGATGATCGAACGGCTCACCGGTGCGCCCATCATAGAGGGTGATCTTGCCATCGGGCGGCAGGTCGGCGCGTTTGAGCCATTCCTTGATCTCTGCCTCACTCGCGCCATCGAACACCGGCGTGGCGACGCGATAGCCGAGGCGGGCAGCCGCCCATCCCAGGTGCGTCTCCAGAATCTGACCAATGTTCATACGACTTGGCACGCCGATCGGGTTCAAAATGATATCGACCGGCGTCCCGTCGGGCAGGAACGGCATGTCCTCGATCGGCAGGATGCGGCTGACGACGCCCTTGTTCCCGTGGCGCCCTGCCATCTTATCGCCAGCCGAAATCTTGCGCTTCTGACACAGCAACACATCGACGCGCTGATTGACTCCGACCGGTAGTTCGACATCATCATCGCGGGTAAAGACCTTGACATCGATGACCTTGCCGCGCACGCCGTTCGGCACGCGCAGCGACGAGTCCTTCACCTCGCGTGCCTTTTCACCGAAGATTGCCCGCAGCAAACGCTCCTCAGCCGTGAGATCGGTTTCACCTTTCGGTGTAATCTTGCCGACGAGAATATCGTTCGGTTGCACCTCGGCGCCGATATAGATGATGCCGCGATCATCCAGATTCCGCAGGCTATCCTGCCCGACATTCGGAATATCGCGGGTGATCTCTTCTGGTCCCAGTTTGGTGTCGCGCGCTTCGACCTCATACTTTTCGATATGGATCGAGGTGAAGATGTCTTCGCGCACCAGGCGTTCCGACACCAGGATGGCGTCCTCGAAGTTGCCCCCTTCCCACGGCATGAACGCAACCAGCACGTTCTGCCCAAGCGCCAGTTCACCATTATCGGTGCTGGAACTATCGGCAATGATATCGCCCTTGCGCACCCGTTGACCGCGCGACACAATCGGGCGTTGATTGATGCAGGTATCCTGGTTTGAGCGCATAAACTTACGCAGGCGGTACGACCGCTCGTTGCTGTCGTCTTCCAGGATGACAATCTCATCGGCGGTTGCCGAAAGAACGACGCCATCGGCTTTGGCAACCACTACCTGCCCGCTGTCGCGCGCTGCCACATACTCCATACCGGTGCCGACTATCGGCGCATCAGGGCGCAGGAGCGGCACCGCCTGTCGCTGCATGTTCGATCCCATCAGTGCGCGGTTGGCATCGTCGTGTTCCAGGAAGGGGATTAGCGCTGTTGACACGCTGACCACCTGTTTGGGTGACACATCCATGTAATCGACGCGCTCAATCGGCACATCGTCAAAATCACCGGCGTAGCGCACCGACACAGTGCCTTCGAGAAAGCGGTTGTGCTCGTCAAGCGGCGCATTCGCCTGAACGATCACGAATCTGTCTTCTTCGTCGGCGGAGAGATAATCCACCTCCTGCGAGACAATCGGACGGATCTTGATCGTCTTGAGTGGCGTTTCGACGATGCGCTCCGCCAGGGCGCGGTTGATTTCCTGCCCTGCGCGGGCAATCACCTCGCCGGTGTTCGGCTCGACCACATCCTCACGCAGAATCTGCCCGCGCAGCAGTGCAACTGCTATCCGGCGCGCAACCGAAGCATCGACGCGCGTGCCACGCACGGCGATCAACTCGCCGGTGCGCAGATCGCGCACATCGCGCAGCAGCAGCCCCTGCCGCTCCCACTCGCTGGCGTTGGGCACCTCGCGGTACACCTTGCGATACGGTGTCTCCAGGAAGCCCATTTCATTGACCCGTGCATAGGTGGACATGGTACCGATCAGACCAATGTTCGGTCCTTCCGGCGTCTCCACCGGGCAGATGCGCCCGTAGTGCGAGTGATGCACATCGCGCACCTCGAAACCGGCGCGATCACGGCTGAGACCACCCGGTCCAAGTGCGGAGAGGCGGCGCTTATGGGTCAGTTCCGCCAGCGGGTTGGTCTGATCCATGAACTGCGAGAGTTGCGCCCCGCCGAAGAACTCGCGCATCGCTGCAACGACCGGGCGGATATTAACCAGCGCATTCGGCGTCGCCGTCTCCGGGTCCTGCAGCGACATGCGTTCTTTGATGACGCGCTCCATGCGCAGCAGACCGACGCGGAACTGCTGCTGGATCAATTCACCGACGGTGCGCACACGGCGATTGCCCAGGTGGTCGATATCATCGGCGCGCAGCCCGGGTGTCTCATTGTTCAGCTGGATGATACGCTCGACGATCTTGAAAATATCGTCGGGCAGCAACACGCGCACCTTCACATCGGGCGCCTGACGACGCACTTCTGGGCGGGTATCTTTCTCCCAGAGGTTCTTATTCAGTTTGTAGCGCCCGACCCGCGACAAATCGTAACGACGCGGGTTGAAGAGCGACGCCTCGATCAGATTGCGCGCGTTGTCGAGGGTGGGCGGATCGCCCGGTCGCAGACGCTTGTACAGCTCCAGCAATGCCTCTTTCGCGTGGCGCGCCGGGTCTTTATCGAGGGTCGCCTTGATGTACTGATGATCGCCCGTCTCCAGGTGCGCGAACAATTCCAGTATCTCGTCATCGCGCCCACGCTGGTCGAGTTCGTTATCCGGCGCCCACTGACCGCTGCCATCGGGGTTCGCCCGCCATCCAAGCACGGCGCGCAGGAGAATCGTCACCGGAATTTTGCGCTTGCGATCAACTTTGACGGAAATGACATCGCGCTTGTTGGTCTCGAACTCGAGCCATGCGCCGCGACTTGGGATCAGTTTTGCCGAATGCAGACTGCGCCCGGAGGTCGGATCTTTTTCTTCTTTGAAATAGACCCCTGGCGAACGGATCAACTGGGAAACCACCACGCGCTCGGCGCCGTTGATGACGAAGGTTCCATTCTCCGTCATCAGCGGGAAATCACCTAGGAAGATTTCGCTCTCTTTTAGCTCGCCGGTGCTCAGGATACGCAACTGCACATTGACCCGAATCGGAGCAGAATACGTAATCCCCCGTTCGCGGCATTCGTGCTCGTTGTAGCGCGGTTCCCCGAAGTGATAATCGAGGAAACGCAGTTCCATATTTTTGCCGGTAAAATCGGTGATCGGCGAAATTTCCTCGAATAATTCGCGCAACCCTTCTTTGCGGAACCACTCGAAACTGTTCAACTGCGTTTCAATCAGTCTGGGCAATTCGATGGCGTTTGAAATGCGCGCAAATGAATAGCGCTCGATCTTGCCGCGGTGCAGCGTATCGATACCGACATCGTTCGGCATGATCAACGGCTGGAGCACCACACTCTGAGTCAACGGGGGCATTGGCACCTCGCTCTTGCTTGTCAGTCGCCACAGAACCTGCCGGTGCGTTCTGTCATACCGCTGACACAGAACTACCCCGGCGCTCTCCGCGTTCATTGGCGCCTGATTGCCGGATACCGGGTTCTTTGACCGTAGAAAACCGAAAACACAAACACAGACTCACGGCGCTGTCTCCCTCAATGGCAGAGACCGTGGGTTGTGTTCGTGCGTCTGATGGGTCTATCTGGAGATGCGTTTGAATAACGCATTGAATGCCGGTGAGTTCCTCCTTCGTCCACTCCGGCGTTCGCAAATTGCGAAATACAATGGTACCACGTCGACGGGACGGCGTCAAGGTTTTTTCTGATCTTTCACGGGCATTGAGTTTAGGACGGCAGTCCACACGAAGGTTGAGAAAACCACCAAGGCGCTGGAAGGATTTATCGCCCGCTGCCGGAGGGTAGTGAGTCTCTGGTAAAGCAAGATGAACGGCACTGAATAACACCGTCGCCCTTTCGTGAACAAACACCAAGGTGTGCGGCACTTCTACCGGCGCATCTCTCGATGGTTATCCGCAGTCCAGACGCTTACCGGAGGAGCGTCTGGTCAAACGAGCAGGCGCGACTCGTTCCACATCCCTACGCAATCCAAAAGATACAGTGGCAGGCGTATGCATCCGTACACACCCGGCGATCCGTGACGTGGCGATGGTGGAACGAGGAGATCGCGCAGGCGACAGGCATATCCATCCGTTCCAACCCGCCAATCTAACGTCAAACCCGAAAGAGTTCGATAACACGCGTACAGTCCCGGCGCTTGCTTCGGCTCAACCCGGCGATCCAACGGCACGTCCGGATGAAAGAGGAGAAGGTCAATTTATGCTATTTTATGCCTCTTGCGCTGTGTTAGCGCCTATCATCTGCCCCTTGAAGTGGCTGCAGTCTACTAAGGCTTGCCTGACGCCTGGAGGTGAGAGGATGTTAGTCTGTGAATCCTGCCTTCCGCACGCATCTGGTCCTGAGCTTTCTCATCGACGGCGCCCATGTTTTGATCTGGACAGGGTTCACGATTTACCAGCTTACCGTAGTAAACATGTCACCGCTTCAACTGGTTCTAGTCGGATCAGTCCTTGAGATAACGATACCCCTCTGTGAAGTGCCCACCGGTGTGATCGCCGATCTGATCAGCCGTCGGCTCTCAATCACGCTCGGTTTCACTCTCACCGGCGGGGCGTATCTGCTGCAAGCGCTTGTGCCGACGTTTCCGATTGCCGTCCTGGGCGCTGTTATCTGGGGTGTGGGTATCACGTGCGTCAGTGGCGCCTATGATGCCTGGCTGACCGATGAGCTTGGTCAGGAGCGCCTTGGATCAGCCCTGTTGCGCGGTGAGCAGGTGGCACGGGTTGCGGCACTCTGCGGCCTGACCGGTAGTGCCGTGCTGGGCAGCAAGCCCTGGGGTTGCCGGTCCTGGTAGGCGGATGTCTGTTCATTATCGGTGCCGCGTATTGTCTGATTGCTATGCCCGAAACCCATTTTCACCGCGCTGCTGATGATGAACGCACTACCTGGCGCTGCATGGCAACGACCTTACGCGACGGTGTGCGGCTGGTACGCCGTCGTCCGTACCTCCTACGGCTCCTCGCCGTGTTGTTCTTCTTCGGGCTGTTAAGCGAGGCCTGGGATCGGTTGTGGCAGAGCCACCTGATACTCACCTTTGATCTGGCTACCCTGACTCCTGTTGCGCCTATTGTGCTGCTTGCAGCCCTCGTTGGCATGGAGATGCTGTTGTCAATTGCTGCCGCCGAAGTGCCACGTCACCGCCTGCACTCCGACGATCAGCGCCAGACGCAACGGCTGGTGTTCGGGTTTACGGCTGTGATGGTTGCGGGGCTATTGATCTACTGGCTGGCGCCGCACATTGGCATCGCGGTGATCGCTTTTCTCGGTTTCAGTGTAGCACGTGGGCTGATCGGCCCCTGAATGGCGCGGCGATGCGCCGCTTGCGCGGGTGGATCATACCGTCGCCCACGGCCACCGGGTCTGGGCAGGCGATGCCGATGGTGATG
>DAOUBK010000116.1:0-10993 GCA_034432635.1 Roseiflexus sp.
GCACATCGCAGTTCTCAGCATACAATAGCAGTGCACCGAAATTGGTTTCGGCATATCACAGTTTCAACATCCTGGAGGAAGCATCTTGAAACGCGATCTTGACCGCCTGATGGCTGAACGCAACCTGGACGCCATCGTTATCGAAGGACCAGACGGCCTAGAGAGCGCCAATCCTGACTACAACTACTTCGTCGGTGGGCGGCACATTCCCGGACTGATCATCAAAAAGCGCGGCGAACCCGCCATACTGCTGCATAGCCCGTGGGAACAGAACGAAGCCAAACAAACCGGTCTTACTCTTATATCGCTCAACCGATGGAACCTGCGCGATATTCTCAAGGAATTTCCCGACCGTCTGGAAGCGCGGGTGGAGCACCGCCGCCGCATTTTTACCGATCTCGGCATTCGCGGGCGGGTCGGTGTGTACGGCACCGTCAGAGCCGGGCCTTTCTTCGCGCTGATCACCCGCCTGGCGCAGCAACTCGACGACCTGGAGATCGTTGCCGAACTCGACCGGGACGTCATCTCGATGGCACGGCTGACCAAGGATGCGGACGAAATCGAGCGCATGCGTGTCGTTGGGCGCAAGACGTGCGCCGTGTTGCAGGCAGCGGTTGATTTTATCAGGGCAGAGCGGATCGACCACGACTATGTGCGCGGCGCCGACAGCGCGCCGCTGACCATCGGCGATGTGCGACGGGTGATACTGCGCGAAATGGCAGCGCTTGGGCTGGAAGCGCCTTCCGGTATGATCATCGCCCAGGGGCGCGACGCCGGTCTGCCGCATGCACGCGGCGACGATGCCATGCCGCTGCGACCGGGGCAGGCGCTGGTGATCGATCTCTTCCCGCGCGACGCCGGTAGTGGGTACTTCCACGATATGACCCGCACCTTCGCGATCGGATATGCCCCGCCGGAACTTCAACAGGCTTACGACGATGTGCTCGGCGCATTCACGATGGTGATGGCTGCGTTCGAAGCGGGCAAACCGACCAGAATGTACCAGGACATGGTGTGCGCCTACTTCGAGGAGCTCGGTCACGATACGATCCGCCGCACCTACCCGATTGAAGAGGGATACATTCACTCCCTCGGTCACGGGCTGGGGCTGGAGATCCACGAAGACCTGAGTTTCTCATCGCTGGTCGACCGGGGCGACACCATCGAACCCGGCGCGGTTTTTACCGTCGAGCCGGGGCTGTACTATCCGAGCCGAGGGTTTGGTGTGCGGATTGAGGATACCTGTTACTGTACACCGGACGGGCGATTCGAGAGTCTGACGCCGTTCCCGAAGGAGCTGGTGATTGTGTAAATGCACGAGAGTAGTGTCGCTCGATACTGTAGACTGCTTCAAATGGGAGACCGAACTCAAAGAGGGCACGAATGCATGAATGAGGAGAGAGGAGAGAGGGCGACCGGCCGCGAATGGTCGGCTACGAGTGCCTTCTCATAGACTTCTTCTTTGAAGCCATACCCGATTTCGTTGTCGACTGCCATCGCTAGACCAATGATTTGTACGTCAGGTCGTTTTCGGTAGCATCGATGACGAGAGTCATAAGCAAGCATCATGCAATACAACCAAGTATGGCTGTGTAGCGCCCTACCGCGCCCATATGTATACTCGTATGCGTATTCGTGCAGATATTTCTGCCGAACTCCATGCGCAACCGGCAGCACAGGACGGGCACCCAGCGCCCGCCTCCATTCGTGTCTTCGTGTCCCATTCGTGGACGATTTCTCTGCCCCGACTCCTAGTTCTGTCGGCTACGTTGGCGACAACTGCTCCAGTTTCGCCGCTGGAGATTGCATCCTCTTCTCAAGATGTGCTGCGGGCGCCGACACTGCCGCTGATGCAGATCATCACCACAGGTGGGGCACTAGGGCACGGAAGATCAGGAATTCATTCGCTTCGTGCAGAAATTCCCACAGGATCGCCCCCAACGCAGGATCGTTGAGATGCAGCACGATCCGATTGATTGAGAGCGGGTGCCAATGGTAATTCGCTATCATCGAGAAAGCCGGTGGTAAACGCAAGCATGACCAAGACAATGACAATGGCGGCTATCTGCTCCATGTGCCGTCGGGACGCTTTCATCTGTCCAGATTGAACGGTTTTGGCAGTTGAGGTTCTTAGGCTGGACAAGACGTCTCATACCCGAACTGATGTCAGAGCATCAGCACCACACTGCCTTGACAACCTGCCCCAGGCGTGCTACCATTTTGAGTACTCCTGATGTCGTGCCGGTGTAGCTCAGTGGTTAGAGCGAACGACTCATAATCGTTAGGTCACTGGTTCGATCCCAGTCACCGGCACCACTTTTCTCCTCTTCTACCGTTCCAGCAACCCGCCGTGCCCCAGTTCGATAATATCGCGTCGGGTGACGCGCTCACCGCTCAGCAGGCGCGGCAGCAGCAGATCAACGATGTTGGTCGCGCGGGAGCGGACGCAGCCGGGTGCGCCGATGATCGGCGTGCCCTGCGGGGTTCCATCTTCGAGGTATGCCAGTAAGAGCAGATTTCCCGGCTCGACTGGCGCTCCGTAATGCTCGATGCGTCCGCCGGCCAACCGGATACCCTGCGGTGTGACGTCGTCACGGTCCATGATCGACGTTTCGCCGACAGTGATCAGCAGATCGTTGCCGTCGGCGTGGAGTGCAGCAATCCCTTCCGCCACCTCGTGTTCGTCCGGCCTAACATAGCGCACCGCGCACACCATCGAGCCAAGCTCTGCTACGCGGGATTCGATGGCGGGAAGCACCAGGCGCGTGATGCGTTCGCGCGCTTCAGGGCTGGCGACCAGTAGCACGCCAACCCGTCGTGGCAGCAACGGTCGCACTCCGACCACGCCACCCGCTTCAAGACCGATACGCTCCGCCTGTTGAACCAGCGCTTCGGGCAGCGCAAATGGAATGATCTTGATCGTTGCAACACGCTTGCGCCGACGGAGCAGCGCGTGGTTCGGCAGCGTGGCAATCGTTAGTCCATCAATCGTATTGATCGCCAGGAGCGCTGCTACATCCACCTCGACCACCCCATCCGCTTCTGCAAACAGGTTCACCCGGCTGTGCACTGCCTCGGTTGCCGTCACACCCGGACGACAGACCACAGCCGCGAGACGTCTGGCGGCTTCGTCTTCGTGCACATCCCCCGGCTCCAGCACCGCCACACGCACCGCAGCAATTCCCAGCCCGCGCAGGCGGGTTACATCTTCGTCGGTCAGTCGCTTTCCCTTCGGCAGCACCTTGTGTCCCGCAGCGTCGACGATATTGTGACGCAGAATATGACCGACTGCTTGATCGATGGGGAGCGTTGCAAGAAACATAGCGCAATCTCCATTTCATACGTCGAGCAAACGGCGAGCGCGCATATATGCTTCAGGCGTATCGATATCGAGCAGCGGGCGCTCATCATCGAAATGGACGAGATGCACCCGCGCCGGGTCGCGCGCAATCACTCCACGCGCGCCCTGATCCCCTTCGATAGTCAACAACTCGGTGAACACCGACCGGTCGAAGAGCACCGGATTGCCCCGCACACCGGCAAACACCGGCGCAACAACCGACGCGCGCTGGTCGCGCCAGGCATCGACCAGTGCCTTGATGATGGCGACGGTCACGAACGGTTGATCGCCGAGCAGGATGAGCGCCGCCGCTACACCGGCGGAGAGTGCAGCAATACCGGCGTGCAGCGATGTACTCAGACCCTCCTCTGCGCGCGGGTTGGGCACGATCCGGAGCGGCAGGTCGGCGAGCGCCGCTGCAACCGCTGTGTCAGTGCCGGCGGTGACGACGATGACCTCATCGAGCGCAGCGGTGAGCGCGGTTGCGGCGATCACGCGCACGAGCGGACGACCGCCCCAATCGAGGAGTTGCTTGGGCTGCCCCATGCGCGATGACGACCCGGCTGCCAGAATGATGCCTGCAATCATAGTCAGCGAATGCGCGTTTGTTCGTACAATTCCATCAGCGGCACGCCATACCGTTCGACACGCACCACCGGTTGACGACCCTCCATCCAGCGTTCGATCTTGGGATGAGCTGCAAATCCGGTCTGCCGGTAGGTCACAATCACATAATCGGCATCTGTCATGTCAGCCGGCGTCCCTTCCAGCCCATAGCGGCTGAACAGCGACCCGGCACCAGGAGCAAGCGCGACGCGCACGTCGGGACGCAACCGACCGATGAACTGGTAGGTGAGCAGCACATCGTGGCTCCAGTCCTCTACCCAGACGACGGCGCCTGGCGGTGCGTGGGCATCGATGTACGGCAGCGCCTGCGCGTAGGTTTCGCACCAGTAGGTGGTTTCCAGCCCCAGGCGCGTCGCTCCGCGCAAGCCCCCTACCGTTTCCGAGTAGTAGGAAAGCAGGTGTGGATACATATGTGCAGCGATTGTCAGGTGTGGTGCAAACAGCGCGGCACACATAAGCACAACCGCTGGCGTCGTGAAGCGCGCCGGCGCGCGCCGTTCGAGCACACGCCGCAACGCACGTCCCGCCCCGTCGAGACCGATGCCCGCCAGAGCAGCAACGAAGAGAAACGACGGCATGAACAAACGCTCATTGTCATACACCATCGTGCGCCCGGTCGTCAGCGCCAGCAGCGGCACGAGGACGCCGAGCGACCAGAGTGCAACCTGCGCCCCCCGGTCACGCTGCGCTGGCAGGGCAGAGCGGATCGCGAAAACGCCGCGGATGATGCCGGCGATCGCCAGCATCGTGATTGCCAGCGGCGTCACAGCAACCAGCATCACAAATGGAAAATGCCACGGCGGAGGCATATATGCCGCACCGAAGTACCACTGCCCGATCTTCCAGTGATCCACCGTAATGAAGCGAATATACGCGATCAACCGCGCCACAGTGTCGTGGTACAGCCAGGGCCAGAGTCCGACGAACATCGGCAGACCGATCATCCCCGCGATGAATAGACGCCGCACCAGAAACGCCTGCCGGGCGAACGCCAGCGTCCAGATGAAGAGCATCGGCAGCACGAACAACGCATTGATTTTGGTTGCCAGCGCCGCGCCCCAGGCGACGCCGAGCGCCACGTCCCAGGCGACGCTGCTGCGGCGACGGGTATGCCAGAAGAGCACAGTCACCAGGAAGAACGCGACCGCCGCTGGAACGTCGAGTGCAGCCAGATGCGCGTGGAAAAAGAAACGCGGCAGACTGATCAGTGCGATCGCCGCCGCAATGCCCGACCATACGCCAGAACTGCTCGCCACAGTAACGTACAGGACACCGACTGCGATGCCGACCAGCAGCATATTTCCTAGCCGCTGCGCCGGCAGGTCGTCGAGAAACTGGCGCGCTGCCATCCACACCATTCCCGACCAGATTTTGTCGAGCGGTGGGTGTTCGTGGTTGATCTCCCAAAAGCGCCTGATCGTCCCCGCTTGCAGTGCACTGCCGGGGTCCGTCGCCAGACGCTCGAACCAGACAATATACGACCGCGCCGCCATCAGGTACACCGGCTCGTCCCACGTCAGCCCGATCTGCGGTTCGGTAATAAGCAACAGGAAGACTGTCAGTACTGCCAGGAAGAGCGCTATCACGCCGTGTCGCATATCAATCCGCTTTTGTACCTTTTCAGCATGATACACCCGGGGAAGAGTGGAAGGGGCGGTCGTCATAAGGTACACCGCAGAGCACCGTCTGCGCTCCTGTCACATAAGGGCGCCATCGTCCCTGAGCAGCAATGTACAGGGGCGTTGTGCTGGAATGATAGCACGCAGGGTGCATCGGCGCAACATGCGACGCGCAAGCGCTCAGAGAAGAACCGCGTATGCTATAATGCATCACCGGTAGGCGCATCGTCGTCTTTCTGCGCATACGGTGCGCGGTGCACGTATGCGGCAGGCATGTTCGCGTATGGGTGTACCGAATACAGCGCCGGCACAATGCACACGGCACACGACGCTTTCTGCACATTGCTGTGACAATCGGCCACTTCGCAACAGATAATTCCATCCGCGAAACGCGGAGGAGATCCAATGAAAGCATTTTTCGAGAAACTACTCGGCTTTGGTCCGGATCGCGCGATCAAGCAGATCGAACCGATCGTGCGGCAGATCAACAGCCTCGAACCGGCGGTCGAGGCGCTCTCCGACGCTGAACTGCGCGCCAAAACCGACGAATTCAAACAGCGCCTCGCCGACGGCGAAACGCTCGACGATCTGCTTCCCGAAGCATTTGCCGTCGTGCGCGAGGCAGCGCGCCGCACCATTGGTCAGCGCCACTACGACGTGCAGTTGATCGGCGGCATTGTGCTGCACCAGGGCAAGATCGCCGAGATGAAGACCGGCGAAGGTAAAACGCTGGTGGCGACCCTGCCGCTCTACCTGAATGCGCTGACCGGCAAGGGGTGCCACCTGGTCACGGTCAACGACTATCTAGCAAAAGTCGGTGCAGGATGGATGGGACCGATCTACCATCTGCTCGGTCTGAGCGTTGCCACAATTTCGCATGAATATTCGGCGATCTACGATCCGGATTATGTCGATCCAAAGGCAAACCCCGATGATCGGCGTCTGGTTCACTGGCGCCCCTGCACGCGGCGCGAAGCCTACCTTGCGGATATTACCTATGGAACGAACAACGAGTTCGGCTTCGACTACCTGCGCGACAATATGGCGTGGGATCTCTCGCAACTGGTGCAGCGCGAACTGCACTACGCGATTGTCGATGAGGTGGACAACATCCTGATCGACGAGGCGCGCACGCCGTTGATCATTTCCGGTCCGGCGCAGGAGAGCAGCGATGAATATCGCCGGTTTGCCGCGCTGGTGCGCCACCTCAAACCCAGCCCTTACACGCCCGATCAGATCAAGAAGCAGATGATTGAGGATCCGGAAGGCGATTTCGTCATCGAACCACGCTCGAAGAGCATTCAGTTGACCGATCAGGGCGTGGCGAAGGCCGAGCGGTTGTTGAAGATTCCCGAAGGCGAGTCGCTCTACGACCCGAAATACTATCGCCTGACTCACTATCTGGACAATGCGCTGCGGGCAGAGTTCATCTACCAGCGCGACCGGGATTATATCGTCGAAAACGGCGAGGTAGTGATCGTTGATGAGTTCACCGGACGCAAGATGCCAGGGCGCCGCTGGTCCGACGGTCTGCATCAGGCGGTGGAGGCGAAGGAAGGGGTGAAGCCGCGCCAGGAGAATGTCACCCTGGCGACGATCACGTTCCAGAACTACTTCCGCATGTACCAGAAACTCGCCGGCATGACTGGTACCGCCTACACCGAACGCGAGGAGTTCGCCAAAATCTACAATCTGGACGTCGTCGTCATCCCAACGCATCGCCCGATGATCCGCAAGGATTATGACGATCAGATCTACCGCACTGAGAAGGCGAAATTCGAGGCGGTGATCCGGGAGATCGAGGAGATGCACGCCATCGGGCGACCGGTGCTGGTCGGCACTACATCGGTCGAGACTTCGGAGCGGTTGAGCGAGATGCTGAAGCGGCGCGGCATTAAACACCAGGTGCTGAACGCCAAGTACCACGAGCGCGAAGCACGGATCGTGGCGCAGGCCGGGCGCAAGGGCGCGGTGACGATTGCCACGAATATGGCGGGGCGCGGTACCGACATTCTGCTCGGCGGCAATCCGGACGGTCTGATCGAAGAGATCCTCGCTCAACGCGGCATCAAGATCGAGCACACGACGCCGGAGCAGATCCGCGCAGCGCAGGAAGAAGCGCGGCGCATCACCGAAGCTGAGGGCAAAGAGGTGCGCGAGCTGGGTGGGTTGCATATCATCGGCACCGAGCGTCATGAGGCGCGACGCATCGACAACCAGTTGCGCGGGCGCGCCGGTCGTCAGGGCGATCCCGGTTCTTCACGCTTCTATCTGTCGCTTGAAGATGACCTGCTGCGGCGCTTCGGTCCAATGGATCGCGTCAAAGGGCTGATGGAACGGCTCGGCGTCGATGATAGCCTGCCGATCGAAGCCGGGTTGATCAATCGCACCATCGAAAGTGCTCAAACGCGCGTTGAGGGGTACAACTTCGATGTGCGCAAACACACCGTCGAGTTCGACGATGTGATGAATAAGCAACGCACAGTCATCTACGCCGACCGGCGCAGGATTCTGGAAGGCGAGAACATGCGCGAGCGTGTGCTCGACATGATCGCCGATGAGGTGCGTGCCCTGGTTGAACGCTACCTGCCGGAGACGAAGGGGCGCGCCGATGACTTCGAGGAGTGGGACATCGAAGGATTGGTGCGCGCTGCTCGCACAATCGATCCGTTGCTCGACGACGCCAGGGTATCGCTGGAGCAACTCGAACATCTCTCGCGCCAGGAGATCGAAGATGCGATCATGCAGGCGATCGAGGACGACTACCAGGAGCGCGAGAAAGCCATTGGCGAAGAGAATATGCGCTACGTCGAACGGCGCATGATGCTCGGCGCTATCGACCGTCAGTGGATCGATTACCTGACCGGCATGGAGGATCTGCGTCAGGAGATCGGACTGCAGGCTGTCGCGCAGCGCGATCCGCTCATCGAGTATCAGCGGAATGCTTTCGCAATGTTCGAGGAACTGAAAGCCAATATCCAGCGCGACATCGTCTACCAGATCATTCCGGTTTCCTTCCAGTACGAGCAGCATCTGCGCCAGGTGGAAGCCGAACAGCAGCGACGTCTGCTCGCAGCGCAACAGGCTGGCGCCGCCGATGGCAATGCAAAGGGGGCGCGGACGGTGCGCCACAATGTGCGACTCCCCGGACGCAACGATCCATGCCCATGCGGGAGCGGGAAGAAGTTCAAAGTCTGCCACTGGGGTCGTGAGGAAGAACTGATCGCGCTGCTGCAACAGCGCCAGGCGGAGCAGCAACCGGAAATCGCTTCGGCGCCGTCGGCGCAACCGGCGCCACAAGCAACCGCACCAAAACCGCCAGCGTCACAGGTTCCGCGTGGACGCGCCGCTCCGCCGCCTGCGAATCCACAATCACGCAGCGGCAAGTCGCCTGCCCAGGCGCCGCGCGGCAAGGGCGCCTCCGCCCGGAAGAAGTGACAGGAAAGGTGAGAGACCTATGACAACCATTGCGCGACCGCGACCGGTCTTGCTGGTCATCCGCGACGGGTGGGGTGAACGCGATGAGATCGAGGGGAATGGAGTCAAACTGGCGCATACGCCATACGATGACCGCTGGCGCGCCGAATGCCCGTTTACGCTGGTGCACGCCGCCGGAAAGGACGTCGGCCTGCCAGCCGGTCAGATGGGCAACTCCGAAGTGGGGCATCTGAACCTGGGCGCCGGGTTCATCGTGCGCCAGGATATTACGGTGATCGACGACTCGATTGCCGATAGAGCGTTCTTCACCAATCCGGTGCTCTGCACCGCGTTTCGCACCGTCAGGGATCGCGGTACGGCGCTGCACCTGATGGGCCTGCTCGGTCCGGGCGGCGTGCACAGTCACATCAACCATACCAAAGCGCTGCTCGAACTGGCGAAACGCGAGGGTCTGGAGCGCGTCTATGTGCATCTCTTCACCGATGGGCGCGACACTATGCCGCAGAGCGGGATTGAATTTGCGCGTGATCTGCTCGCATTTATGGCAGAACACCGGATCGGTCGGGTGGCTTCGGTAGTGGGGCGCTACTACGCGATGGACCGCGACAAACGCTGGGAGCGCACCAGACAGGCGTATGATCTGCTGACGAAAGGCGTCGGGCGTCCCGCACCCGACGCGCTGACGGCGATCCAGCGCTCGTATGACGAAGGCGTGACCGATGAGTTCATCAAGCCGGCAGTGATCGTGGATGAAGCCGGTCAGCCGGTGGCGACCATCAGTGACGGCGATGCGGTCGTCTGCTTCAACTTCCGTGCCGATCGGGTGCGACAGATCAGCCGCGCCTTCACTCTGCCCGACTTTGATGGCTTCGAGCGCGATATGTTGCGCGACCTGATCTATATCGCAATGACCGAGTACGAGAAGAATATGCCGTACCAGGTCGCATTCCAGAACGATGATGTGGCTGTGCCGCTGGCAAAAGTGATCAGCGACGCCGGGCTGCGGCAGTTCCACGCAGCGGAAACCGAGAAATACCCGCACGTTACCTTCTTCTTCAACGGTGGGCGCGAGCAACCCTTCCCCGGCGAGGACTGGCAGATTGTCCCTTCGCCGAAGGATGTGCCAACCTACGACCTCAAACCGGAAATGAGCGCCTACGGCGTGCGTGATGTCGTGCTGCAGGCGATCACATCCGATCAGTACGACTTCATTCTGGTCAACTACGCGAACCCCGATATGGTCGGGCACACCGGAGTGATTCCGGCAGTGGTGAAAGCGTGCGAAGCGGTCGATGCATGCACCGGCGCCATCGTTGATGCGGTGGCTGTGCGTGGCGGTGTGGCGCTCGTCATGGCTGACCACGGCAATGCTGAACTGATGATCGACCCGGAGACTGGCGGACCGCACACTGCCCACACGACCAACCCGGTGCCCGCGTATCTAATCGCTGCTCCGGGTTTGGGGCTGGGCAAAGGGCAGGTGGCGTTGCGCGACGGCGGACGGCTCGCCGATGTTGCACCGACGATCCTCGACCTTCTGGGCCTCGATCCGGCGCCGCAGATGACCGGCAAGAGCCTGATCGTGCGGTGAACAGCCATGCTTGGGCGAAGGCTTCCCCCTTCCGGTAGGTAGGCGAAGGCATTGCCTTCGCCTACTCGTGTGACTGCTGCTCCACACCCGATCCGGCGCTTATACGACGCAATCCTGCATGCCGGACGTTCTGGCTGTGGGGCTGAGCCCCGGCTATACGTGCAAAACCCGCCTGCGCGGGCCAGACCGGATATGCCCATAAGCCTGCGGCTCTAGCGTGCGAAGCCCGTCTGCGCTGGCTGGACTGGACTTAGAGCCTATCCGAATAACCCGGATGCACGAAAAGCGATCAAGGCACAAGCAAAAGGCAGAAATGCGGCGTAGTTCTCAGGGTTCTTCTCCCAGCCCACCAGGATGCGGCGAAATTGGTTCAACCAC
>DAOUBK010000117.1:0-65277 GCA_034432635.1 Roseiflexus sp.
ACATGATCAAAATCCCCAAGTCGTTGTTCATCCGGCTCACGGAGGCGCTGGCCTACGCCGCACGAACACGATCAATGGATAAAGTCGAACTAAAATGACATTCCGGCATATGGTTGAGCGAGGACATAGCATGCGCATCCTGTTGATGACCCCGTTTCTCACCATTGGTGGAGCGGATCGGTTGAATCTCGATGTGGTGCGGCAACTTACCGGGCGCGGGTTCTGGTTCAGCATTGTTGCGACCCTGCCACACGCCCATGAGTGGCGTTCGCTATTCGAGGCGATCACTCCCGATGTGATACCACTTCACCCGACGATCGCGCCTGATCAGCAACCTGCATTTGTACGTGACCTGATTCATTCGCGCCACATTCAGGCGCTCCTGATCAGCAACAGTCAGTCTGGCTATGCGCTGCTACCCTACCTGCGTCGCCACTGTCCCGATGTCGTTGTTCTCGATCTGCTGCATGCAGTGGAACCGCACTGGCTCGATGGCGGCTATCCGCAGCTCTCGCTTCGACAGCGCGCCTGGATCGATCTCAGCATCACAGTGTCGGGCGATCTGCGCTACTGGATGATCGCACGTGGCGGCAATCCGGATCGGATCGTTGTCAGTCCGGCAGCCATCGATGTGGACGTATGGAATCCGGCGCACTTCGACCGCGCGACAATTCGCAAGGCGCTTGGCATTCCTCTCGATCTGCCGCTGCTCCTCTTTGTCGGGCGTCTTGCAGCGGAAAAGCGCCCACGCCTGGCGTTGTGCATCCTGCGCGATGTCGCGCAGCATGGTGTTCCGTTCAGCGCATTGCTCATCGGCGAGGGTCCTGAACGTCCGGTTCTGGAACGCATGCTGCACGATCCGGTGCTGCGTAACGTTCGGTTGACCGGAGCGCTTCCACCGGAACAGGTGCGTGAGGTGATGGCAGCTGCCGACCTCCTGCTCCTGCCTTCCGCACGTGAAGGAATTGCAGTGACGCTCTACGAAGCCATGGCAATGGGGATCGTCCCTGTCGCAGCTGATGTCGGTGGGCAACGTGAACTCGTCACCTCTGATTGCGGCATCCTTGTCCCGCCGTCTGGCGATGAAACGACTGCGTATGTTGCTGCGGTCGTCGGTTTACTAACCGATCCGGCATGGCGGGCGGCAATGGGGAGGCGGGCGCGGCAACGGATTGTCGATCATTTCCGGCTCGATTTGATGGGCGAACGGATGGATGCCTTCATCCGGCAGGCAATCGTTCACGCAGTGCGCGTCGATCGTGCCATTCCCTCGCCGGAAGAAGCAACGCGGAGCGCGATTGAAGCCATCCGGCTTGCGCGCCAGGCGCGTGATGTTGCGCGTTTGTGGAAAGCCGATGGGTATGCCGATGATGTTGATCTGCCGCTGGCACGTCGTGCGCTGCTGCAGATCGTGCGCGGCGCGCGGAAGCATCTGCGTCCGTGGTACCGGCGCCTTGCCGCGCGCGACGAGAGTCGGTTACGGCGCAGCGTTCTGATGGTGTGTGACTGGGTAGTGCAGTGGGTATATCGTGATCATTCGTCGCGTTGATAGAGGAGCGCGGGGATCTCGCAGGGGTAGAGTTCATGGAGCGATAAGCAGCGGTTTTTGTCCCTTATTCCCCTAACCCCCTTCTCCCAAATAGTTCAAGGACGGACAGAACATATGAGCGTCAAGGAGCTTTACGGCATTGGGATGAGCTGGTTGGCCCTCACCACTTGCCCCTCTCCCGCGCGCGGGAGAGGGGAGACCAGAACCACGCGCCAGGGCGTCCCGCTGCGGCAGAAGTTGTGTTAGCTCATATATGCTGTCCACCCCTGAATCCCAAACAGGGAGAAGGGGGAGTCTGGTTTTCCTGAAGCCCGTGACGAGAGAAGAAATGCAGGGGCTTCTCAGGAAAACCCGCCTCTGGAAAGGCATCGGGGAGGTGCGACAGCGCAGTGGGGGGCGCAGAAAGAGGGTGCTACTCCGCAGTGCCTAAACAGGTGATGGCGGTAAAAGAGCACAGGATCTGCTTCTGACTCGCACCTGGCAGTCGCATTGTCAACCGCGCCTGCGCGTGGTACGATCACACAGAAAACGAACCGTATGGAGGCATCGCGTAAGCGGTCAATCCGTCTTCGATCTGGCTGCTAGTCGAGCATATCTCATAGTAACGAGTACGGATACAGACCAGGGATTTGCCCGGTAGCCCGGTGGTTCATCCGGTATGCCGCGTCTTCTGGCTGTGGGGCTGAAGATCCCGGATGTGTCGTGCGAAGCTTACATGTGCCAGTCAGACCGAAATTCACTCTGTGTGGCTGCTTGTGGCTAGAGGGTGCGATGCCTGCTATCCCGGACGTTCGGTGTGGTGGGATTGCATCTTGCAGCCAGGCCGGGCAAAGCTTGCCTTTAGCTCTGTCTGAGGTCGGGTAAACCGTGCAGATTGAGTCAACCTGGCATGCTACGGTCGATGAAATGTGACGGATGCTGTAGCGCCGCAAGAGCTTCCGTGCCCCTCAGCCAGGACTTCAACCCGCCGATCCCCCGCCCTTCCGCTTGACACACGAACAGCGTCGTGCTAATATTACGTACACCGAAGGGCATAGGGCACATATGAGATTATTTGGGGTTGTCCGAACCGGACGCAGGTTGTATGACCGTTTCCGCTCCAGAGATTGCCCCCCAGGCAGCAGCGACGCTCACTCCTCCCGCCGATGATGTGGTCATCCGGATTCACAACGTTGGCAAGATGTACCGCATCTACGATCGCCCGCAGGACCGGCTCAAGCATATGCTGCTGTGGCGTTTTGGGCGGCATTACGGGCGCGAATTCTGGGCGCTGCGCAATGTCAGTTTCGAGGTGCGGCGCGGCGAGACGGTGGGGATCATCGGGCGCAACGGGAGCGGCAAGAGCACGCTGTTGCAGATCATTGCCGGTACGCTGGCGCCGACCGAGGGTGAAGTACAGGTCAGAGGACGGGTTGCGGCGCTGCTGGAGCTGGGGAGCGGCTTCAACCCGGAGTTCACCGGGCGTGAGAATGTGTACCTCAACGGCGCGATCCTGGGGTTGAGTCGGGAAGAGATCGACGCGCGCTTCGATGACATCGCTGCATTCGCAGGCATCGGCGAGTTCATCGATCAGCCGGTGAAGTTCTACAGCAGCGGCATGGTGGTGCGATTGGCGTTTGCGGTGCAGGCGCACGTATCTCCCGACATTCTAATCGTCGATGAGGCGCTGGCGGTGGGTGATATTGCGTTTCAGCATAAGTGTACGCGACATATCAAGAAGTTGATTGACGATGGGACTACATTTCTGTTTGTATCGCATTCGACTGGTAGCATCAAGTCGCTATGCTTGCGTGGTCTCTGGCTTGATAGTGGTCGGGTTTATTATTATGGTTCTGCAGGTGTAGCTGTTGAGAAATACCTTGCTACTATGAGGATGAGCGAGTCATCCAGGCCAGATCCAACAATTGGTGTGATAACATCTGGATCCACGAGCAATTCTCCTTCTTCGAGCAGCTTTCCTTCTTCTCGTTTAGACATCGTGCAAAATCTTCCGATGGTTGCATCTGAGATCGATCTCGCTGATGAACGTTTGTTTATCCAAGGAGACTGGCAGACATGTCATATATCTCAATTCGAATTCCCGGTGCGTTATATTACATCAGTGCCAGCTCTGGCGGGATTTCGATGTAAAGGGAGTGAAATTCGCTTAATTTTCGGTGAAGGACCAGGTATGCGTTCTGCAGTGGTAGACATCGATGGCACGGTTTACGATGTTCAATTAGCATCTGCGCGGGATGGTCTGAAAACGTCTCGTTTCTGTGTACCCTCTGGCGAGCACGTGGTGCTCATCAAACCTGGTGACATATCGCATGGAGATCGATTTTTTTGGTATGGGGGGCGGATTGACTCGAATGTTGATATGTCTCTCGATCCGAGGCAGAATAGTATTGGATGCATTAACGATGAGGTTGGTCGTTATGGTAATCAGAAGGGTCGTATTACCGGAGTTGAGTTGCTTGACTATGTTACGGGCTTGCCAGTAAGTGAAGTATATCAAGGGCAGGCGGTACGATTACGCATCTTTGCAGAGCGTTTATGTGATGCAGGTCCTCGATTAGAGTTCTCTTTCATTGTTCGTAATCGTAACCGTATTGACCTTTTCGGTGCTACAACTATTGACCACAGCATCCGCCTGGAGCCGCGTGCGACCAGATTTTCTGTTGAGTTTGCGTTTGATGTGCGACTTACTCCCGGCTCATATTCTATTCTCGCAGCTTTTGTTGAATGTAGCGAAGATTTGTCGAAGCGAGTTCCTATGGATCTGATCGATATTGCATTAGTCTTCAGTGTTAGTCCTGGATCGACGAGTCAGATCTGGTATATGTTTTATCAACCTATGATTTGCAGAGCATCCGCCGAATAGTTGTCGTGTCTTTCGCGTTTCATATGTCGTGAGGAAAAATGAGAACATTACTGATAGCATTCACACCGCGTTGTGGTAGTAACTTTCTGTGTGAACAGTTAAGGGTGAACGGTATTGGAGAACCGATGGAGTATTTCCAACATCCTTTCGGGTTTGTCAATCGGCAATTTTATGATGAATTAGGCGTTGATTATGATGATTTTGGTAAATTTTTGAGCGCCCTGATCGAAAAAAAATCCGCTAACGGTATATTTGCTGCAAAGCTTGCCTGGAGCCATAAAAATGTTCTTATTAACGAGATAAAGAAAAAAAATCCGTCTATAGATAATTTAGAAGATTATTTTTCAGAACCTCGGTGGTTATTCCTGAGAAGGCGTGATAAAGTATCTCAGGCAATCTCGTTGTGGATGGCGCAGAAAACGGGGGTATGGGTTGCAAAGAGTCGGTCGAATCCGTTCGACGGGAATCCAGAGTATAAGTTTTTTGAGATTCTGGACTCCTTGATGCATATATCGATCGAGGATTGGTTCTGGGAGCGATATTTCCGTGAAAGAAAAATAAACCCTCTGGTTCTTTACTACGAAGATTATGAGAAAAATGTAAAAAGTGCTATATTGATGATTGCCCGGTATCTTAATGTTTCTGATCAGCTTGGCTTGAGAAGGCCAGAAGATGTGGTTTTCTCTGATAAAATTTTAAGGCAGCGTAACAGTTACTCAGAAGAGATATATCGCCGTTTTGAGGAAGATATGTTTCATGTTGGCGTCGAAGGGCGCTTTAGTGAAATTGATACTGCAAGATGGATTGGTTTTCGTGAGGGGCAAACATCAATTGTGGCTACCGGATCAAATATCATCGATGTCAATGATTTGAGGTCGAGAGGTGCGAAAATCGGGGAAAGTGTCTTTTTTGGGCCAGATGTCTACATCGAACGTGATTTCGCTTCACTACTCACTATTGAGGAAGGTGTTGTGTTGTCGAGGGGCGTTTCCATTTTTCTTCACGACTCATCGTTGAATAATGTGGCTGGTGAGTCAATAAAATTCGGTCCTGTGCGATTGAGGCGCAATTGTTATATCGGAGCGAACTCTACAATTCTTTGTGGTGTTGAGGTGGGGGAAAACGCTATTGTCGGGGCTTCGTCACTTGTCACGAGTGATATACCGGCAAATACTTATGCTTATGGTCAACCGGCTCGCGTTCAAGGGAAAATTCAGGACCTGATAACAAAATATCGTGAATCGCCAGATGATCGATTTATATACCTTTCTCTCCCTCCGTGGCGAGAAAGGAAAGATAAGAAGCGAGATGATGATTATATTCGTGAGCAGCTTGTCAGAGAATCTGCTTCTTTACATGAGGAGGGCAGAAAAGTGAGTTTCGATCAAGCATTCTTTTCTTCTGATCTCGATTCAAAAGAGGTCGAAGATATTCTGAAACGCATCGATGATCATATCGCACGTCGTCTGGCTGCTGCCGAGATTGTTCCTGAAAAGGTATCGGTAGCGCTTCCGGATACATCAGTCCTCGATCATCATTTGTATGAAGTACGTCGTAGCACAGCGCCATTGTTTGCCGTAACCGGACGTCATCCCAAGCAGATTCTCCGTCGCATTCTTAATCTTCCTATTCGTGTCTTCGGTCATAAGCAGCGCCATTTTAATCGAGAGATGGTCGCTCTGATCGAGCAAATAGTAGCCCAGATCGGTGGTTTGCGCCAGGTCGCCGACAGTGTGTTGTTGTTGAATGAGACTGTTCGACGTCTTTCTGTCGAGGCTCAAGCCTCGGCACACCAGATCAGAGAATTGCGTCAATTGCTCGGTTTGGTAACAGCAGAGCAGCGCGGACAGCGTGAGCGGCTGGACCAAATGGCGACGGAGCAGCGCGGACAGCGTGAGTGGCTGGACCAAATGGCGACGGAGCAGCGTGGACAGCGTGAGTGGCTGGACCAAATGGCGAGAGAGCAGCGTGGGTATAGTGATTGGATCAAACTTCTGGAGCGTAAACAACAGATCCTTGCTCTAGATGTGCGTGAAATGACTCATCCTGTCCATCACTCCGATTTTCCTGAACCGCGCATTGTTGATCATGAGCGTTACAAGGCGCTTCTGGAAGCGATGGGCAGCACGATCAAAATAAATGTTGGTTGTGGCGAGAAACCGTTATCAGGTTATATCAATATCGATGTCCGTGACATACCGGATGTTGATATTGTCGCTGATGCACGTCATTTGCCGTTTGATGACGGAAGCCTGGCTGAAATTGCCTCGTTTCATCTTGTAGAACATTTTCGGAAGCATCATCTGAAGACGGTCGTGCTTCCTTACTGGCGTCGGCTACTCGCCAGAGATGGGTGTTTGCGGATTGTTTGCCCGAACTGGGAGACAATGCTGGAACGACTGAATGATGGCCGTCTGTCGCTCGAGGAGTTCAGTCTGATAACATTTGGCGCCCAGGACTATGAAGGTGATGATCACTTTGCAATGTATACTCCCGATACACTCACCGAGGTACTGCTTAATGCTGGATTTAGTCGTGTCGAGGTTGTCGAGCGTGAGCGGATGAACGGTATTTGTCCAGAAATGGAAATCATAGCATACGTTTGAAGCCTATGCGTATCTGTTTCCTAGAGTATGCTTCGTCCGAGCAAGATATTTCGTCAATGACTTGCTACTCGCTCGCAGTGCTTCTTTCACGACGCGGTCATGATGTTCACGTTATCACTGGAGGTGCTGACGGTCGAAGTAGATACAATGGTGTATGGGTCCATGAGATATCTGTCTCTTACCTCCCATCAACCTTCTTTTCTGAGTCTTCCGAAGTGAACGAAGCTCTTCGTGTCGCAACTCGTTTGTACGAGGCACTGTTGTTTCTGAGTGCTAAGATGCCTTTTGATATCGTTGAGGCGCCGCTTGAAGGTGCTCAGTCCTTTGTTGCGGCCTATCGGTATCAGGCGCCGATGGTCTTGCGTATCGATTCACCTTCTTGCCATGCATCCTCCGAGACGATTGAGTCGTTAGAGGGTGCGTGTCTTTGCCGCGCTGCGGGTCTTATCGCTTCTTCGAAAGTGTCTATTCAGGAAATATTGGATAGATATCGTGTGCCATCATATCGATCTCTTCCTTTTCTTGTGTGGGAGAAGGAAGACGATTGGGCGATTGATCGGCGATTAACGTGGTATGAAAGCCTGGTACAGCAGGCATCGGTACCGGTGACGCATGTGTATCAAATCATGGAAGCGCTCGAAAAAGATGATGCTATAAGCACAATTGCACGAGATGTTGCCTGCATACTTGCCGATTATGGACATCCGTCTCGTGTTTTGGCGCGTTTCTGGAATGCACAATTGAGTGAAGAGGTGTACCCGCTTCACTACGCCCTGTCTTATCCGGGGCACCTGATCTTTAACTATTGGGGCTATAACACCTCTACCTGGCTCCTGGATGCTTCTAAAGGTCGAAAAGCTATCTATTACCATAACATTACTCCTCCTGATTTTTTCATGCATGATAGTCTGCTGTATGAACGCATGAAGCGTGGTTATCAGCAGCTATGTTCGATTATGCACTATTTTGATCTAATCATGGGCTCATCCTGGTATAATATTCATGATCTAAGGAACTACAAGCATAATATCGTGCCTTCTATTGCTATTTATCCTGTTGTTGAATCCGAGTCTCTTTCAACGAGATCGTTTGACCAAAATCTGTTTGAGCATTTGGAGAATTCGAAGGAAACAAATATTATCTTTGTTGGCCGGATTGCCCGTAATAAACGTCAGGATCGATTGATTGAATTGTTTGATTACTACTGTCGAGAGATCAATCCGAATTCCCGGCTCTGGCTCATAGGTTCGACTATAAGTGATTCGGGATATTATTCAGAGATTGAGCGACTACGCGAAAGGCTCCATAGCCGACATCGGATTCATTGCACCGGAAAAGTCTCAGAGAGCCAGCTGTATGCATACTATCGCGCTGCTGATGTGTTTGTGTGCGCTTCAGAGCACGAGGGTTTTTGTGTGCCGATTGCTGAGGCAATGGCGTTTGACATTCCAGTTATTGCGTTTGCTGCTGCAGCCGTCCCTGAAACAATGGGTGGCGCCGGGTTGCTGATCAAGCGCTGGGATGTCCCTCGTATTGCTGAGCTGATTCATCTGCTTGTCAGTGATGATCGTTTGCGTGAACGAGTCATATCAGGTCAGCGTCGCGCGCTCACGCGCTTTTCGCGAAAAGAGGCGCAGTTGAGGGTCAAGGCTGTCGTTGACTATCTGGTGGATGGCGTTTCCAGTCCGATGTTTGTATCGATGTGATGGGGATGCACGATTAAAATGCCTGCCAGTCTCACAGCTAGCGTCGTGATAAATACGTACAATCGTGTCGACGATCTGCGGCGGTTGATCCCGGCGTTACTGCGTCAGTGTGATGTCGAGTTCGAGATCATTGTCGTTAATGGTCCTTCGACGGATGGAACCGAGGCGCTACTCCAACGCTACGCCGACCAGGTTAGGGTTGTTTCCTGCCCTTCCCGCAATCTGTCCCATTCTCGCAACCTAGGCATCAAGGCTTCGGCGGGGGATGTTGTGGCGTTTATCGATGATGATGCCCTCCCGGTGGATGAATGGTGGCTCTATCGCTTTGTGAAGGCGTTCGCCGACTGTCATCCAATGCCCGGTGCATTTGGTGGACCGGTATTGCAGGGGGATACCGATTTCTATGAGTTCCGCGAAGGAGCGACTTCTGAATATGGTTTTCACATTTTTAACGCATCCGCTCAGGATGCATCCCGTGTTGAGACACTAAGGGGAGTTCAGGGTTGTAATATGGCATTTCTGCGCGAGGTTTTGGTGCGCATTGGCGGTTTCGATGAGTTCTTTATCTACTATTGTGATGAAACCGATGTCTGTTTTCGAGTGCGATACTCAGGTTATCAGGTTGGTTATCTGCACGATAACCCGGTACGGCATTATGCGGCACGCGCCCGGCAACCGAACAAGCCCCGGCCGTGGTATCTGATTGCTCAGAGTGATACCTATTTTGCGCTGAAGAACGCCAGAGACCACATGTTCAAGCGTGTGCTCAAGACTATCTTCTTCATGCCAAAAAAACATTTTGTTCCGGAGATTGTCGCCGATTTGCGCCGCACACCGTTCCGATCTCTTCCGGCTGCCATCAGTTCAATAGGGAAGGGGTACTTGAAAGGACTCTTCGCCGGCATACTCAAGCCGCGTATGCTGGGGACGTTTCCACGCCAGCTTCCCCCTTTCTTGCTCGCGCGACCTCATTTTTCAGCGCCGCGTCTGCGAATTGCACTGCTGACAGAAACGACGCCGAAAAGTCCGGGATATGGAGGTATTGGGCGATACACCTATGATCTGGCACTTGGTTTGTATGAGCGCGGGCATGAGGTGCATATATTCTGCCGCGATGATCGTCCGATCCAGCGTGAAGGGCTTGGCTTCACCATTCATGGCATCGTGGCGCTATCATCGCTGCCACATTCAACAAGCGCTGATCGCCCTGTACTGGAGAAAAATCTTGCGTACAGCCTGGCAATTGTGCAGCGTTTGCAGGAACTGCGTGAGCAGGGGGTCGTTTTCGACGTGGTGCACGCATCGAATTGGAATGCGGAAGCGGTTGCGCTCATTCGTTCTGGGATGTATCCGGTCGCGCTCATGCTGGTTACATCGCTGGCGCAGATTATTCAGACCGAGGGGTGGGAGCAGAATGATGATCTACGCGCGTGCGTAGCTCTGGATCGCTGGCAGATTGAACATGCTACGACGGTCTGTGTTCCATCGCAGGGTGTGATCGACAGTTATCGAACCTTCATGGGACTCGATGTTGCTACATTGCCCAATCTCGTTCGCACACCGCTGGGTATTGTTCCGGATGAGGCACATCTGTCAGCTTCACAGAGTGATCGACGCAAACTGCTGTTCGTCGGTCGTCTCGAATATCGCAAGGGCATCCACACCTTATTTACAGTGCTCCCTAACCTGCTGCCGCAGTTTCCGAACTGGGAATGTCACATTGTCGGCAGTGAGGGCGACGGAAAACTGAAGCAGCAGTTTCTGGATCGTTATCGTTTCAAGCCGTGGATAGAGCGCGTCATATTTCACGGATTTGTCACTGAGGAAGATTTGCGCCACCACTATCGAACGTGTGACCTGTTTGTGGCGCCATCACTCTACGAGTCGTTTGGGTTGATCTACCACGAAGCGATGCAGTACGGTAAGCCAGTTATCGGGTGTACTACGGGCGGTGTTCCCGAAGTGGTTGAACACGGCGTCGAGGGGTTGCTGGTCGAACCTGATCAGCCCTCCGCTCTGTATCGGGCGATAGAGCAATTGATGCGCGATGATGACCTGCGGATGCGTATGGGGAGCGCCGGCAGAGAGCGTGTCGTTCAGCGGCAAAACTATCGCACGATGGCGGCGCATCTGGAGCAGGTCTATTATCGTATGATTGCGCACGTGCCGGTGGGTTCATAGGGGCATCTGCTGGCGCTGTGCGTGTCTGGTGCTGAATACTGAGGCAGTCAGGCGGTGATGGAACACTATGCTTTTTTGCGTTGTTGGTCATTGATAGTTGCTAGTCCTGGTATTGGCTAACTGTAAGATACTGATGAACATTGTAGGATTGAGATGATGTATTATTCGCCGATATTCGAAGCCGGACGGGTGCAATTTTTCGGCACTGCAACCGTGCGCTATGCAGATATAATGCTCAACAAAAGGGCAGTCTTTTTGTCTGCTCCCGGCGATAGTGTGGTTTTTCAGGCGCACGGACGGCAGGTAGGGATGGTGTTTTTTCGTCATCCCTGGAGCGGCAGGGTAGTGGTGCACATAAACGGCACTGTTTATGAAGCAGAGTTGTACAGCGCCGAGTCTTGCCATTGGGTCTACGAGTTCGACCTGCCGTCATCGGGTCTTGCCACGATTCGAGTGGAGGCTATGGCTGCCAGATCGCAGGCGGCGCAAGGTACAGAAGCCTGGATTGAAGCGGTGTATATTTCAGATTATCGGACATGTGAGGTGCCGGAGTTGATAGCTCGCCGGGTCGCGACCTCGCCACTTACTGGTCTCTAGATTAATCAATTGACAGATGTCTTTAAGTGGTATGACCGTACCTGGCGTGATACACTGGCGCGACTGGCGTGCTCACCCGATGATGTTCCACCTGATTTTGTTCATCGCAAAGCATGGGAATGGGCGCAATGCGTCTATGGGCTGGAGGTGCTCTGGGCGCTTCGACCCGGGCATCGTGCTTTAGGCGTAGGTGTAGGCTGGGAGCCTCTGTCTTACTTCTTTGCGAACCTCGTGGATTATGTAGTTGCTACCGACCTTTACCCGGTGGCAAGTCATTGGAGTGAAGCAGGTGCGCGTGAAGGAGATCCCGAAATCCTTGAAAATCCCGATAAGTACGCGCCTTTTCCCTATCGTCGCGACCGAGTCGCTTTCAAGCGTATGGATGGCAAGCGCCTTGAATTTCCAGATGATTCGTTTGATTTTGTCTGGTCGTGTTCTTCGATAGAGCACTTTGGCGGGCACACAGGGGCAGCAGTGTCGATGTGCGAGATTGGGCGTGTGCTCAAGCCAGGCGGTGTAGCAGCGATCATTACTGAATATGTCTTACCCGATCCGGATACACGTCAGCATTCCCTGTTTGATGCCGAGTATTTCAATCTGCGCCACTTATACGAGTATCTGATTCGACCTGCTTCAAGTCTCCGATTGGTTCAGACAATAGACTTTTCTATTCCCGATTACTATGTGCGTCGGGCGTGTCGTTTGCCGGAGGAAGGCGGCGCGCCACATCATGGGTTCAACAAACCTCATATTGTGCTGCGTTCTCCCTCTGGTGCGCTGCACACTAGTATAGCGCTCTTTTTCCGAAAAGAGACTTGAAATTATCACTATATGTCAGTTCGGCGCGTGCCACGTAAAATATCAATCTCACTTGTTGCTGGTCTGGGGTGAGGTGACAATCACGCCGCTCAACGCGCGCGATCCCACAGCGCAGGGGAGCGAGGTCTGGCTGTTGCGCGCGTCCATGAACGGTCGCCCGTTACCCCTGGCGGTATTCGAGTATGACGGATCCTGGGAATGGCGCAACAACGGCGAACTGGTCGCCCCGACGGAGACGACGACGCCGGTGCGCTGGCGCGGGTGGGTGCGCGGCGCGCTCACGCTCGACCTGCTCCAGCACCCCTGGTCGGGGCTGGTGCGGGTGACGTTCAACGGGCAGATGCAGGACATCAACCTGTACGCCGATCCGGCGCGCACACAGACGGTGACGCTGACGCCGTCACTTGATGTGTTCGGCTGGACACAGCGCGCACTGTTCTGGCTGGCAGACTGGATCAGCCTGAGTGTGCTGATATTGAGCGTGATCCTGGTAGCAGCCACGTGGCGTCCGGCAGCAGCATCGTCTGTTTCAGCGCTGTACCTTTATGTCGCGCCTTGTCTGGTCATCTGGTCGGTCAGTCTGCTGATCTTCTGGCCCGGTCTTATGTCTGCCGACTCTGCAGATCAATGGGGGCAGATGTTGTCCGGGAGGTATATCGACGCTCATCCTGTGGCTCATACACTGCTGATCTGGCTGGTCACCCGCGGCGTCTGGCCGTCGCTGGCGGCGGTCGCGCTGGCGCAGATTGGGGCGCTGGCGCTGGTGTTTGCGCTGACACTGCCAGGCAGCGATCGCTGCGCGTATTGGGGCTGGCGCTGCCGGTTGTGGCGCAGTCGCTGGTGTGGATACTGGTTCTCGTGAATCAGGATTTTCGCTTTCAACATCCGGCCTATCTGATTGCATTGGTGGCGGTAGGGTTGCTGTTTGTGCCTGTGGCATCGAGGGCTGTGGAGTCGCTTCCTGGTATGGATGAAGCATATGCGCACAGGTATCGCTCGTCACCTTCAGTGTAACATGCCCCCCCCCTTCCCTCTGTTCCCAACGCGGCCGGTGTACGGCTATGCTCCCGCCGATCCATCGGCGCAACCGATGGTCAGCATTGTGACCCCCTGCTACAACGCAGGGGCAATGCTCTTGGATACCGCTGCTTCGGTGCTGCGCCAGTCGTTGCAGCAATGGGAGTGGATCATTGTCAACGATGGGTCGGACGATGTGGCGACGCTGCGGGTGCTGGAGGCGCTGCGCGCGGTGCGCGATCCGCGCGTGCGGGTGATTGACCAGCCGCGCGCCGGACCTGCCGCTGCCCGAAATGCAGGCGTGGCGGTTAGTCGCGCGCCGCTGCTCTTCTTTCTCGATAGCGATGATCTGCTGGCGCCGACGGCGCTGGAGCAGTGCGCCTGGGCACTGACGTCGCACCCGGAGGTTGCCGCAGTCGCAACGTGGTGTGCGCTCTTCGGCGCGATGCAGGGTCTGTCACGGCGCGGGTTTGGGTCACGCCATATGTTTCCCCATGATAATCCGTTGACCGTCAGTGTGATGCTGCGGCGTGCGGCGTTCGAGCGCATCGGCGGGTTCGATGCGCGTCTGCGCGATGGGCTGGAAGATTATGAGTTCTGGGTGCGGCTGGCAAACGCCGGTATGTGGGGGCGCGACATCCACGAAACGCTGGTCTGGATCCGTCGGAAGTCGGCGGCAATGTACCATGGGCATCGCTGGAGTTTTCAGACCGATCGCACGGCGCTGCCACGTATGCGCCAGACCCTGCGCGCACGCTACCCGCGTGTGTTCCGCGATGGTCCGCCACACCCGTCGGCTGAGCCATCGCCGATCCTGCAGCCGCACCCGCTGATCACACCCGACCCGCCGTTCACAAATCGTCTGGCGCCGCGTGGCGCCAGGCGTGTGTTGCTGCTGCTGCCCTGGATCGAAGTGGGTGGGGCGGATCGCTTCAGCATCGATCTGGCGGAAGGGCTGCGTTCACGGGGCTGCCGGGTAACGGCGTGTCTGTTGCGCCCGTCGACGAATCCGTGGAAGCATGAACTGATGACAGCGGCGCACGAGGTCTTCGATCTGCCGCTGTTCCTGGCGCCCGCCGACTATCCGCGCTTTCTGCGGTATCTGGTGGAGTCGCGTGGCATAACAACGGTGGTGGTGCACAATGATCTGTTCGCCTACCGTTTGCTACCGTTCCTGCGCGCCTGGTGTCCACAGGTGACGGTGCTCGATGTTTTGCACATTGTGCAGGATCATTACCACGGCGGAGTTCCTCGTGCGGCGCTGGATTACCACTCGCTGATCGACCTGCACGTTGCGGCGTCGCATCAGGTGCGCGAGTGGATGGTTGCGCATGGCGCCGATGCGGGGCGCATCGATGTGTGCCATATCAATGTGGATACGCAGCGCTGGATGCCCGATCCTGCGCTGTGCGACCGGGTGCGTGCGGAGCTGGGGTTGCGCGCCGAAGAACCGGCAGTGGTGTTCGTCGGACGTCTGGTTCCGCAGAAGCGTCCACGCCTGGTTGTGGAGATTGCGCATGCCCTGGCGGAGCGTGGCATTCACTGTGTATTTCTGGTGGTGGGGGACGGTCCCGACCGACGGTGGATGCAGCGCTTCGTGCGCCGCCATCGCCTTGAACGTCGGGTACGCTTCCTGGGTTCGATGCCGTCGGCGCAGGTGCGTGAGGTGATGGCTGCCGGCGACCTGCTGCTGTTGCCGTCGGAGAATGAGGGGATTGCATTTGTGCTATTTGAAGCGATGGCAATGGCGCTGGTTCCGATTGCCGCCGATGTTGGCGGGCAGCGCGAGCTGGTGACGCCGGAGTGCGGGGTGCTGATCCCGCCGGAAGGTGATCAGGTCGCGCAGTATGCGGATGCGCTGGGGCGTCTAATCGCCGATCCGCAGCGACGGGCGGCGATGGCGATGGCGGCGCGCGCGCGGGTGGTGGAACGGTTCGACCGGCAGCAGATGGTTGATCGAATGATGGCGCTCATCGAGCGGGCGGAGACGCTGGCGCACACTGCACCGCGCCCGCCGGTTGATCGCGGGCTGGGTCTGGCGAGTGCATCGCTGGCAATCGAGTATTTTCAGTTCCGCGAGGCGCTGCTTCGACTGGCGCCGATGCGCTGGGCGCGTACGGTGCGCTGGTCTTCCGCCTGGCCGTTGATTCAGCGTCTGGTTCGGGTTCGCACCCTGCTCGACATTGTTGATCGCCGGGTGTATGTGCTTCGTCGAGAAATCATGTGGCGGATCAAGCGCGCGCTGGGGAAGACGTATAATCGGTGAGTATGCAGTGTTCGATGTTCCGCTCTTGATTTTTCTGTGATGCCATGCCCGACTCGCAAATAGGACCGGAGAACACTCTACCGGGCGCTTCCGCGACGCCACGGGTCAGCGTCGTCATTCCCTGCTACCGGCAGGCGCACTTTCTGCCTGAAGCTGTTGCTAGCGTTGTAGCGCAGACCTTTACCGACTGGGAGGTGATCATTGTCGATGACGGCAGCCCCGATGATACGGTGGCGGTTGCGCAGCATCTGATCGCCGCGTATCCTGACCGGTGCATCCGGCTGATCCGGCAGGAGAACCGTGGTCTGGCGGAGGCGCGGAATGCCGGCATTCGGGCGGCGCGCGCGCCCTATATTTTGCCGCTCGACGCGGACGATATGCTCGAACCGGAGATGCTGGCGAAAACGGTGGCGGTGCTCGATATGCATCCGGAAGTCGGTTTTGTGTATACCGATGTGCGGCGTTTCGGCGCGGAGAACAATGTGATGCGCACTGTGCCCTACAGTCTGGACCGTCTGCGTTTCGAGAACATGATGATGCCGGCGACCCTGTTTCGTCGTCGGGCGTGGGAGCAGGTCGGCGGATTTCATTCGTTCGGTCCGGTTCAGGGATATGAGGATCGTAAGTTCTGGGTAAGCCTGGCGGAAGCCGGCTGGGTGGGCTGGCACATTCCGCAGCCGCTGCTGCGCTATCGGCGCATCGAAGGAAGCATGCTCTCGCAGGCGCGTCGTCACGACCTGGAACTGCGCGCACAGATTTTTCTGGCGCATCCGGGTCTCTATGAGCCGGATGTGCTTGCCTGGGCGCAGCGGGTCATCTCGCCGGCGTGGAGTGTTGAGGGGAAACTGCGTTCACCATGGCGCTGGTTGCTGGCGTATCTGGGGTATCTGGCGTTGATCCGGCGTCACCATCCGGCGTTGCTGCTGCCTTCGCTCGTCCATCCGGTTTTCTGGCGTCTGCCGATCTCGTGGCAGGGGCGCTTACGTGCGCTGGCGCGTCTGCTGAGGGTGCAGCGGTAGTGTCATTCCCGATCTGTGTCGAATGATACCTTGTGATAGATATCGCTCAACAGCAGCGTGCATGCAATCGATGGCAGAGTAACCGTATCATCAGCCAGCTTAGCGGATGAGAGCAGCCAGAAATGATCAGCGCGTGCGCTTCACTTCTACCCGCGGCAGAACGATATGCCCTGCATAGTACTCGTGCCGTTCGGGACTGGTCTCCTCGAAGGCAAGATACTCTTCGACACTGAGGAATGGCTCCGGCTGGGCTGACATAGCGCCTCTGGCGTATACATAACCTGTCTGTTCTTTATTGCACCGCGCCGGTGCATGGCTGTCTATTTGCTCTACTGATGCCAGCCCGATTTCCCGTTGGAGCGAATGGCTGTATACATCTGTGTTCGATGAATGCGGGTCGTTCGCGTGAACTATCTTACCTGATGCGCTGCTGTCGGCGCGAGCGACCGTTCGCGTACCAGGAATGCCCATCCAAGCGGTTCGAGCGTGATGCTGCCATCGGCGTTTTGGGTGAAGACCGCGCGCTCGAACATCTGACGAATGCGCTGTCGTTCACCGGCGACGGCAAACTCGTCGCTGATCGGGAAGCCAAAGGTCTGCAATCCGCCGTTGCGTTCCCAGAAGGCGGCGAACGATCCGCGCAGAGCGTGGGGCGTTTCTGCAAAACGACGACATTCAGGCGGGACGCAGTCGTCGGGTGATGTCGTGCTGCCTGGTGTCGTCCAGGCGCGTCCGAGCGGCGCCACCTGCACCAGGTAGGGTGTGTCTGCCTGATTGGGGTGGAGTTCCAGCACGGCGCGCTCGAAAACCTGGCGCGTGATCCCCGCCTCGACGACAGCTGGCGCAAGCGGCGCGCCGAACAGGTCGTTTCCACCGTGCATTTTCCAGTAACGCCAGAGGATTGCCGGTACGGTGATCTCGTTCTCCTGTTGATCCGTGGGCGCCGGCAGGAGTTCTTCTGCTGCCGCCAGCACTGTCCGAACGCCTGCCAGATTTTCGTCGAACTCCGGTTCGGCGCCACTGACCAGTTCGGGAACGATTGCGGCGATCCCCAGACCTGCCGCCCAATCGTGCATGCCGCCGGTGATGGTGTATGCCTCCCAGAAGCGTGTGTAGCGATAACCGGCGCCGGTAGCATACGTCTGCGCCAGTTCAATCGATGGTGCGTGCTCACAGAAGGCGGGAAAGACGTTGCCGGCGGCAGAGTGCAGGAAGATCGCGCCCCAGGCATCGAGCAGGAAACTGCGCAGCAGCCGGCTTTCCACCTCTGAGTCGGGGTATGGTCCGCCGGTGTCGGAAATGATGCCGTATGCGCCGAAGACCCTGGTGCGCCAGTCATTGTCGGGGCAGGCGTCGAGGCTGGTGTTCATGTTGCGATTGAGATCAATGCTGCGGGCATTGAAGCGTGTACCGAGCGCCAGTCCATCGGGGTTGATGGTGGGAATGATGTACAGGCGCACAGACGGCGGGACTTCGTGCGGGTTGGAGCGGAAATGGTCAGCAAGCATGGTTGCCAGGGTGAAGGTGTTGGCTTCTGGCGCACCGTGGGTGTTGCCGATGATCACCAGTTTCATCGGTCCGTCGCCGATGCGCAGTGCAGTGATCGGACGTCCCTGGGTGGAGAGACCGATCGTGAGGTCCTGCACGGTCGATTGGCGCGCGGGTGCGGCGCTGAGCGGCGCAGCGAGGATCAGAAACAGGATCATGAGGGGCAGGAGCTGGACGTTGGTCGTTGGCCGTTGCACATTGAAGGTTGGACGTTGCATGCTGAAGGTTGAAGGTGGGACGTTGGACGTTGAACGTTGGACGTTGGACGTTAGTTGAGGATTGTACCGACGTTGCATCTACCCGTCCCTTTCGTATGGCAAGGTCGCACCACGGCGGCGCTGGATGCGGAGAGAGGCTGAGCGTTGAAGGTTGGAATGTTGAACGTTGAAGATTGAACGTTGAACATTGGACATTGAGCATTGAACGTTGAAGGTTGGAACGTTGAACGTTAAGGGTTGAAAGTTGAACGTTGAACATGTGCCTATCCGAACAGCATCTCGACATCCTCGCGTGTAAGCGCTTTGAGCATGCTGGCATCCGCAGTTATGAGTTGTTCCACAAGCTCGCGTTTACGGTTCTGGAGATGCAGAATCTTCTCTTCCACTGAGTCGCGGGTCACGAGTTTATAGACAAAGACCGGTTTCTTCTGACCGATGCGGTGGGTGCGGTCGGTCGCTTGCATCTCGACTGCCGGGTTCCACCAGGGATCGACGTGAATGACATAATCGGCAGCGGTCAGATTCAACCCGACGCCGCCGGCTTTCAGGCTGATCAGAAAGAAACGGAGCGTTTCGTCGCTCTGGAAGCGGTCGACTTCCTGCTGGCGCTGGCGGGTCTGTCCGTCGAGATAGGCGTATGGGATGCGGCGCGCGTTGAGCGCCTCACGGATGAGGGCGAGCATCTGAACGAACTGGGAGAAGACCAGCGCCTTGTGTCCTTCGGCAGCCAGGGTCTCCAGGGTTTCGATGAGGAGTTCGAACTTGCCCGACGATCCGCGAAAATCCGGCTCGATAAGCCGGGGATGGTTGCAGATCTGACGCAGGCGCAGTAATCCTTCCAGCACCTGCATGCGCGCATTGTCGATGCCAGCGTTATCGATCAGCCCCAGCAGCAGGGCACGGTAGTAGTCGCGTTGTCTGATATACAGGCGGCGCTGCGCCAGTTCCATATCGACTTCGAGCAAACGTTCGCTGCGTGGGGGTAATTCCGGCGCCACCTGGTCTTTGGTGCGGCGCAGAATGAACGGGTAGACCATCCTGCGCAGAAACCGGGCAGTTTCGGCGTCTTGTTTCTGTTCAATAGGAGTTACGAACGCCTTGCGAAAATAATCCAGGTTGCCGAGCAATCCGGGATTGAGGAAGGCAAACTGGCTCCAGAGTTCGAGCGTTGAGTTTTCGACCGGAGTGCCGGTGAGCGCCAGGCGACGCTGGGCGTTCAGCAGGCGTGCTGCTTTTGCAGTTTCCGCCAGCGGACTCTTGATCGCCTGCGATTCGTCGAGGATGGCGTAGCGAAAGCGATAGCGCCGCAGCAGTTCAATGTCGCGCAGCATGGTGCCGTAGGTGGTCAACACCAGGTCGTAGTTGTCGAACTGCTCCGGCTCGGAAAACCGCATGGCGCTGTGGTGAATGGCGACGCGCAGATCGGGTGTGAAGTTCGCGGCTTCACGTTCCCAGTTGAACAGCAGCGAACACGGCATGACGATCAGACTGGCAGGACCGTCGGGGTCGCGCTCTTCGAGCGATTGCAGAAACGCAAGGGTGCAGACCGTTTTACCGGTGCCCATGTCGTCTGCCAGGCATCCGCCAAAGCCGTATTCGTCGAGGAAGTGGAGCCAGTTGTACGCTGCGCGCTGGTAATGACGCAGTTCGCCGCGGAGTCCGCGCGGTAGCGGTTGATCCTGGATGCGCTCGAAGGATCGCAGACGCTCGCGCAGACGCTCGAACTCCGCATCGGTCTGAGTGGAATCGGACTCGGCAAGGAGATGGTCGAGCAGTGTCAGGTGCCCTCTGCTCAGGCGCATACCGGTTTCGGTATCTTCCCCCAGCGCGAACAGGTGCCGGTAGCGTTCGATCCACTCAGCCGGAATGACACCGATCGCGCCATCCGCCAGGCGCACATAGTTCTGGCGACGACGAATGGCACGGCGCACCTCTTTGAGGGATGCTTCGAGATTGCCAAAGCGAACCACCGCTTCCAGGTCGAACCAGTCGATGCCGGAACTGACACGGAACGCGATCTGCGGCTGGTTGCGGTTGACTCGCGCCGCTTTGATCTGATCCTCGCCAAAGACCTCAACGCCCTGCCGGGTGAGCAGTGGAATGCGATGGATCAGAAAATCGAGCAGATGCACTGCCTTGCGCAGTTCGAACCGACCGATCTCTGAGCCTTTCTTCAAACCATACGTCGTACTACCAATGTCGCGCAGCCACGCACCTTCTTCTTCAGGACGGCGTCGGATGCGTAGCAGGGTGAGCGTGTTTGCCTGCCGGCGAACGATATACGGTGGAGGGTTCAGTTCAGCCGGCGCCTCGAACCCACCATAGGCAAAGCACAGGTCTGCCAGAAGCGCGCCGTTCGTTTCGCTCAGGTACAGACGCGGGATCGGCAGCGTATCGATCTCTTCCCAGCGCAACAGATCGCCGCAGAGCGTCGCCCGCTCAGCCAGCGGCAGCAGGTACTGATCGAAGAACTCATCCTGATCGTGTGCAGGGATCGTCAGGTCGGGGTGATTGATGAGCAGCGCAGTGATACCGTGCGGATCGTTCACCGGAGTCAAGCGGTCATCCATTATCAACCAGAGTGGATTGATGCTAATAATATGGGTCGTATGCGGATCGAGCGTCATCGCTGTACCGGCAACATTCAGTTGCAGCCGTATGCGGATTGCGTCCTGGTGATCCTGTTCGATCCGGAGTTCCACCGACGCCGGATCGGTCAGGATGCGGACGCGGCGCTGCAACGGATTGTTCTGATCGCCCAGGTATGCCAGTTGCCCGGCGAGGAGCATCAACAGCGGATCGTACCCGACGCCCGACTCATTGTCACCGGCAAAGTGGTACGGGAACCCATCGGCAGTGGCAAGCGCCATATTGACGGCGATAATCGTCTCGAAGGAGACGTGGGGGTGCGTCTGGCGGGAGATGCGCGAGCGGATCGGGCGCGCCTCGTGCGACAGGTTCAGCGCCTCAATGGCGGCGGCGAGTTCTTCCTGATCGTGCAACGCCGCCGCCGGCAGGTGCTGCAGTGGGACCGCATATGGAACAACCGTCCAGCCGGTCGAGATCCGTTGCAGACTGAAGACGATGCGGGCTGGCTGCGCAGCCGGCTTGCGTTGCGGGTGCGCTCTGACTGCCTCGCCGATCACTGCGCGCCAGATGCTGGGGGGATGGGCGGCCAGGTGATCGCGAAGCGCCAGGAGCGCAGCGACGCGATGACGACAGAACGCCCAGTAATGCCGCTGCGGGCAGGTGCAACTGACGAAGAGTTGGCGGTTATGCAGACGAACGACGACTTGATGCGCCACTTCCGGCGACTCGAAGACATTGATCAGCGCGCTCCCGGTATCGACGCGCGCGATTTCCACCTGCCCTCGTTCGTAGTAGCGCTGACCCTGCTGGACAACCGTTTGTGAGGTCGATAGCAGGGCATAATCGATATTCAATATATCAGCCGAGAGCACGTTCCACATGTGCGCATCTCTGGCATCGATTCATGCTCATTCCGCACCTGCGCCCGGTGCGCCGCTTTTCTGGAGGATCTGTTGTCGGGAGTGCAGGATTCTGCGTGAAGACGTGAACATCAAAAGCATTATACCATGCGCTTTTGGTATAATGAGGAAACAGTTGAACCAGACAACGTCTGACAGGAGCACACCATGAGCACACGTTCGCAGCGCGGTCGAGCGGTTCAGACAAAGAAGAGCGGGGGCGCTTCCCGCACCCTCTATCTGATAATGGGTGCTGTTGTGCTGCTGGTCATTGCAGTTGCCGCGACGATTGCGCTGCAAAACCGACAGACCACAACCGCCACACCGGGGCGCGACCCTGTGCGACCGGCAACCACGGTTGCGATGGGATTTGGCGCCGATGGTTTCTTTTTCAAAGGGAATGCCGATGCGCCGGTAACCGTCACCGAATTTTCGGATTATCAGTGCCCTGGATGTGCCTACTATGCGACGATGCTGGCGGCGCAGTTCGAGCAGGAGTACATTGCCACCGGCAAGGTCAGGTTTGTGTACCATGAATATCCACTGGACGGGCATGTCAATGGTGTGCCGGCAGCCATCGCTGCGCGTTGTGCAGGTGAACAGGGGGCGGGTAACTACTGGGCGATGCACGATTACCTCTTCACCAACCAGCGCCAGTGGAGCGGTCAGCCCAATCCACAGGCGCAGTTCGTCGCCTATGCGCGGCAGATCGGTCTCGATACCGCCGCCTTCGAGAGTTGCTACACCAGCAACCGCTTCCGTGATGCGATCAATCAGGCGAAGGCTGCTGGCGATAGGCTGCGTATCCCTGGAACCCCGTCTTTTGCGGTGAATGGGCAACTGGTCGATACAACCGGCGCGCGCAGTGTGGAGGAGATCTACGCGAAGATGCGCCAGGCGGTAGACCAGGCGCTGGCAGGGCAGTAGGGTCGAGGGTTGTGGTTGGGAAGGGAAACCCGGCGAACGGTTTGCGCACCTCGCACTCGTTGACAGCCCCTTGCCGCATGGCTATAATGCCACAGTCTGACGTGCAGGCTGCGTGAGTGCAGGTATGCGTCCAGCATTATCACCGATCATCGACAGAGAGATGGTGTCGTGCGTAGTCGAGATATCTACTCATTGATCTTCATTCTGCTGATTGTCGGCATTGCCCTGTCAATCGTCTTCGCACCAGAGGGGCGCTGGTTGTTCAACCGCGACGTCAGCGTTCGCCTGGGGCTGGATTTGCGCGGCGGCATCCAGGTGCTGCTGCGCGCCGCCGAGCCGGTTGAACGGAGTGTGATGCAGACGGCGGCGGGGGTCATCGAACGCCGTATCAACGGCCTGGGTGTCGCCGAGTCGGTGGTGCAGTTATCGGGAAATGACCGCATTATCGTCGAGATCCCCGGTATTGATAACCCCGAACAGGCAATTGAAACCCTACGCGGTACCGGCAAGCTGGAGTTCATTGACACCAAAGGGGAGTTTCTTGCACCAGGCACGATTGTACGCACAACCGGCAGCCCCAATCCGGTTGCGCTACGTCCTACTGCCACGGTGACCGGCACGGAGGAGATAACGCCAACCGTGGCGGAAGGTCCGATCTACGAGATCATTACCGACGGTAAGGATCTGGACCTGAACTCCGTGCAACCACCGCAGATCACCGGCCAGAGCCTGACGAACCAGTTTGCTGTGCCGTTCGCCTTCACCGGCGAGTCGGCGCGTCGTCTGGAGCAGTTCACCGCTGCCAACATTCAGCGCCCGATGTGTATTGTGCTCGACAATCAGGTCTTCAGTTGCCCGGTCGTTCAGGCGGCGCTGGTCGGCGGGCGCGGCGAAATTACGACGAGCACGCGCCAGGATGCGGAACAGATCTACACGCAACTCAAGTACGGCGCCCTGCCGGTGCCATTGCAGGTCGAGTCGAGCCGAACGGTCTCAGCGTCGCTTGGGCAGGGGTCAGTCGATGCCAGCATTGTGGCGGGTCTGGTCGGGTTGCTCACGGTAGCGTTGTTCATGATCCTGTTCTACCGCCTGCCCGGTTTTCTGGCGACGGTGGCGCTGCTGCTCTACACGGTGATCAGTTTTGCGCTGTATCAGTTAATCCCGGTAACGCTGACGCTGCCGGGTATCGCCGGGTTCATCCTATCGATCGGGGTGGCGGTCGATGCGAATGTGCTGATTTTTGCGCGACTGAAAGAAGAGTTGCGGCGCGGCAGATTGTTGAATGCGTCGATTGATGCCGCTTTCGTTGAAGCATGGCCCGCTATCCGCGATTCGAGCGTGGCGACGTTGATTACCTGCACCATCCTGTTCATGTTCGGCAATACCTTTGGCGTGAGCCTGATCAAGGGGTTTGCGCTGACGCTTGGTTTGGGTATTCTGCTGAGCCTGTTTACGGCGATGATTGTGACGCGCACATTCCTGCATGTGATCAATCCGTTGCCGTTTGCCCAGAATCCCTGGCTGTACGAACTGAAGGATGCGCCGGGGATGCGTCACGCGCGCGAGGTGGCATAATCGAGAGAAACGTATGGATAAACTCGTCAAACTCCGCTACTGGTGGTTTGCACTCTCGCTGGTGATTATTATTCCCGGACTGGTCTCGCTGGCGATCTTTGGGTTGCGTCTGGGTATTGATTTCAGCGGCGGTGCGTTGTGGGATATTCAGTTCGTCGAACGCGCGCCGGGTCAACTCGATACCGAACGGATTCGCGCCATCTTTGCGGCGCAGGGGTTCGAGGGTGCCCTGGTGCAGTTGACCGAGTCGCAGGTTGATGGGCGTACCGTCGCCAGCGCCGTGGTGCGTACCCGTTCGCTGAGTGAAACCGATCCGGAGGCGCAGCGGCAACAGGTGCTCAATGCGCTCAGCGCAAAGTACGGTCCGGTCAATCAACAGGCGCTGCAATCCGTCGGTGCAACAGTGAGCGCCGAGTCGACGCGCAGCGCAGTGATTGCGGTGATTGCGGCGTGTGTGGTGATCCTGATCTATCTGACGCTTGCCTTCCGCCGCGCGCCGCACCCGGTGCGCTACGGCGTTTGCGCCATCCTGGCGATGATCCACGATGTGCTGCTGGTGCTGGGCGTTGCGTCGATCCTGGGAGTGGTGATCGGGTTGGAGGTGGATGCGCTGTTCCTGACGGCGCTCCTGACGGTGATCAGTTTCTCGGTGCACGATACGATCGTGGTGTTCGACCGCATCCGCGAGAATCTGGTGAATCGTCGCCCCACCGAAACCTTCGATGATATTGTCAATCACAGCATTGTGCAAACACTGCCGCGTTCGGTCAATACCCAGTTGACGACGTTCTTTACGCTGATGGCGCTGATCCTCTTTGGCGGCGAGTCGATCCGCAATCTGGTGCTGATCCTGCTGATCGGGCTGGTCAGCGGCACCTACTCGTCGATCTTCAACGCGGCGCAGTTACTGGTGGTGTGGGAGAACCGCGAGTGGAGTCGCTGGTTCCGCCGGAGCGCCCCTCCAGGCGCCGAAGCGCCGGCTGCGTAGTTCTGTCTGCCGTCCTTTTGGAGCGGATCCGAAAGGGTATTCCCGTCTATGTAACGTCAGTCGCGCTACTTTGTTACGTAGTATGTCTGCCACCGGTGAGGAGCAGACGGTGGTGAGTCCGCTTCGATGGGCAGAATGCGTGCTCCGGAAGTCTGTACCTGTGCACAAACGTAAGTTCCAGGCGGGCATGCACTTCGTGAGGGTAGAGCCTGAAGTGGTGATACAGTATCGCAGGTGGAACGCCAACAGTGCGCAGCAGTGCGTAGGCTCGACGGCGTGGCTGCAAACGGTATAACGGCTTAATCGTGTCGAGCGTAGTGAAGATGAGCAGACCATCTGGCCTCATCACCCGGACGAATTCAGCAATGTAGCGTAGTGCGGGTGTGCGATCCGGGATATGCTGGAGCACGCCCCAGCAATAAACCATATCGCAACTGTTCGAGGCGATGGGGAGTACATCACTGGCGCTGACAACAAAGTCGGCGCTGGTGAGCGTTGAGTGTATCTGGCGGGCTTTGGCGATCAGGCTTTCCGAGATGTCTAGCCCGACGTAATGCTCGAAGCGTCTGCGGAATACAACAGCGAGCCGACCGACGCCGCAGCCAAAATCGAGCACCGTTGACCGGTGTTTCGGTCGCTTCCATTGACGTTTGTTTGCAGGCTCATACGCAGTTGTTCAGGGCTGGCAGTGCAATCTGATTCTTCCAACAGGCATAGAGTACGTACAGGGCATACATGACATAAGGGGGAAACATCTCTGAACGTGTGGGAGATGGGGGCAGCAGGGATGAGCGGTACAGGCGTATCTACCCGTTCAACGCAAGGTTCGGTTGGACATCGAGATCCCATCCGTGCTGAATACCTGCATCGAACCGGTAGAAGGCAGCCGCGCCGATCATGGCAGCATTATCGGTACAGAGAGCAATCGGTGGGATGCGCACCGGAACCGGGGCGCGCCGGTTGAGTTCCTCACGCAGGCGCAGATTAGCCGCCACACCCCCTGCCAGCAGGATTTCGGCGGCGCCGAACGCGCGCGCTGCGTCGACTGTCTTTGTCACCAGTACGTCAACGACCGATTCCTGGAAGGCGCGGGCAAGACGTGCCGCGACCGCCGGAGGTAGGTGGGGCGTCGCGTTTGCCTCAGGTGGTGTGTTGGAGGCGCCGGCGCCGCGTTTGCCGGCACTCTTCGCCGCGCCAGGCTGCAACGCTGCCTCACGTGCCTGATAGTCGCGGATCTGGTGGAGGACTGCCGTCTTCAGCCCGCTGAACGAGAAATCGTAACTATCGCGCAACCAGGCGCGTGGCAGGACCACGCCGCCTGGCGCGCCTTCCGCCACACGCTGAATCGCGGGTCCGCCAGGAAAGCCAAGCCCCAGCAAACGCGCAACTTTGTCGAACGCCTCGCCGGCGGCATCATCGCGCGTCTGTCCGAGCAACCGGTAGCGTCCGTGTCCTTCGAGCAGCGCTAGCAGCGTATGCCCGCCGCTGACCACCAGCGCAACTAGGGGGAATTGCGGCTCTGGCGCATCCGGCTGCGCATCGGTCAGCAGCCAGTTGGCGTAGATGTGCGCCTCGATATGGTTGACCCCTACAAACGGCAATTCACGGATCCAGGCGATAGCCTTGGCGACATTCAACCCGGTCATCAGCGCGCCTGCCAGCCCTGGTCCATACGTTGCCGCGACGGCGTGAATATCGTTCCAGCCGCTGGGCAGTGGACGGAGCGCCTCGCGCAACACGGCGTCGATTGTCAGAATATGCTGGCGCGACGCGACTTCGGGCACAATGCCGCCATAGCGCCGATGCTCATCGATCTGTGATGCCACGACGTTGGAGATGATCGTGCGCCCGCCGCGAATGACGGCTGCTGCCGTTTCGTCGCAGGATGTCTCGATTGCCAGAATGGTAACTTGCCTGTTCATGGCGCGTATTGTACCATTTCCTTGACGCATGCGTTGTCGGGCGGGTATACTGTTGCTGGTTTTAGGTCTACCTAAATTATCTGAACCATGCCACTTTCAGAGCACACCGAGTCCGTCCAGGACTATCTGAAAACCATCTTCGACATTCAGCGCGATCAGGAGCGGGTTTCCACCACGATGCTTGCCGAGCGTTTGGGGAATTCGCCTGCCTCGGTTACGGGTATGCTCAAAAAACTTGCCTCTCTCAATCTGGTCGACTACGAACCCTACCAGGGGGCCGTGCTGACGCCGGCTGGTGAGAAGATCGCGCTGGAAGTCATTCGACACCATCGCCTGATCGAGCGTTATCTGGCGGAGGCGTTGGGTGTCCCGTGGGATCGGGTGCACGATGAGGCGGAAAAGTGGGAACATGTGTTGTCGGAAGACCTGGAGGATCGGATCGATGCCGTGCTCGGCTACCCGACGACCGATCCGCACGGGGCGCCGATCCCGACCCGCGATGGCACGTTACCGCCGCCGCACACCACCCGCCTGAGCGATCTGCAAACGGGCCAGTCGGCAACAGTCGCCGAAGTGAGTGACCACGACCCGGCGATGCTGCGCTACTTTGCAGAGTTGGGGCTTCGCCCTGGCGTCGATGTGACCGTCGTCGCGGTTGCGCCCTTTGGCGGACCGCTGACTGTGCGGCTGGAAGATGTCGAGCATGCGCTGGGACGCGAGGTGGCGGGGTATGTCGCCGTGTGTGATGTGACGCCGGTGGAGGCGAGAAAAGATGCGGAGGGGTCACGGGAGTGATGGTTTCGTCCGCTTGAGCGGACATCGGCGGGGTGCAGCCTTGCCTGATGGCGTGAAAGCCCTGACGGGCGGTTGGGCGAGTCCGCTTGAGTGGACATCGGCGGGGTGCAACCCTGCCTGATGGTGTGAAAGCTCTGAGGGGCTGGTGGGCGAGTCCGCTTGAGCGGACTGGCGTGCACTGAGGCAGGGTTTTATCTCGCACCGCACCGAACGTTCACAAACAGAGGAAATACCATGACCTATTGGCGACTTCATTATCATATCATCTCATCTGGTCAACGCAAGACCGCCAGCCAACCCTCACTGCCGAACGCGAGAAGATGTTTTACCGCGTGTTGTACAACAAAGGCAAAGAATTGGGGTTGATTATCCATGCGGCAGGGAATGTGGAAGACCACGTGCACGTCGTTGTATCCATCCCGCCGAAACTATCCGTAGCAGATTGTGTCCGCCACTTGAAGGGCGCAAGCGCGTATGCCATCAGTCGCATGGAGGCAGCGATGGTCAATTCAAATGGCAGAGCGGCTATGGCGCGTTGAGCATTAGCAAAAGGTTGCTGGAAAGCGTCATGGCGTATGCCGCAGGTCAAAAAGAACATCACAGCCAGAATCGTTTGATTGGAGCGTATGAAAGAACGGATGATGGAGGATAGAGATTGCGTCTGCTGAAGCAGACTTCCATGAACTGAGGCAGAGGTTTATCCCGCCTTTCCTATCAGCCCCGTCACTTCCCGTTTCCTGAGAAGGTCTTTGCACGTATGAACGTTGTTCCTCGTCCAACTGAAGCGGTTACCATTCGATGAACAGCGCTGCCCAACCCGCGCTGCCACCTGACACTGCTCCGCAACGTGGCTGAACCCGACCGCCGGGCAGCATGGATGGAAGGAATGGCTGAGGCAGAACCTGATCACGGCTGAAGCAATCGACCCGATCAGATCGGGGTGCAGAAATGGGGCGCTGGGCACGTTCGACATCTGCCTGCCGCCGATTGAGACCGGCAGGGTGACGGGTGTTGTGATACCGCCAGAACCTGCCTCTCCCTGGTGGCAAGCGGAACGCGCACCTCTCGTGCAGACGTGTGGCTCCGTCTTACTCGACCGACTCCGGTCGCGGCAGATCGGTGGTGATGTCGCCATCTTCAGCGACCTGAACAACGCCGGGCGCGTGGGAGAGTTCGTTGAGGGCGTGTCGGGTGGCGACGATGAAGAGGGTGTTGAATGCGGTCGGCTCGCTCACCTGGAGCACTTCTTCACTGAGACCGTGCGCGTCGATCCAGTTCAGCAGTTGGGTGCGCATCTGCCCGTTGTGCTCCCGCAACCGACGATACTTCTCTGCACGATTGCAATGCGCCAGTGCTCTGGCATCCGGGCGCTCGATGGTCACAACTGAACGGACGAGGTGCTGCAATCGCTGCTTCGGTTCTGCCTCAGGCTTCTGTTTATGATTGTTCTGTTGCTCACTCATACAACAAACCTCGCCAGCCCGGCGCCAACCCGTTCGGCAGGCGCCGATAGCGGCAGCGCCGTTTCCAGCAGCCGCTGGCGCAACGCTGCTCCCTGCAATCCAGGGTTTGCCGAGGCGATCAGCGCTGCGATGCCAGCGACGTATGGCGCTGCCATGCTCGTGCCGCTCATCCTGGCATACAGACTGCGACGTTGAAGATCTCGTTCCAGGCTCGACATAATGTTGACGCCAAAGCCGACAATATCAGGCTTGTGATGTCCGTCCGGCGTCTGCCCGCTGCTGCTGCCGGGCCAGGGATTGAGATCGAAATCGACTGCGCCGACCCCCAGCGCTTCGGCATACGATCCAGGCGCGCGAATAATGCCGGGACCGTCGTTGCCAATGGCGACGACCGGTAGTACGTCGAAGTCCTCCACCAGCGTGCGTAGCAACAGTCGCATCCCCTCGGTCACTGTTTTGAATGCCGGTGCGCTGATCCATTCCGGTCGAAAACCGAGCGACATGCTGATGATCATCGGTTTGTGCTGGTTTTCCGCCAGGCTGAAATGGGACAGCATCCAGTCCAGCGCAACGACGATCCGTTCCAGACTGGTTTTGACCGTCTCGCTCTCGATCACTGCCGCTGCCAGCAGTTCGACATCCGGCGCGACACCGATGTTGCGCCCGGCGATGATGCCGCACACATGGGTGCCGTGACCGTGGGTGTCGAATCCGTTGACTGCCCGCATACTTTCGGGCGTTGGCATGAACGGCACATACCGGAACTCGATCCGTTTCCCGGCAAATTCGTTGTGGTCGGCGTCACACCCGGTATCGAGTACGCCGACAATCACATGTTCGCCGGTAATTCCTCTGCGGCGCGCTTCCCGAATCCCGCTCACCTCAGGCCACTCTGGTGCGCGCGGTCGGCGGAACCTGGTTTCGGCGCCGGTGCGTGCAACCGGCAGTGAGAGCGGCACATCGGGAACGATCAGGTAGTCGTCGGCAAGTATCTCGCGCGCCTGTTCAGCCTGTTGATCGGTTGGCGCGTTGACGATGTAACAACTCATGTGCCCCAACCGCTCGAACCCATAACCAACCGGTTTGCGTTGACCCGGCAGGTGGGGCCTCAATCCGAGACGGATCAACTCCATTGCGCGGCGCGACGTCTGCGCATCGCGCATGATCTCCGAGCGCTTTTCCGCAGTTGCGACATCGTGCAACGCAAACGCTGCGCTTCGTGTTCGTTTCCGAACGGCAATGAATTTTTCCACGATGAGTGAGAACCTGCTGTGCGTAACGCCATGTTGTGCGTGACGTTCCTGCTACTGCACAGTATAGCACAGGGTAGAGCGACGCGCAGCGCTGGCGTACTCTCCTGCCGCAACCAGGGTCCTACCCCCAAACGCGCATAACGGCGTTCCTACCCCCCTTCGTCCCATGCGCCGATTTCGATGCCTGCCAGGTTCTCCAGCGCCTTGATCAGCGCATGGTTCCCTTCGTGACCGAGACCGCGCGCCTGTAATGTGCGGTAGAGTTGATGGATCAGCGCTGTTCCTAGCAATGGCACGCCGAGGCGATCGGCTTCATGTAACACCAGACGCAGGTCTTTCTGTTGCAGGTCGATGGTAAAGCCGGGACGCCAGTCACGCGCCAGGAGCTGCGGTCCGCGGTTGCTCAACATCCAGCTGCCTGCTGCTCCACCCGCCACTGCCTCCAGCGCCTTGCGCAGATCGACACCGCCAGCCTGAGCGAACAGCAGTGCCTCGCTCATCGCCAGCGCGTGCCCCACCACCAGAATCTGGTTGACCAGTTTGGTCGTCTGCCCTGCACCAATCGGTCCGAGGTGCGTAATGGTTTTGCCCATTGCCTGGAAAACCGGCAGCGCCCGTTCAAACTGGGTGACATCGCCACCGACCATAATGCTGAGTGTCCCGCGTGCTGCACCTTCCGATCCGCCGCTCACTGGTGCATCGAGCATATGAATGTGGCGTTCTGCCAGTTGCGTCGCAATCCGTTGGGTTGCCTGCGGGCTGATCGTGCTCATATCGATCACCAGCGAACCGGGGCGTGCGCCGTGAATGACGCCGCCTTCGCCGAGGAGTACCTGCTCGACATCGGGAGTATCGCTGACGCAGGTGATGATGATGTCGCTGTGGAATGCCAGATCGCCGGGACTGCTGGCGGGTCCTGCCCCTTCCGCCGCCAGTTCGTCCATGCGGCTGGCGGTGCGATTCCATACCCGCAACGGAAACCCTGCCTTCAGGATATTGCGCGCCATGCCGCGCCCCATGATGCCGAGACCGATGAATCCAACCCGTTCACGCTGCTCCATACGCCTGTCTCTCTCCACATGTCAGTACGGAACCATTGGCGCTCATTGTATCACGCACTTCTCAGGCATCTGCCATGTTTGCGTAACGGTTGCGTTATCTGCGGGGATTGTCCATACACCGATGAACGATTACAGTGACAGTCGTCGTTCATCGTTTCGTATGCCCAGGAGGAGAGGCATGGGTCCGCGCTTTGCTATCATTGCAATCCTGACCTCAGCGCTGCTGGCGGCATATGTCGCAACCCCGGCGTTTGTGACGGTGCCGCCGCCAGATGTTGCACTGCCAACCGCAGCTGTGCATGCGCCGACACTCGCATCGTTGCAGGTGACGCCGGCCGGCATACCGGGGTTTTCATACGCAAATGTAACCCCATCGCCGACGCTGCAACCGCTTCCCACTCCTCTCCCGACACCCATTCCGCCGACCATGCAACCGCTTGGTCTGGGTGGAATGCCGCATCCGTTGCGTGTTCGGCGTCTTCAGTTCGGGGTGCACGCGCACCTCTTCTGGACCGACCGCGCCACGCCGCTGCGTCTGGCGCGGGATGCAGGGTTTGGCTGGATCCGTCAGCAGATCCACTGGAAGGACCAGGAGGGTCCGCCGGGCGTTTATGCCTGGGGAGCGGAAATCGATGCGTTGATTGCCGATGTCAATGCGTATGGGCTGAAACTGATGATCACGGTCGTCCGATCGCCATCCTTCTATGGTCGTGGCGGCAGTGATGGACTGCCGGAACATCCCGCAACGCTGGGGAACTTCGTGGCGGCGCTAGCGCAACGATACAAGGGGCGCATTCACGCCATTCAGATCTGGAACGAGCAGAATCTGGCGTATGAGAACGGCGGATATGTTTCGACCGCAGACGCGCAGCACTACGTCGAAGTCCTCAAAGAGGCGTACACCCGTATCAAAGCGATCGACCCGACGATCATCGTCGTGAGCGGTGCGCCGGCATCGACGGCGGTTGACAGCCCTGGGATTGCAATTTCCGACATTCGCTACTACAGTGCAATGTTCTCTTATGAGAATGGCATCATTCGCAACTATGTCGATGCGATTGGCGTGCATCCCGGCGGTTCTGCCAACTCGCCGGAGACATTCTGGCCCGAAGCGCCGAGTCCGGCGCAGGGATGGACCGATCATCCGACATTCTACTTCCGCAATGTGGAACGTATTCGTCGATTAATGGAGGAGTATGGTCTGGCGGACCTGCCGGTGTGGATTACTGAGTTCGGATGGGCAACGCGCAACAATACGCCCGGATTCGAGTTCGGCAATCAGGTATCATATGAGCAGCAGGCGCGGTATATCGTTGGGGCGATGGAATGGACCACCGAACGGTACCCGTGGGTCGATGCCATGTTTCTGTGGAACCTGAACTTCGCTCCGCTGCGTGCACGCAATGGCGAACCCTGGCACGAACAGGCTTCGTTCAGCATTATCAATGCCGATTACTCGCCACGTCCGGCATATCGGTCAATTCAGCAGTACATCTTGCAGTATCATGCCCGTCGTGAATGAGCAGATGCAATCGACCTTTTCGCCGTATGTTTCGCGGATTGCGGAGGGAGCAGTGCATCGGCGCGTGCCGCTTGCTGCTTTTTTGTTGCTGCTCGCGCTCTACCTGTTGACTGCGAGCGGTCATCTCTATTCCCCCGATGAAGAGGCGATGTACTACGTGACACGCGGACTGGCAACACGCGGCGATATTGCCATCGAAGGGGACGATCTTGTGCCGATGCCGTTGCGGGAAGGACGCGATGGACGCTGGGTTTCGCCGTATGGTATCCTGCCTTCGCTGGCGGCGCTACCTTTCTTCGCGCTCGGCGCGTTGCTTGCTAGCGGTGCGTCGGTCGAGGTCTACGAGTACCTCACCCGCTTCATGGTCAGCCTGCTGAATGCACCGGTAACTGCCGCTACCGGTGCGGCTCTGTTCTCATTCGTGGTTTCTCTGGGGTATGGTCGGCGGGCAGCATGGCTGGCAGTGGGGGCGTTCGGTGTGGCGAGCCTGGCGTGGCCCTACGCCCGCACCTTCTTCTCCGAGCCGCTGGCGGGACTCCTTCTGATCCTTGCAGTCGAACGGACGTACAGCGCGTATGCGCATCGTGACCAACGAGCGCTGCTGATTGCCGGCATTGCGACCGGTTTGCTGGTTGCCACACGCATTGCCGGGCTGGTTGTTGTGCCGCTGTTGCTGCTGTATGTAGCAGCAGCTACGATTTCCTGCTCTGGGGCGCTGCGTGGGATGGCGGAGCGACTCCGTGTGGTGGCGGCGCACCTGGGTCTGTGGAGTCTGGGTCTGGTTCCCGGTGTGGCGCTGGTCATCGGCTACAATCTGGCGCGCTTTGGCGTCCCGCTGGCAAGCGGCTACGGCGATGAAGCCGGCGCATTCACCACGCCGTGGATGATCGGTCTGACGGGGCTGTTGTTCAGTCCCGGCAAAGGGCTGTTTCTCTACGCCCCGGTAGCGGGACTGGCGCTGGCGGGTGCGCCGTTGCTATGGCAGCGTCGGCGGCTGGAAACAACGCTGGTACTGCTGCTGGTCATTGTGCATGTGGCGTTGTATGCGCGCTGGCATGCGTGGGATGGCGGCGGGGTCTGGGGTCCGCGTCTGTTGCTGCCGGTTGTGCCGCTGCTGGCAGCGCCGGTGTTCGAACGTGCGACGTCGGGAGGATGGCTGCTGCGCCTGGTTGTCGGGATCGTTCTGGTGTTTGGGACGATCAATGCGCTGGCGGGTGTCATTGTCAACCCGGCGATCTATCTCAATATGGAGATTCCGCGCCGCCGGATCTATTTCGAGGCGACACACTCGCCGTTGCTGGCACACTGGCGTATTGCAGCGGAACGCTGGCAGGCGCGGTATGGCACGGGTCAGTGTGTGATCGGCGACGGCTTTTACTTTCCAGAGGGACGTGGTGTGCTGCTGCCGCGGATGAGCAGCGCATATGCGATGCTATCCTGCCGGAGCGATAGACCAACGCTGCTCACAATCCGCATCAATGACGACCGTCCAGCCGGCGCACCGCCGGGCAAGCCGACACTCGACGTTGTCAGGCAGCGAGTCGCGCTGCGTGGCGGCCAGGGAAGCCTGATATACGTGCTCGCACCGCCGGGGATGCCACTGGTGCTGCGGGCGCAGCCGTTTATGCAGGTTATACCGGGAACGGAACGCCAGCGCATGGTGGGACTGCGTGTAACCGGGATACGCGCGGTCGATGACCGGGGCATGCGACTGCCTCTCTCTGATGCCGCCATCGAACCGCCGCCGGCAAGCCCGCGCTATCGCTGGGGATGGTACTTCGTTCCAACCGTTCGCCACACCGCCGACCTGTGGCCCGGCTACCTGCTGCGGAGCGAAACCGGTCCTGTTCGTGCACTGGCTGTCGCCGGGTTGCTGGTCAGTACGGCGCTAGCGGCAGGTGCGGCGGGGGGGAGGTTGGGCGTTGGGCGTTGAAGGTTGAACGTTGAGGTGTTGAGCGTTGAAGGTTGAGCGTGGAATGTACAACGTTGAACCTGATCGTTCACGAACCGGTGATAGCGAAAGAATCGGCACGTCGTTCGTAAGGAGCAGATATCATGCATCATCGTTCACTTCTGGTGCTGATCCTGTTGCTGCTGCCCATATTTCTGGCGACGCGCGACCATCCGGCGGCACACGCCGATCTGCCGTCTGTGGCTTCGGACAGGCGCGCCTATCTGCCGCTGATCGCGCGCCATGCGACAATCGATCTCGTTCTCAATCAGGTCGAGATCGCCCAATCGGTATAGAATGGCGCCGGAACTGTGCCGTTCGTTGCCGGTCGACCGACAGTGGCGCGTGTGTATGTTACCGTATCCGGTGTTGCGGAAGCGTCCAACGTGATTGTTCAGGCTTTAGCGTCACGCAACGGCATTCCTCCGCCCGGCTCGCCGCGCTGCTCTGGTCTGCGCACGGTGACAACCAGCGTGTCGCGCGGAAACTATGCCAGCAGTTTCAACATCGCTTTGCCTGCCGAATGGTTGTCGGGCAATGTGCGACTCAGCATCGTCGTTGATCCCGACAATCAGATCATCGAAGTTAACGAGAGCAACAATAGTCTGACGCAAACGCTGGAGTTTCTCGCCGTACCACGTCTCGATCTCACGATTGTGCCGGTTCAGTACCCGCACATCCCAAACGGGCGCACCTATCCGGCGCCTGCCCGCGACACGGTGAGCGATTGGGTGATGCGCGCCTACCCCATCCCCGGCGTCAATGTGCGACTGCGTGCGCCGCTGGCTTTCATCAGTGATGTGCGGAGCGGCAGTGAGAGGGAACGCCTGCTCAACCTGATAACCGATGTCAAATTGAGCGATGGCGCGCCGTTTTCGCGGGTCTACTACGGCCTGATACCGATCGCCAGTGGAAGCGATCGCTGGTTCAGCAGCGGGATTGCCGGGATCGGGTGGGTCGGATTGCGTGCGTCGGTAGGGCTGGATCTGACCGGTTCGACCGATGCTGCCGGTCGTCTGGCTGCTCACGAGATCGGGCACAACCTGGGGCGCTTCCATGCGCCGTGCGGCGTGAGCGGCGTTCCGCGTCAACCTTTTCCTTACCCGAATGCTTTGATCGGTGCGGATGTCTATGGTCTCGACATCAGTCAGGCGCGCGTCTGGAGTCCGGTTGCATCGGATAACACAAAAGACCTGATGAGTTACTGTCAACCGCAGTGGGTTTCGGATTTTACGTATCAGGGATTACTGAATAATCAGCGTGTGTATGGCGCCGGTGTGGTGCAGAGTGGCGCCGGGTATCTGGTACGTGCCGTGCTGACGGACGATGGTGCCACTGGAACCGGTGTATGCGCTCGATATGGAAGGGTATCAGATCGCGAGGATGGAGCGCTCGACGAACTTGCCTGGCAGGTCAATGGCGTATCGTTCGAGACGGGACAGACACTATTCCTCGACAATCTCGCGCCAGGCGAGTACCATGTTCGTCTGACAGCGCGTGATAGCGCGGGGAACGTGCGGTACGCCGATCACCTGATGCGAGTCAACAGCGTCGAGGAATGATGGCGTAACCGGAAAAGGGCTTTCCAATGTCTGCAACCTCCTTCGAGCGAGCGCTGAAGCAGCACGGTGATGTCCTGTACCGGCTGGCGGTGCTGTTGTCGCCCGATCAGGCGGCAGCGAATGCGCTGCTACGACGTACTGCCCGGCGGTTTCGCGATCATGCGCCCGCAGATGTGCTCTCGATAGTCATCGCCCTCTACGATCAATTGCCGGTGGAACGCGGACTGTTCAGGCGAAGTGGTGTGCCTGCATGGATAACGGCAGGAACAGTGCGCGCCGAAGATGCGTCGCTGGTTGCAGCGATTGCGCGCTTACCGCACGCGCAGCGGTTCGCTCTGGGGCTGGAAGCGTTGCACGCTTTCACGACCGACAATCTATCGCAGGTGGATCAGGAGCGGCGCGTCCGAGTGCGGGATGCGATCAGGGCGCTCCTGCCGGTTCTCGATCCTGACCTTGATCCGGCACTGTTCGATCCGGATCAGGCGCCGGAGGCGTGTCGTGCGGCGCGTATGGCGCTGCTCCTCGATCCGACCGTCGCACAGACCAGTCCCAATGTGCGCGGGCATCTGGCGCTCTGCGAAACGTGTCGCGCCGCGCTGCGTGAGTGGCGCCGCCTGACGGTGCGGGTGGAAGAGGCGCTACGCGATGCGTTACGTCCGATATATCTGCCGGCAGACGTCGCAGCACAAACAGTTGCGGCAGCACACCCGGATACACGACCGCTGTTGCGTCGCCTGATGGGAAGTCAATGGACGCATCGCGCAATTCTGCCACTGGCAGTGCTGCTGCTGACAATCTGGATCGTCTGGCCCCGCGCGAGTGACGAACTTCCGCCGCCGGCTGCATCGCCATACTCACTCGGCGAACTGGTCGAACGTGCCGGAGAAACCTTATACACCCCTCCACCGGGTGAAGGTGTCTGGCAGGGAAGCTACCTCATTCGCTGGACCTTCGTCGATCAGACCTTTGCGAATCTACGGGGCGATCTCTGGATCGATCGGGAGAACGGTCAGCACCGCATCCAGTTTGTGCATCAGCAGGGAGGCGGCCCCTACGAGTTTCAACTTGCCGATCGGCAGGGGCAGGTCTGGTATGCGATAACGCCCGCCTATAGCGCGACAATCGGATTTCCGCTCGAACGTGAGGATGTGTCCGGAGTTCGCTTTCCTGCCGATGCTGATCGGCAGCATCGTTTGCTCCAGGCGCGGCTGGAGAGCGGCGCATGGGCGCTGCCCCGACGTTATCTGGCGCAGGCACAGGTTGCCGAATTGCAAAGTTGGGGACAGCGCCAGATGGATGACGGATCACGGGTGGAGGTTGTGGGATTTCGGGGCGTCAGTCTGTTTGGCTTCCCGCCCGATGCGCCAGATGCCAGCAATGCCGATGCCACGATCCTTCTCGCTATTGATCCTGTGACCGGACTGCTGCGCGAAATTCGTGAGTTGATCGGTCCTGTCGAAGGCGAACAGGTGAGTCGCACGGTCTGGGCATTCGAGGGCGGGCGTGAAGTCGATCCACGTGAAGAGACGCGAACGTTCGGCATCGCCTTTGCCTGGAACGGACAGGGAACCTTTCTCAGCATCGACGACATTGCCACGCCATATATCCCACTCATCCCGTCCGAATCGGTCATTCCGCTCGATGACACAATTGGCTCGTCCATCCTGTTGCCCGATCCGCCGCCCGGCACGGTCGAAGCAGTGCTGGCGCGCGATGATGCGATAGCTGGAGGGTACATTGCACTCTACCACGCGCCGGGACGTCGATTAACCGTCAGGTTGGCGCCATTGTCCGATGTGCAGGGGTCTGGCGCATCCGATGACTCTGATGAAGAGCGGCTGGTTGTCAAAAACTACACGGTTGCGCTGCGCTCCGGTCTGCAGTGGCGCTACCGGGCGGTTGTTACTCTTTCGCCGTCCCAGGCGCAGTACGGGTTGCAGGTGGAGGCGCAGGGGTACACGCGCGCCGAGTTGCTGAACCTGCTGACATCGATCGACGTTGTGACGCCGGAGCGGTACGAAGAGCAGGCAGCGACGTTCATTGCACAGGTGGATGACGTGATGCGTCGTTGAGGGTTGAGGGGGACGAACAGCGGCGAGGGCAGCGCCTTCAGCGGTTCTCTTCGCGGCGCTGAAGTTGTTCCGCGCTCTGACGCTGAACCCAGAGCGGTGGTATCCCGTAGAAAGCACGTTCGGCATCGGTAACACGCGGATCCACTGCCCCGACCGTCCAGCGGCCGTTTTCACGCACGAACTGTGTACCGAAACGTTGCGGCAGGCCACGTGCGAGCAGTGCGCGATCCCACGCTGCGGCGATGATCGACCAGGCGCGCGGGTCTCCCAGGCTGGCAGCGCGCCGGGCGAGGGTACGCGCCAGTTCCCAGTGCGCCAGTTCTTCGCCGTAGAGCATTACCAGCGCCGCGTGGTAAAAGTCGCGCGCAGTTTCGAGGCGCCCCTGGGCATACAGCGTCGCCACGCGAGCGCGCCGCTGCCGTCCCCGACGAACACGATCGGTCGCATCGGAGTCGAGGTCGGTGATCTGCTCTTCAGCCAAACGCTCCAGCTCGGCGCTGATGTCGTCTGGTGTGGGTGAATCCATACCGTGCTCCTGCGTTATGATGCAACATAGTGCATTATACCACGTTCACCCGCCGGACGCAGGGTATGCGGCGATACACCGGCGCTGTTCAGATACCAGCCTGGCGTGCTGGCTTGGTGGGTACAAGGGAACCGCGTGATCTGAGAAGTAATCTCAAGTGCTGCGATTACGGGCAGGCTGCACAAAACAGGGGGCGTTCACCGGATGTTGATCGTAGCGGATTACCACAGTGTAGAACCCAGCCAAAGGCGCTGAGTCCATTGCGAGGAGGCGAAGTCTGCCCCGCGTCCATATGCGAGCAGTGTGGTATCGCCGCCAGATTACCCGATGGTTGCCATTATTTCATCGATGTCATTATCTGAAAAGCCTAACAATCCGCCAACCCGCTTTATAAACATCTTTTCGGTAATGTGGAAATCATCATCACGTTTTGCAAGTTTTACCACATCTACAGATGACAGGGTCGAGCAATAACGAAAGTGATGCATATGACTCCGATACAGTTTTTTTGCCAGAACATAGCCAGATTCTTTATGTGGTCGTGGTTGACATTTCCAGTCGCTTGATCAAGCCGTGTACATTGCCCAAACAGCACGATCCTTGAGGATTTCGCAGGTCACAGGCGCATTGTTGGGCTTTAATACCTGTGTTGATGTCGTCTACGATGGAGGCGCGAGTTTCTAGCGAGGCGGCGCGAATATCGCCTACAGTGTGTCGGAAACAGTAACAGACAAAAACCTCTTCAGCATCAGGTTCTTTTTGATAGACCCGTTCTCGGACTTGCTCAACGGTAAATGTCTGCTGACCGTCAGACGCAAAATACACGACCGGGCAAGTCTGCGTTTTGCAGAACAGGTATTCAACACTCTGCACCTTACGCAAACTCACAGACAGAAGGGCCTTGACTGTTTGACCCTGCACAGGCTTGCCTTTCTCACCACAAATAGAGCAGGCATTGATGATGAGGACGTGGGATCAGACCAATCGATTCGTAGTATCGAATCGTTTTCGCGGGTACACCGGTTTTCTGGGCTAACTCATGAATGAGCATGGCAATGACTCCTTTGATCTTTATTCGGCTGAATTCTACACTTTCCAGTTGCTGGAATGTCAAGCCCGAATTTTATTCAATTGCAGGCAAAATGCAGGAGGCTGTTATGGACGCTGGAGCTTGACCAAACCATCCTGCCGGGTGGGGGATGCGAAGGTAGCGCCTTCACAGGTAGGCGAAAGCAATGCCTTCCCCCATCCCATGAGGATCGTGCACGCCGGGATGCATGGGTCACATCCTGTGGTGCGCGGAAGCATGGCTTCAGTGTGCTGTTGGTCGAGAGGGATGCTTTGGTGTGCATCGGCAGGAGCGATGCATGCGTCGCTCCTCCCTTCCTGAACGTGGGCAGAATGGCAGCGGAGCAGCGTCAGATGGCACCGGCGGCATCACGTCGGGGTACTTCATAGCGCAACTCCACGAAGCCCGTGCCGACCTGCCGTACCGATACCAGGCGCAGAGGCGGACTTGTGACACGTCGTGGGAACAGAGGCTTACCCCTCCCCAGAGTGACTGAACCTACCTGGACGATGACCTCGTCTAGCAGACCAGCATCGTAGAACTGACCGGCAAGGTCTCCACCGCCTACAATCCAGATGTTCTTCGAGCCTGCCACTCTGCTCATTTCGGCGTGAACAGGTTGCACAGCACCCTGGACGAAGCGCGTGTTCGCCCCTTCAATCGATGGGAGCACTCGGCTGGAGAAGATCCAGGCTGGCTGGGTGTAAGGCCATGGTGACCCTGTTTCGGCGGCCACCCTGTCAGCATGACGCAGCATCCACTCGTAGGTTGCCGAGCCCATTGCCAATGCACCAACCTCAGCGATGAATGCCGGATAGCTCGTGTTCTCTACATCGCCCAGCAGGAACAGCCAGTCCAGCGAGTCGTCCTCGGTGGCGATGAATCCGTCGAGACTCGTTGCCGTATAGTATTGAGTCTTCATAAAGACAAGAACCTCTGCATTGCAGATCTTGCTTCCTGACATCTCGTGAGGTAAGCTGCGAGCGCAGCGAGTCAGCTCATCTCATTATTGGATTGCACGATCTCAGGTTGTCGACTCGTCGCGAGTCCGGCGTGCCAGCGGCTTCTGTCGAATCATCGCGACCACGCTCCACATTAGCAACGACAGGACCACATAGTAGACCGCGAGAGGCGCTCCCGTTGCTGCTGGCGCAAGGATGAAGAGTGAGCAGGCAGTCAGACTCGCATGCTGAAGTACGGCCAGGAAAAGACTATCCGTCGCCTCGTGCAGAAGGACGATGAGTGTCCTGTACGCAGGAAGGACGCCCAAATAGAAGATGCACGGTGGCAAGAACAACCACAGGTCGAATGCTCCCTGCGCGTCGCCGCTTCCCCAGTAGGTCGGAAGCAAATGCCACGCTCCCCATAACACTCCCAGAACCAAACCTGCGGTGACAGGGTTTAGCAGGAGTCGGATCTGTGGTGTCGCAAACCCGGTCCATCCGGGTTCCTCCAGTAAGCCACCACCCAGAATCCCAACCCCAAGACCCATGAAGAGAATCCCCAGTGTATCGCTATTGGTGATCAGCGCTGGGGCGAACGAACCTGACAGCATTGAAAGCAGAAGGAGTGTCACGAGGATGAGCACAGGAGCCGTGAGGAGCGCGATTGCATAGGAGCGCGGGGAGACTCTCCAGCGGCTCAATCGAACGCCGAGACGCCGGTAGCCCGCACGTCCGTGAATCAAGCCTGTGAGTGTAAGATCGGAGATGAGCGGGCCCATCAGATATGGAAGAAAGACAATCGACCAAGCCGTAGCGAAAGTGTTCTGCCTGGCGGGCATACCATAGGGGGCGGCGAGCACGAGGAGTCCGCCCCAGGAGATCACGAAAGTCAGGGGAATGTACGCCAGGAGCCGATGCCTTCGCACCCACGTGTGAATCCTCAATGATCTTCCTCCGATTGATTGGCCAGCAGAGTCGGCCCAATGGCCTTCACTTCAGCCTGGCAGAAAAGTGAACTTCTCGACACCTGTTCGGTATAAGCAAGAATGGATCTGGCAATACGTCCTTCTCTCAGAACGAGGTACCATTGATCCTCGCTTCAGGGTCACCCGATACCGTCACCGCAACGAAAACGGATAGCAAAACACCGTCCGTCAGCCACTCGCCGCAGCCAGTATACCCGGATGTGTCCCCTGCCACACCTTCCGCCACGCGTTCGCCCGTGCCTCCAGGAAAATGCAGAAGGTCTTCCTGTTACGACGCAAGGGCGAACATCCGTTCGCCCTTGCGTTCATCGTGGTCGGACCAGGCGCGACGGACACCCACGCAGTATCGAGAACGTCACCTGGATAGGTGTTTCGGGTTGTACTCCGGGCTTACCACACTCAAGGAAGTGAAGCGCATACCACACGCTGGTGTTCAGGTGCGTGGGTTAGCACGGGATGCTTCGTGTGCAGTCCAGACCGGTATACTCCTTTCCTCACACGCCGGTGCGATCATCATCCCGGAACGGGCGCTCCTGATCGGTTCCAAGCGCTTCGAGCAGCAGGTCGGCTTCTTCAGGCGTAATCCGCCCATCGACGACCATGCGCAGAATGGCGGCGCGCTGCTCATCGAGTGTTACACCGGAAGGCGGCGCGGCTTGCGCCAGCGTCGCCGGCGCCGGTTCAGCAGCAGGTGCAGGGATGTCGGTTGCATGCGTCACATTGATCCGGATCGTTGCGCCGGTCGCCGCTTCGGGTGGCGGCGGCGGCGGGGACGGGTGTGGCGGTTCGGGTGGATGCGGCGGATGCGGCGGGTGTGGTGGATGCGGTGGACGGGATCGCGGGATGCCCAGACTTTCGAGGGCACGCTCGACTGCTTCGATTGCGCCGATGATCCCTGCCTGGGCAGCGGCTGCCGCTTCACGTTTCATACGTTCCAGGCGCTCTTCATCGAACCGCCACTCGCGATCATTGATCCGCACCCGCACGTCGCGTGGGCGCCCCTCACGCTGTGCATGCTCGCGGGCGCGTTCGGCTGCCTCGCGCATGTCGCGCTCGATCCGTTGCCGCAGACGCTCCGCCTTGCGTTGTGAGCGGCGTGCCCACTCATCGCCACGCCCCCCCATTTCCCGGCTGAATTCTTCAGCCCAGCGACTCATATCCCGTCCGAATTGCTCGCCCCAGCGTCCCATCTCTTCAGCAAACCGCTCCGCCCAGCGCCCAATACTGTCGTCGGGCGGTTGTCCGGCGTCGGAGGATCGGGGAGATCCGTCGCTCATCGAACTCACGCTGCGCGGCGCCGGTCCGCGTAACGATAGGTCGCCGCCAACGAGCAATTCGAGGAGCGCGGCGCCTTCACCGTATACCACACTGAACATTCCACTGCCGGCAGCTACGCCGGGACCGCGCACCATTCCGCCAACGGTTGCTCGCAGGGTCAGGCTGGCATCGGGGAGGAGTTCCACCCGCGCATCGCTGCCGACATTCAGTTTCATCGTGCTGTCGGGTGCAAAGCGCATTGCCAGCGTCAGGTCGCCGCCGATATTCCCGATATGGGTGGCGCTACTCACGCTGCGGAGCGTCAGGTCGCCGCCGATGCTGCCGGCGTTGAGCACACCGCCGATATCGATGCATGTGGCATCGCCGCCGACACTGCCAATACTGACATCGTCGCTGATAGTGCGCATATCCGCATCACCACCGACAGAGCCGAGCATGACCGTGCGTACCTGTTCGATGCGTACATCACCGCCGACGCTGCCCCCTTCAACCGCAGCGCGCTCGCTGCGGCGCAGGCGCAGGTCGCCGTCCAGATCACGGAAGCGCACCACTTCGGTCACGCCATCGGCCTGCAGCGTTCCAGAGATGGTGCCGACGGTCAGACTGTGTATGTCATCGACGCTGATATCGCCAGCGACATCGTTCAGCACGAGTACGCCCGACCGGGTTATTCTCACATCGCCGTCGATGGTGTTGGTCACGCGCAACTGTTCGACGCGTTCAATCGTGGCATCGCCGTCGATGCGCTCGAAGAGTGCGTCGTCGCTCACGCCGGAAAGGCGCAGGTCGCCTTCGACATACTGAACTTCGACTGATCCAGCGTTGCTGATAGCAAGATCATCTTCGATGCGGCGCACGACGACCGCTCCTTCTACAGCGGCGATCTGCGCGCTCCCTTCTACATCGCCGACACGCAGCGCGGCAGCGCGGGTAACGACCAGATCGCCTTCGACGTGATCGAGGGTGACTGTTCCGCCGATCCCTTCGATCCGCACATCATCCCCGGCAGCGTCCAGGGAAAATGAGGTGATCCCGGCTACCACGACACTCTCCTCCACCGCTTCACCGGAAACGGTCGCAGCGGAAGGCGCACGCAACCGGCAATCTCCGGGGATCACCCCCTGGATGACGACACCCTGGTCATCGCGTTCCAGCACCACCTCCTTGTCCGCTTCGGTCCAGACCTCGACGATTCCGGGTTCGCCGGGTTCGATGCGCAGCGCACCGGTACAGCGACCGAAGTGAACATGGGGCGTTTCACCAACGGATACCTGTTGAACTGGCATTGCTGCAGACTCCTATTCTACGAAAATCTCGATACGTTCCCCTTCTTCGAGGTCCTGCAACTCGAAGATGCGTCCTGGTGCATCGCGCGCGATGGCACGCAGCACATCATCGTTCGTCACACTGGCGTTGCGCGGGAAGAGGCGTGCGCCAAGTTTGAGACCGACAGAGACCAGGCTGGCGGGGATGGTGACATTGATCTTCTGCCTGCGCGAGTTGAGATCGGTGACGATGATGCGGAGCGAACGCGAACGCGCCTCGGCGCGGATGCGGGCGGCATCGTCGGTGATGGCGTCGAGCAAGCGGGCGCCCTCTTCGGCAGAGATATGACCCTGTTCGACCATGCGCAGAATCCGCAGGCGGTCATCAGTTATCGCCATACCTCACTCCTTATGATTTGAGCAGCCGCAGCGCTTCCTCGACGGAAATCTCCTTCGCCGCCAGGCGATCGAGGATGGCACGCCGGTCGGGACGCGCGTCTGCAGCCGGCGCCCCGTATCCCAGTGCGGCGACGATCTCATCGAGGCGGTTGCGAGCAGTGTTGTAAGCCACTTTCAGATCGCTGGCGACGCCGTTGATGTTGCCGCGGTTTTTCAGCAGCAGTTCGACAAAATCCAGTTGCTCACGCGACAGACGTCCGAGGCGTCCCAGGGTGAAGCGTCCTTCGATAGCGGTGTGGCATGCGTCGCACTCCAGCCGGGTAACGTGGAGCGCCTCGCCGCAAACCGGGCATGTGGTGAGGAGTGGATTCATGGATGGCTTCTCCTGTTTCAAATGTGCTCAACCGCCGGGCAGCTATCGTCTGCTGGCAGTGTGCGCATGGTTGCCCCACCCAATGTGAAAGAGACGCGAACTCAACCAGTCGAGGAGGCGCCGTGCCGGTTGGGTAGTGTCGCGGATGGACGTGGTGCGCCCCTGCCGGACCATTCGTTCCCTGGACACTTCGGTGAGCAAGGTCTGATACCGCTCGTGCGCGATAGCCAGCGATTGTTCGAATGTCAGCAGCATGACACCTACCCCCTCTCAATCTGACTGGCGCTTTGTTTCACTTTCACGAAAGATATTACCACGCTATTCTTAAAAAGTCAATAGTATTGGTGATTTAGATCATTTTGTTGGCGATATTCGATAGTCTTGCTGAATGACAGAGACCAGTTCATTGATGTCGGAGCAACTCTACTCTGGATGCACGGTAGCGTTCCTGCCTGGGTTTTCACCCGGGGGCACGCGGGCGCCTTTGGGATCTGTGAGCGCATTGTAGGGGGTTGTGATCCGGACTCCTACCTGATGAGGACAATCGCCGGGCAGCGGGTAGCGAGTGTCACCGCCGTGCAATTGCTCCGATGGTCAGCACTGCCAGGGTTGCCAGGCTGATCAGTCCGCCGATCAGGAATGGACGTGGACGGTAGACGAATTCGACCATGTGTGAGCCGGGTGGCAGCCAGACGCCGCGCAGTGCATAGTTGACGCGCAGAATCGGCGCGGGTGCGCCATTGACCAGCACTTCCCATCCCTCATACCAGGCATCTGCCAGGACCAGGATGGCTGGAGCTGATGGCGCGGCTGTGATGGTGACAGTGTTCGGCGTGTATGTTACGGCAGGTGTTGGATCCGGCGCGGTCGGCGCGGGACCGGTTGTGGGAACCGACGTTGGCACGACGACGACCGTTGCAGGGTCGAAATCGGGGCGCGCCATATAGTCGAGCTGCGCTTCATCATCAGGGATGGTTTCGACACGGTAGACCAGCCAGGCGCGTGGAAGTGCATTCGGGTTGTAGTAGATACGCCCTTCGTCGCTCGCGTGCACCAGTTCGAGACCCGGATAGCGTGCAGCGGTCTGACTTCCGGGAGGGAAGATGATATACCTGACATTGAGCATATTGAGCAGGCGGGGGCGTTCATACGCCGATGTCAGAAATGCGCGCAGGCTGACATTGCCTTCACTCGTGCGGCGATAGTCCTTGCCGTCGATCAGCCGTACCAGGCGGTTGTAGCGCGCCGGATAGAGCGAATGGTAGCCGCGCACATCTTCAAGACCGTAGTAGCTTGCTATATTGGGTGGGAGTGCGTCGTAGTCGCCGCCGTGAATGCGGAACGGTCGCGGTTGCGATTGCAGGAACGCAATCTGACGGGTTGGCGGGTAGAGAACCTGAAAAAGTTGCAGATCGCGTGGATAGCCGATCAGTTCACGGGCCAGATCGGTCGTTGGTTGTGCGATTGACGGTGAGACTGAGGTGTTGAACCCTGCGCCGTACCACCACATATCCACTGTGGCAACGGCAATCACCGGTGCAAAGGCGATCGCTGGATTGCGCCGGTAAAACCGCAGCAACGCCAGGCTTATCAGTCCGATGCTGCCGAAGATGAGCGGTGGAAGCAGTTGCTGAGAGCGGATCACGCTCAGATAGTGACCGGCGCGTGATTGTGGTGTCAAGAGCGCCAGATGGTGCAGCGACCATCCGACAATGAATACTCCAACGATGAGAAGCAGGAGGCGAGCGGCTGGCAGGCGTGTGCGTTGGTCTGATCGGGAAGGCGCGTTCTCCCACGCGCCGCCCGGCGCGTACAGCCGTTGTGCTGCGATGGCTGCCAGGATTGCCACTGCAAAACCCCACACCATGTACCAGCGGGTGTGATCCTCGAACTGGCGGTACGGCGGGATCAGCGTGATAAAAATGTACAACAGCGGTGTACGCACTGCCAGTGCAAATGATGCTACCGCAACGACGCCGAAGAACGCCGCCAGACGATGACGTGCAATCGCAAGACCGATGATTGCCAGCGCCAGCGGTGTCAGCCCAACGTAGGGGTAAGGAACCTGCAAGACAGGCGGTCCCCAGGCAGGCGGCGCTCCTATCCGCTCAAATCCACCAAGTGCAGGAAAGACAAGCCGCAGCATGCTGCTGAAATATTCTTCCGGCGGCGCCAGCATAAACCCGATGTCGCTGCGCTGCCCCTGCGTTGACAGAGCAATTGCCGGCAAAAGCTGAACGGCGCTCAATCCTATTCCCAGCGCATATGCCAGTGCCAGCCCGATCAGCAGGCGCAGGCGCGTCATCGTTCGCCCTTCGTCCCGCTGTACGATGCGAAACAGCGCATACGACCCGGTTGCAACATATGTGTAGAATGCCAGCTGGATCTGCGCCAGCACAACGATCCCCAGCATCGTGGCTGCGACCGCCCGGCTCCGCCAGGTGCCGCGACTCAGCGCCGTCTCGATGCTCCAGAAGCACCACGGCAGCATTGCCGTTGCCCCCGACAATTCCGGGAACGGCAGGTAGGTGAGCATATGTCCGGTGAACATGTAGCAGATCCCCGCCAGGAGTGCCGGTCCCATATCCAGCCCAATCCGTCGTGCAAATGCGTAACTCCCTGCTCCGGCGATGATCAGTTGAATCCAGGCATAGACGCCAAAAGCACTGTCGAGCGGCACAATGAGAAAGATCAGGTTAGGCGGATAGAAAAAGGCAATCTGTCCGTCATCGAGCAGCGGCGTGCCGCTCAGAATTGTTGGGTTCCAGAGGGGCCACGCCCCCTGGCGAACAATCGTGTTCGTCAGCAGGCGTCGAGGATAGATTTGACGGATCGAGTCGGTCGAAATATGATTATTGACTGGCACACGTTCATACGAATAGCGCCAGGGATGCATGTGCAACAGGGCATCGAGCGGCAGAAAAACCTCACCGCCGATGAGCGAACGCCAGAGGAAGATCGCTGCAATCAGACTGATGAGCAGAACTGCTATTGCTCTACGTTGTATAGTGGGCATTAATCTCGACGTACTCTTTGCTGAAATCGCACGTCCAGACGGTCGTTCGGGCATTACCCAGCCCCAGGTCGAGCGTAATAAAAACCGGGTCCTGACGTAGCAGCACCGATGCTGCTGCCAGGTCGGCGTCGAGCGGCAACCCATGCGCCACTAGCTGGAGCGACGCTTCCGGAGGACCAAACCAGAGTGCCAGTCGGTCGGGGTCAATCGCGGCGCCACTGTGGCCAGCAGCACACAGGATACGTCCCCAGTTCGGGTCGCCGCCGTGGATTGCGGTTTTGACCAGCGGGGAGCGCGCGATGGCGTTTGCCGTTTGATGCGCCTGTTGCTCGTCCAGCGCGCCGCAGACTGTGATTTCGACCAGGCGCGTAGCGCCTTCGCCATCGCGCGCGATCTGTTTTGCCAGGTCGATACACACTTCAGTGAGAGTTGTAGTGAAATCGTCGAATGAAAGCCCGTCTGTTACGGGATCATCGCTCACCGGTACGCCGGATGCGCCGGATGCCAGAAGCAGCAGGGTATCGTTAGTGCTGGTGTCGCCATCGACGCTGACGCGGTTGAAGCTGCGGTTGGCGGCAACACGCAGGGCGCGGTCGAGTTGTGCAGGATGTGCCTGCGCGTCGGTGGTCACAATTGCGAGCATTGTCGCCATGTTGGGATGGATCATGCCAGCGCCCTTGCACATCCCGGCAATTGTAACAGTACGTTCGGCGATGGTCATGGTGCGCGCAGCGACCTTCGGGTGCGTATCGGTAGTCATCATGGCGCGTGCCGCTGCGCCAGCGCCTGAATGGGCAGTCGGTCCGGTCAGGCTGGCAATTCCCTGTGCCACTTTTGTCATATCGAGTTGCCGACCGATAACACCGGTCGAGAGCACCAGCACCTGATCGGCGCGGCGCCCGATCCGTTCAGCGGTCAGTTCTGCCATTGCGCGACAGTTGGCAGCGCCCTGTGGTCCGGTGCAGGCGTTGGCATTACCCGCATTGACGATCACCGCGCAGATGGTGCCAGCATTCGTCGCCAGAATCTCCTGGTCGTAGATCACCGGCGCAGCCTTGACGCGGTTGGTTGTGAAGAGACCGGCGGCGCAGCATGGAACATCGGCGGTAATCAGCGCCATGTCGAGGGCGCCGTTCGGTTTCAGTCCACACGCGGTTGCAGTAGCGCTAAAACCACGTGCAAGCGAGAATGTGTCTGTCTGCATCATTGTTGTGTTTCTGTGAGAACCGGGAACTGAGAACTGAGAACCGACAGAAAATACAACGTGCAACGCGCAACGTGCAACGCCCAGCACCTAACGTCCAACGTGCACCGTGCAACGCGCAACATTCTTCAACGTTCCAACGTTCAACGTTCAACGTTCAACGCTCCTCAACCCTGCCGTCCCTCCAGCAGCGCCTGCACTCTGACCGGCAGACCAAAGAGTTTGATGAACCCTTCTGCATCTTTCTGGTTGTAACTCTCGCTCATCGTGAAACTGGCGATGTCGGGGTTGTAGAGGCTTCTGGCTGCACGTCGCCCGACCAGCGTTGCATTCCCCTTATACAGTTTCAGGCGCGTCTCGCCAGTGACATTGCGCTGAGTGACGCGCACAAACGCATCGAGCGCCTCGCGCAGCGGTGTGTACCACTGCCCGTAATAGACCAGTTCGGCGTAGCGATGGGCAATCACGTCCTTGTAGTGCAGCGTGTCACGGTCGAGCGTCAGTTGTTCGAGCCCCTGGTGCGCCACCCGCAGGATCGTTCCGCCGGGAGTCTCATAGACACCGTGGCTTTTCATGCCGACCAGCCGGTTTTCCACCAGATCGACGCGCCCGATGCCATGCTTCGCACCGATGTCATTCAGCGTCAACAGCAGTTCGACCGGTCCCAGGCGTTTGCCGTTGACGCTCACCGGCGTTCCCTGCTCGAACCCGACGATGACATACTCCGGTTCGTCCGGCGCCGCTTCGGGAGCGGTTGTCAGGGTGTACATCGTTTCTTCCGGTTCGTTCCACGGGTCCTCCAGAATGCCGCCCTCGTGCGACATATGCCAGATGTTGCGGTCGCGACTGTAGATCGATCGGAGGGTGGCGGTGACCGGAACGTGATGTTCGGCAGCATAATCGAGAGCATCTTCGCGGCTGCGGATATTCCATTCGCGCCAGGGGGCGATCACCTTCAGGTGTGGCGCAAATGCCATGTAGGTCAATTCAAAGCGCACCTGATCATTTCCTTTGCCGGTACACCCATGCGCGAGGGCGTCGGCGCCCTCCTGGAGTGCAATTTCCGCCTGACGACGGGCAATCAGTGGGCGCGCCACCGATGTGCCGAGCAGATAGGAGCGCTCGTACACCGCTCCAGACTGGAGCAACGGGAAGAGAAAATCGCGCACAAACTCTTCGCGCAGGTCTTCGACATAGCACTTCGAGGCGCCGGTGGCGATCGCTTTCTCCTCCAGACCGCTCAATTCATCGTCCTGACCGATATTGGCGCAGTAGCAGATAACTTCGGGGTTGCCGTAGTTCTGCTTCAGCCATGGAACGATGATGCTGGTATCGAGACCGCCGGAGTATGCCAGGACGACCTTGTTGACTTTTGCGCTCATGATATGCCCTCATTCTCAGTTGCAGATAGACCGGTAGGGAGATGCTGTGCCGCTGTTCGCGTCATGCGGTAGTGCTCTTGCAGCGAGCGAACGCGCAATTCCTTCTGGCGCAGCGCTTTGATGGCGCTGATGGTCGCTGCCGCACCGGTAAGGGTGGTGACCAGCATAACGCCGTAGCGAATGGCTGCCGAGCGCAGCGCCTGACCGTCGGCATAGGCGCGCGATCCAAGCGGTGTGCTGATCACCAGTCCCACCTTGCCCGACGCAATCAGATCGACGGTATGGGGTGAGCCTTCGGATACTTTGTTGACGACGATTGCCGGCAATCCGAGTTGATGCAGCCAGTTCGCGGTTCCACGTGTGGCATAGATCGTAAATCCGAGTTTCACCAGATCGCGCGCGATGCGTCCAATGGCGCCCTTGTCGTAGTCGTTGACTGTCAGCAGCGCGCCGCCGCTGGTGGGGATGCGCTGGTTGGCGCCCATTTCTGCTTTGGCGAAAGCGTGCCCGAATGTCGAAGCGTGCCCCATCACCTCGCCGGTGGAGCGCATTTCGGGGCTGAGGAAGACCGCCGCGCCGGGAAACTTATCGAACGGCAGCACCGCCTCTTTGACGAAAAAGCCGTTGAGTGGCGGTTCCTGGGTGAACCCCAGTTCGCTCAGGGTCTTGCCGGCTGCTGCCTGCGCTGCGATGCGCGCAAGCGGGACGCCGGTGGCTTTGGCAATGAATGGGACTGTGCGCGAAGCGCGCGGGTTGACTTCAAGAACGTAGACCTCATCGTCTTTGATGGCGAACTGGATATTCATCAACCCTTTCACGCGCAGCGCCTCGCCAATCCGGATCGTCTCGTCGCGGATAATGGCAAGATGGTAGGCGCTCACCTTATAGGGCGGCATAACCATCGCCGAGTCGCCGGAGTGCACCCCTGCTTCCTCGACATGCTCCATGATGCCGCCGATCACCACGCGCTCGCCATCGCCGACGGCATCGACATCCAGTTCAAAGGCATCTTCCAGATACCGGTCGATCAGTACCGGTTGCCCGGCGCTGATCCGGGTTGCTTCCTGGATGTACTGCGCCAGACCTTCATCATCATAGGCAATTGCCATGGCGCGCCCGCCGAGCACATAACTGGGACGCACCAGCACGGGGTATCCGATCCGCTGCGCCACCCTGCGCGCTGACTGAAGGTCGGCAGCCATGCCGCTCTCCGGTTGTATAATGTCGAGCCGCCGCAACAGTTCACTGAAGCGACCACGATCCTCCGCCAGGTCGATCGAGTCCTGAGAGGTCCCCCAGATCGGCACACCGGCGGTTGCGAGACCCTTCGCCAGATTGAGCGGTGTCTGACCGCCAAACTGAACCAGCATCGGTACCGGCGTTCCTGCGCCATCACCCCGCCTGCCCGACTCGTTCTCCCAGATGTTCAGCACGTCTTCCAGGGTCAATGGCTCGAAATAGAGACGATCGCTGGTGTCGTAGTCGGTCGAGACGGTCTCCGGGTTGCAATTGATCATAATCGTCTCGTAGCCGAGGTCGCGCAGCGCAAAACTGGCATGCACGCAGCAGTAGTCGAACTCGATCCCCTGCCCGATACGGTTCGGTCCACCGCCAAGAATGATCACCTTGGGGCGGTCGGTCACCGCCGACTCATCAGCAGTCGCATACGTGCTATAGAGGTAGGGGGTATAGGCTTCGAACTCGGCGGCGCAGGTGTCGATACGACGGTAGACCGGCAGAATACCTAGGGCTTTGCGGTGGGCGCGCACATCCAGTTCTGTCGGGTAGTGTGGTGTGGCATCACCTGTGGCAGGCTGAAGGATAAGCGCGATCTGCGCATCGGAAAAGCCGTGCTCCTTCGCTTCGCGCAGCAGATCAACCGGGAGCGTATCGAGCGAATGACGCGCCAGATCCGCTTCGAGATCGATGATTGATCGCATTTGCACAACAAACCACGGATCATAGCCGGTCAGCGCCGCGATCCGTTCGATATCCCAGTCGGCGCGCAGGGCATCGGCGACGTGGAAGATGCGTTGCGCTGTCGGAATACGCAGATCGTCTTCCGATGGCTCGCGTTTTTCCTGCGTGTTCAGACGTCTTCCGGCAAACGCGCCAAACCCCACCGCGCCGATCTCCAATCCGCGGATCGCCTTCTGCAACGCCTCGTTGAACGTTGTACCGATCGCCATCACCTCACCAACGCTCTTCATTTGGGGTCCCAGGGTTGGGTCGACGCCGGGAAACTTCTCGAATGCCCAGCGTGGAATCTTGACGACGACATAATCCAGGCTCGGCTCGAACGATGCGGGTGTTACTCTGGTGATGTCGTTGGGGATCTCGTCGAGCGTATAGCCGACGGCGAGCAGTGCGGCGATCTTGGCGATTGGGAAACCGGTGGCTTTGGACGCCAGCGCCGACGAGCGGCTGACGCGCGGATTCATCTCGATCACCAGCGGCGTGCCGTCACGCGGATTAACCGCGAACTGAATGTTCGAGCCGCCGGTTTCCACACCGACGGTGCGAATAACGATTTTTGCCATTTCGCGCAACCGCTGATACTCGCGGTCGGTCAACGTCATGGCTGGCGCAATCGTGATCGAGTCGCCGGTGTGAACCCCCATCGGATCGAGATTTTCGATCGAACAGACCACGACGAAATTGTCTGCCCGGTCGCGCATGACTTCGAGTTCGTACTCCTTCCACCCCAGCACCGACTGTTCGATCAGAACCTGGGTGACCGGTGAAGCACGTAGACCGCGATCTGCCACTTCGCGCAATTGCGCCTCGTTGTATGCTACACCGCCACCGCTGCCGCCGAGGGTAAACGAAGGGCGCACCAGCACCGGGTACCCGATCCGCGTGGCGACTTCCACCGCCTGCTCGACGGTCGAGACTGTTTCGCCCAGCGGCACCTGCAACCCGGCATCGATCATGGCGTGTTTGAACAGTTCGCGATCTTCGGCAAGGGCAATGGCTCCGGGAGAAGCGCCGATCAATTGCACGCCGTGCCGGTCGAGCACGCCGCTCTCTGCCAGTCTCATTGCCAGATTGAGACCGGTCTGCCCGCCAACCGTCGGCAGCAGGGCATCCGGTTTCTCGCGTTCGATTATTTTTTCGACGATCTCCGGTGTGAGTGGTTCGATATAGGTGGCATCGGCCATCTGTGGATCGGTCATGATCGTCGCCGGGTTGGAATTGACGAGCACAACCCGGAATCCTTCGCGGCGCAGCACCTTGCATGCCTGGACACCCGAGTAATCGAACTCGCAAGCCTGACCGATGACGATAGAACCGGAGCCGATGATCAGAATGGTGTGAATATCAGTTCGTCGCGGCATTGATCGTTCAACTCTCTCTTCCCGGTGTTGCAGCAATATCGCTCCAGGCAACTGGTCGAAATCGCTGCTTCTTATTCCGTCCGTTCCTGCGATGCCGTCAGCGCATCGATCACATCGAGCACATTGCGGGAGGCATTGTCCAGATCACGGCTCACCTGTGTAAAACTAGGCGGCAGATCGGGTGAAACGATACGGACCAGCAGGCGGGCAACGCTACGCACATTGCCAAGCGGGGTTAGCAGATCGTGGCGGTACACGTGCAGGTCACGGTCACTGATGCTGCTGACACGTGCGCGTTCGTTCTCTTCAGCCACAAGCGTTTCGAGGCGCACTATCGAATCGCGCAGCACATCGAGCAGTTCATCGAACCGTCCATGCATCAACGGTGCAGTCTGTTCCGCGTCCAGTTGGAGCAATCGGTCGATGGCGCGGCGTGTGGCATCGAGCGGTGCGGCAAGTTCCGCCTGCATCGCCTGAATGCGTTCTTGCGGCGAGCGGTGGTACAGGGTCCGCAGACGCTGATAGAGCGACATGGCGTTCTCCTTGAGGGACTTATGGTTTGTTGCTATCGTTCATTATTCATTATTCAACCGCTCGATGCTGGATGCCGGTTCCGCGCCCGCGCCATCAACTCGACAAACTGGTGAAAAAGGTACCGCGCGTCGTGTGGTCCTGGCGCCGCCTCAGGATGGTACTGCACGCTGAATGCGTGTTTGTCCGGCGCGCGCAATCCTTCGACACATCCGTCGTTTAGGTTGACATGGGTGATTTCAACACCATCGGGTAACGATGAGGCATCGACGGCGAAGCCATGGTTGTGACTTGAAATTTCCACTCGCAAGGTGTCATTGAAGCGCACCGGTTGATTGCCGCCCCGATGACCGAAGTGCAGTTTGTAGGTCTTGCCGCCAAGCGCAAGACCGAGGATCTGATGCCCGAGACAGATGCCAAACACCGGTGCTTTTCCCAGTAGGTCGCGCACAGCCTGCACCCCATACGTCACTGCTGCCGGGTCGCCGGGTCCATTCGAGAGAAAAACGCCGTCCGGTTCGAGTGCCAGCACGTCGGCGGCAGGCGTGGTAGCGGGTACAACGGTGACGCGACACCCGTGTTCCGCCAGCAAGCGCAGGATGTTACGCTTGATGCCAAAATCGTATGCGACGACGTGGAACGTCGGTTCGCCACGCTGCGCGGGTGTTTCGCCCGTACCCCACTCTCCCGGATTACCCTCGACCCAGTGGTACGGTTCGGCGCAGGTGACATACGGTACCAGGTCGAGTCCGTTCATCGATGGCGCGGCGCGCGCTGCTGCGATCAGGCGATCAGGTTCCGGGTTTTGCGACGAGATGACCGCGCGCATTGCTCCCTGGGTGCGGATGTGCCGTACCAGCGCCCGCGTATCGACGCCGGTCATTGCGACAATGCCATACTCTGCCAGATACTCGTGGAGTGACTGTGTGGCGCGCCAGTTGGATACGTATGGACTGGCAGCGCGTACAACGAAGCCGGCAACCCACGGGTGCCGGCTCTCTTCGTCTTCCCGGTTGACCCCGGTATTGCCGATATGCGGCGCGGTCATGACCACGATCTGACCGTAGTATGAAGGGTCGGTCAACACTTCCTGGTAGCCGGTCATTGAGGTGTTGAACACCACTTCGCCAGCGCATTCACCAATCGCCCCTAACGCATACCCATGCCAGATTGTGCCATCTTCCAGCGCCAGCAGCGCGCGTATCCGTGTCGTCATGAAGCAACCTCGTTGATGAGAAGGGTTTGGCGGATTCGTATCAGGTACGCGACGTCCGACGTTCAACGTTCTACCGGCGGGCAACCTGCGACATCACACGTTCGACGTTCACCGTTCAACGCTCAACGCCCCACACCAAACCGTGCAACGTCTCTCGCGCCAACCTGCAACATCACACCGTTCGACGTTCACCGTTCAATGTCCAACATCCAGCGTTCACCGTTCAACATCCAACATTCACCGTTCAAACTCAATCACAACCGCCGTCTCGTCACAGGCATGTTGGAGCGGGCAGATCGCACAGTCACGCCAGACCTTTTCCGGGAAATCTTCCTTCGATGTGATCCGGAAACCCAGTTTTTCAAAAAACGGAACTGCGCGGGTCAATGCGAACACTTTCAGACATCCGCGCCGACGCGCCTCATCGACCAGCCCGCGCACAATCGCCTGCCCGATGCGTAACCCGCGATACTGCGGCAGCACTGCTAGCGAACGCACCTCGACCAGTTCTAGACTCATCTGCACCAGCGAGCCGATGCCTGCCACAGCGCCATCCACCTCTGCTACCAGCCACGATGACAGGGTGGCGCGAATGTTCTCTGCGCTGCGCGGCAGCAGGTGCCCCTGGCGGGCATGTTCGGCGACAATCGCTACAATAGCGGGAATGTCGTCTTCTTCGGCACGACGCACAATGATATCGGGTGTGCGCGGCGGTACGACAAAGACCTGTGACTCGCGGACGTGGACGGTCATTCGTGTGGTTCCCTTTCCGTGATGATCGTTGTGCCCTGATTCAGTAACCCTGCTAGATTGGTGATGCGCGCAGCATGTACGCCGGCGTCGAGTGCTGTGAGTGCGGCGCGCACTTTGGAGATCATACCACTGCTGATCGTGCCATCGGCGATCAACCGTTCGATCTCACTGCGCGTCAACCGGCGCGCGACATCGCCTTTGACCAGCACGCCGGGCACATTCGTGACGAATACAGCCTCACCGGCGCCAAGCGCGGCTGCGACGGCGCCGGCCGCTTCGTCGGCATTGACGTTGTATGGTCCATCAGGACCGAGCGCAATTGGTGCGATCACCGGTATAACGCCGTGGTCGAGCAGGTCGTGCAGCACCTCGCTTCGCACAGCGGTTGGGCGCCCGACGCGCCCCAGATCACCCGCCGGATGCTCCTGTTTTACGACCCGGATCAGTCCACGATCCACGCCGGAGATGCCGAGAGCGTCGGCGCCAGCGGTAATAAGCGCAGCCACCAGGCGCGTGCTCACGCTGCCGCATAGAACCATCTCGGCTGCTGTGAGTGCGGTGGCATCGGTATAGCGCAACCCACCGACGAAGCGTGGTGTGCTGCCCAGCGTTTCCTGCAGGATTCCGATCTCCTTGCCACCGCCATGCACTAGCACCGGAAGTGGACGGATCGCTACCACAACACGCGCCAGTTCCGCAACGAATGTGGCGTCGTCGAGATCATTACCGCCGACTTTGATGACCAGTATTGGTCGATCGTTTTGGTTTGCCAAGTCTGCCATCTCCGCTCTCCCCTGAACCGATAACCGAGAACCGAGAACCCTTCAACGTTCAACCTTCAGCCTGCAACGCCCAACGTCCAACGCCCAACGTCCAAACATTCAACGTTCAACGCCCAACCCCCAACGTCCAAACGGTCAACGGTCAACGTTCAACGTTCAACCTGCAACCCCGTCGTCTCCTCCAGACCGAACATCAGGTTCATGTTCTGGATCGCCTGCCCGGCTGCACCTTTGACCATGTTGTCCTCGCTGGAGACGATGATGAGCAAACCAGGTCGCGCCAGGGTGAGCGAGATCGCACAGACATTAGTGTGCGTCGTGTGGGCCAGGGTTGCCAGCGCGCCTGTCGGCAGCACCCGCACGAATGGTTCACCAGCATACTGTTCGCAGTACAGCGCCCGCACCCGCTCTTCGCTCCAGTCGTCCGGTATGCGCAGATAGATCGTACTCAGAATGCCGCGACTCACCGGCAAGAGTTGTGGCGTGAAGACGATCTCCGGGTTTATGCCACGCGCAATGCGCTGCGCTTCCTGCATCATTTCGCCGACGTGCCGGTGAACCTGACCGATATTGTATGGCGTCAGGTTCTCGTTCACTTCGACGAAGTGCGTATTCTGTTTCGGCGCGCGGCCTGCCCCCGACACCCCTGACTTGGCATCGACGATGATCAGCGGATTGGTCAGTGCACCCGTCATCAGCAGCGGCGCAATACCGAGCAGCACACCGGTAGGATAGCAGCCAGGGTTGGCGATCAGCGGCGCGTTGCGCAGGGCAGCGCGATTGAGTTCCGGCAGACCATAGGGTGCTGGCAGTAACTCAGGCGCCGGGTGTTCATGCCCGTACCAGCGTCGGTACGCTTCGGGTGTTGCCAGGCGAAAGTCGGCAGAGAAATCAATGACCCGCACTCCGGCAGCGTGTGCGCGTCGCGCCATCTTCCCGGCAGCGCCATGCGGTAGTGCCAGGAAGACCAGATCGACATCCGCCAGTGGCGCTTCATTGGGGGCGATCAGTGGCGCATCGAGTGGACCCGGCACGACATCGGCAAGTGATGCCCCAGCCGACGACTCAGATGCTGTGAACACCACCTGCACTTCTGGATGGCGTCGCAGCCATCGCAGCAACTCGTATCCGGCATATCCGGTAGCGCCAAAAACACCGACGCGAATCATGCGTCCTCCAAAGAAAAGCCCTTCGGACTTGTTCGTGTGTCCGAAGGGTGTACATCACGCTGATGCTGTTCTTGCCCGATGCATTCGTGTGCTGCGCACGTGCGGCTAACCCTCCAGACCGGTGCATCCCGGACGACGGAAGCGACGCAATGTACGCAGACTGTCAGGCATCTGATTCATAACGACGGTAATCATAGCGCCGATTATACCGGTTGTCAAGTGGCCCGATTGCATTTTTCATGCACGAACGGAGCGACTGCTGTGCTACACTGTGGTCTGTGCAACAAAGGAGGAAGCGCTTTATGAGCATCATCTACAATTTCAACGCCGGTCCGGCAATCCTTCCCGCATCCGTGCTGGAGCATGCGCAGCATGAGTTATGCAACTACCAGGGGCGTGGGATGTCCATCCTGGAAATGAGTCATCGCTCGCCAGAGTACGAGGCGATCAACGCTGAGGCGGCTGAGCGTCTGAAACGTCTGCTCGGCGTCGGCGACGAGTATCATGTGCTCTTCTTGCAAGGCGGCGCCAGTTTACAGTTTGCCATGCTGCCGCTCAATTTTCTGTCGCTAGGTGCGTCGGCAGATTATCTCATCACCGGTGCGTGGGCGGAAAAGGCATATGAAGAGGCGTTGCGCGTCGGTCAGGCGCGCGAGGCTGCCAGCACCGCCGCAAGCGGCTATCGCAGGGTGCCAGCGCAGGCGGATATTGCACTCGATCCACATGCGGCATACGTTCACATCACTAGTAACGAGACGATCCAGGGCGTCCAGTGGCATACCTGGCCTGACGTTGGTGATCGACCGCTGGTCGCCGATATGAGCAGCGACCTCCTCTCCCGCCCACTTGAGATGCAGCGTTTTGCGCTGATCTACGCCGGTGCACAGAAGAACCTCGGTCCTGCCGGTGTCACTGTGGTGGTCATTCGCGATTCGTTTGTGCAGAGAGCGTCGTCGAATCTGCCGGCAATGTTGCGCTATGCAACGCACGTGAAGAACCGGTCACTCTACAATACGCCGCCGGTGTTTGCTGTGTATATGGTGAATCTAGTGCTGGGCTGGATTGAGGAACAGGGGGGGCTTGCCGCTATTGCGGAGTGCAATCGGCGCAAAGCAGCAACATTGTATCGGGTGATTGACACCAGCGGTGGGTTCTACTGCGGGCACGCCGAACCGGATCATCGCTCATTGATGAATGTAACCTTCCGCCTGCTGGATGAGGCGCTGGAGAAACGGTTCGTCACCGAGGCGGCAGCACAGGGAATGATCGGTCTCGCGGGACACCGCTCGGTCGGTGGCATCCGCGCATCGATCTACAACGCAATGGATCAGGGAGGGTGCGATGCGCTGGCTCAGTTCATGATCGATTTTATGCGCCGGAACGGGTAGATGGGAGTTAGGACAATGCCGCTGCCTGCCGATTATACCGAACGTGTCTATGCCGGCATCCTGGGGAAGATCATCGGCGTCTATCTGGGGCGTCCATTCGAGGGTTGGACGTATGACCGGATTATGGCGGAACTGGGTGAGGTCTGGTACTACGTTCATGAAAAGCGCGGGGTGCCGCTGGTGGTGACCGATGATGACATTTCCGGCACGTTGACCTTTTTGCGTGCTCTACCGGATTACGGGAACTTGCGCGATCTCTCGCCGGAGCAGATCGGGCAAACCTGGTTGAATTATATTATCGAGAACCGCGCGATTCTCTGGTGGGGTGGCATGGGTCGCTCAACCGAACATACGGCCTTTCTGCGCTTGAAGAGTGGTATTCCTGCGCCGCGCAGCGGATCGGCTGCGCTGAATGGGCGCTGTGTGGCAGAGCAGATTGGCGCCCAGATTTTTATCGACGGCTGGGCGATGGTCGTACCCGGTGACCCGGAACTGGCTGCCGATCTGGCGCGTCGCGCCGCGTCGGTGAGCCACGATGGCGAAGCGATCTATGGCGCGCAGGTGCTGGCGGCGATGGAGTCGCTGGCGTTCGTCGAGCACAATCTGGATACGCTGCTCGATACTGCAATCACGTTCATCCCGCGCGATTCGATCATTTTTCGCCTGATTGCCGATCTGCGCGAATGGCATGTCCGGTTCGCCGACTGGCGCGTTGCGCGCGAGCAGATTGCCGCACATTACGGCTATGATCGCTATGACGGCGGTTGTCACATTATTCCCAATCATGCCCTGATCCATCTGGGGTTGCTGTACGGCAGAGATGATTTTCAGCGATCGTTGATGATCACAGCGACTGCTGGCTGGGATACCGATTGCAATGCAGGCAATGTGGGGTGCCTGCTGGGGATCAAGAATGGACTGGCAGGCATCGCTGCCGGTCCTGACTGGCGTGGTCCGGTTGCGGATCGTCTCTATCTGCCATCTGCCGATGGAGGGCGGGCTGTGACCGATGCAGTGCGCGAGACGTATGCTATCGTCAACGTCGGGCGCGCACTTGCGGGTGAAGCGCCGCTTGTGCCCAAGCAGGGCGCGCGTTTTCACTTCGAATTGCCCGGAAGTGTGCAGGGCTTTTTCGCCGATGAAAGCGCTGACTCCAGAGATACCCTTCGTCTTGAGAACGTACCCGGTCACAGTGTGCATGGAAGTCGGAGCCTGGCGCTGCGGTACCGTCACCTTGCGCCGGGGTGCGCTGCGCGTGCGACAACCGCAACGTTCCTCCTTCCCGAAATGTCCCGTATGCCCGGCTATACGATGCTTGCCTCGCCAACCCTTTTTGCGGGTCAACGCCTCAGCGCGCGGATCTGTGCGGACGAAACCAATCCCGCGCCGGTGCAGTGTCGTCTGTACCTCCTGGTGTACAGTGCTGACGATGCGCTTGGGCGGGTGTATGGTGCAGCGTCAACTCTGGCACCGGGTTGCGATTACACGTGGACGTGGCGCATACCTGATACCGGCGGTCAACCAATTGCGGCAGTCGGCGTCGAACTGTGCGGACGGGGGTGTGGAAGTGTTTACCTGGATTACCTGACATGGGAAGGCGCGCCGGAGGTGTCGTTGTGCAGACCGATCGGGGGCGGGACGATGTGGCGCCGCTCTTGGGTCGATGGTGTCAGCATCTACGAGCAGGGGACGCACGAACCATACCGTCTCATCCAGAATGCAGGCACAGGGTTGCTGATCCAGGGTTCACGCGAATGGCGCGATTATCGTGTCAGCGCAACCCTGACGCCGCATCTGGCGCAGGCATGCGGTGTGGGGGTGCGTGTTCAAGGGATGTGCCGCTACTACGCGCTTCTCTTGACCTCCACTGCTCAAAACACTGGTGTTGTGCAACTGGTGCGCGTTCTCGATGGCACGACTCTGCTCGCTGAAGCGCCTTTTGCCTGGGAGTACGACCAGAGGTATGTCTTTGATCTGAGCATCGTGGGGAGTGATCTGTGCGGCATCGTTCGTATGCCCGACGGTAACAGCGTGACGCTGGATGTCCGTGATGGCGCACTGGATGGCGGCGGAGTGGCGCTGATCGTGGCAGAAGGCGCCATCGAAGCCGGCGAGGTGGCAGTGCGACCCGTCTGAATGTCTCTACCGCTCCCAGGCTCGCAAGTGCCGCGCCGCGTCATCCACCAGGGCACGCTTTGCTGCTGCGATTCTCTGTCAACGGTGCAGGGGAACGGGAAGGTGACGCACGCATCTCCCCGCTCAGTGCGCACCAGGGCGTCCCATTCGCTCGTGACCGGCAGCAAGTGGACGAATGGCTTCCGCACGCCAAACAATGCGATCCGTGACTTCTGACGTGCTCGATCCCCGTGGGCAGGATGGTTCGGTCAAGATCCAGCGCCCATAACAGCCTCTAGCGAATGGGGCGTCTGGCAGGAACGCCGACGGCGCGAGGATAGGCAGCGGGGGTCGGTGCAACCTTGGCAATGACCACCAGGGTTCGCGGTTCGATGCCAGGGATGGCGACCGGTTCTACACCGATCAACTGCCCGCCGAGTCGTTCAATTGCGGCGTGCGCCCGCGTTATTTCGTCAGCGATGTCGCTTCCTTTTGGCGCCAGCACCCGCCCATGAACTCGACATAACGGCAAGCAATACTCCACAAGCGTCGCCAGTTCTGCCACAGCGCGGGCAGTCACAACATCGTACTGCTCGCGGTGCTGCGGATCGCGCCCAACCGTTTCAGCGCGATCGGTCAGCACCATCACATCCCGCAGGTTCAGCACAGCAACCATATGCTGGAGAAACGCTGCCTTCTTGCCGACGCTTTCCACAAGGGTCAGCCGCAGTTCCGGGCGCAGTATCTTCAACGGCAATCCTGGAAAGCCCGCTCCGCTACCGACATCGATCAGACTCGACGGCGCGTCACCCCAGCTCAACGCACAGCGCAGCGAGTCGAGGAAATGGCGTGCCACAATCCCTTCTTCGTCGGTGATCGCTGTCAGGTTGACGCGCGTATTCCAGGCGCGAAGTTCAGCGCTATAACGGGTAAACTGTTCGATCTGCCGCCGGTCGAGGCGTAATCCCCATGCATGTGCAGTGTCCAGGATCATATCCATAAAACCTCTGCAGAGGAGTGCCGATTCAGGCGGCAGATGAATGCAGCCACCAACGCTCATCGACCGTGTGTTTGCACCAGGACGCACAACGTGTCATCACGCGGAGGCGGGGGCATATCCCCACATCCCCACATCCCATCGTCACCCCGGCGCTGTACCTGAGCGACGCACCGCTCTGCGCAAGAGCCGGTATGCCCCCGGGGAGCGCGCCTCCGGCTGCCGCCCTACGCTGCCCAGAGTCCTCCTGCTCCCAGCGTGGGACGCCTGGTCGCGCGCGGCACGTGTATGACCCCTGAATGATGCCCATCTTTGCGCAAGAGTTGCTCTGACTCCCGAGGCGCGACCGGCGTTGCGCCCGGCAGTGTCGGTACAGGCAGGCATTCGCATTTACGCGACAGAAACTGATCATCTATCGGTACAATCCATGTGTCTCGATATACGCGACGACCGGGTCAGGCGTCTGATAGCGAATGGGTCGTCCCTGAGCAACACGTTGACGCAGATCGGTACTGGAAATATCCAAGCGCGGACCCTCGATCGTGATCAGGCGTTCTGGCAATGCCGGGAAAATCTGAGACAGAGCGGGCAGATCGATGACTGTGCCGGGGCGTGACACAACCACGATCCGCGCCAGCGTCAGGATGCGCGGCGTCTCGCGCCAGCGCGGCAGATCTGCCAGTGCATCGGCGCCGAGGATGAGATACAGGTTATCGAGACCCTGATCGTGAAGGAGTTGCAGGGTAACGAGGGTATATGACGGTCCGGGACGATCAATCTCGATACTCGACACCTCGAAGAACGGGTTACCAGCGCATGCCAGGCGCGCCATTGCCAGGCGGTGCTCAGGCAGCGCCGTACATCTGCCGATCTTCAGAGGTTGTTCACCGGCTGGGATGATGATCACACGGTCGAGGTGCAGTGCAACGCGTACCTCTTCGGCAACAGCGAGGTGCCCATAGTGGATCGGATCGAACGTACCACCGAGGATGCCGATGGGGACACTACTCATGCCTGATCGATCTCATATTCGATTTCGGCGCCTTCTTGAAGCAGATTCCACACCAGCCAGGAAAGCGCGCGCCGGTTGCGACGGTCGAGATCGGCGATGTACGGATGGATCAACTCGCTGATGTCCTGCCGGCTCAACAGATAACAGCGACGACCGAGGTCCTGATAGAGTCGCAACGCCAGGAGATCGGCGAACTCGTACAACTCTTGCTCAGAGAGGGTTGCTTCAGGGTCGTTGGATCGCAGCATAACGGTCACCCATCGTCCTCATCGTCGTGTCGGAGGTGTCTGGTGCGGTGACGGCTCTGATAGTAGCCGGCTTCGCGCGGATCGGTCTGCGGAGGGCGCCGGCGCGTTTCGCGTGCCGGCTGTGAAGGCTGGAGCGCCGCCTGTTCCAGTTTTGTCTCTTGCGACATACCGCTCATCGATGTATTGACCAGCGTATCGCCAATATACTCCAGCACATCGCGAATATCCTCGTTGTCGTCAAGGATGCTATCGAACGGCAGCGCCACACCCGAAACCGTCTTCACCGTCTGCCCAATCTCCTTCAGCGTGCGGTCGATC
>DAOUBK010000118.1:0-3291 GCA_034432635.1 Roseiflexus sp.
ACGTTGTCGAGACAATCGCCAGCGCTGCGTATCGAGCGATTTCGGCAATTTCGGCTCGTTGAAGAGCACTGAAACACATATAGTGCTTTAAACAGCTCCTCCCCATGCTTGATTTCGGCAATTTCGGCTCGTTGAAGAGCACTGAAACTCCACAACAAAGCGTTTTGCTCTCTCGAGCATAGAGATTTCGGCAATTTCGGCTCGTTGAAGAGCACTGAAACGTGCCCAGCAGCGGCTCAGAAAAGACGGTGCTGTTGATTTCGGCAATTTCGGCTCGTTGAAGAGCACTGAAACTTTGCTGCTCCACACGACCGGCGCGGCAATGCCCGGATTTCGGCAATTTCGGCTCGTTGAAGAGCACTGAAACGTTTGGCGGCAAGTTATAATCATAGTCTGCAGTAAAGATTTCGGCAATTTCGGCTCGTTGAAGAGCACTGAAACTTTTTTACTCGCACAAGTGTTCTTGCAGAAACTCAATTTCGGCAATTTCGGCTCGTTGAAGAGCACTGAAACGAATGCGGAATACCATATGTCTTTTAGCGAATTCCATTTCGGCAATTTCGGCTCGTTGAAGAGCACTGAAACTGGTGCTGGGACCGCCGCCTGGCGAAAGTGGCTTGGAATTTCGGCAATTTCGGCTCGTTGAAGAGCACTGAAACATTGTATTGCAATGCGTCGTGCTGACCCGACCAAACATTTCGGCAATTTCGGCTCGTTGAAGAGCACTGAAACGAAGCCAGACAGACCGCAGACAGACGCGCAGACAGATTTCGGCAATTTCGGCTCGTTGAAGAGCACTGAAACTTAAAAAAAAGAGACAGAGTATCAATTCAGTGTCAAGATTTCGGCAATTTCGGCTCGTTGAAGAGCACTGAAACGCAAAATCCCCTTTGAGCAACTGCAACACAACTTTGATTTCGGCAATTTCGGCTCGTTGAAGAGCACTGAAACGTTTTGGAGTGGTTTAAGGCAGTCTTGTTTGATCCAAATTTCGGCAATTTCGGCTCGTTGAAGAGCACTGAAACATTATCGCCAGACGTGATCTGGGCAAATGCGCAAGAATTTCGGCAATTTCGGCTCGTTGAAGAGCACTGAAACATTATTCAACAAGACTTCGGTCAGCGGCAGCTTGAGATTTCGGCAATTTCGGCTCGTTGAAGAGCACTGAAACTTTGGCGCTGCAGTCACAAAGTCAGCGCCAGACGAATTTCGGCAATTTCGGCTCGTTGAAGAGCACTGAAACTTCACCAACCCGCTCTCGCGCCAGACTGCGACGTTCGATTTCGGCAATTTCGGCTCGTTGAAGAGCACTGAAACGTTTGCCATCAGATGCGTGGCACGTTGCGTTTGCAATTTCGGCAATTTCGGCTCGTTGAAGAGCACTGAAACGGTTTGCAGTGTTCCGCCGGTCGCGGGCGCGGTCGCATATTTCGGCAATTTCGGCTCGTTGAAGAGCACTGAAACGCAGACGGCGATCAGCGCGTGAGAAAGTCTTTACAATTTCGGCAATTTCGGCTCGTTGAAGAGCACTGAAACGCGAGCGACAGATTGAACTTGTTGTAGACGTTCATTAATTTCGGCAATTTCGGCTCGTTGAAGAGCACTGAAACGCCGTTGAACGCAACGGCGGGGTGGTGAGTGGTAAAATTTCGGCAATTTCGGCTCGTTGAAGAGCACTGAAACGAGGCGGAAATATATCAGATCAGTCAGTTCGCACAAATTTCGGCAATTTCGGCTCGTTGAAGAGCACTGAAACCCAGCAGATGCTGGGGGTGATTGCTGGAGAAGCAAGATTTCGGCAATTTCGGCTCGTTGAAGAGCACTGAAACGTACGTAACGTTCTCTTGACTATCAGCAGTTGCGCGAATTTCGGCAATTTCGGCTCGTTGAAGAGCACTGAAACGGAAACTGCAGACCACACCTTGACGAGGTCTTGCCATTTCGGCAATTTCGGCTCGTTGAAGAGCACTGAAACAATTCCCCAGGCGCGCGCAAATTTGCGTTTTATTCGATTTCGGCAATTTCGGCTCGTTGAAGAGCACTGAAACAAGACAGTGAACAAACTGCAGCAATTCTCGAAATGGTACATTTCGGCAATTTCGGCTCGTTGAAGAGCACTGAAACGGACTTCTGGCGCGGTTAGTTATTCAACAAACGAAAAATTTCGGCAATTTCGGCTCGTTGAAGAGCACTGAAACCGTCGCAGTGTGCCGTCAGTTTCTTGAAATATTCCAATTTCGGCAATTTCGGCTCGTTGAAGAGCACTGAAACGCCGGGTTGAAGCGTGGATCGAGCCGCTCCTCATCGCATTTCGGCAATTTCGGCTCGTTGAAGAGCACTGAAACTTTCACGGCAGGTGTCGATGTTGGATTGTGCCAGTGATTTCGGCAATTTCGGCTCGTTGAAGAGCACTGAAACTTAATAACGATCGTAATCATTGCAGTTCTCGTCGTATTTCGGCAATTTCGGCTCGTTGAAGAGCACTGAAACGTCGCTTCTTCTTCTTCTTCGGCTTCGGTTGTTTTCGATTTCGGCAATTTCGGCTCGTTGAAGAGCACTGAAACGAATGACAACGACAATGACAATGACCAGTCGCGGGAAATTTCGGCAATTTCGGCTCGTTGAAGAGCACTGAAACTTGTAAAGTCTTTCTCTGCGCAAACCGACCGCGCGATTTCGGCAATTTCGGCTCGTTGAAGAGCACTGAAACGTCTGCGGGCCGTCTGCGGCCGTCTGCAACCGTCTGATTTCGGCAATTTCGGCTCGTTGAAGAGCACTGAAACATCTTCAAGCTCATCCCGCCGGCGGCGCCAATACAGATTTCGGCAATTTCGGCTCGTTGAAGAGCACTGAAACATCGCAAAACAATTTATGAGATTTGTTGCATTGATTATTTCGGCAATTTCGGCTCGTTGAAGAGCACTGAAACGCGCCGTCATGGCCGGGGCGCTAGTTGGTGTTGGTGTATTTCGGCAATTTCGGCTCGTTGAAGAGCACTGAAACTCAAAAAACCACGGATTGTTGCCGGGATCGGCACTATAATTTCGGCAATTTCGGCTCGTTGAAGAGCACTGAAACGTCACAAGATCGGCATCAAGACCAAGACTTTGCAATGATTTCGGCAATTTCGGCTCGTTGAAGAGCACTGAAACCTGCTGGCCACGGGGCAGGCGCTGGCGGCAATCACATTTCGGCAATTTCGGCTCGTTGAAGAGCACTGAAACGCAGGCGAACTGCAGGCAGGTATTGCTGGTATTCAATTTCGGCAATTTCGGCTCGTTGAAGAGCACT
>DAOUBK010000119.1:0-13602 GCA_034432635.1 Roseiflexus sp.
GAGAGCGCTATGACGACGTCTGCTCCGCTCGACATCCTGCCGGTTGTCACGGTTGCTGCCCCGCTCGTCGGTCCGTCCCAGGGACGCTGGACGTATGCCGACTATGCGGCGCTCCCCGCCGACGGAAACCGGTACGAAATCATTACAGGCGTGCTTTATATGACCCCAGCCCCGGCACCGGGCATCAAATGACGAGTAACGTCATTGCCACGCTTCTGACCATCCACGTGCACTTTGCCAGGCATGGCAAAGTGCTGACAGCACCGGTCGATGTCGAACTGGCACCGGACACCGTCGTGCAACCGGATATTGTGGTTGTGCTCGACGCTAATCTCAGTCGCATCACTCCCAGTCGCATCATCGGCGCTCCTGACCTGGTGATCGAAATCCTGTCCCCCGGTACGGCAGGGTATGACCGGCGCGAAAAGCAGGACGCTTATGCGCGTGCAGGCGTGGGTGAGTACTGGATCGTCGATCCGGGTGCGCAGACAGTGGAACTCCTGACGCTCGCACCGGGCGGGTATCGCGCACTGGGTGTCTTTCGTGGGCAGACGCACCTGTTGTCGTCAGTCGTCACGTTGCCGGCGCCGGTCGAACGTTTTTTCCGGGGGTGAGGCAAGGATAGCTTACCACCCCATTAGGAAACCCACCGCAATGCCTGTCACAGTCAGAAGACTCATACCCAGCTCCTGTACCCCCACCACGGGCGTTGGCGTTTTCAGACTGCGCGGGAGCAACCCGATCACAGCGCGCAGCAGCAACACGCCAAACGCAGCACATGCCAGCCAGGGAACGAGATCGACCGCCGCTAGCCCGGAAACCAGCGCCAGAGCCACAGCATGAGACAGATAGACCGGCGCACGAGTGGCAGAGATGCCGCGCGCCAGACGAATCCGGGCGCGCACATAGAGGATCGCGCTCGTGGCTTTGAGCGCCAGCAGGAACCAGAGCAGCAGCGCCGGGATCATCTGCCACCCGCCGCACAATGCTATTGCAGGCGCAAGCGCACCAAGCGCACTGGCGCCACACACCTCAGCCAGTAATGATCGGCTCTGCTTGAGCAGATCATAGCGTAACTGCACAATTGCGGTTGGTATTGCCAGCAGGAGAGGAAACCAGAACGTGTGCGCTGTTGTCCACCAGGCGATCAGGAACGCCGTCAGAGCGCCGGCGCCATACAACGCAACAAACCTTTCCGCCCACACCGTGCGCGGATACCGCTTGCCGCGCAGGCGATCCCCAAGCGCAATTTTTAGCGGTTGACGTGTGAGAAAAGCACCCAGCGCCGCCAGACCAAGCCATACCCCGGCAACCGATGGCGCAACCCACAGGCCGAGAACAACAGGTGCGCCGAGGAATCCCCATCCACCATGCTCAACCGGCAGGGCGATAGGGCGAAGACGAACCGGACCGGTCGTTGCTTCTGCCATACGCACCCTCCATCATCGCATCGCTCATCACCACCCCAACCGCACGAGTGGACGTTCGTGTGGTGACCAGGGCCAGGGGATAGCAACAAACGTGATGAGAAGACTGATCGAGAAAAAGAGCGCCGCTCGCCGATGACGTTGGATGTCATTGCGTCCCCTCTGTGCGAGTGCACTCCCTGTATGCGCCAGACTGAGAGCGACAAACATCTGTACCGTATGCTCCAGCACAAAAAAGCGTAGTGAAGGATCACGCATGACAGTCTCCGGGTTTGTCCATGTCAGCCAGGCAACAGACTCTGGAAGACAATAGAAGACGCCGCCAATCAGCAACTGGAGCGAAAGCACCAGCGCGAACCAGCGTCCGGCGCGCCGATCATCAGATGTCCATGGACGAGCGCCGATCCAGCCACGGCAGGCGTGGTACAGCGCCCAGACTGCGGCGAGAAGCGTCACCCAGCGCATTATGTTGTGCAGGGTCAGAATGAAAAGATAGAGCACAGATCACTTCGCTCCCTTCAATAAGAGCAACAGCATGATCACCGGTGTTCTGGCGTGGATGCTGTGCGGTAAATGCGCGGGCATATGCACCCAGGTGTTCGCCCGCGCATCGATAGTGTCGCTCCCCAGTGTTACCCGCGCCTCGCCCTGAATAAAGTGTATGATTGCCGGCATCGATGCCGTGTGTTCCGACAATTCCTGCCCGGCTGCAAAGCCGAACAACACCACTTTCAATCCGCTGTCTTGATAGAGTGTGCGACTGATCGTCCCGTCTTCGGGAATAGTAACCTGTTCTGCTAGGTCGGGAAACGTTGTGGCATTCATACGACCTCCGGTTTCACAGCAATCAGCGCGATTGCCTTCAAATGATCCTGGTAGGCGTGGAAGACGCGGCGCATAGCCAGGACACGTTGACGCGCCTGCGGAGTGCGCAGAATATTGTAGACGACGCGCAACGTTCCTCCTAAACCTTCGTCCTGAAGCATACGGACCGGTTCCAGCAGATGCATAGGTGCAGTGTACTCGGTACCCACCTGAAAACCCTCGGCTTCCAGCACTGATCGCCATTCTGCGGAAGTCAACGGACGGGCGCCAACATGGATGGCTGCTGAAAGGTTTCGGAGGATGGCGTCCTTTCTTTCTTCGCTCAGATGATCGGGTGTTAATCCGAGTTCGTGTATGCCGTACCGTCCACCCGGTTGCAGGATACGGTATGCTTCACGCACGATGCGTGCCTTTTGACCCAGTGTGTGCATGGTCAGCATCGCTTCGCCATAGACGACCGTTGCCGAACCATTCGCCAATCCTGACTCCTCAGCACTTCCTGTCAGGCAGCGATAGTTAGGAGAAGTCAGGAACCTTTGTACGGCTGCCGCTGCCGCTTCGTCACGCTCGATACCGGTGTATGATGCAGGGCGTCGTGCGATTGTCAGGCGTGCCGTCACTCCAAACCCTGGCGCAAATTCTACGACGTGATCAGTGGTATCGATCGCCAGCGTATCGAGCATACGTCGCGTCAGTTCGATTCCACCGGGGCGCAGAACACGCTTTCCCATCCGTGCTAGCAGCCAGTGTCCAGGCATCTTTGCAACGTCCAGGTTTGATCCGGCATATACGTTTCTTCTTCCATAACAAACCTCCTCGGCATCTGCGCTTTGTAACGGAAAACGCCCTTTTATGCTCAAACACAATGACGTACTGGCAGTATCGTGGTCGACCGATCCTCTTGCTCGATACGTTCGAGAGTACGGGTCACAATTTCGACAACCGCAGCGCGCGCTGCGGGAGAGAGTGAGACAACGTCAATCTTGCGATCAGCGGCGAGTTGGGAGAGTTCCTCATCGAGCAACTGATTGACGAACGCTGTGAGGCGATGATCGCGCAGTATGACCCTGATCATATGCTCTATCCTCCTACGACAGGTCCTCGGTGATTGAGCGATGCCTGACGGAGTTGGGCGGTTGCGCCGCCTCGACCGAGTCGCTCTCGGTCAACGAGTGACATTGCCTACGCCAGACGACGGCAGGCAGTCGAGGCGGGGCAGGAGCGGCGGTGTCGGTTGGACGCTGCCTGTAGCGATGCTGCCATCGCGCCTGCGTGGTCGCCCCGATCAGCCAGCAGCAGACCGATAACAGAGCGAATGCCAAGAAGATCTGGATCAGGGCGATCCAGTCAATTCCCCTACCCGGATCATCGAACACGCCTGCAATCATCATCCCCACTCCACAATCTCAATTGCACAACGCCATCTCATGCCAGCACACGCCGGTGTCGCAGTCGCTGCATGTATTCCGCCAGGTAATAACTGCCGATGACAAAGATAGCCGCCGCCGTCTGCAATCCGATCCCTTCCCATGTCGGATACAACCCGAACCAGAAGCCAGTCCAGTACGGCAACTCCAGCCAGCGAATCGGATGGATCGGTAGCCATCCGATCACTTGCAATACATTGACCGTTTTCCCCACCATTTGAAGCAGGACAGCGCCGATGAGAATACCGGTCACGATCAGCATCCTTTTGTGCGGCAGTTTCGCCTGCATCACGAACACCGCCAGTCCAACCAGCAGTGTTCCTGCCAGACCCAGCGCAACGCCGACGAGCACAACCATTGCACTTCCTTCCAGCGTCAGCGCCTGAAGGAAGAGCACCGTCTCGAATCCTTCCCGGTAGATGCTGGCGAAACCGAGTGTGATCAGTCCGAGCCACTGACCGGCGTGTCCGCCGAGGATGCGCTTTTTTCGTTGATGAAACGTAGCCATCCAGTCTTTCCAGTACACATCGTGGAAGAACCAGTTGGTGATCAACAAGAGCACGGCAACCGCAATGAGCGATACAATCGCTTCCAGCGTTTCACCCAGGCGCGCCATTGCCATCAACGCACCCTGCGCAACCATCCAGGTCACAACGGTCGCGGCAAGCGCCATTGCTGCCCCGATCCAGAGAGGTATGCGGAAGCGGCGCTGAGCGCCGACTTTCAGACTCCCCATCAACGATGCAAGAATAACGACGGCTTCCAATCCTTCACGAAAAACAATAACCGCAGCGTTGGTTGCAACGGCGGCGGGGGCATTGCTTCCCGCCAGCGCCTGCTCGGCTTCGGCAAGCGCCTGATCGAGTGCGGCGCGTGTAGCGGCAATCTCCTTCGCCGACGCCTTCTGTTCGATCAGGTATGCCAGCCCGCTATGGTCACCCTGTCCGTACCAGAAATATCCCTCGATGATCGGTTTGTACTGCGGCGCAAAAGCAATCAACTTCGCCTCCGGTCCGATTTCCATCACGGCATACGCCTCCAGGCGAGCCGACTCGGCAAGCTCGTACTCGCCGGACCTGACAGCCTGTTCCATCTGATCGAGCGCAGTGCGGATGACATCGAAATCGGCGCTGCTGTCCTGTTTCTGCCACTCCTGCGGCAGAAGGGTCGCGAGATCGGTCAGCAAAGCAGCAGTCATGGCATCGACGTCCGACGGATCGGCCACTGCACTGCGGTTTCCCGCAGCGGCGAGCACCTGACCGAGGTCATCAAACTGCCGTGCAACTCGATCGGCGGCAACCGGGTCGAGTTGCTCCAGCAGATCACGCAGATCGGCGAATGCAGCGGCAGCACCGGCATGGAAGGTGATCGCTTCACGGATTTCGAGATCGATGGTGACCTGACCATTGCGCACGCCGCGACCGTACTCAACCGGCACCAGTCGCAAGAAGCGAAGCATCTGGCCACTGCGCCGCTTTTGTTCTGCAGGGCTTAGCGGAGCAGCGCGAAAGCCGCGCAGCGCCTGTTCGACTTCCATCAGTGCGCCTGTGAGATCGTCGCCCGACTGTGCCGCCTGGCGCAGCGCTGCGAACCGCGCCTGTAGCGCAATAGCTTCAGTTTCACCCCGTTGTTCCGCATAAGCCGGCGCCAGAATGGAAAAATATCCTTCAGCGAGCACTGCCGCTTCAGCGCGTCGTGCAGTGAATCCGTGCGCGTCAACGGTGCGGATCGTTGCCAGCGCTTCATTCAGACGCGCCTGGTATGTATCGAACAGATCGGCCTGAACCGCCAGAATTGCATCCGTTACAGGAGCGCTCTGTGAGATGACCGCATGGATTGCGCGTGTGGCATCGGCATTCGGACGCGAAAAGCGCGTCGCGTGGCGAAACTCGCGCACTGCCAGCCACTGCTGCGCCTGTTCTACCTCTCCGGCTCGAAGCGCACCAACCACGACGTGGTATCCCCCGGCGAGAATTGCCGTCCATATCTGAGCGCGAGCCGCAGCGAATGCTGCCTCGTTCCCTGCACTGAGCGCCTGATCGGCTTGCGCGAAACCGGCGCGCGCGTGCGCATCGACGTGCGCGGCGTATACAGCAATGGCTGGCATCAGTGTCGTGGCGTAACGTGTACGCAGTGAATCAAGGCGCACGCGCGCGCCCGCTGGGTCGGTGCGCATGCTCAGCTGAATCTGAACCAGCGTGGTTCGAATAGTCTCCGCTGACTGTCCGGGTGATGGCGACTGTGCCTGCGCCACGGGTGTCATCAGCAGCACGGAAAGCGCAAAGCATACCGTCCAGACAGGTAACCGACGCATTACTCCCCCGAATCGTTGCTTCATGTGGGTTCACCAGAAACGAGACGCCGCCCTGTTCACCACGCCGTTACTCAACAATGCGCACACCGAGCACACCGGCAACCTGACTGATCTGACCGGTGATCGCAGTCGCTCGATTCTGCGCTTCTGCACCGAGCAGATCGGCTTCTTCAGGGGTAAAGCGTTTGCCGCTCTGCTCCTGCGCATAGATATCGGCGACGAATGCCCGCAGATCGCGTAAGCCCTCTGCAATCTGAGTCGCCTGCGTTGCATCGACCGTCTCGACACGCGGGCGCACCTGGGCATAGACGATCTCCAGGCCGCTGAGGATGTCCTGAATATCAGCCAGGCGTGAAATGACGTTGAAATCGCGCTGTGTGGAAGCATCACCCAGAACAAAGCGTGAATCGCGCCAGGAGGCAAAATATTCGCTCATCGTCGGCACCATGACGACCAGTGCCGTAAATGCATCCGATTCGGTTGGCGTCCAGGCCTGTGCTGCCGCCTGCAGATCGTTTGCCATCTGAGCCAGCATATCGACACTTCCCTTCAGCACACCGGCGTCCGGGAGCGTTTCACCAAAGGTGATCGCGCCATCCCCGTTCCAGTCGGCAGCCACGTCCGTGCCATATGCCGGTTCGGTTCCCCACAACGTGCTCTCCGTAACACCGAAGAGATTACCGGGTTTGGGAAATACGCGACCGTCTGGCAATGTTAGGTCGAATGACACAGTGTTCTCTGGATCGTCACTCCCTGCTGCACCCGCATCGAGATCGATATCGAATTGCGCCAGACTAGGAGTTCCGGCGACGATGCCCTCCATTTTTTCGTACAGTGGACTGGCTTTCATCCAGGCAGCGCGAGCCTCTTCGAGAGTGTCAATCGCTGCCTCTTTGCGCGTATTCCAGAGCACTGCGTAGTCGAACCCGACATCACCGGCGAGATCGTAGTAGCGATTGGAAGCCGTCTGAAGTTCTGTGGCTGCTGCAGTGAGTGCGCGGCACTGTTCGAGCAGATAGGTTTTTATGCCGCTCAGAGTGGGGGTTTCAGCGGGGGCAACCGGGGTCGCCGCCGGCACTGCTGCCTGCCCGCAGGCAACGATCGCAACCATGAGGAAACCGGTACACAGGAGGCGCGCCATGTTCTTCATCAGGTTCTCCTATTCTGAACAGAACTCTGCTGCACCAATGCAATGCCCGCAAGCATGCCGTACAATCCTGCCTGAAGCGGTTTGGCAGTACATGATGTAGAATATCGATCCGTCACATGACACTGATTAGCATATCCTAATAAAATAGATTTGTCAAGATAAAACAGTGAAAATAGACTGACATAACGTTTGCATTGTTCAACCGCGTTCGTGCTATAATGTCGCCCATGCGTTGCATCCGACGAGTCCGTGGCTTGCTCCGCATACACCAGTACCTTTGCGTGCTCTACTGCAATGGAGATACACATCGGCGAGGCTGCCACCGTCTCACAACCGGCGCCCACACCCGGATAGGAGAGTATCATGTCGCAAAGCACACCCCTCTCGCGTGCTATGCTCGTGGCGTGCGACGCCGCCGATCCGCTGGCGCATTTTCGCGATTGCTTCCATATCCCCGACAGCCTGATCTATCTGGATGGCAACTCACTCGGTCCGCTGCCAAAACGAACCGTCGAGCGAATGGATCAGGTGTTGCGGGAGGAATGGGGCAGTATGCTGATCAGGGGATGGACGACGTGTGACTGGATCAACGCGCCGGCGCGTCTTGGCGCAAAGATCGCCCGTCTGATCGGAGCGCAGCCGGACGAAGTGATCTGCGCCGACTCGACGTCGATCAATCTGTTCAAGACCCTGGCGACTGCGCTTACCCTGAATCCCGGTCGTCGGGTGATCCTCTCGACGCGCGATAATTTCCCGACCGATCTCTACATTGCGCAGGGGTTGATCCAGCATCTCGGCGGGGGGTATGAACTGCGGATGGTGGATGGTGAAAGGATCGCGGAATGCCTGGGCGATCAGATCGCAGTGTTGATGCTAACGCACGTCAACTATAAGACCGGTCGCATGTTCGATCTGCCCGCCCTGACGCAGCAGGCCCACGCCTGTGGCGCACTCGCGCTGTGGGACCTGGCACATTCTGCGGGGGCGGTTCCGGTAGACCTGAACGGCGCCGACGCCGATTTTGCGGTCGGATGCGGCTATAAATATCTCAACGGTGGTCCCGGAGCGCCTGCCTACCTGTTCGTTGCGCGCCGATGGCAGCCATTGTTCAGTCAGCCACTTTCGGGATGGATGGGGCATGCCGATCCGTTTGCGTTCACCGCGATCTATGAGCCGGCGCCGGGAATCGGTCGCTATTTGTGCGGCACACCGCCGATCCTGAGTATGATTGCCCTCGAATGTGGCATCGATCTGTTGCTCGAAGCCGATATGCAGCAGGTTCGGGCAAAATCACTGGCGCTCACCGACCTGTTCATTCAGTTGGTCGAAATGCGGTGCGCCGGGTATGGTCTCGAACTCGTCACCCCGCGCGACCACGCCATTCGTGGGAGTCAGGTCAGTTTTCGTCATCCCCAGGGATACGCCCTGATGCAGGCGTTGATCGCCGCCGGTGTTATCGGTGACTTTCGCGCGCCGGATGTTGTACGCTTCGGGTTTGCGCCGCTCTACATCCGCTTTGTCGATGTCTGGGATGCGGTTGACCGTCTGTTGCACATTCTCGAAACGCGAGCCTGGGATCGTGAAGAGTTTCGTCATGTCAAAGCAGTAACGTAGAGGCTGTTCTGTACGTTGAAGCCTTGTTGGACGGGCAGGCGACGGCACTACGATCGCCTGCCCGTTTTGCCTGCCCCTAGGGATCGCACACGCCGGAATGCACACGCCGCATCCGCTGGTGCGCGGAAGCCTGGCTTCTCTGGTGTCCATTGGCAGGGGCAACGCATGCGTCGCCCCTCACTGTTTCCCTGGTGCCCATTTACAGCAGGTAAACGTCCTGTATCGTCGCCATGCGCGATTTTCTTCTATCTTCGACGGGGAACGCTACGAAGAGAAGGAGAAGATCGATGCGGCGTCAGGTGGTAGAGGTATTGATCCTCTGGTTGATCCTGCTAGCCGGTTGCAGTGCGGTCGCTGACCAGATGGCGTCCGGTACTCCAGACGTTGCGATTTCTGAAGTGAAACCATCACCAGTAACGCAAATCACCGGTGATCGCAACATCACCGGCTGTATCGCCTGTCGCGGATGTCATGCTGTGGATCCGGCTGCCGACGACGGTATCAGACCAAACCTGGCGGGTATTGCGCTCCGGGCTGGCTCTCGTATTCCCGGCGTCCCGGCTGATGATTACATTCGCCGATCGATCCTGGTGCACGACGATTTTGTTGTTCCGGGGTTCGAGGCAGGGCTGGCGCGAGGGGTAGTTGGGCGCGATTTTGCGGAGATATTGAGCGGGCAGGATGTTGCCGATCTGACCGCATATCTGCTGACCCTCGATCAGACGAGAGTTGCGCAGGCGCCTGCCGTGTCGCCGACGTCTTCCCGTGCGCCATCTCCGATGAGGACTCTGCCGGCAGCATTGTCGGCAGTCTTCCCTTCATCGACGTTCTCAGCGACAGTTGAACCATCGCCTGACGGCTCATTGTCGCCAACTCTTCCCACTTCACCGTCGCCCAACAATCGTACCGCAACCGTGCTCGATCCGACACGTGCTCCATCCACTCCGTTAGCCACACCTGACCCGGCAACCGGATCACCCACCGTCACGGCGCCGTCGATTCCGCCATTGCCGACCGATACTGCTCCTCCGATGGTTGCGCCATCGCCAACCGATACTGCTCCTCCGACAGTTGCACCATCGCCGGTGCAACCACCGCCAGCAACCACTGCGCCTGTCGCCAATCAGGACGATCCGCTACCCGAAGAACTCCGGATTTTCACTGGATGCATGACCTGTCATGACCAGCATGTGTCAGGCATCGTTCAAATGCCGCATGTACGCTTCCCAAGATGTTCCGCGTGTCACAGCGGTTCACCTTCCCGCATTGGATGCCTGACCTGCCACAGCATGCATCGCGTTCAGGTGCCACACGGCGGCGAAAACCCAGACCTGCCGTGCAGTCACTGCCACACGGACAGGTAACAGGTTTCATATCAGAGCAGTTCTCACAAACGTCTGGACGGATGGGACAGGGCTGAATACGCGACCGATGACCGCAAGGAAAGTCGGTCTCCATCCACGTGCAACACGGCAGACGCGAACAATGGTCAGTATATCTGAGAAATACCATCATTCCCGATCTTCATCGACCCTGCGGATATGGCGCCTATCCGTCGATCAGGCGGTCGAGCGCGTGACGGAGATCGGCGATAATGTCGGCAGTCTCTTCGATCCCCACCGAGAGACGAACCATGCCATCGCTGATGCCACGTTCAGCACGCTGATCCGGCGTCAGTTCGCGGTGCGACGCAATGGACGGCGCACTGGCAAGGGTGTAGACATCTCCGAGGGTCGTGGCGGGCAGAATGAGGCGCAGCGCATCGAAGAAACGGTGCAACGCCTCACGGCTCGCTGCACGCAACTCAAAGGTAACAAGCGCGCCGAACAACCCGCCCAACATTTCAGTTGCCAGCAAGTGCTGCGGATGACTGGCAAGACCCGGATAGTGCACGGTCGCAACCGCCGGGTGGGTTGTCAACCAGGTTGCAATCTCAGCGGCAGAACGACACTGCTGACGCACACGCAGCGCCAGCGTCTTCAATCCACGCAGAATCTGGTACGCCTCGAACGGTCCCAGCGATGCACCCAGCAACCGCGCCTGGCGCCGCAATGTGTCACGGACCAGACCGGTGCGCGCCACAACGATGCCGCCGGCAACATCGCCGTGCCCGCCGAGATATTTCGTCGCGCTGTGAACAACCAGATCGGCGCCGAGAGTCAGCGGTTGCTGCAACACAGGTGTCACGATGGTGCTATCCACGACCAGGCGTGCGCCTACTGAGCGCACACGCCGCGCCAGCGCCCGAATGTCGATCACCCGCAGGAGCGGGTTGGACAGTTGCTCGACCAGCAGCACGTCGGGACGATGCTCTTCCAGCGCCGCATCGACCGCGTTCAGATCGCACATATCGCACGTGGCGATCCGCGTTCCGCGCGCGGCGAAAAACTCCTGCAACAGCAGCGTTGTCGCACCGTACATATCGCGCGCTGCCAGAATAGCGCGCGGCGTGGGCGCGGTTGCGCCACGCGGCGTACCTGCCGCCAGCAATGCCGCATACAGCGCCGCCATTCCGGAAGCAAACGCCGTCGCGCCCGCGCCGCGCTCGACGACCGTCATCGCCTCTTCCAGAGCAGCTACTGTGGGGTTTCCGTACCGGGTGTACACATACCCGCTGCCACTTTCGAGCGCTGCATCGAGCGCCGCCAGATCGGGGTGCAGATACGTTGCGCTCGTGTAAATAGGAGTGGTAGTCGGTTTCGAGCCGGACACCGGCGCACGCTCGCCTGCGTGCACCAGTCTGGTCTGCAAACACCAGTCGGATTGATCATCATTCATGGCATAACCTCTGCGCAATGTACTCTGCTATATTATCATGTCTCGAACAATTCGTAGTACAATGATGAGAAGCATCGATACACTATCCCAGAAACCACAGCCTGATCGCATCTCCTGTTATTACAGGAGAGGGTAGTCTGTTTGGTGCGTAACCGGCAGTGCGTCCAGTAGGGGGATCGCCGGCGATGCGCGTCCTGCAACGCTGGTGTGTCGGTGCGTGTTCGCCTGACCTGTATCATCCAGGAGCGTTATGAGCCAGATCATTGAACTGTTGCGCAGCGAGGAGTACCGCAGGAAACTGGATCAGTGCATCCACTGCGGTCTTTGTCTGCAAGCCTGCCCGACGTATGACGTGTTCGGAACGGAAATGGACGCTCCTCGCGGGCGCATTGCGCTTATGCGGGCGGTGCATGAGGGGGAGATCGCGGAAGATCGAATCAATGGCGCATTTGCCACCCACATCACCCGCTGCCTAGCATGTCGCGCCTGCGAAACAGCCTGTCCTTCTGGCGTACAGTATGGTGCGCTGCTCGAACCGGTGCGCGAACTCGTCGAGCATCACCGTACTCCGTCGCTTGCAGAACGAACGCTCCGCTGGATCGGTTTACACCAGTTGATGCCACATCGCGAGCGCTTGAAACTGATGGCGTCGGCGTTGTGGCTCTATCAAAAGATCGGACTCCAGGGTCTCGTTCGTCGCCTGAATGTGCTTCCGCCGCATCTTCGTGCTATGGAAGCGATCATTCCGCCGTTGACGCCGCGCTACGTGGATTATAGCGCGCTGGCGCCGCCGGTTGGCGAACGGCGTGGACGGGTAGCGTTCGTCATCGGGTGCGTGCAGGAAGCGTTTCTGGCGCCGGTCAATCAGGCGACGCGACGGATGCTGCGGCGCAACGGTTTCGAGGTGATCACGCCAATGATGCAGACATGTTGCGGTGCGGCACATGTGCACATCGGCGAACGCGATGCTGCGCGCGCACTGGCGCGGCGCAATATCGATGCGTTTCTGGCGGAAGATGTGACCGCGATTGTGATCAATGCCGGTGGATGTGGTCTGGCATTGAAGGAGTATCCACATCTGCTGGCGGATGATCCGATCTATGCGGAACGTGCGAAGCGATTTGCGTCGCTGGTGCGTGATGTGAACGAGTTCCTTGCCGACAATCTCCACCGTCCGCCGCGCGGTGAAATACGCATACGCGCAACATATGTCGACTCCTGCCATCTGCGCCACGGTCAGAGGGTATCACGTCAGCCGCGCGACCTGTTGCGCGCTGTTCCGGGGCTGGAACTGGTCGAGCTGCGCCAGCCCGATCGTTGCTGTGGCAGCGCCGGTGTGTATAACATTGCACAACCGGATATTGCCGATCAGGTGCTCGATGCGAAGATGAAGGATGTGGCGGCAACCGGCGCAACGCTGGTGGTCACGAGCAATACCGGTTGCCATTTACAGTTGATCGCCGGTGTGCGCAAGGCAGGCTTGAAAGCCAGAGTTGTGCACGTCGTTGAGGTACTCGACGAATCGTACCGTCGCGAGCAGTAAGTCCGACATCGATGACGCTAGACACGCCGCTGCTGGTCATATCACGTCTGGTGTCATGGCGTCATAGTGCGCTATCGCATCATTACCCTGGCGCCACACCTGAGCAACGCACCGCGGTGCGCAAGAGCGGATGCGCCCCCTGGGAGCTCTGGGAGCGCGAGCCTCCGGCGCGCCCACACCCTGGAACCGCGCACCCTGCCGCCCCACGCCAACCAGGGGCCTCCCACCCCCGCTGGGGTGGGTTCAAGGACGGACAGAACATGTGAGCGTCAAGTAGGCTTTACGGCATTGGGATGCGCTAGTTGGCCCTCACCCCCTGCCTCTCTCCCGCACGCGGAGAGGGGCGACCAGAACCACGTGCCAGCGCGTTCCAATGCGGCAGAAGTTGTGTTAGCTCATATATTCTGTCCGCCTCTAAAGCGGGGGTGGGCCGGGGTGCTCTCAGGTGGAGGGTTTTTGCTAGGCCGCTTTCTGATGCGCTTGGTCGGTTGGCGGACGCGCGCCGTGGGGGTCAAGACGTTTCG
>DAOUBK010000120.1:0-3660 GCA_034432635.1 Roseiflexus sp.
CGCAGCGCCGAAGTGGCGGAATGGCAGACGCGACGGTCTCAAAAACCGTTGGAGATGACTCCGTGTGGGTTCGACTCCCACCTTCGGCACCATTCCGCAGCGGCAAATGGCGACGGGGCGTGGCTCAGCCTGGTAGAGCGCAGCGTTCGGGTCGCTGAGGTCGGTGGTTCAAATCCACTCGCCCCGACCAGTTTTATAGAAACATCGCCGGTCGTTGACCGGCGATGTTTTTTGGCATCAGATAACCATGCCCCAACCGATGAAGGCGCTCGCGACAAGCGCGACGATGGCGTAGGCTGCAAGCGCCTGCCCGTCGCGCAGTGAGGGCGACTCGTCGGCGTCGGTTTGCAGGCTAACCGCCGTGGCGCCCATCAGAAAACTGATGATCAGAAACGCAGTCAGCGCCATGAACGGTACGTTGATAAATCCCAGAATGTCGAGATAATCGACGGTGCAGGGAATGCCGCCAACGCAGGGCGGTGGCGGCAACCAGTCAGTTTTGACGAGGAGATAGTGATAGAGCGACACACAGGCGCCGAACAGTGAGAGTGGCAGCACATACAGGTGCAGCCCGTGATCGCGGCGCAGAATGCCGACCAGGATCAGGACGACGAGCGGGTACATCAGAATGCGCTGGTACCAGCACAGGACGCATGGCGGCCAGCCGAGCGCTTCGCTCATAAACAGACTGCCGCTCATCGCGACGGTGGCCTGTAACAGTGCCAGGTGTCGTCCATAGCGCCCAAAAAAGGCGGCTATGCGATCTTCGGCGCCGCTTTCCTGCGCCGTCTGTGTCTCCTCGCTGATGGTTATGGCTGATTGGGTTTTGGGTGTATTCATACGCAACTCGGTGGGTGTGACTGCCAGGCAAAGGCGAAGAACACGTAAACCTTCATGACAGATCGTGGTATACTACCGTACCTGATTATCCGGAATAACTGTCTATTCAGGATCCTGTATGGCAACGTTGCTCATTACCGGTTTTGAACCATTCGGGAGTTTTGCGGTCAATCCTTCGCAAGAGGTTGTGAAACGTCTGTCCAGCAATGGAAAGCCCACTGGCGCCGTCACTGCCATTTTGCCGGTCGATGCGGCGCTCGCCCCCGGCATGATAACCGATCTTCTGCTTGATCTTCAACCCGATCTCTGTCTGATGCTTGGTCAGGCGGATGGATACGCTGCGCTTTCAGTCGAGCGGGTGGCAATCAATCTCTGCGATTTTCGTATTCCAGATAACGCTAGCGTGCAGCGTATCGATGAACCGATCATCCAGGACGGTTCGGCTGCGTGCTTCTCCACGGCGCCGGTGCGTGCTGTGGTTGACGCGATCCGTGCGGCTGGCATTCCTGCCAATCTGTCGTTGTCTGCCGGCGCCTACCTGTGCAATATGGTGTACTATGTAGTACTCCACGTCTGTGCAACTCACCGTCTGCCAACCCGTTGTCTGTTCATCCACCTGCCATCACTTCCGGTGCAGTCAAGCGCCGATCCGTGTCCTGGTCCGACGATGGCGCTGGAGACGATGTGTGTTGGTGTGCGGGCTGCAATCGATGCCTGTCGGTCGGCGTAGTTCAGCAGATGGATCCCATCTGGCGCTTTCCAGCACACCGCAGCGCACTTACAGTATGGGTATGACGCTGGCGGCGCCCTCTGCGAAGAAGGATGCTGTTCCGGTTGCTATGGTCTGTCATCAATAGGCGCGGGCAAAGATGACCTGTTGTGAGGTTTCTTTGCCTGTGTACACGCAACGCCCGGCTTGTTGTGGTTGATCGAGCGGGATGCAACGGATTGTGGCGCGTGTTTCTTCCTGGATGCGCTTCTCGTCTTCGGTCGTTCCCGCCCAGTAGCAGCGTGCGAAACCGTGTTCGACCTGTTGTTTGAGTTCGTCGTAGGTTGTCACGTCAGCAGTGTGTTCTTCGCGGAAGGTCAACGCGCGCTGGTAGAGCGCATGCTGAATGTCCGCCAGGAGCGCCATCAACCGGTCGGTCAATCCGTCCTGTGGCACGAATGATTTACCTTCCCGACCAGGCTGGTCGCGGCGGGCAATTGCTGCGCTCCCTTTTTCGATGTCTTTTGGTCCGATCTCGACCCGGATTGGAACCCCCTTCAATTCCCATTCGTTGAACTTAAATCCCGGTGTCAGATTGTCGCGGTCGTCGATCTTGAAGCGCAGGCGTCCCTTCCAGTCTGCAGTCATGCGCTGCACTACCTCCATCACCGTGCTGCGTTCGGTATCATTGCGATAGATCGGTACGACGACAACCTGCGTCGGCGCCAGACGCGGCGGAATAACCAGGCCGTCATCATCGGAGTGGGTCATGATCAGAGCGCCGATCAGCCGTGTGCTGACGCCCCAACTGGTCGTCCAGGCGTACTGAATGGTATTCTGCTGATCGGTATACGTGATGTCGAACGCGCGAGCGAAATTCTGCCCCAGATTGTGCGACGTGCCCGCCTGAAGCGCGCGACCGTCCTGCATCATCGCTTCGATGCAGTAGGAGCGTAACGCGCCGGGGAACTTTTCCTTTTCCGACTTCAGCCCCTTGATGATCGGGATAGCCATTTCCTTTTCCACGAAGTCAGCATACACGTCGTGGAGGATCAGGAGTGTTTCACGTTCGGCATCTTCCTCGGTAGCATGGACGGTATGCCCTTCCTGCCAGAGAAATTCGGTGGTGCGCAGGAAGGGGCGCGTGCGCATTTCCCAGCGCATCACATTCGCCCACTGATTGATGAGCAGCGGCAGGTCGCGGTAACTGCGCACCCATTTGGAATAGAAGTAGCCGATGATAGTCTCCGATGTTGGGCGGATGACATACGGCTCGGCAAGGTCCTCGCCGCCGGCGCGGGTCACTTCTGCCACTTCGGGCGCAAACCCTTCGACATGCTCGGCTTCTTTCATCAGGAAACTTTTGGGGATCAGCAGCGGGAAGTAGGCATTGACATGACCGGTGGCTTTGATCCGATCGTCTAGACCGCGCTGGATCGCCTCCCAGATGGCGTAGCCGGTCGGTTTGAACACGATGCACCCTTTGACGACCTCGGCGTAATCCGCCAGGTCAGCCTGCTGTACAATGTCGAGATACCACTGCGAATAATCCTGCGCACGAGGCGTAATTCCTTCTTTTGGCACGTTGGTTACACCTTTCTATGTGTATGTGATCCAGCGCGATCAGCACTATCGGGAGTGCCTGATATGGCGCTTGAGAGTCTGTCCCAGACTTCGCTCTGAAGAGTGATGTTACGGGTATTGGGAGATGTAGCGTTGCTGTTCTCAGATGTTCGGAAAGACTCTACAAGCGAGTGCGAAATATGGGCAACAATCTAAGAGTGTTTTGCAGAACTGTTATTATACCATACGCCTGGAGCAGTACGACGATCGGTACGAGTGGCAGGAAGTAGCGCTCTACGTTTAGAGGTATCCAAAGGGTGATACCGATAAAACCGATGATCCCCCCCAGAGCGCTACAGTAACCAGAGCTGAATGACGCAACGTCTGTCGATGCTGTACAAAGCGAGGATCAGGGTAACAGCGCCGATGATCCTCCATAAACATTCGCGCCGGCGGAACCTCCTTTCATTGCACCATGTCAGAGCATATGGTATCCGAGACGCATCGACAGCACCGTGCGCCTGCGGCTCAGGCCGACACCGCAACAA
>DAOUBK010000121.1:0-2028 GCA_034432635.1 Roseiflexus sp.
GATGCCGCAGACCCTTTGAACCTGACCTGGGTCATACCAGCGTAGGGAAGTGTCCAGACCGGAGTCTGCCGCTGATCCACGTTGGTGGGGTCAGCGGCAGTTCTGTTTCTGGCGCTTCAGGAGGTTACGATGATGGTTTTGCCCACCCTGAACGAACCCCTCCCATCGGTTCAGTCCGATCCGCTACCGTTTCCATCCGGAGGAGGTATTGTCTACGTCATTACCGACCGACGCACAGCCGGAGAGCGCGCGCTGGCGGATATTGTGCGTGCAGCATTACGTGGTGGCGCGAGTGTGATTCAACTCCGCGACAAAGATGTGCCGGCGCGCGACATGGTTGCGCTGGGACAGACGCTCCTCCCACTCACCCGCAATGCTGGCGTTCCGCTCATCGTCAATGACCGTGTCGATGTCGCGCTGGCACTGGGTGCCGATGGCGTCCATGTCGGTCAGGACGACATTCCGGCGGAAATGGTGCGGCAGATCATTGGTCCGGAACGTATTCTCGGCGTATCGGTCGCAACAGTCGAACAGGCGCAGCGTGCCGTGGAAGCCGGCGCCACGTATGTCAGTGTCGGTGATCTTTTCGGCACGCCAAGTAAACCGGATGCGGGACCACCCATCGGGCTGGCGCCGCTGGCAGAGATTGCCCGCACCGTTCACCTGCCGGTGCTGGGAATTGGTGGTATTACCCTCGCCGATGCTGCTTCAGTCATCAGGGCGGGCGCGATTGGCGTAGCGGTTATCTCAGCGGTCATCGGTGCGTCGGATCCCGAAGCAGCAACGCGGGCGCTTCATACTGCGATTGCGTCAGCACTCGATGAACGCGCACGCGCCGGATAGTCAGGGTGTAGAAAGGTCAGTTGACATGCACTCACCGTGCATGTGGGTATCCTTCCGGGGCGGTTGTATGCCGGGCAGCAGGCGTGCAACGCTATCTGGCGTGGACAGCAGACGTGTCGGCGCGCTATTGATCGCAAACCGGCGTGTCGGATCTGGAGAACGATAGGCTTCTAGCGAAAGGAGACGCACGATGGATCCTATCAACCAGCGCATCGGCGAAATGCTTGCACGCATTCGCGCAACCAGACCGTTGATCCACCACATTACCAATCTGGTTGTTATGAACGATACTGCGAATGTGACCTTGCATGTGGGTGGATTGCCAGTTATGGCGCACGATGCGGAAGAAGTCGCCGAGATGGTTACGCATGCCGGAGCACTGGTACTGAATGTCGGTACACTTTCACCCGACTGGATTGAGTCGATGCTGATCGCCGGTCGACGCGCAAACGAACTCCAGACACCGGTGGTACTCGACCCGGTAGGGGCGGGTGCGACCCAACTCCGCACCAGGACGAATCTCGAATTACTGCGCTCGCTGCGGATCGCGGTCGTGCGCGGCAATGGCGGCGAGATCGGCGCGCTGAGCGGCGAGGGTGGCGAGGTGAAGGGCGTGGAGAGCCTTGCCGGACCGGAAGACCCGTTGATGGCGGCGCGTCGTCTGGCGCAGACGTATGGCACAGTTGTCGCATTGACCGGTGTGCGCGACATTATTACCGACGGCGCGCGTGTCCTGATGGTCAGCAACGGTCATATCTGGCTGACGACGCTGACCGGCACCGGGTGTATGGCGACGACAATGGTTGCGGCGTTTGCGGCGGTCGAGCGTGATTATCTGCTGGCGGCTGCCGGTGCGCTGGCGATGTTTGGACTGGCAGCGGAACTGGCGGCCGAAAAGGCGCACGGTCCCGCCAGTTTCAAAGTTGCACTGTTCGACCAGATCTACAACCTTACGCCGGAACAGGTAGCAGCTGGTGTCCGGGTGGCGGAAGGTTGAAAGCGGCAGAGACGCCACGTGTGTACAGCCGATCCTTGCCATCTGGCGCAAAGTGGTGTATCATATACCGAGCCACAGTCTTAATTGAAAGCCTTGCGCCGGGATACGGCGCCACTGGGGGAGCCAGGAGAGCCTGGCTGAGAGTGCGGCCCCATCGATGCCGCAGACCCTTTGAACCTGACCTGGGT
>DAOUBK010000122.1:0-31479 GCA_034432635.1 Roseiflexus sp.
CCCGCGTGGTGGGCGTCGTTCCGAAGGAAGCGGCCTGCCTGCGCCTGGTGAGTGCACTGGCCGTGAACCCCAGCGACGACTAGGAGGCCGGCAAGGGCTATCTCACGTTGACCGACTGAACGCTTGTACGAAAATCGCAACGTCAAGTTGGTAGACCACGCGTCAATGTACAGAAAAATACTTGACTGATCGGCGCGGCAGAGCGGCCCAGCACATGGCGCATCTCAGCAAGCCCCAAATCACGGTGGTGGCGTTGTGGAGTTTTGGCGTCGTGATCGCCCGTTCTGGCGGTCTGGCGACCGTAACCTGCCTGCTGGCACAGCTGGCAGTGGCAAAAGCGGTGGCGATGCGGAAGCGTCTACGGGACCTGTATCGGGAGACCACGACCAGGCAGGGACAGCAGCGGGCGGAGTGGTGCGCCGCAAGCGGCTGTGCCCCTTGGCTGGGCTGGATTCTGAGCTAGCGGCGTGGGGAGTCACACCGTCTGGCGCTGGTCCTGGATGCCACCACCCGCAGCGACCGCCTGGCGGCGCTTGCCATCAGCGTGGTGTATCGGGGCTGCGCCATCCCGGCGGCCTGGAAGGTAGCGGAGGGTCAACGGCGTGGCAGCGGACGACCCTGCTGGGAGCAGCTGTTGGACCGGGTGGCCGAAGCCATCCCGCCGGATTGGTTTGGGCTGGTGTGCGCCGACCGGGGTCGCTATGCCCCTTGGCGCTTCCAACGCCTCCAGCGCCGGGGCTGGCATCTCTTGCTGCGCCGCAATGCCCAGGGGCGGGTTTCGCCCGCAGGGCGCAGCTGATCGTCCGCTGGACTGTCTGGTCTCCTGGCCCCGCGCAGCGTGGACGGGGTTGGCAGCTGCTTAAAGGGGCAGCCCCTCGCCTGTACGCTGCGGGCCGTAGGGGAGAAGCAAGCTAGGCGCCCTGGGGTATCGTCACGGACCTGCCGGTCGCGCTAGCGGATGCCGCCTGGTATGGCTTACGCCCCTGGATGGAAAGCGGCTTCGAAGACCTCAAGCGAGGCGGCTGGCAATGGCGTCGGACGCGCATTACCGCCCCTCGACGCGCTGAACGCTTCTGGCTTGTCCTGGCTGTGGCCGCCCTCTGGGTCGTCAGTGTCGGCGGTGAAGCCGACGCCACGCAACCGGTGCATGGTCTGGACGCACTGCCTGAGCCTCCGCGCGCCCGTCGCTGCGCCACACACCGCTCCCGTCCTCGTCTGCTTCGTTGTTTTCGCCAAGGCCTTCTGCTTATCCGCGCCGCTCGCCTGCGCAGACGCCCCCTGCCCTTGGGCCATTTCCGCTCCCATCCCTGGCCCTCTGCTCCCCAACCCTCCGAACCCTAAAAACCCTTGTGAGACCCCGCCCACCCGCGCTGGGTGCGGGGGTCGTCTGGGCAGCGTGTAGCAGTAGGGTGTGCGGTTCCGTGGTGTGGGCCCGCCGGAGGCGCGCGCTCCCAGCGCTTCCAGGGGGCATACCCGCTCTCGTGCACCGTGGTGCGTCGTCCGGGTGCGGCGCCAGGGTGATGATGCGAGAGCGTGCTATGACTTCTATGACACCAGATTTGATGTGTGCCTATCCGAAAAATAAAATCCTACCCATCAGATAACCCTGTTATTATGGATTATTCGGAGAGGCTCTTCGCCGATCCGGAGTGGAAGGCGAGGATCAACGCACCGCACCATTGACACATACCTGGTTGAGACGTACAATGAGGGTGCGCGTGACATGAAACAGCACGGTTGCTCCTGCGCTGTATCGGGTTGACGTCCGATTACCGCAATTTCTGCATCGAACGAGGTTCATGTGGCAACACCCGGAACAACCCTCCAGGATCGGTATCTCATCGAGCGCCTTCTTGATCGCAGTCCTTTCGGAGATCTCTACCTGGCGCGCGACCAGCGCACGAAACAGGATGTCGATATTAAGGCAATCACCCGTATCAAGCCAGATACCGATGCGCTGTTCGCCCGTGAAGCGGCGGCATTTGCTGCTGTGCGCCACCCGGTGCTCCCGGCAGTGGTTGATATGTTTGCGACGGTCGATGGACGCTTTCTTGTCCTCGACCATATTCCCGGTCCGACTCTGGAAGACATTCGCACGCGCCATATACAGGGGCGTCTCAGCGCCGATGCCGCAATTCGGTTGATTCTGCCTGTGCTCGATGCGCTCAACCGGCTCCATCAATACACGCCTCGCCTGATCCATCGCGATGTGCGTCCGCTGAATATCCGGGTCACACCTGCGGGACAAGTCTACCTCACGAATCCCGGCATTGCCGGACGTCCAGATGCGTCTTTTGCCGCAGACGATCCGCGCGCCGATCTGTATGGCATCGGTGCGGCGCTCTACATGCTCCTGACCGGCAGTGTTCCGCCTGCGCCCAACGAGCGTCTTCCACGGGACCCGTTGCCGCCGGTGCAACAGGTCTGTCCTGACCTCTCGCATAACCTGGTGCAGGTTATGTATCGATTGCTATCGCTCGATCCGGCGTACCAGTATGCTTCTGCTGCTGACGCGAGCCGCGATCTGATTCAGGCTGCCCCCGACATCACCTGTTCACGCTGTGCGACAACGAATCGCGCCAGCGCGCGGTTCTGCCGATCCTGCGGCGCACCGCTTCCTGCGTCCGATCCGCGCAGCGCAATTCGCGCGCTGATCGAGAGCCTCCCGGCTCAACCGGTTTCGGTATCTTCTGCCGACACGACCGCTATCGTGCTCCCTGCCGCCTCTCCTAACGCATCAACCGTTGCTGCTCTGCCGTCTGCTTCGCCGCGCAGCCCTGTCCCTGGTCCATCTGGCGATGCGCCGACGGTCACCACGCCACCGCGTGGCGCTGCCTCTGGTCTGCCTGGCGACGCGCCGACGGTCACCACACCACCGTGCGAGTCTACACCGGAAACAATCGAAGTTCCAGGTGGAGCGCCGGGACACGCCCCTCTGCTGGCGGCAGTCGGATCAGGATCGCCGGTTGGCGATGCGCAACGGCAACGCATGCGTTTGATCGGCGGAATCATCGCTGCTGTTGCGCTCCTGGTAGCCTGTCTGGGCGGCGGCTACTTCGTGCTGGAGGCAAGCGGGTTGTTCCCCGCAGGAACCGTTTCCGGTGCATCGCCGGTCACGCAGGCGCCGGCAGATGCACGCACACCGGTGAGTGGGGGGAGCGCTGCGACCGCCGAAGCGCGGCAGAACGCCACGGCAACCGCCATCGTAGCAGCGCAGCAGGCAACGGCGACGGCGCGCATCAATGGGCAGACGGCGACTACACAGGCGGGTCAGGCGATCGAAGTACAGACCGCAACCGCAATTGCACGGCAGACGCGTGCAGCGGTGGCGCAGCAGACTGCAATTGCCATCGCAGCCGCGACTCAGACTGCTGCTGTGCCAACTGCCACCCCCATGCCACAGTTCCTCCTGCCGCAACCGGGCACACTCTCACTGGCGGATTACCAGGCGCAGACACGCGGATTGCTGCGGCTCCTGTTTGAAACGTTCGACCGGGGTGAACGCACCAAGGCTATCTGGGTGCAGGTGGACAATGAACGACGACGTGCGGCGTTGCGTGACAACCTTTACTATCTGACGGTCAAAGTTCCGAATCTCACCACCCAGTATACCTGGGATCGCAATCTGGGGAATACCTACAACATCGAGTTGAGTGTTGCGTTTCAGACTGTCGGCGCGCCAGCAGCGGTTGGCATCGCCTTCGATGTGCAACCGGACACCAATAGCGCGCTCCTCTTCGAGATCACCAATGACAAACGCTGGCAGTTCAGTACGTTTGTGAATGGCGAGTTTGTTCTCGAACGAAGCACACAACTCATTCCCGAAGACATCATTGTTGATGGGTTTGGCACAAATACGCTATGGGTTATGCGTACACCCACTGAGATTCAACTCTGGATCAACAGCAAACATGTCGCCACGGTGTCACCAGGCGCTTCCCCAGGGGGGCGTGCAGGGGTTGCCGCATCATCGTTCAGTGATCTAACACAGCCGGCAACAATGATCGTGGATAATTTTCTGGTGCGCGCACCGTAAGAATCACAGCCGGGATCGCGGATCGAGCGCATCGCGCAACCCGTCACCCATAAAGTTGATGCTCAGCACGGTCAGAAAGATCAGCGCGCCCGGAATGAGCGCCAGCCACGGTGCCGCCTGAAGATACTGACTGCCATCGGTCACCAGACGCCCCCAGGTCGGTGTATCGGGTGGGAAGCCAACGCCGAGGAACGAGAGGGTCGACTCGGCAATGATTGCACTGCCGATTTCCAGCGTGGCAGCAACAATGATCGGGCTGATCGCATTCGGCAGAATGTGGCGAAACATAATCGCCGTCTGACTCACCCCCAGACAGCGCGCCGCCTCGACAAACTCCTTCTCCTTGAGTGAGAGAAACGTTGCGCGCACGACACGCGCTGTCTGCATCCACGCCAGCGCCCCGATCACCGTCACCACGATGACAAAAATACCCGCTTCCGGCGATCCCATTATCTGGATGACCGGGTCGCGGAACAGATACACCGTCAGCAGGATCAGCGGTACCGAGGGCAGCGACAGGAACAGGTCGGTCACACGCATCAACACCTGATCGACCACACCGCCGAAGAAGCCGGATGCTGCGCCAATGATCGTTCCCAGTGAGATTGCGATCAGCATTGCCACGAAACCTACCGCCAGCGAGACGCGCCCGCCATAGATGCAACGCGCCAGCAGATCGCGCCCCAGATCATCGGTGCCAAACGGATGCACTGCTGTTGGCGGTGAAAGCAGCGCCAGAAAATCGAGATGATCGATCAGAACACGAATATCGGGGTTCTCTGCCGTCACCGGGATACCCGATTGCGCCAGTTGATCGACCAGGTAGCGTTCATACCACCACGCACCGACCGTCACCGCCAGAGTAAGAAAGATCAGAATACTGGCGCCAATCATGGCAAGTGTATGCCTGCGGAAGCGCCGCCAGGCATCGCCCAACAGCGTGCGCGGCTTCGCCGAAACGCCGAGTTGCAACTGGCGAATCGCAGCAGCCGGATCGGATACAGAAGATGGGTTGATGGTCTGGTTCGCTTCGGACATGGGCGCCTCGTTCGACGGAATGAACTAACTGTAACGCACACGCGGATCGAGCACACCGTACAGCAGGTCGGCGATCAGATTGAACAGTACGGTCAGGCAGGCAAAAATAAAGGTAATCGCCATCACAACCGGCGTATCCGAGTTCTGGATCGATGTGATCAACAACTGACCGATGCCATTCACACGAAAGAGGTTCTCAGTAATGATCGCACCGGCGAAGATCGTCGGAACACCGAGCGCAATCAGCGTCACGACCGGAATCAGGCTGTTACGCAGCACGTGGCGGATGATCACCATCCGGTCAGCCAGACCTTTGGCGCGCGCGGTGCGCACATAATCGAGCGGGAGATTATCGAGCATCGAGGATCGCATAAAGCGGGTGAGTGCTGCCGTCTGTTGCACAACCAGCACCGTCACCGGTAACGTCATCTGGCGGATCTGCTCGGTGATCCCGTCCCAACCCGCCAGATTGAGGGTCGAATTATAGACGATCGGAAACCACTTCAGGTTGATTGCAAAAACCAGCATCAATGCCAGACCGGTGAAGAACGACGGGACGGAAAAACCAATAAATGCAAGGAACGTCGCTGCCTGATCGAACCAGGAATATTGCTTCACGGCTGAAATGACACCGATAGGAATGGCGATCAGCACCGCAATCAGGTACGCCGTCCCTACCACGATCAGAGTCTGCGGCAAACGTTGCCAGATCAGATCGATCACCGGACCGCGCGTTCCGAAGGAGAAGCCCCAGTCCCCACGCGCCAGCGAGGTCAGCCATTTCACATAGCGCACATACCAGGGTTGATCGAGACCAAACTGAATGCGGATCAACTCGCGCGTTGATTCGGGAATCGCCGGATTGAGCGCAAACTGCGCCAGCGGGTCGCCAGGCGCCAGTGCAAGAATGGCAAAGATGACAAAACTAATGATCAACAGTGTCGGCAGAGCAACCAGTACCCGTCGTATTATATATTGCGTCATATGTCACCACAGCAGCGAGTGTTGTGCCTCTTCGATCCCTGATATTGTCATTGCCTCCGGCGCAGGTGTACAGATAGACTCAGGGGATGGGAGTTGTTGCCCCATCCCCTGAACCACACGCGACGATTACTTACTCCAGGATGCGATGTTCCAGATGCTCGAGTCGAACGTATTGAACGTCGGGCCCTTGAGCGCCTTGACCTTGGCGTTCGGGGTCTGGCGATTGATGAGAGGAATGATTGCGCCATCGGTCACCAGGAGGTCATTCATCCTGATCGCCAGTTCAGCGCGCTTCTGCGGGTCGAGTTCTGTCTTCAACTGCTCGAAGAGCGCATCGTACTCAGGGTTGCAGTAGCGCCCGTCGTTATTGCCGTTCCACTGATTGGCTGCCGAAGCGCGTTCGGAACAGAGCCAGCCCTGGAGGTACTGCTGCGGATCGGTATTGGACGGACCGTTGGTGTACATCTGGAGATCGGCGTAGAACTTGTTCAGCGTATCGGGGTTGCCCGGATCGCCGCCGAAGAAGACGCTGGCATCGATGGCTTTGACATTCACCTGAATACCGATCTCTGCCAGGTTCGACTTGATGATTGCCTGGGTGCTCTGGCGCAGCGGGTTGATCGAAGTCTGGAAATTGACAACCAGGCGCACGCCATTCTTCTCGCGCACCGAGCCGTTCAACTTCCAGCCCGCATCTTCGAGCAACTTCTTTGCTGCTTCGACATCGCGATCACAGGTCAGGTTCGGTGAGTTGACCGATGTCGGAACGACCAGCACATTACACGTCGGCTTTCCCGTCGGACCGTACAACTGCTCGGCAATCGCCTTGCGATCGATTGCCAGTGAAATCGCCTTGCGCACTGCCGGATCGGTCAGGAACGGATGCGGTTGATCCGGCTCGCTACGCTTATCGCCCAGAGCCGGGTCGGGATTGGCGAAGTTGACGACAATGCGCTCGACGCCGAAGGAGCCACCGGCGAGCGGGTCGCACTTACCGGAGGCAAGGATTGGTTCGAGGACAGCCTTTGGAACCTGGAGGTTCCAGGAGAAGTCCACTTCTTCCGTTTCACAGACGGCGCGCGCCGCCGAGGTAGCGTCGCCGCCGCCCTTGATCTCTACCTCGTCGAAGAACACATTGTCGGCATCACGGAAGAAGGGGTTGCGCTCGTAGATCACCACGTCACCCGGCTTGAACTCCTTCAACTTCCAGGCATTCGTACCGATTGGAGCGAGATTTGCCGCCTGGCACGCGGCGTCGGTACTGGCTGCCGCGCCGATGCAGTTTTCGAACTGTTTCTTCTGCAGGATCATGCCGTTCGGACCGACAAACGAGATGTAGGGGTTGGCGTTCGGCTCCTTCCACGTAATCTTGACGGTGGTATCGTCAATTTTCTCGACGTTCGCAATCGGATCGAAGACTGCTTTCGTTGTGCAGGCAGTCTCCGGGTTGGAGCAGTACTGCCAGGTGAAGATAATGTCGTCGATGGTGAAATCGCTGCCATCCGACCACTTCAGCCCCGGTTTGATCTTCCATGTCACGCTGGTACCATCAGGTGCCACGCCGCCATTCTTGATCGTGGGAATCTCCGCTGCCAGGAAGGGGACCAGTTCATCCTTCTCGTTGTAGCGCGCCAGTGGTTCGAGAATGACTGTTGCGCCGTCGAAGTCTTTTGTTCCTGTCGCCAGGTGTGGATTGAGGGTGGTCACCGCCTGCCAGTACAGAATCTTCAAGCGCCCGCCGCGCTGTACTGCTGGCGCAGTTGTCGGTGCTGCGGTTGGTTGCGCTGCCGGTGCTTCGGTTGGCGCTGCGGTTGGTTGCGCTGCCGGTGCTTCGGTTGGCGCGGTTGTCGGTTGCGCTGCTGGCGCGGTTGTCGGCGCTGCGGTTGGCTGCCCGCCACACGCCGCCAGAATCGGGATAGTCAGGATGAGTAGCAGCGCCAGCGTGCCACTCTTCCGCCATACGTTACGCATCGAATGCATAGAAGTGTTGATCCTTTCACTAACGCGAAGAATCTGCCAAAGAACCTTGAGCATAGCAGATATGCCGGTACTGTTCTGGTGCATCACCTCCCGTATGATGTTGATACGGTCACACTCCCGGTTTATTGTATGGCAATGCCAGCGCCTGCTGCCGGCGCTCTGCACAGCCTCGCAGAAAACAGGCATGCATCCATTACTTCACGGGTGCGAAGAACAGGTAACGAGAGTTGGTGTATCATACCATGAAGGTTAAGGAACGTCAACGGAGATGTTCTGTCTGCGATTGTGCACCACTGCTGCGCTTCACGAACGCTGCAAAATGTCGCGCACGCGCGCAAATTGATCGGTCGAGATAGTAGGGTTAGACGCCTCGATCTCTTGGATGGCGCGGCGCGCTGCATCGGCGACTGACGCGCCCCAGGAGGTGTACGCCGGGTCTGCTTCGGCGCGTTCACGCAGCGCAGGAATCGCTTCAGCCACATTCATATGCGCCAGGGCGTGGCAGGCGGCGAAGCGCACATCGGGCACGGGATGGTGCAGCGCGATGTGCAGCGGATGGAAGGCGCGCGTGTCACCGATGCGCCCAAGAGCAATGGCTGCCCGCTGCGCAATCCGCGGATCGGGGTCGGTAAGTGCATGGAATAGGGCGTTGAGTGAACGTCCTTCGCCGATCACTCCCAGGATGCGGATAGATTCGATCCGCACAACCGGATCATCACCTTCCGCCAGTTCCAGCAGGGCAGGAAGCGCGGGCTGCCCGATAACTCCCAGCGCCCACGCTGCACGCATACGCACTTCCCGGTCATTATGGTAGAGCAGGTCGATCAACGGCGCGACGGCGGCCTCACCCAGCATTCCCAGCGCAAACGACGCCTGGGCACGGGTGAATTCGTCGCCGTGCTGAAGTTCTTCCACCAACCGGGTGATCGATTCGGGCGTTTGCTTCATATCGGCGCCTCGCTTTCATCGGTCAGGCAATAGAAGCACGGCATTCGTGCCGCAACGTCTCTTAGATCATAACGCATTGCGTTACAGTGAATTCCTGCCACACCCCGCATCCTGTGCCCAGCCATGTCCTGTTCATCCCAGCACCTCTCGAACACCCCGCAGGCGTGTTGTCAGTATGCGCTGTGCAACCCCGCTATCCAGCGCGCAGTTCCGCGGTCGGCGGGGCGCTGCCGGGCTTGGACCGCTGCGCAAGCCAGCGGGATCGCGCCCAAATGCACGCGCTACCAGACAGGCAAATTCGTAACGACTGACCACATCCGATCCGGCGACGTGCATAATGCCGCTTCTGTCGATGGCAGCAAGTTCCAGCAACGCCGTTGCCAGATCGCCGACTTCGATCGGGCAACGCAATTCATCGGTGAAAAAGACCGCTTCAGTGCGCCCATCGAGCGCATCGAGCACGAATTGCTCATGCCTGCCGGGGCGATCCGGCCCGCCGTAGATCAGCGATGTGCGAACAATCAGCGCTTCCGGATGGGATGCAGCGACCAGGCGCTCGGACTGCGCTTTGGCGGCGCCGTATGTCGTGACCGGTTGCGGCTCATCTGCTTCGGTGTAGCTGCCGCTCCGCTCTCCATCGAAAACAACATCGCTCGACATATGGATCAGCCGCGCCTGTATTGCGAAAGCGCCCTGCGCGACATGCGCCGACCCCTCACTGGTGATCACCATCACGTCTCGTCCTTCCTGCCGGTAGGCGGTATGGAGAACAACATCAGGCGCCAACTGCTCAATCAATCTCCGGGTTGAGGCTACATTGCGTAGTTCGAGCATCTCCCAGCGCACATCCGGCGTTTGCGGTTTACGTGAGTGATAGGTCGCAACGACATCCCACCCCTGCGCAAGCGCCAGTTCCACCAGTTTCATGCCCAGAAATCCACTGCCGCCAGTGATGAGTAATCTGCCTCGTTCGTGACTCAATGCTCACCCTTTGACGTTGAACATTCAACGTTCCAACGTTCCAACGTTCAACGTTCAACGTTCAACGTTCCAACATTCAACGCATCAAGCGCCGCGCGCGCCGCCGCCTGTTCCGCTGCCTGTTTGCTGGAACCTTTTCCGGTTGCAAGGCGCTCATCGCCGGCGCGTACCTCGACAGTGAACTCCGGGCGATGCTCCGGTCCGCTGCGATCAAGCTCGTAATAACGTGGGGTTACACGGCGCTCTGCCTGGATGCGCGCCTGAAGTTTGCTTTTGTAATCGACCGGAAATCTGCGATCTGGCAACGACGCCAGTTCCCCCTCGAAGAGCGGCAGAAGAAAGGTCTGCACTGCGTCGAGACCCTGATCGAGGAAGAGCGCTGCAATAATCGCCTCGAACGTATCTGCCAGGAGCGCCTGGCGCTGACGCGCGCCGCTCAACTCCTCGCCGCGTGCCAGAAGCACATACGCGCCAAGATTGTAGCGCTGTGCAAAAGCGGCAAGCGTCTCGGTACGGATCAACGTCGTCCGCCAGGCGGTCAGGTCTCCCTCGCTAGCATCGGGGAAACGTTCAAACACCAGCCTGGCTGCCAGAAAATTGACGATCGCATCACCAAGGAACTCCAGGCGTTCGTTGCTGGTGAGGTGCGTGCGCTCTTCGACACGTTCATTGAGGAAAGAACTATGGGTCAGCGCCTGCTCGAGCAGACGCTGATCAGAAAACGTGACGCCAAGACGACCACTGAGTTCGTCAATCGCCTTCCTCATAGCGTCGGAAAATGAGCGATACATTATGACCGCCAAAGCCGAACGAATTGCTGAGCACGACATCGACGCGCACCGGTCGCGGCGTGTTGGGCACATAATCCAGGTCGCACTGCGGGTCGGGCGTGGTGTAGTTGATCGTCGGTGGGAGGAGACCCTCCTGAATCGCCAGAATGCTGACAATTGCCTCGATGGAACCGGCAGCGCCGAGCAGGTGACCGAACTGCGATTTGCTCGAACTGACCGGCACGCGATAGGCGCGCTCGCCAAGCAGGCGCTTGATCGCCTCGGTTTCGGCTATATCACCGGCTGGTGTGCTGGTGCCGTGGGCATTGATGTAATCGATGTCATCGGGCGAAAGACCGGCGTGGCGCAATGCGGCGCGCATTGAGCGCAATGCGCCTTCGCCACCGGGCGCTGGTTGTGTAATGTGGTAGGCATCCGCCGAGAGACCGTAGCCGACCAGTTCTGCCAGAATGCGCGCTCCGCGCGCCTGGGCGAACTCCAGGTCTTCCAGCACCAGCACCGCGCCACCCTCTGCCAGGACAAAACCGTCGCGATCGGCGTCAAATGGACGGGAGGCGCCGGATGGATCGTCGTTGCGGGTCGAAATAGCTTTGGCGCTAGCGAACGATGCAATTCCAATCGGTGTAATCGGTGCCTCGCTTCCACCCGCAATCATCGCCACTGCCCAACCACGCCGGATGATTTCCGCCGCCTCACCGATTGCGTGCGCGCCGCTAGCGCACGCGGACGTCGGACAATAGTTCGGGCCTTTGAGTCCAAACATCATCGACACCTGACCGGCTGCCATATTTGTAATCATCGCCGGTACGAGAAACGGGCTGACCCGCGACGGACCCCGCTCTTGCAACGTGACGACCCCCTCAGCCAGCGTGGTGATGCCGCCAATCCCACTGCCGATGATGACACCGATCGCGTCAGCGTTCTCCAGCGTGATGGACAACTCGGCAGTGCGCAGCGCCTCGGTTGCGGCAGCAATTGCCAGGTGGATGAAGCGGTCGTTACGACGGACCTCTTTCCGGTCCATATAGTTGTACGGATCGAAGCCGCGCACCTCGCCTGCGATGCGCGAATCCAGATTCGAAGCATCACAGAGCGTTATCGGACCGATCCCGCTCCGTGCTTCGCGGATCCCCTGCCAGAGCGCCGGAACATCGAGCCCAAGCGGGCTGACGGCGCCCATGCCGGTAACAACAATACGCCGTGACATCGGCCAGCATCTCCTTGATTGTTGATATGTCGAAGCGCAGGACGACACCCCTTGAAATCCGTTCGCCATCGATCAAGCTCAGGGCGTAGGGCGACGACGCTGCTGCAACGATCACTGGAGTGATTATAACAGAAACCTGGCATCAATTATCAAAATTCTGTTACTTTTCTGCCTGACGTAACCCGGCAAGCGCGCCACGATGCTCCGGGTCGAGTTTGAGCGCCTTCTCAAAGGCTATGCGCGCCTCTTCCTTTCTGCCGAGTCGGAGCAGGCTATCGCCGTACTTCACCCATCCTTCCACCGAACGCGGATCGAGTTTGAGCGCTTCGGCATACGAATCCACTGCCGCTTTCCAGCGCCCGCGCATCGCCAGCAGGTCACCGAGCCGGCGATGTGCAATCGTGTCGGACGGATCGAGCGCGATCGCTTTTTCAAAACATTCCTGAGCTGAGTGCGTCTCGCCGATGTGCTGCAACAGTGCCCCCTTGCCACGCCATAATGCGGGCATGCTGGGCGTATAGGAGAGAGCGGTATCATACGCCGCCAGCGCTTCGAGCGGCTTCTGCATTGCTGTAAAAATCTCACCACGCACGCCGTACAGGTTACCGAACTCGGTGCGACTCACGGCGCAGCGTAACCCTTCTTCCACAGCGTGCAGCGCCTCATGGTACATCCAGAGTTTGAGCAAACAGCGCGCCATCAGGTCCCAGCTATCTGGTTGATCCTGATCGAGTTCGACCGCGCGCTTGAAGCAGCGGATCGCTTCTTTGTACTCACCCATGTTCATACGCGCCAGCCCGCGCTCCTTCCACTGTTCGGCTTCATCCCGATTGTCGAACAACGACTCGCAGACGAACGGTGCGCCGACGCGCGCTTCGCGCACCTGTTGCAGCGCCGCTTCGAGTTCCGCGAACGACTGAAACCGCTCACCAGGACGTTTCGCCAGACAGCGCATGACGATCGCCGCAGCGTCTGGCGGCACATTCGGCGCCAGATTGCGCGGATCGGGCGGCGGCGCCTTACGAATCAGACGGATCAGGGCATCGTCACGCTGCGCATCAAACGGCAGTCGACCGACGAACAATTCGTAGAGGGTCACGCCAAACGCATAGATGTCGCTCCAGACGCTGGTAGCGGCGCCGTCGAACAGTTCTGGTGCCATATACGGCAATGTACCACCCAGACCCGACGTCGAAAATGAGGCGCGCAGCGTCATGCGACCGTGGTGCTCGAACTGATCGGCATCGAACAATGTTTGCCAGGGGCGCAAGACTTTCGATAAGCCAAAGTCGGTCACCCGCGCGCGTCTATCGAACGATACCATAATGTTGTCCGGTTTGAGGTCGCGGTGAACCATGTTCAACTGTTCGACCGCGTGCTGCATACCCCGGCAGATTTGAATGCCGTAATCGATCGCTTCGCACGGTTGCAGCCGCCCCACCAGCGCGCGGAGCGAACCACCGTGAACATACTCGGCGACGACGTGGGGACGCCCCATGTAGGTGTGGATTTCGTATGCGCGTACAATGTTGGGGTGGCTGCCGAGGCGAATCCAGAGTTCCGCTTCGGCGTTGAAACGCCGGATAGCGGCTTCGTCCCAGAGGTATTTCGTCTGATACGTCTTCAAGACGACACGCCGGCGGCGCTGGCGGTCATATGCAACATACACGACCCCCATATAGCCGCGCCGGACCTGTTGCACCTCGTAACGCTGCTCGATAACATCATCGACTTTGTACTCGCGTCCGAGTTGCGCATCGTTGAGACGGCGGCGACGCTGAAACCATCGTTTGAGCATAGCGGTTCTCTGTGCGTCCTCCACTCCATGCTACCACGAAACCCCTCAAAAAGGGAAGTAGCACATTAAGAACGTGAGATGTGCAGGACTTGAGCCATGCGCCAGAGAACGACCATACTCCGTTCTCTCAGTCCGCAGTTTGCCGACCACCCAACGCGCGCAGCAGGGCAAGGCAGGCTGTGACCCGCCAGGTGCGCAGGTCGCGTCGATGCCCCAGCAGCCATTTGCCGCTCTCGATCATCAGTTCGGCGGTGTACGCGGCGAGAAGAAACAAACGCACCATCTGCGCCAGACGATCGCCGTAGCGCATCTGCGCATAGCGCAGACGACTGCGGTGGAAGAGGATCAATCGTCGGATCGGAATCTGTTCGCTGCTCTGCCCCTCATAATGAACGATTTCCGCAGTTGGGAGATAGATGATTCGACCACAGGCGCTAAGCCGCTGCTGCCATTCCAGTTCTTCGGAGTAGAGCAGGAAACCGGCATCGAGCAGACCAGCACACTCAATCGCCGACCGGCGCACCATCAGCGCCGCTCCCACCAGCCAGTCGACCGCCTGTTCGCTATCGTCCGGCAGATCGACGCAACGGTAATACCGTACCCATGGATTGTCGGTCCAGCGCCATTCCAGAGGCGTGCTCTCCCAGAAGAAAACCCCCGGCGTCGGGAAACGTCGTCGGCTCGACTGCACCGTTCCGTCCGGATACCGCAGTCGCGGTCCGACTACCGCCACGTCGGGATGGGTCTCCAGGTAGCGCACCATGTGCGGAAGCGCATCGCCGATCACTTCGGTGTCGGGATTGAGCAGCAACATATAGCGGGCATTCCAGTCATTGCGGGCAAAGAGACGGCGCAGCGCCAGGTTGTTACCGCCGGCAAACCCAAAGTTGCGCCCGGCTTCGATCACCTCGATGTCGGCATAATGCGCGCGTAGCAGTGCCGGTGTTCCGTCGGTCGAGGCGTTATCGACCACCACAATCCGGTAATCGATACCCGAACCGGCGAGCGATGCCTGCACCGTTGCGATACAACGGTCGATCAGGGTGCGAACATTCCAGGAAACGATAATGATTGCAAGCATGGATCGCGCAGCTTTGAGATTAGCGTTGAAGTTGCAACGAATGCCCGATCATGGTCAATCCCTTGAGATGCACATATTTCACCACTTCGAAGTACGCCATTGTTGCGCAGAGAAACAGACCGAGCGCCCCGTCACGGTAGCCGTGCAGGGTAACGAAACGCCGGTAGAACTCGCGCACCGGCGCGCCGATGAACGTCCGCCAGCGCACCGGCGTCTTTGCCGTGAAGAGCGTATGTGCCTCCTGGATAGCATACGCCCGTTGCTTGTGCCACAACTCGTCGAGACGCTCGATATTGAGGTGGAGCAGGTGATGGCGCAGCATGCCGGAAGGTCCATCGAGTGCAGCGACTTCGTGTACCCGGCGCGCCTCGTCATAGCGGGCGCACGTGCGGCGCATCAACCGTAGTTGATGGTCAGGGTACCACCCGCCGCCCCGCAGCCGTCGTCCAAAGAACAGGTTGTAGCGCGGTATCCAGAACCCTGCCAGGCGCGACTCGCCGGTCAGCACGGCGCGCATCTCCACCGCAAGGTCGGGTGTCACCCGTTCATCGGCATCGAGGAATAACACCCAGTCGCCAGTACAGAGATCGAGTGCGCGATTACGCTGTGCCGGGAAGCCACGCCAGGGTTCCACATACACGCGCGCACCGAATGTGCGACAGATATCGGCAGTCGCATCGGTCGAACGATCGTCGATCACTGCAACGATCTCGCCGGCAAGATCGGTGACGCTGGCAAGCGCACCGGTGATGTGCCGCTTCTCATTCCTGGCAATGATAGCCACCGACAGTATGGCAAGCGGTTCAGCATTCGGCGGAGTCATAAGCGTAGAATGCTCCCATACGCCCACAACCGCGACCTCAACTCATCACGCCCGATAATCCGGTGCGCATAGGCGCGCCAGGCGCAGAGGATCAGGCGCACCATGCCGGCGCGGATGATTGCCGCGTGGAGATTGGCAATGCGCGCGCTGTAGTGCTTGCGAAAAAAGCGTAACCGACTCGCATACAGCGCCACCAGCATTCGGGCGCGAAACTGACCGGTCGCTGCGCCGCCGACATGCACCACCTGTGCACGAGGTTCCTGCCAGATAGCCCATCCCGCACGTCGAGCGCGATAACACCAGTCCACTTCCTCGGCGTACATAAAATACCCCTCATCGAGCAGACCAATCTGATCGACGACCGCGCAGCGGACGAGCATACATGCGCCGAGGGGATGATCGATCGGAAACGGTGCAGCGCCGGATTGCTCCTGCGGGTAGCGGCCATGCCACCAGGAGTTGTAGAGGCGTCCGGGCAACACCTCCCCTGGCGGAAACAGGTCGAGCAGCGTCATCAGCAGCGTCGGAAAGCGAAACGCCGCAGCCTGAACAGTTCCGTCCGGATTCAACAGCCGTGGAGCAACGATACCGACGCGGGGATGTGCATCCAGAAAAGCGACCAGCGTCTCGATAGCGCCCCTGCGCACCACCGTATCGGGGTTGAGCGCCAGCACATAATTGAGTGCAGGATGCAGAGCGCGCACCGTGCGGATCGCCAGATTGGTGGCAGCGGCAAACCCCAGATTACGTCCGGCCTCGATGAGCGTCACCCAGGGAAAGCGACAACGCACCAGCGCTGCGCTGCCATCGTGCGAAGCATTGTCCACCACCACGACGTGGAAGGGCAATGAACATGTCGTAAGTGACTCAAGGCATGCAGAGAGGAGATCGCGCGTATTGAACGAAACAATGACAATGCCAATCCTTTTCATCGCGGCGCGTAGTGTAGCAGGGGAATGCGCCACACGCAAGTTATTCGTTTCGAGCGAACCTCTGACTTCCGGTAATACGATGGTGCGCATCAGAGTCATGAACCGGCTGTCGCGGGAGCGGCATGGGCGCTGCGCAGCAACTTCCAGACGCGTTGTTCTGACAGGTGGTATACCTAAACGGTAAAGCAGACTTTCCCAGAGGATCTTTCGATCAACCAGCGAAACCCGCTCCTGAGCATCGCATTTGCGCCGAATACCATATGGATATCACAGCCAAGCGCCTTCTCGACCGCCTGCAAATCGGTTGAAAAGCAATGGAAATCTGGAACCACGCTATTCCTGATGCGCAATCCAGCGCAGAGCGCTACCTGTTGCGTCACTTTTGCACCGGTCGCATCACCGATCTCCAACTCGAAGAAGGGACGAAGGTCGAGGGCGTCTTCCGCAAACTGTGCAGCGTTGAGAACGGAAATGCCGGCCCCCGTGTCGAACAGCGCCATGACCGGACCGCTGCGTGACTCCAGCTCGATGAGGCAGATATCCTGGATGAACCATGCCGGCGCCGCCAGCCACAGGTCCTGATCACGCTGATCGGGACGCGAGACGCTCAAGAGCCAGAAGTCCAAAATCACCGCTTCGGCGAAGATCGTCGGAGCATCGAGCTTGATGGTGACCGCAAAAGGTGGTTGATAACTGTTATCGAGAGTCGGAGCCACGAGCGCAGAGGTGTGGCGCGTGGTCCCGAGAAAGTCGATATCGATCCTCTCGACAGTGTCATAGGTTCTCTCGCCGAACGCGCTGCGGATGGTGGTCGTTCCAAGGGACGGCATAGCCTTCGCCAGGTGGGGGGAAACCATCACCCAATTGCACCGGTGTCCGGGTACGCCAGGGTGGCTGCGCCGTTGACCTTTACGGGGGCAAACAGTTTGAGCTCGTAGATCGTTAGCGGCGTCAGGGTGGACAGGTCAATGCTGTTGCTCATCTATCACCTCTTCTTCTCTGTATTGACGCGAGCCCTGTGAAGGGCTGCCACCCAACGGCCCGCGCTTTGGTCGCTGTGGAGCGAGTGCGGTGCGGCTTCGGGTGCAGGCAGGTGTTGGATGGCGCCCTCATTGAAGGCAATCAACCTGTCGCTGCACCCTGCATCGAGGCGAGTTGCGCCATCCTTCGTGTTTGCGTGCCTGAGAGCCTCCTGTCGAATTTTCCCTGCCCCCTGTTAACCCTCCGCCTTCGCGCTGCGCCACACATCCGCCAGCAGACTGACGAATACCGTCGGCGCCTCGATATTCGGCGAATGCCCGATACCCGGAATAACCATCAACTGTGCGCCGAGCGCCTCGGCAGCGCGCGCTGCCACCGGTTGCGTCACCAGAATATCGTTCTCGCCTGCGATAACCAGTTTCGGACACGCAATCGAACGTAGCGTATCGCCCGGCGCCCAGGTCGCCAGTGCATTGATCGCGCCCAACGCCGCCTCGATCCGCTGTTCATGCCCCTCGGCAACCAGCCGATGCCAGAACGCATCGTCGGGTGCGGTTGGCGCCAGCGCCTTCAACGCCATTGCGAACAGGTCGAAGTTCGCCTTCAGCATCTGTTGACGTTCCGGCGAATTGGCTTCCGCCGGCATACCATCGACCCACGGCGGCGCAACCGCAACCAGTGATCGTACCCTGTCCCCATGGTCGAGTGCCAGCTGAATTGCCACGCCAGCGCCAAGAGAATGCCCTACCAGGTGGAAACGATCGATACCCAGCGCATCGGCAAACATCAGCGTGTCTCGCGCCAGCGCTGCGAGACTGTAGTCGTGATCCGGTCCTTCCGTCTTGCCCCGTCCGAGCATGTCGGGGGCAATGCCGCGATACCCGGACGGCAACAGGTTCAACGTCGGCTCCCACCAGCCGCACGTTGCCCAGTTGCCGTGCAGGAGCAGCACCGGCTCACCGGCGCCGTGTTCGATATAGTGAACATTCAGGTCGCCCGCCGTCACGAAAGGCATGGTGCCACCTCCAGTCGCTTAAATCTTACGCTCCCTCCCCTTCCAGTACTCGTCGCGCATGACCCGCTTGAGCGTTTTTCCCGCTGCACTGCGCGGGAAGTCGTCCATAATCACCACCTGCGACACCTTCTGATACCCGGCTTCGACACGCGCATTGATCCATTCGCACAACTCTTCCGCCGATACCAGACCGGGCGACTTGAGAATGACCGCCGCCAGCGGCGTTTCGCCCCATTTCTCGCTTGGCACACCAAAAACCGCCGCTTCGCGCACGGCGGGATGCTGAACGATGATTTCTTCGATGTCGCGCGGAAAAACGTTGATCCCGCCAGAAATAATCATGTCCTTCTTCCGGTCAACCAGATAGAGGAAACCATCCGCATCGACATACCCCATGTCGCCGCTGTGCAGCCAGCCATCAATGATGGCCTGCGCCGTCAGATCGGGGCGCTTGTAGTAGCCGGTCATCATCAACGGACCCTGACCACAGATTTCGCCGACTTCGCCGGGCGGCAGTTCGCGTCCCTGAACGTCGATGATTTTGATCTCCATAAACGGCGGCGGAACTCCGACCGACGCCAGTTTTTCGCCACGGTGGCACTTGTCGAGAATGGTCATGAACCCTTCGGTCAATCCGTACAATTCGTAGAGCCGGTTGGGGAAGCGCCGTTCCAATTCGAGTTTGTGTTCCAAGTGCAACGGCGCACCGACCGAGCCGAGCATCTCGATCGATGGTATGTGACGTTCGTCGAAGTCGGGTTCGTTGAGCAGGGCAACGATCTGCGAGGGTACCATCTTGATGTGCGTTACCTTCTCGCGGATCGCGATCTCAATCAACTGTCGTGTATTGAACGCCGACATCAGGATATACGTGGCGCCCAGATAGAATGCCGGCATCAAGGTCAGGAACGCGCCGTTGAAAACGAGTGCACCGGCGTGCAGAATGATGCTTTCCGGCATGATGCGGTACGATGACGCGAAGATCGTTCCGTATCCGGCGCGTACTCCATGTGTGAGCACAATCCCCTTCGGCAGACCGGTCGTGCCGCTACTGTACATGATGTTGTACGGATCGTCGCTGCGGATCTCGATCCCCTTTGGATCATCTTCCACCATTGGCGCAACCAGCGCGTGGTAATCACGATACCCTGGATGATCCGGGGCGTCGGTGATCAAAAAACGCGCCGGATCGATGGGCAGATCATTGCGGATGGCATCGATCACCGGAGCATGCGCTGCGTCGGTCACCACTGCCGCAGTGTCCGAGTCGCGCAAAAGGGTGACTAGCCCCTGTCCACGCAGCAGGGTGCTCATCGGAACCACCACCAGTCCGATCTTCGCCGCTGCCCAGTAGACTTCGAGCAACTCCATGCAGTTCGGCAGCACGGTTGCAATCTTGTCGCCCCTGGTCAAACCCAGTCCCAGCAGCGCGTGTGCAACTTTGTTGACCTGTGCGTTGAATTCCCGATACGTGAGTCGCGCGTCGCCGACGATCACAGCAGTGTGATTCGGGCGGTACCGCGCGTGACGTGCAAGCAATCCACCGATGTGCATAGCGCCTCCACACTCCATGTTCGACCTTGAACTGCCTCGCTTGCGATCACACTTCGACCTTCAACATAGCCCGCAACGCGCGTTTGTCAACCTTCCCCGCGCCGGTGCGCGGCAATGCCTCGACGACAATGACGCGCTTCGGGATTTTGTACCGTGCCAGCCGGTCGCGGCAGGAGTCGATGAGTTGCTGCTCGATATCCTGCGCCGATTGCCGGAATGCCTCGTGCAGCACAACCACTGCCCATCCTACCTCGCCCCACGTTGGATCGGGCGCTCCGATCAGGGCCACCTCCGCCACTGCCGGATGCCCCGCCAGCACCGCTTCGACTTCAGCCGGATAGATATTCTCGCCGCCCGAAATGATCACATCCTTCAGGCGTCCGACGATGGTGTAACATCCATCCGTATCTCGCCACGCGAGATCGCCGGTGTGCAACCATCCGTCAACAATCGTCGCCGTGGTCTCAGCCGGTCTGCGCCAGTACCCGGCGCAGACGTGAGCGCCGCGAATGTGCAATTCGCCAACCTCGCCAGCGGCACACACGTCGCCACGTTCGTTCACCAGGCGCAGATCGATATGCGGCAACGGGTATCCGACAGCGCCGGCTTTCCGTTCGATATCCTCGTCGGGCAACCAGAAGGTGTTCGGTCCTGCTTCTGTCAACCCATAGCCGGTGCGGAACGGCACGCCACGCCGACGGAAGTTTTCGAACACTGGTGGCGGGCACGGCGCACCGCCGCTGATCATCCAGCGCACCCGCGAGAAATCTGCCGTCTCCCAGCGCGGATGCCGTTGCAAAGCCAGAAACATCGTCGGTACACCGAAATAGATGGTCACTCCCTGGCGCTCGATCAGATCGAACACCCGATCCGGGTCGAACTGCCGGCACACGATCGAGGTACCGCCGATATGCGCCAGTGGCGCCGTGAAGACGTTCAGCCCGCCGGTGTGAAACAGCGGCGCGTTGAGAATGGTCACATCGTCAGGGCGCAGCCCCCATCCGGCGACAGTATTGACCGCATTGAAGAAAATGTTGCCGTGCGTCAGGATCGCGCCTTTCGGCAGCCCGGTCGTGCCGCCGGTGTAGCAGATCACCCAGGGATCGTCCGCCATCAGATCAACGGCGGGGAAGGGATCGTCCGCGAAAGCGTCACGCTCGGCGAACACCGCATCGTCGGGGTCTGCGCGCCGGTTGGCGTCGAGCGCAACGCCGCGGACCGCAGAGCGCAATGCGCGCACCTGCTCGACAAACTCAGGTCCGTAGATCAGCAATGTCGGTTCGGCGTCGGCGATCAACCCCGCCAGTTCCGTCGGAGTAAGGCGCCAGTTGAGATTCTGGAGGATCGCGCCGAGTTTCCCACAGGCGAACCAGATGTCCAGATAGGCGACACAATTCATCGCCAGCACCGCCACCCGATCGCTGCGCTGCACACCGAACCGCTCAACAAGAAATCGTGCTGTGCGACTGACATTCGCGTTCCACTGGCGGAATGTGATCGGTCGCAATCCATCGGCAGCGTCCAGCAGCGCAACTTTGTGCGGTGTCAGATCGGCTCGCCGTGCCAGCCAATCGCCAATCAACATTGCGCCCTCCTTGCATCATTGCATGACCTGGATACGCCGACAGCGCGGTGTAGCGAGACGAACGGTGAATGTTCAGCGCCCGGCTGATCGTTCGAGAACTGCCAGTGCTCGCGTCACAATCGAATCGGTTGTGAAACCGTACTGCTGGAACAGTATCTGATACGGCGCCGACGCACCAAACGTCTCGACGCTGACACAATCGCCAGAGTCGCCAACCCAGCGCTCCCATCCCTGCGACACACCCGCCTCGATCGCCAGTCGCGCACGTACCGACGGCGGCAGCACTGTATCGCGATACTCCGGTGGTTGCAGCGCAAACAGTTCCCACGACGGAAAACTGACCACCCGCGCTGCCACACCATGCGTCGTCAGCGCCGTCTGCGCCGCCAGCGCCAGCGCCACTTCCGAGCCGCTCGCCATCAGGATGATCTGCGGTGCGCCGTTGTCGGCGTCGCGCAGCACATACGCCCCGCGCCGCACTCCATCGGCTGATGCCAGCGTCTGGTCGAGCACCGGTAACTTCTGCCGGCTCAGGATCAGCGCCGTAGGACCATCGCTGCGTTCCAGGGCAATCTGCCAGGCAGCTACGGTCTCGTTTGCATCGGCAGGGCGAATAACCCAAAGATTGGGAATAGCGCGCAATGCCGCCAGGTGCTCGACCGGTTGATGGGTGGGACCATCCTCCCCCAGTCCGATGCTATCGTGGGTGAACACATAGATCACCGGGTGGTGCGAGAGCGCCGCAAGGCGAATAGCAGCGCGCATATAATCCGAAAACACCAGGAATGTCCCACCGTATGGTTTAACCCCCCCGTGCGCCGCCATGCCGTTCAGGATCGCACCCATCCCGTGCTCGCGCACACCGAACCAGATCACCCGCTCGGTGCGCGCATTCGCCTGGAAACTCTTCGTGGTCGTGTACGGTGTTTTCGTGCTTTCCGAAAGATCGGCGGAACCGCCGATCATCCAGGGAATAGCGCGATACAGCGCCTGGATGGTTTTTCCCGACGCATCGCGGGTCGCCAGATCGCCGCCTGCCGGATCGAACGTCGGCAACTGCGCTTTCCAGCCGTCCGGCAATCTTCCCGTCAGCACCTGACGCAACTGTTGCGCTTCGGCAGGATACGCAACCGCATACGCCTCGAAGCGTGCCTGCCAGTCGGCGCGCAGTGTAGCCCCGCGTTCACACGCCGCGCGCATATGCGAACGAACCTCGTCGGGGACAAAGAACGTCGCCTCCGGATTCCATCCCAGCGCCTGCTTTGTGGCGCGCACCCCATCGGCGCCGAGCGGACTTCCATGCACTTTGTGCGTGCCTGCCAGCGGACTGCCGTAGCCGATTGTGGTGCGCACTGCAATCAGGGAAGGGCGATCATGCACCGCCTGCGCAGCGCGGATCGCCGCCTCGATGGCTTCCAGATCGTTGCCATCGTCAACACGCGCTGTGTGCCATCCATACGCCTCAAAGCGCAGCAACACATCTTCCGTGAATGCCAGGTCGGTCGGACCGTCGAGCGAAATGCGATTATCGTCGTAGAGGTAGATCAGTTTCCCCAACTTCAAGTGCCCTGCGAGCGACGCCGCTTCCGCAGCCACACCCTCCATCAGATCACCATCGCTGACAATCGCGTAGGTGTAATGATCGAACAGCGTGTAGCCGGGGCGATTGTACGTCGCCGCCAGGAACGCCTCCGCGATCGCCATACCCACGCCATTGCCAAAACCCTGCCCCAGCGGACCGGTACTCACCTCGACGCCAGGTGTCACGTGGCGTTCCGGGTGGCCAGGTGTTTTTGACCCCCACTGCCGGAATCGCCGCAATTCGTCGAGCGAGAGATCGTAGCCGGTCAGATGCAACAGACTATAGAGCAACATCGACCCATGACCGGCAGAGAGAACAAAACGGTCACGGTCGGGCCACGACGGATCGCGCGGATCGAACCGCAGAAAACGGGTCCAGAGCACATACGCCATCGGCGCTACACCCAGCGGCAAGCCCGGATGTCCGGAATTCGCAGCCTGCACGGCATCGATCGACAGTGTGCGAATCGTATTGATGGCGAGTCGATCGAGATCAGTATATGTTGATGTCATGATCGCCTTTCCTGAAAATCCGGATGCGACGCAGTCCAGACGTTACTTCCCCTGCTGCCAGGCTTTCCAATCTGCCAGGAAGCGTTCGATACCAATATCGGTTAGCGGATGACGCATACTCTGTTCGAGCACCTTGAACGGACAGGTTGCAATATCGGCGCCTGCCAGCGCCGCTTCGACAATATGCCGCGGATGGCGGATGGAAGCCGCGAGCACCAGCGTCGCAATCTTATGCTGGCGGTATATCTGCACAATCTCGCGGATCAGGCTCATACCGTCGACGCCGACATCATCGACGCGTCCTACGAACGGGCTGATAATGAACGCACCGGCACGCGCAGCCAGGAGCGCCTGAATTGCATTGAAGCAGAGCGTGACATTGCAACGAATACCCTCACGCGCCAGCCGCGACACCGCCTTCAACCCTTCGGTGGTGCTTGGCACTTTGACAACGACATTCGGGTGCCAGGCGGCGAACTCGCGTCCCTCGCGCACCATGCCATCGGCATCGAGCGCCGTCGTTTCGGCGCTGATCGGACCATCAACCAGGCTTGCAATCTCCTGGATCGTCGCCTTGAAATCGGCGCCCTTCTCTTTTGCCATCAGCGACGGGTTCGTGGTAACGCCGCTGAGTACGCCCCAACTTGCAGCAGTGCGAATTTCGTCCAGATTGGCTGTGTCGAGATAGATCTGCACGGTTTACTCCTTTTTGCTCATATGCGGATATAATGAAGCGCCTCATTCCTGCAACCAGGCGAACACCTCTGCCTGAACGCCGGGAGGCGACAGCGTCCTGTGCGTGAACGTGCAGGCACGTCGCCGGAGAAACGACTGGATGCCTTTAGCGGAGATTATAGCATGCGCCTGCGGGATAGGTACTAGTGCAAAATAGTCCTTGAAGATGTGCGATTTTTGTGCTATCTTACGGTGTGCACATAATATTTGGCCGTTATGCACAGAAGGCTGGTGGAATGTGAAAGAACCCCTCGACTCCTTCCTGGCCACGGCCCACGACGAGTCGCAGACCTCTCCGCGCAATCACGTTCGCGTCCATCACCCTGCCGCCGAATCGGTGTCCGAGACGATCGATCACATCCTCAAACGCACTGCTGGAGATCCCTTCGATCAGGTCATCGATGCTTTTCATGCCAACCACGAGCACGAAGAAGACGAAGCACTGGATCGCGAGTTCGATGCCGACGTTGAAACCATGGGCGTCGATGATCCGGTTCGCGTGTATCTCCGCGAAATTGGACGGGTGAACCTGCTGACTGCTCAGGAAGAGATTATGCTGGCGCAGCAGGTGGAACGTGGCGAGCAGGCAAGCGAACGGTTGCAGAAAGGCGACTACGCCCCTTCAGAGCGTCTCCAGTTGCACCGGTGGGTCCAGGAAGGGCATGCTGCCCGCGAGCGCCTCATCCAGGCGAACCTGCGCCTGGTCGTTTCGATTGCAAAGAAATACCTCGGCCGTGGGATGTCGCTGCTCGACCTGATCCAGGAGGGGAACATCGGACTGATGCGCGCAACCGAGAAGTTCGATTATCGCAAAGGGTACAAATTTTCGACCTATGCCACGTGGTGGATCCGCCAGGCGATTACCCGCGTCATCGCCGATCAGAGCCGCACCATTCGCCTGCCGGTCCATGTCGGTGAAACGATCAATCGTGTGATGCGTACCAGCAATCGCATCCAGCAGACCACCGGGCGTGATCCGACGCCGGACGAAATTGCGCTCGAACTCGGCATTCCAGCCGAAAAGGTGCGCCGGGTGCTCGAAGCGGCGCGTCAGACGATCTCGCTCGAAACACCGATCGGAACTGAAGGCGATACGGTGCTGGCTGACTTTATCGAAGACGGTAAAGGCGTCACGCCGATGGATAGCGCATCACACCACATTCTGCGCGAGCAGATCGATAGCGCCCTCGAAAAATTGCCCGAACGCGAACGTCGCATTATCCAGTTGCGCTACGGCTTGTACGACGGTCATTACCGCACGCTGGAAGAGGTAGGACGCGAATTCGGCATTACGCGCGAACGCATCCGGCAGATCGAGGCGCGGGTGCTGCGCAAATTGCGCCATCCCCACTACGGGCGCGGTCTGCGCGGTTATCTGGAGTAAGTGTGGCAACGGCAAGAGGTGTGCGTGTATGAAGATCTCCTCCTGACCTCTTGCCGCCGTTTCTTTTCCCATGCATGCAATCGAGACCTGTGATCTGACTCGTGCTTTCGGTAAACGTGTTGCTGTCGAGAGTCTGACCTTCACTGCCCCGCGCGGGGCAGTGTTCGGTTTTCTGGGACCAAACGGCGCCGGCAAGACGACGACGGTGCGCATGCTGGCGGCACTGATCGCCCCAACCTCCGGCAGCGCTGTTGTGGCGGGGTATCGCCTCGGTGCAGAGGACCAGGCCATCCGCCACAATGTAGGGCTGCTGACCGAAAGCCCCGGGTTGTACGAGCGGCTCAGCGCACGCCAGAACCTGATCTTCTTTGCACGGCTCTACGATCTTGATGCTGCCCGTGCCGAAGCGCAAACTGAACGGTATCTGCACATGCTCGGTCTGTGGGATCGCCGTGACGATCCAGTGGGTAGTTTCTCGAAGGGTATGCGGCAGAAACTTGCGATTGCACGCGCGCTGTTGCACGAACCGGCGATTATCTTTCTCGACGAACCAACCGCCGGTCTCGATCCGGAAGCTGCCCGCACCGTCCGCGAATTCATCAAGGAATTGCGCGCCGAGGGGCGTACAATCTTTCTCACCACGCACAATCTGCCGGAAGCCGATGAGTTGTGCGATACGATTGCGGTGTTTCGCACCCGCCTGCTGCGCATCGGCGCTCCTGATACGCTGCGTGCCGAACTCTTCGGCAACGGAACGCGCATCCGCGTTGCCGGCGACGCCACGCTGTTTCTCGATGTCGTGCGTGCGCTACCGTTCGTGCACGCCGCAGTCGCTGGCGGCGATGCGCTCACTATTTCGCTCGACAATCCCGACGAACAGAACCCGCTCCTGGTACAGGCGCTGATCGGCGCCGGCGCCGCGATCCGGTACGTCGAACCGCGTGAACACTCGCTCGAAGACGTGTACCTGCGCCTGGTGCGCGAAGCAGAACCGATAGGGCAGTCACATGCGTAAAGCGCTCGTCATTCTCTACAAAGAATGGCTCGAACTGCGTGGTGAGCGGACCCTCCTGATGACGATCATCGTGCCGCCGCTGCTGCTGACCGTTCTGCCGATAGTTGCGCTCTACCTGATCGGCACAACACCCGATGAAGATACCAACCGGCTTGGCGCTGTCATTGCCGATCCCTCGTTCGCCGGTCTGTCGGAGACAGAGGTGGTTCAGGCATTGATGGGCAAACAGTTCGGGTTGATGTTTCTCATCATGCCGCTCCTGGTCCCTGCCACGATCGCAGCATACAGCATCGTTGGCGAGAAGATGCGCCGCACACTGGAGCCGCTCCTTGCTGCGCCGGTGCGCACCTGGGAACTGTTGCTGGGGAAATGTCTGGCATCCCTCATTCCGACGCTGATCATCACCTGGGGTGCGGCAGCGGTCTTTGTTCTGGCGCTGCGGCTGATCGTCCTCAGCGATCGCGTCTATCAGGTGATCCTCGGTGGCGGGTGGTGGATGCTCCTGCTGTTCGGATCACCGTCACTGGCGTTGATCATGGTAGCAGTGACGGTTGCTATCTCGGGTCGAGTCAACGATCCGCGTACAGCACAGCAGGTATCGGCGGTTGTCGTCGTTCCGCTGCTGGCGCTGTTCATTGCTCAGTTGCTCGGCATCGTGGTGCTGACACCGCTGCTGGCGCTGATTGCAAGCACAGCGCTGGCATTTCTGGCAGCCCTCGCTTTCGCCGGGGCAATCCTCCTCTTCGAACGTGAAAATATCTTAACTCGCTGGACATATTAAGTGTGCTTTCCCTCTTTACGATTGATGCAAGAGTCGTTATACTGCACACAGTACGGGTGAACATGGTACTACTATGCGACTCATACGTCGAATTGCTGAACGAGCACACGAAGACAGCACCCATCCCCGGCGCATCCTGATCGCGGACGATGATCCGTCGATTGGCACATTGATTCAGGTGACGCTGAAAGATCCGCGCTACGAAATCGTTACAGTCAAGAATGGTCTGGAGGCACTCAAAGCGTTCAACGAATCGAAGTTCGACGCGGTCATTCTCGACGTGATGATGCCGTATGTCGATGGGTTCGAGGCATGCCAGCGCATCCGCGAGCGTTCCGATGTGCCGATCATCATCCTGACCGCCCGCGACGGCACCGATGATATTGTGCACGGCTTCGAACTCGGCGCTGACGATTATATTACCAAACCGTTCAAAACCGCCGAGTTGATTGCGCGTGTCGATGCCATCCTGCGGCGCGTCGAAGGGTACAAGCACCGCGTTGCGCCGCCGGTTGTACGCGTGGGTGAGATTGAAATCGATGAACCGCGCCACCGGGTCACTGTGCGCGGCAAAGAAGTCAATCTGACGCCGATGGAGTTCGAACTGCTCTACTTCCTTGCCGCCAACGCCGGGCATGTGTTCGACCGCGAAACCCTCTTCCGCGAAGTCTGGGGCTACGATTACGTCGGCGAAACGAATCTGGTCGACGTTTGTGTGCGCCGGTTGCGTGAAAAAGTGGAAGCTGAACCGTCACGCCCGCGAATAATCCTGACAGTGCGCGGGGTCGGGTACAAGCTGGCGGAAGGGTGAGCTGTTCACCTGTGCGCTTATGCGCCACGCACCAGGCTGAACAGACTGCGGCGTTCCTTCATATCCGGCAGCGCGCCTTTGCTGGCTTTCTTCCCGCCTACACGTTCGAGCGCAATTAGCTGCGCACTGTCGCCGGCGACGTATGCTGCTAGGTTGAGGAAGCTCTGGCTCACCCAACTCTGAGGGTGCGCCATCACAACCGGCACGCCACGATTGATGCTGTGCGTGATCGGTTGCCCCTCGCTCGGAATATTGGCGCCGACCGGATGGCGCAGGTGTTTCTGAATATCCTGCAGCGCGATGCCGTTTACGCTAGGGAAACGGTTGAGCACCAGCGTGATCCGCCCGTGCGTCAATTCATTGCGTGAGAGATACTCCAGAACACTCTTGGTGTGACGCAGCGCGGGCACTTCCGGCGTCGTCACGACCAGCACGTCGTCCGCCTTCCCAAGCAGCGTCTCGGTCACATCGTCGAGAAATGACCAGGTATCGCACACAACGTAGGTGTGCCGTTCCAGCAGACCATGCACCACTGCTGTCAGCGCTTCGCGTGAGATGTCACCAGCCGCTTCCAGATCGTTCGGTGCAAGCAGTACCTTGATCCCGGAACTATGCGCTTGAAGTACCTTCTCAAAAAGTGCATCGTCCAGTTCATGGGCATGCATCACCAGATCGTACAGCGTGTGGCGCGACCAGATATTCAAATGAACGCCAACATCGCCGAATTGTAATCCCATATCGGCAAGCGCCACACCCGTGTTCGTCACCTGACGCAACGCAATCGCCAGATTGGCAGCGATCGTCGTCGTACCAACCCCGCCCTTTGGTGCAATCACAACGATCAACCGCCCTGTGTATCGGTCACCGTTTGAGGATGACCGGGCGACACGATCGCGTTCTGCGGCAATGACCACACGAATGCTGTTCATCAGATCGGCATGGTGAATTGGACGCGCGATCACATCACGTGCGCCAGCCATCACCAGGCGTCGCAGTGAGGTCACATCCGCTGAAGGAGTGACGGCAATGCAGAGAGTGGAAGGAACCTGGGTGAAGATCTGACGTATCGCCGACTCCGCCTGTTCAACATCACGATCCACAATGACCAGATGCGGACGATGCTGCTGCGCCAGAAGCACCCCGGCAGCCACGCTGCCCACACGATCGAGGCGCTCGACGTCCGCCTCGCGCGCAAGACGGTTGATCCATTCCTGATCGAGTTGATCAGGCGACGTGATGACGATCATTCGGAGAGATCGAGAGGTCACCAATGTTTCCTTTCTATGTCCGTGATCTCCCATGACTTCACAACATCTCGCTCATGGTGCGCTCATTTGAGAAGACTCATGTTCCTCGCTCGTTAGTACAACCGTCGCTACGGCGCTCTGGTCACGCATCGCTCATAAAACCTTATTCACATTGCGTTCACCTGTTTGACAGCATAGCGATGTATGGTAGTAATCGAGCATCAGTGGGGTGAGCGTTCTGGTACTTTGGTCATCATTGCTGATCGCCGGTTCACTGGTATGATAAAGATGGGCATGAGGCCGACATTTCCATCAGACGTCGTAGCAGGAGGCGTCTCATGCGCTCTGGGAAGCAGCTCAGCGCACCTGTCGCTGGCGTTCTACTGATCATCCTTCTCTCACTGTTTGCGCCTGCCCGGTCGGTGATGACGCAATCATCGCTGACCTTTGCACAGACGAAACTTCTCGCTGCCGATGCTGCGCAGTACGATTACTTCGGGTTGTCGGTTGCTGTCAGGGGTGATACGGCGATCGTCGGCGCCTACGCGAAGTCGGATCTCGCGCGGAATGCTGGTGCTGCGTATGCATTCAGCCGTAACACCGGGACATGGACGCAGTCGGCGCGTCTGGGCACATCGGACGCCCTGATTGACGCATACCTCGGCGTAACTGTGGCTACCAACGGGTCGTACACGGCGGCAGGCGCGCCGTATGCCAGCTTTGGCGCGCAGAACGACGGCGTGGTGTATCTCTTCTCCAACGCTACCTGGCAGCAGCAGACGCTCCTGCTCCCTAACGATCCTGATTCACTGTCACAGTTTGGTGGCGCGCTTGCGATCAACGACAATACCCTTTTCGTTGGTGCGCCAATGCACGACTCCTTCGGTGTCAATGCCGGTGCAGTGTATGTCTTTACCTTCGATGGTGCCTCCTGGGTACAGCAACAAAAGTTGATCGGCGTCGACACCGTTCCAGGTGATCGTTTTGGCAGCGCACTGGCGCTGAACGCTGGGTGGCTGGCGGTGAGTGCGCCGCTCCATAGTTCACCTGGAAGTCCAGGCGGCGCGGTGTACCTTTTTGAGTTCGATGGCGTCTCGTGGGTGCAACGGTATAAAGTCGGCGCGCCTGATACCATTGCCGGTGATCGCTTCGGCAGCGCAGTCGCGCTGGACGATGGGTGGCTGGCGGTGGGTGCGCCGCTGCACCGTTTCGTCGGGAGTTCCAGTGGCGCCGTCTATCTTTTTGAATTTAACGGAGTAGCCTGGGCGCAGCGGCAGAAGTTCGTCGCCAGCGATACTGCCGGCAGCGACCAGTTTGGCAGCGCGCTGGCGCTCGAAAACCGGCGCCTCGTCGTCGGTGCGCCGTTGCACAATTCAAACGGACCTGCAAGCGGTGCTGTCTACATCTTCGATCGCACCACAAGCACGTGGGTCGAGCGTGCAAAACTGATCGGCAGCGACACAAATGCCGGTGACAGACTGGGCGGATCGATCAGTATCGACGGCAATACCATCCTCGTGGGCGCCTATGGTGATACGGCTGCCGGCCCGGCAACGGGCGCAGCATATGTGTTCGTTGAAGTGACAGGTCCCGGATTGACGAACACACCTCCAGTTATTGTTACTCCAACAGACACGAGCATACCGTCGGCCACGCCGACGAACACGAATACGCCGTC